>DASYZG010000055.1:0-21517 GCA_035946575.1 Terriglobia bacterium | reverse complement strand
GACGACGCGCACTGGTTTGACGTGGCCCTGGTGCTGCACGGCGACCACAGCTTCAATGCTTCCACCTTCGCCGCGCGTGTCACCGCCTCCACCCTGTCGGACATGCACTCGGCCATCACCTCCGCCATCGGCACGCTCAAGGGCCCGCTGCACGGAGGCGCCAACGAACAGGTGATGAAGATGCTGCTGGAAATCGGCAGCGTCGACAAGGCGGAAGATTACATCCATAGCCTACTAGCCCAGAAGAAAAAGATTATGGGCTTCGGCCACCGTGTCTACCACACCGAGGATCCGCGCGCCTGGGTGCTGCGCCGCATGTCGGAGGAACTGGGGCGCAACGGCCAGCCGAAGTGGTTCGACATGTCGCTCAGGATCGAGCAGTTGATGATCCGCGAGAAGAACATCAACGCCAACGTGGACTTCTACTCCGCCTCCGCCTATTACGTGCTCGGCATCCCCGTCGATCTCTACCCCATGGTCTTCGCGGTGAGCCGCATCTCCGGCTGGACGGCGCACGTGTTGGAGCAGTACGCGCACAACCGCCTGATCCGGCCGCTCGCCGACTACACGGGTCCCACGAACAGAAAATATGTGCCGATCGAGCGGCGCTGAGTACGATTTCGGGGACACGAGGCCTGCAGCGGCGCAACCCGCGCGGTCCCGTCATAACGCGGAAATTCGGGGACGCGTACTTGCCGTCTCAAATCAGTTATAATTCTCTACTCAAGCTGAGTTCCTTCGCCAGGAGGTATCCATGCGTCAGACTGAAGCAACATCAACAAACCAGAGCAACAAGGCGCCGAATCGTCGCCAGTTCATCGGCACCACGGCAGCGGCGGCAGCGGGTTTCATGATCCTCAAGCCGGGACTGGTCCGCGGCACGCAGGCGAACTCCGCCGTGCGCGTCGGGCTGCTGGGCTGCGGCGGGCGCGGAACCGAAGACGCCACTAATCTCATCGATACCGGCGGCGCGCGCGTGACGGCGCTCGGCGATCTTTTTCAAGACCAGCTGCAGAAGGGCCGCCAGCATTTCGATCAGTATCAGCAGGGCAAAGGCTACGCGGCCATTGACGCATCGCAGCTGTTCCTCGGACCCAATGCCTACCAGGAGATCGCGGCCTCGAACGGCGTGGATGCCATCGTGATCGCCACGCCACCGATCTTCCACGTCCAGCATCTTGAGACCGTGGTCGCCGCCGGCAAACACGTCTACTGCGAGAAGCCGGTGGCCGTAGACGTGCCGGGCGCGAACAAAGTGATCGACATCGGCAGGCAGGCGCAGGGCAAGCTGAGTCTCGACGTCGGATTTCAGATCCGCAGTTGCCCGATGTTCGTAGAGATGGTCCGGCGCATTCACGGCGGCGCCCTTGGCCTGATTGCCTCGGGCGAAGCGCATTATATCGCCGGCTACATCGACCGGCCGGCGTGGCCGAATGCCACGCCTGAGGAGCGCCGTCTGCGCAATTGGGTGCACGATCGCGTGCTCTCCGGCGACATCATTGTCGAACAGAACATCCATGCCATCGACATCTGCAACTGGGTTCTGCAGGATCATCCGGTGAAGGCGGCGGCCACCGGCGGCACCGAAGGGCGCCCCGCGGGCGACACCGCCTACAGCCATTACAACCTGGTCTTCTACTACCCGAATGAGGTCGCCGTGACTTTCAGCTCCACGCAGTTCAACAAGGGCTGGTTCGACGTCACCGAGCGCTTCTTCGGCACCAAGGGAACTTCGCAATCTCCCTACGCGGGACCGCTCGGTATCTGGGGTGATGAAGCCTGGCATCCGGAGGGAGCAACCCAGTCCGCGGGCGGCGGACAGTTCTCGGCCACCGGCAAGTTCTCCGACAATCTCGCCGAGGCCGATCCCGAAAAGAAGAAGGCTTTCGTGGAGAGCATCACCAGCGGCCAGTTTCACAATCAGGCCGAGCAAGGCGCGATTTCGGCGCTCACCTGCATGCTGGGACGCACGGCGGCCTACACCAACAAGCCCGTCACCTGGGATGACCTGATGGGGTCGACCGAAGCGTGGCAGTCCGGGATTGATCTGGAGAAGCTGAATTATCGGGGGTGAGACGGAAGGTCGATGAACATGGAAAAGACGGTCGACTTTCTTCTAGCAGGCTGCCGAAAAACACGGTTTGAGGAGCGTAGCGGCGAGTTTATCTCGCCATAAGTCCAACTCTCCCAATACACGCGTGGCGGCCTGAAGCCGCCGCTACACGCTTTTTCAGCAGCCTGCTAGTACTACTGTGTTATAAACGTACGGCGCCGCAAAAAGGGCAGCAAGGAAGCTGCCGGACTAAGTAACGAGCGAGCCGTTGCCGGAGGGTGGCGATCGAACAAGGATTATGCCGCTCGGGACGAAGGCGGCGAGCCGCGGGGCTGGAAGTCAGGCGGGATCTCCGGCTTCGGTAGTCCGAGATGGCCGGCACGAGCGGAGGGGGAAAAACGGTTCCGCTCGGCGACCAGGAACCCATAGGCGGCGATACAGAGCGTGCCGTGATGATGAAATCCACGCCAGCCTCGGCCTTCGTAATGCCCCAGCCCCAGCTCCTGCTTGAGTTCCTGATAGTCGCGCTCAATGATCCAGCGCTGTTTGGCCAGCTTGACCAGGTTGGGGAGGGAGGTCTCGGCGGGCAGGGTCGAAAGCCAGTACTTGGTGGGCTCGGCTTCCCCTCGCGGCCATTCGATGAGCAACCACTCTTCCGGATGGGGTTCGGCCTGCCAGTAATCCCGATGGGCCGGACGCAGGCGCACGGCTGCAAAACGCGAGCGCAGGGTTCGTGCGCTGCCTTGGCGCCAAGTCACTCCCTTCCAGGCCGAAGCCGGCAAGGCCAGTGCCAACTGCTTCACGGGGAGGGGGCGATGTTCCCGATCGCGGCGCAGCAATCGAGGGGGTCGGCCTCTTCCTTTCCAAGGCTGGGCAGGCAGAGGCTGCTGCCCGGGTTCCCACACCGTGGTGGACGATTGCACCCCGAGCACGTACTCCAGCCCCAGTTCGGTCAGGCCCGCGCGAAACTGGCTGTCGATCCCATAGCCGGCGTCGGCCACGACCACACCCGAGGGAATCCCTTCCTCGACCGCTCGGCGAATCTGCTCCAGCGCCATCTGGGGCTTGGTTTGAAACTCCACCTCCTCAGGAACTCCCGCTTGCTGTCGGGGCTTGCCCTTCCGGGCCCAGCCCTCCGGCAAGTAGAGTCGCCAAGCAATGGGCAGGCTGGAAGTCCAGGTCGCAACCGAGAGACTCACCGCCACTCGGCAGTTCTCCTGTTTGCCCACCTGGCCGCAATACTGCCGGGCCACCCCGACCGAGTGGGTGCCTTTTTTGGGAAATCCCGTGTCATCCACGATCCAGCACACCACGGGTCCCGACCTTTCCATAGCGGGCAGGACGTAGCGGCGCACCTGCTGCAACATCGCCTCATCGCTCCAGGGTGCGTCCGCCACCAAATGGTGCAGAGACTGATGGACGCGTCGCACGTTTTCGGGGGCCAAGCGTGCCGCCATGGGCTCCACGCTCTTGCGCTCCCCCGGCAACAGCAACCCCATGCAGTAATTTCGCAAGGGAATCCGGCGGTCGGCGTGCTCTGCGGCTTGCGCCAGGCCATCCATGTAAGCCGCAAAGCGCTTCTCCTGCGGGCCTGGCGCCGGAATGACGGCGCTCATAGCCGCAGGATATCACATTTTGTAACACAGTAGTACTAGCCTTAAACCAGGCTCGAATGGATGCGCGCTTCGAAGCCAGGTTCGTCAAGGCGGATGAGAGACGACGAGGATCAAGGCCGACAGCGGAGGGTTGAATCTCATGTCTAACACGTCTCGGCGGGATTTCCTGAAAACATCGATTGCCGCGGCCGGTGCCGCGGGTCTTGGCGCAGCATCGGTGGGCGTCGCAGAGGCTTCGGCCGCTTCGCCAGGACTGGCTCCGCCGGCGTCTGATGCGGCGTCCGGCCCGTTGCCCGTCAAGAAGGGCATCCTTGTGGACATGCTCCCCAAAGGGCTCAGCTATACCGACCGCTTCAAACTGGCGCGCAACGTCGGATTCGAAGCCCTGCAGGTGAACACCACGCCGAAGCCGGCGGACGCCCTCGAGATCAAACGCGCCGCCGAGACCGCCGGCATGCGTATCGACTCCGTGATGAACATGGATCACTGGAAGTATCCGCTCTCCTCGGCCGACCCCAAAGTGGTCGAGAAGAGTCTCGAAGGCATGCGCACCTCACTGCACAACGCCAATTCCTGGGGCGCCAGGTACGTCCTGCTGGTGCCCGCGGTGGTCAACGCTGAAATCAGCTATCGCGACGCCTGGAAGCGCTCGCAGGCGCAGATCCGTAAACTCGTGCCGCTGGCCGAGCAGCTCAAAGTGGTCATCGCGCTTGAAGAGGTGTGGAACAAGTTTCTGCTCAGCCCGCTGGAGTTCGCCACCTACGTGGACGAATTCCACAGCCCCTGGGTAAAGGCCTGGTTCGATGTGGGCAACGTGGTGCTGTACGGATATCCGCAGGACTGGATCCGCACGCTCGGTAACCGTATCGTCGACATGCACGTCAAGGACTTTAAACGCCGCGACGACGGCTACCAGTGGGTGAACCTCGGCGACGGCGATGTGGATTGGCCCGAGGTCCGCAAGGCGCTGCGGGAAATTCACTACTCCGGGACCGTCATCACCGAGCTCGATGGAGGCGACGAGGCTTATCTGCGCGACCTGAGCCAGCGCTTCGACCGCTTGGTAATCGGCAAGGCGTGAGGAGAATCATTCGTTCCCAAGCGGCGGAGTTGCCGATGTCCTGGAATCTCATTTCCGCCCGAGCAACCTGATGCGGCCCGTGAGCGACCGCCCCTGAACGGCGCTGAAGGTAAGGAACTGCGGAGAATCGATGTTGTTGTCGACGTACCCGGCATTCTGGCGGTTCGTGATGTTATCGAAGCCTGCGCGCAGCGCCCAGAGGTACCCGAAAAGATGGAACCGCTTCTCCGCGGCAAGATCCAGCGAGAAGTAGGCGTGATACCGGTCGGCGCCGGGCCCGGCGACGAGTTGCTGGTTCTGGTTCACGATGTAGAAGGGGAAGCCGCTGCGCGCGTCGAGAATATAAGCCAGATCGTAGCCCCTCACCAGAGGCAGGAATCCCCAGGACAGGAATCGATGCGGCGAATCCCAGGACAGCGGACCCGGCAGCTGTGGGCCGTAGAGCGGGTTCTCCAGGCTGAATTGCAGTCCGGCGTTGGACCTGGCTCTTGACTCGGTGTAAGAGGCGAAGATGAAGTGGTCGCCCTTGAATTGATGACGTGCAGTAACGCGCCCGGCATGATAGTAGGTGGTCTGCGCGTTGAGCAGGTGAAACATGCCGTTCAGGCAGCCGGCGATCACCTTACAGCCGTTGAAGTAAGCGAATCCGTCGTCACCGCGCTTGTCCAGGAACTCGAAGTCGGCATAGATCGACCCGGGCAGCTTCCGCTCCACTCCTCCGCTCCAATTGATCACGTACGGCTCTTTCAAGGTTCCGGGGGTGTATTGAAATTCCGTGACCACCGGCGGACCGAGGGGTGTGGTGCCTGCCGTGTTATAGAACGTGTCGAGGCGCTGGCCTTGAAGCGGCAGCGAGAGGAGGCCGATGCTGGTTGCGTCATAATAGATTCCCACGCCGCCCACCAGTTTCGTGTCTCCGCCCCGCCGGAGCAGATAACTCGCGGCCAGGCGCGGCGATACGTCCACGCTACGCACGATTTCGTCCCAATCGAACCGCACGCCGGGCGAGACCGTCAGCCACTTCCCCGCGGTCCAGCGGTCCTCGGCGTAGGCGCCGGCCTCAAGATTATCGCGGGTGAGCGCCGAAGGACCGGCAAAGCGGACGGCCCGGTCGAGCGTCCCGTCCGCGCGCACGATCTCAAAAGGATTTCGGACCAGCGATTGGCTGAACGTGATGCGGTCAAGATTCAGACCGAATTTCAGCTCGTGCTCCCCCGCCGCGTGCACGGGCACAATGAGGTTGGCGATTCCCTCGAGGCGTCCGGAGTGCGCGATCGACGATTCGAAATAATTGCCGCTTGCCACCGCCGGCCCGAGCACATACGTCTGGTCGCCCATGGGCGCGACGTGCGCGTAGAAAGCGGTCTCCGCGAATCCCGCCTCCAAAGCCGCTCCCCCGGCGAGGAACGTCTGGTCCCTCAGAGCCAGAAGGTGGTTCGACCTCAGATCCGTCGTGGTGGGAACAGGGGTGAATTGCGACAGGCCGATATGGTTTGCGCCGTAGCCGTTGAACAGGAAGATTCCGGTGAGAATGCTGCTGGAGGAGACATTCACCTGGGTCTTGGCCAGCGGGCTGTAGCTCCACGCGGGGATGCTGTTCTGGCCGGCGGGCAAGTCCGTGAAGAACGCCTGGTCGTACTCCGCCTGAGGTGCGAACAGGAACCACGCTTTGCCCTTCTTCAACGGACCCGTCAACATGAACCGCGGATAGAAGCTGCCGACGTGAATTCCGTGATTTTCGGTGAGGCCGGGAATGAAGTTCGTGCCCACGAACCGGAAGTGATCGTCGCCCATGCCGGTGTTGACGCTGAGCACGCCGCCCGATCCGCCCCAATACTCCGCGGGATAGCGCGAGGTCTCGAGCGACACGGATTGCACAGCGTCAACACTGAGCTTGTTGAGATAATCCCGGCTTTCCGGCGCGTTGAAGGTGAATCCGTCCAGCAGGTAGATGGTCTGCGGGCTGTCGGAACCGTCCACGTGAATTTGGGCCGTGGCATCGGGCAGAGCGCCGGGCAGCAGGGGGAAGGAGTACAGCAGGTCGCGGTCGACCGTATAGGGCAGGTCGATGAGGTCGTGTTCATCGAGCGTGTTGCTCAGCGTGGTCTTCCGGGGATCGATCAGGGGCGCCGAGTAGATCACATTCACCCGCTCGACCAGCTCGCGCTGATGAGCCAGAGTGACGTCGGCGGCGGCTCCTTCGTTCGCGCTCATTCCCACGTTTTTCTCGAGCGCGGCAAAGTAGTTCTCCTTCTCCACCCGCAGCTCGTAAACACCGGGCGCGAGGCCGGCGATCTCGCAGCGGCCGGCGTAGTCGGTTTCGCAACTCCCGCTCCCCGCCGGGCCGCTCGCTGTCACATGCGCCGCCGGCACCGCGACTTTGGTTTCATCAAGAACGGTTACGGCGAGCGTGCCCGGCGTGAGCTTGGACTCCGAGGCAGCATTCGGCTGGGCGGAGCCCGGGGCTTGTTGTGCATGAGCCTTGCCGCGCGCTGCCGCGAGGAGCAGCAGCAGGAGCAGAGCTGCCAGCCAAGCTTTTCTGTCCGCCCACGTCACGTGTTCATTTTCCCCGATTCTGACCGGACTTCAAGCCCAACCCGGCACGCGGCGCGAGTCGATGCCCGATGGGTATCGAAGTCACCGGATCGTGGAAGGGTGAATGAGTCCCGGTGGCCGCCGAGAATCTCGGAAAATCTCCGTGCCCGGGATCTCGGTCGGGAAGTGCCGATCCGGCTGGGAAAAATCGATTTCCCCAAGCCCATGGCGCGCCTGAAGGAATTGGGATACCGCGGTGCGCTCATGATCGAGCGGGAGATATCGGGACCCAAGCAGATGGAAGACCTCAAAAAGGAGAAGCGTACCTTGAGGATCTCATAACCACGTGTGGGCGTGAAGCCCTCCCTTCCAGCCGGCCTGTCTAATCCTCTGATAGACGCAGCGAGGTAATAAAAGCTTTTGTAAGTGTGTTGAGCACTTGGCAGCCGGACTTAGGGTGTGATACCCTTGCAAACCTATCGACTTGATGATGGCGATCGGATTGGAGCTAAAGGCGCCGTCGTGACGGGGTAAGGCTTGATGGACTTCAGGATTTCTCTGCTGGGCTTGTTTGTTGGGGTGCTGATTGGACTGACCGGCATGGGCGGCGGCGCGATCATGACGCCGGCGCTGATCCTCTTCGGGATTGCCCGGCCCGCGCTGGCGGTGGGCACAGACCTCGCTTGGAACGCACTCACCAAGGGCGTGGGCTCAATCGTTCACCTCCGGCAGCAGACAGTTAACACCCGTCTCGTCAAGAGGCTGGCGATCGGCAGCATCCCGGGCGCCCTATGCGGAATCACGCTGCTGGCTATCTTGCGGCATCACGGGATCAAGTCTGAAGACCATCTTGTGGTGATGGTGCTCGGAACCGCTCTGATCGGAGTAGCGCTGAGTCTCTTTTTCCGGACGTTCTTCGGATCAAAGCTCCCGGTGATAGGTCCCGAAGGGCTGTCGAGGGGTCCAGCCTGGCTGATCAGCGTTCTCGGCCTCATCGTCGGCTTCCTGGTCAGTATCACCTCGGTCGGCAGCGGCAGCGTTATTGTGGCCTCGCTGGTGTTCATCTACCCGACTACGCCCCTTAAGAAACTTGTGGGCTCAGACATTCTTCACGGCCTGCTTCTGGTTGGCGTCTCCGCTATCGGCCACATGGGGCTTGGAACTGTGGATACCAGGCTTTTGATCGGCCTCTTGATCGGCTCGGTTCCCGGCGTGGTGATCGGCAGCCGGTTGAGTGCCATCTTTCCTGAGAGACTCCTGCGTCCGATGCTCGCCACCACGCTCCTCTATCTCGGCGCCCGGCTGCTTTGACATCCGATCCTGGCACTCGGATCCGAAGCCGGTTTGCTGAACGACTCAGCCGGCCCGTCATTTATGCTGCGTGAAGCGAAGAATCTGCTTCCCCCTCTCAAGTCCCTTCTGTTGCCGCTCAAGCCTTGGGGCCGGGTGCGGGTCCGAGTTCACCCTCGGCGATCTCTGTGATTGTGGTGTAAAGTTCCCGGCCGAGTTCCGACTCACCAGGACGGTGAAATTTGAGCTTCTTGTCGAAAGGCTGTTGAATGTGGACAACGAGATCGGAGTGCGGCCACGAGATGTGGACTACAAAAGATTCCGGCCGGCTATCGAGCGCGCGGCGCAGAATCGCGCGAACTACGGCGTCAGTATTATTTGGAAGCACTCCAATGATCTTGACGGCCACCATTCCCTCCGCTAAGGATATTCAACTCAAGATCATTGTATCGCACGGCGCCGCGGCTCACGGCCCGATGCCCTGCGCCCGCTTCTTTTGACGAACCTCGTCGAGATACTGCCGTGCCTGGCCGCGAGTCCTGATGGAGCGGAAGCGTGCCTGGATGGCCGGCCGGTCCTGCGGCGGCGAAAGCTGCAGATCCTGGCGTAGCGCAGAGTGTAGGACTACGGGCAGATTGCCAACGTCTACGGACTCCTGATCTCGCGCAACAGCGGCTGCAGTCTCCGCAGGTGTCGGCGCTTCGGTAACCCGCGCGGCCGCAGCTGAGACTCCGGAAATGGGCGGCGCAGGCAGGGTCGACGGGGCATCATCGCGCGCCGCCGGGAGCGAAATGAGCGCGTCGAGCGAGTTGGCGGCCTGGTCCCGGGTGGTAAGCGGATCTATTCCAAAAAGCCTCTCGACCGTAGCCAGTACGGAAGCGTGATCATACACGGCGTGAGCGACGAGGTTTCTCGGGATGCGCGGCGAGACTACGACGGCGGGCACGCGCGGCCCGTAAACCTCGAACGTGAAGTGATACTGGTTGTACTTCGCGTTGGGACCAGTATCGCCCGGCGCGAGGCAATCGGGCGGCGGCACGTGGTCGTAGAACCCGCCGTGTTCGTCCCAGGTGATGATCAGCAAGCTGCTCTCCCACAAGGCCGAGTTGCGGATAGCCTCGTACGTGGACTTGATGAGGCCCTCTCCAAGGGTGATGTCGGTCAGCGGATGCTCTGACGTGCTGTTCCGGTAATCATTCAGCACGTCGTAGCTGGGCTCAATGAAGGTGTAAGGGCAAGGGTAATCCGGCTGCTCCAGGTCGCCCTCAAACTTGCTGAAGTCGCGAATATCGTCGAGCGAAATGCCCCTCAGCGCCGCCACCATGGGAAAGTCATCGCCGGCGTAGAGGCGATGGGTCAGGTTTTTCGCTTTGAGCGCGTCAAAGATCGTTCCTTTGGGAAAGCGGAACCCTCCGATTGTCTCCCACTCCACGATTTCCAGTGTCGTCGGGCTATGATCAAGCCCGCCCGACGACGCAGCGTGGACGAACATTCGGTTCGGCCACGTCGGTCCCGGCAGTGAGGCGTGCCACTGATCACAGAGCACGAATTCCCGCGCAAGGGCGTTGAGCACCGGAAGCTGCTCGGGCAGGAAGCACTTCATGACCTCCGCCGGGTTGGCGCTGCCACCGGTCACCGAGTAAGAAGCGACGAATCCGCTGTTGTTAATCGCAGGATAAGTGCCACCCGGAGGGTAGACGGTGCCGGGGCCGGCAAGCTGAGACAAAACGTCGGTGAATTCGTGACCAGGGTCAGAAGGCATCACAAAGTCGGCCCCGCGTGTCACGTTGTAAGTCTGGCCGTTGTAGTTATTCGACTCGGAGCCGCTCAAGCCGCCCGCCTTCGTCGGCTGACCGGTGGCGGCGTCCTTCCCGCCGATTTCCGAAAAGCCCAGCATGTGATCGAAAGCCCGATTCTCAAGCATGAGCACAAAGACGTATTCAATCCCGCGGGGCGATCCATTAGCCTTCATGCGTCTCCTCCTGGGCGGCGAGCAGACCTGGCTGATGTGCTCCATCCTATCACGGCACGATCAGCCCAATCGAAGTGGGGATTGTGGGTCAGTTCGACGTGGGGCGGCCCCAGTGTTCGCCCGGATGACTTACGCTGCCACGACTTGGAGCGGGCACAAGAGCCTGGCCTGAGCGCGTTGAAAGGGCCGCCCCTGCATCAAGACCCGGAAAGCACTGGCTGGCTGCCCGGCCTATTCGTAGCGCAGCGTCACCGCCGGATCGACCCGCATGGCCCGGCCTGCCGGGATCAGGACAGCAAGCAAGGCGACCGCCGCAAGCAGGAGCACAGCCGCGCCCAGCGCCAGCGGATCTGCGGGTCGCACTTCAAAGAGCAGACTGCTAATCAACCGAGTCAATCCGAGAGCGGCCAGGAGGCCGATTCCAAGTCCGACGAGCGTAAGCGACATTCCCTGGCGAAGCACTAGTCGCAGCACCTGGCTTTGCCGAGCGCCCAGCGCCATGCGAAGTCCGATCTCCTGCTGGCGCTGGTTGACCGAGTACGAACTGACTCCATAAATTCCGATCGAGGCAAGAAGCAACGCGAGGCCGGCAAAGACCGCCAGCAGGATCAATGCCAGGCGCCGGCGCGCCACAGACTCGCCCATCACTTCCGCCATGCTGCGAACTTCGAAAACGGGCAGTTCCGGGTCGAGTGCTGATACCTCTCTTTCAAGCGTCGGCGCCAGGCTCATGGGATTCCCCGAAGTCCGGACCGCGAGAGACACCGTTGCTTGGGGCCTCTGGGCCTCGGGCCAGTAGAACTCCACGCGCGAGCGCGCTTCCAGAGTCCGGTTGCGAACATGCCGGACCTCGCCGATCACCGTCAGCCAGGAAGGGTTTGACATAGACCCGCCAAAGTGAAGCCGCCTGCCAACGGGATCCTGGCCTGGCCAGTAGGTTTGGGCCAGCGTTTCATCAACGATGGCGACTCGCGGTGCGGTATCGGAATCCCGCCCGTCGAAATAACGGCCGCGAACGAGGGATATGCCCATGGCTTTGAAGTAGCCGGGCGTGACGGCGCGGTAATCCACTTCCGGCGTCCTGTCTTCGGGCTTGACAGCCTCGGTCTCGATCGTGGTGGTCCCGGAACTATTCAGACCTCCGAGCGGCAGGAAATTGATTGCACCCGCAGACTCCACGCCCGGCAAGGCCCGAATGCGATCGAGCAGTTCGCCATAAAAACCGCGAACTTGCTCCGGCCGGTTATACTTCGCATCCGGCAGCGATACACGCATCGTGAGCACACCCTCGGGACGAAATCCGGGATCAACCTTCAGAACCTGCATGAAGCTTCGCAGCAGCAGCCCCGCGCCTGCGAGTAACACCAGGGAGACCGCGGTTTCGCCGAGTATGAGGCCGCGTCGGAGCCGATTCGACGCGCTCGGCGCCGTGGTTCGCCCGCTCTTGAGTACGTCATAGCTGCCAGCCCGCAGAACGTGCAGCACGGGCGCCAGCCCGAACAGGATTCCGGTACCGAGCGACACTGCCAGTGTGAAAGCCAGGGCAGCGCCGCTGATTCCCGTGTGGACCACGCGCGGAAGCGTGTTGGCGCTGAGCGCCACGAGTCCACGGAGGACCAGGGGCGTTACGATGAGGCCGACGGTCCCCCCGAACAACGCCAGCAGCGTGCTTTCCGTGAGCAAGTGCCGCGCCAGGCGGCCGGGGCTCGCGCCCAGGGCCACGCGCACCGCGATCTCTTTCTCTCGCCCCGAGGCCCGTACCAGCAGGAGGTTGGCCACATTTGCGCAGGCAATCAGCAGTACCAGGCCGACCGCGGCCATCAACACCCACAGCGATGTCTTCACGTCCCCCACCGTCTCCTCGAGGAGCGAGTTCATGATGACCGCGAAACCGAATTTGTCGTAGGGGTAGCTGCGATTCTGCTCGATCATCGTCTTACCCACGCGGTCCATGTCTGTTCTCGCCTGGGCAAAGGAGAGACCGGGCTTGATGCGAGCCAGCACTTCGAGTCCGTGATTGCCGCGGCTGTTCGGGCTGAGATCGTCCGGGCCAAAGGCCAATGGCCCCCAGAGCTGGGCGTCCTGAGGATAGTCGAATCCGGCGGGCATAACTCCGACCACGGTGTACGGGACGGCGTCCACCTGAATCGTGCTGCCGATGACGGTGCGATTTCCGCCGAAGCCCCGTTGCCAGAGCCCGTAGCTGAGAATCGCCTCATGGTCGTGGCCCGGCTGCGCCTCCTCATCGACGAAGGTCCGGCCCAGCAATGCCTGTGCTCCCAGAATCCGGAAAAACGCGGGAGAAACCGCTGCGCCAGCCAGACGCTCCGGGCTGCCCTTCCCGCCGAGGTTGAAGGTGCCGGCGCTGATGGCGGCGATTCCGCTGAAGCTTTGGCTGAGTTGCTGAAGATCGTGAAACTCCGGTGCCGAGAGGTCATTCTGATCGTTCGGCAAACCGATGCCCTGGAAGCGGCTCCAGAGCTTGACCAGTTGTTGCGGCTCCGGGTACGGCAGAGGGCGCAGCAAGACCGCATCGAGCACGCTGAAGATTGCCGTATTGGCGCCGATCCCAAGCGCCAGCGTCAGCACGGCCACGGCCGTGAAGGCCCGATCCTTGACCATCACACGAAGCCCATAACGCAAGTCCTGACCGAGGTCGTTCATGACGTTCTCCTTCTCTCCTCCGGCGCCCGGAACTACAGGCTCGATCTCAACTCGAGTCTCCACTTGGCGAAGCCCTTGGCCTAAGGCCTCGGGGTCGCTGAGATCCGCAATGGCAGTTCTCCAGGCTTCAGCCTCGACAACGCCGGCGGCCAGCAGTTCCCGGTAGCGGTCCTCGAGATGCTGTGACAACTCGTCGATAATCTCCGCCTCGCGGGCCGCTTCGAGCTTCAGCCCGGCGAGACGCGAGGCCACCTCGTCTCGCCATGGCCGCGGCGCCCTTCGAGGATCGGTTGGCGATCGCTCAGACATGTTCGGTCTCTGCCGGCGAGGTGATGGAGTTGACCGCACGAACAAAGGCCTGCCATCCGTGCCTCTGCGAGGCCAGGACACCCCGGCCCTGGGATGTCAGGCGGTAGTAGCGGCGCCGCCGCTGTCCCGCTTTCTCCACCCATCGCCCTTGCAGCCAGCCTCGCTTCTCCAGGCGATACAGCAGCGGATAGAGCGAAGCCACGTGGAAGCGCAACGCTCCCGCCGAACGCTGCTCGATCAGCTTGCTGATTTCGTAGCCGTGGCGTGGGCGCGCTTCCACCAGCGACAGAATCAGCAGCTCCGCGCTTCCCTTCTTCAGTTCCCGGTCGAATAGTGTCAAATCTATATATGGCATTGCCACATAGTAGCCTGAGACAACTTTAAGGGCAAGCACCCCCTCGCATTGGCACTGATTCGGCGTAGGGGTGGTCCGCCGTTGGCCGCCCGGGTGATTGCGCCGGCGGTGCTTTGGGACGCCCGCGGGGGCCACCCCAACATCGAGATCAGGACGGGTACCGCTCCCGCCCCAAGATCTCCGGACCCTCCATTTTCCTCCGCGACATAAGTCATAGCGCCCGCGCCCTGCCGGTTGTTAAGTTGGGAGCGGACGGCGAAGAGGCTGTCCGCATAATGGAGGGAAGATCGATGATCGTAACAGCAAATCAGACCGTAAAAGACTTGGCAGTGCAGTCACCCGGCGCCGCTCGCGTTTTCGAGGAACTGGGGATTGACTACTGTTGCGGCGGCAATATCTCTCTGAATTCAGCCTGTGAAAAGGCCGGGCTCAAGATCAACGACGTGTTGTCGTCGCTCGAGGCTGCTCAGCGCAAGCCTGAGCCTTCCGCCGATTGGTCCCGGGCACCGCTGGCCGCTCTGGCGCAGCACATTGTCGAGAGGCATCACGCTTTCACCACAACGGAAACCGCGCGGCTTGAGGGCCTGTTCACCAAGGTCTGCCGTGCGCATGGCGACCGGCATCCTGAACTGGCGGGCATGCAAGCAACTTTCACTGAAATGGCAGCGGAACTGCGCATGCACATGATGAAGGAAGAACGTATCCTCTTCCCCTACCTCCGGGAGATGGAGCAGGCGGTTATACAGAAATGTGCCATTCCGCAGGCCATGTTCGGCTCCATCGGCAACCCGGTGCGGGCAATGATGAAGGAACACGACGTGGCCGGCGAATCGCTGCGCGCATTGCGCGGCTCGAGCAGCGGTTATCGGGTGCCTGAGGACGCTTGTGCGACTTACCGGGAGCTTTACCGGTCGCTGGAGGCGTTTGAGGCCGACATGCACACGCACGTCCATCTGGAAAATAACATCCTGTTTCCGCGGGCGCTCGAAATGGAAGCAGCGGCCGCGGAAGGGCGCTTGTCAGAATGACAGATCGAATTGACACACCTGCCGAATCACGCGTAGCGGGCGCCGGCCTCGCGGGCGTGGAGGCATCCTCCCCTATAGAGATCTTTGAGCTGGCGCGGTCGCGGGAGAAGTCGCTTTCGCGTCTGTTGATCGCCTACATCAGCAGCGGGTTGTTCTTTATGCTGCTACCGGGCACATTCCTCGGCGTCTGGAATCTCATCAAGATCAGCGGACGCGAAAGCGTAGTCTCGATTTCGCCGGCCTGGCTGCAGGCGCATGGACACGCCCAGGTTTTCGGCTGGGTCGGCAGCTTCATTCTGGGCATCGGATTTTACTCGGTTCCCAAGCTCCAGGGCCGAGCCCGGGGCGCGTTCGCGGCCGCCTGGGCTTGCTGGGTGATGTGGACCCTGGGCGTGGCGCTGCGCTGGGCCGCCGCTATCTATGGCTGGCACTGGCGCGTGCTGCTTCCGTTCTCGGCCGCGCTCGAGCTTGTCGCTTTCGCGATCTTCTTCCGGGCCGTGTCCGGGCATCGGCCTCAGGGCGCGAGCAGGACGAAGCTCGACCCGTGGGTCTGGGTTGTGATCGGCGCTAGTACGGGACTCGCGCTCGTCCTCGTCACAAATCTTGCGGGGTGCCTCGGCATAGCGCTGCACGGCTCCGATCCTGCCTTCGTGCATGGCTTCGACCAGCGCTATCTCGTGCTGATGTCGTGGGGATTTCTGGTGCCGTTTGTCTGGGGCTTCAGCGCCAAGTGGATGCCTGTGTTTCTCGGCTTGTCGGCGACGTTTCCGCGCCTGCTGCTCGTCGCGGTGGCCGCGAATTTCGCAGGCGTCCTCCTGACGTTTGCCGGCGGGGGCGATGCCGCTACCTGGATCTTTGCTGTGAGCACGGCGCTCGCGATTGGGGCTCTGCGCATGTTTGAGCCCTCACGCAAGGAGGCCAAGACGCGCGGGGTCCACTCGACGTTTCCACTCTTCATTCGGATGGCCTACGGATGGCTGATGGCGTCTGCGCTGCTGGGGGTGGCCGCGGCGCGCTGGGATTCCTCGGGCGGCATCTGGGGCGCATCCCGTCACGCACTCACGGTCGGATTCATCGCGGTGATGGTGCTTTCGGTCGGCCAGCGCGTCCTTCCCGCATTCGCTGCCATGCGGCTGCTGTGGAGCACAAAGCTGATGTTCGCCGGGCTGGCGCTCGTCAGTATCGGTTGCGCGCTGCGGGTCTCCTGCGAGGTCCTTGCCTACCAGGGTTACACCTCCTGGGCGTGGTCGGTGCTGCCGTCTTCGGCGATACTCGAACTCTCAGGCCTCACCGCCTTCGCCGCCAATATCTTCGGGACCTTCCTCTTCGAACCGAGCCACGTTCAGAAGCAGCCGCTGGTGATCCCGGTCCAAAAGCTGTGAAAGAACCAGCGGACCCATGGCATCCTGGCAGACAGAAGGTCAAGCGTAGCGAAGGTCTCGGCACTTCTTTTCCAACGAAATACGAGATGCTTCCCTTCGCTCAGCATGACCAGCCGCATTTCTCACGCTTTTCATGCGTTGGACCAAGTTTTCCGGCTTGGCCTTTTCACCCCGGTCGGAGTTTCCCACAGGCTAATTCATTGGAAACACATGGCAAAAAAATTTCTCACTTTTCTCACTTTTCCCATTTTTGGAGTGTACCCCTCACGTTGAGACAGTTTGACTTTGCACGGCTTTGACAAAGTAGGGGCACACGTACGGGAGCAGTCACTCCCGTCAGTCGGCCAGAAGTACAGAGACCTTCGACTTGCCCCCAAATCCCGGGCCAGGGCGGCCACACTTTCACAGCTGTGCATCAGGTCCACCACCCGCTGCTGGAACCCAAGCAAGCGGGACTCAACATCCAGGAGCGCACGGAATGAGAACTAAAGACGGCCATGGGACGGCCGCGGCGCAAACCGGGGATCTGCGGAACATTACGACTCCTTTATATACCAGTCGGTTAGAGATGGCAACCGGAAAAGCCGCGCCACGGTGAGCTGCGCGACGGCCGCTTCAACTCACGACACGAACTGCGGCGGCCGCAGCGTTTCCGCCCATAGTAGGCTACAACAAGGGCCTCGAAGAGGATTGACAATCAGACGAAATCGGTGCTAAGTTGATGTCTCGCCGCAGGTACCCTCATGAGGCGTTTCAGCGCGTCATCTCGGCCATTGAGATTGATTGTTGAACACGGCCTCATGCTGGACCGTGCCGGTATGTCCACGCCCGGCAAACAAAGCCGCCTGGTGTCGCTCCCGCCGGTCACGCTCGGTCCCGGAGAACAGAGGCAGAACGATCGAAGCCGGAATGCTGTGGATGGCGAATCATCTGCCCGAATGCAGATTGCCCGCGCCGCCTGCACCCGCGTCCCAGGGAAGGCCAAGGGAGCGAGCGCACCTGTCATTTGCCACTTGTCACTTACCACTCCTTTTTTCCTGCTGGCACTCCTCGCGCTACCGCCCGTCGCCAGGGCCGACAAGGCGACGGACCACCTCACACGCGGGAATACTCTGGCGGTACAGGGGAACTGGGCAGGAGCCGTGACGGAATATCGCCAGGCGCTTCGAGCGCGACCTGCCTTTCCCGAAGCCCACTATAACCTGGCCAATGCCCTGAACGCGGAGCACGATCGGGCCGGTGCCATCGCCGAGTACCGTCTGGCGCTCAAATTGAAGCCCGACTACGTCCCGGCCCACAACAATCTCGCTCTGGCCCTTCGTGGCTCTGGCGACCTGGCTGGGGCCGCGGGCGAGTTGCGGGAAGCCATCCGCCTGCAGCCTGATTATTCCGAGGCGCACTTCAATCTGGCGGAAGTCCTCACAGCCACCGGCAACCTTAAAGGCGCGGTCGCGGAATACCGGCTCGCCCTGGTGATCAATCCCGGGGACGCTCGGGCCGCCGCCGGCCTCGGGTACGCGCTCACCAAGGCCGGCGATTTGGAGCACGCCGTCCTCCAACTGCGCCAGGCAGTCAAGCTGGGTCCGGATGATCCTGGGGCTCATTTGAAACTCGCCAACGCGCTGGCGGACAGTGGCGACTTCGACGCGGCCATTGCCGAGTACCGTCTGGCCCTTCTGCTCGAACCCAACGATGCTGCCGCCCGCGACGACCTGGGCCTGGCTTTCGAGGAGAACGGCGATCTCACCCGTGCCATCGCGGAGTACCGCGCCGCCATCCGCTCGCAACCGGCCGATGCGGCCGCCCACCACAATCTGGGTCGTGCGCTGGAGATTTTGGGCGACCTGCATGGAGCGGCGGAGCAGTATCAATCCGCATCCGGACTCGATCCTGCCAATTCGCGTTACAAAACTGACGCCACCCGTCTGGCGACTACGAAACAGTGATGCCGCCGCAGCGGCGCTGTCCGCAGCGCGCAGAACGCCGGTTCGAGGACACCGGCGCTACAGAGGGGGGACTATCAGGGGGTGAGTTGATACGGAAGGTATAAAGGGCGGGATGATCGAGCGGGAATCAGCAGGCGACGGCGGCGGGAACCGCCTGGACGGGAATGCGAAGTTCTTGGCCGGCGCGTTCGCGGCGGGTGCCGTAATGCCGGCAAAGCGTGCTAACAATACGCTGGGCGCTGCGGCCGTCCCAGAGCCTGGGAATGCGGCCGGTCTTGACGTTTCCCGAGAGTACGCGGCGGGCGGCGGCGACGATTGCGGCAGGGTCCAGGCCTACGACCTGGTTCGTGCCTTCGCGCACCGTGATCGGCCGCTCGGTGTTGTTGCGCAGGGTCAGGCAAGGGACGCACATGGCAGTGGTCTCTTCCTGCACGCCACCCGAATCCGTCATCACCAGCGCGGCGGCGCTCTCCAGGCGGACAAAGTCGAGGTAGGGCAGCGGCCCGATCAGCCGGACCCCCGCCGTGCCGGAATCGCGGTTCGCGAGCCCGCAGTCACCCAAGCGGGTTTGCGTCCGGGGATGTGCGGGAAAGATCACCGGCAGGTCATCCGCGATCTCTTCGAGCGCTCCCCAGATGCGCCGCAGCGCTTCAGGGTTATCCACCGTGGCGGGCCGGTGCAGCGTCGCCAGCGCGTAGGGACGCGGTGTTCCACGCTCGTCTGCGAGTCCGAGACGCGTGAGCGCTGTCGAGCGGCGGGCTGCTGCCAGAAACTCCTTCAGAGTATCGATCATCACATTGCCAGCCAGGAAGATGCTATCTCGCGGCCGGCCTTCGGCGAGCAGGTTAACTACTCCGCTGGGCTCGCTTGCAAACAGCAATTCCGAGAGCTGGTCGGTGGCGATGCGGTTGCGCTCCTCCACCATGCCCGGATCGAAACTGCGCAACCCGGCCTCCACGTGCGCCACCGGGATGCCGAGTCCGGCCGCGGCCTCGGCGCCCGCCAGGGTTGAATTCACATCGCCCACCACCAGCACCACGTCAGGGCTCTCGCTGCGGATCACTTCCCGGAGCGCCGATACCATATCGGCAACCCCCGCGGACGCGCACCGACGCAAAACGAAGTCGGGCGCCGGAATCCGAAGCTCGTCAAGGAAACAATCCGACATCTCGCGATCGAAGTGTTGCCCGGTGTGCACGAGGACCGGGCAGACGCCGGGCCAACGCCGCATCTCGGCCAGCAACGGAGCGATCTTGACGAAGTTCGGCCGCGTGCCCACCACACTCAGGATCTTCAGCATCGCACCATACTCCCCGGTTCTCGCTCGATGGTTTGTGCCCTACGGGGCGCTGGGACTGGCCGGGCCGCCGCCCCCCCCGCCCTTGCCCCCGGCGGCCAAAGCGGCGCCGATTCCTACGGCCGCGCCGCCGCCGAGCAACAAAACGATCAGTCCGGTGTTGCTGTGCGAAGACACCGCCGGAGCGCCCGCCTGGCCCGCTTGTTCGCCGGCGCTCGGCGCACCTTCCTCCCTCGCCCGGCCTGCGGCTACCGCAGGGCAACTCCAGTCTTCGCCCGCTTTCAAGGCATGAGCCTGTGCCGCGCCCAATTCGCCGACCGACACGGCACCCTGCAGCCCGTGGACACTGATGCTGGTGCTTCCAGGCGGCGCCGTGACCTGGTAGGAAGCGCCTCCCTGCCCCGTGGACGCAATCCGGCAGCGCACCGTCTCGACGACAACGCCGCCCGCAGCTGGCGCGCGCACCGTGACGTTTCCGTGATCGACCGTAGCCACCACGTGGTCCGGAGTACCACTGAAGGTGACGATCGTGTTTTCGCCCAGATCGATCTGGTTGCCGCCCGGGAATTCCACCAGCGCGCCGCCGCCCGCGGCGATGCTCATGATGTCGCCGGACACGATCGTGCCTCCGGCAGGAATGGCCGTGCCTCCGAGCGTCGCCGAGGACGAGCGCACGATCTGGCCCAAGGGCGGCTTGGTTTGCAGCTGGCCGGCGTGGGCCGCGGGCAACTGAAACGTCGCGATCAGCAACGCTGCGGCGGAGAGGTGGATTCGTCTCAACATGGCTTTCTCCCTTCAGAGCTCTCCGCGAACCTCAGCCCCGGCCGGCTCGCGGATGATCGCCGCAGGCGCGACCTGCGACCGCGCGTCCTCGAGAACATCGGCGTAGGCGGTCATCATCGCCGCTGTGCTGAAATGCTCGCGGGCCCAGGCGGCGCCGGCCGCGCCCATGGCGGCGCACGCCGCGGGATCACCGAGGAGCTTCCGCACCGCGTCCGCGAGAGCGGACCCGTCCGAGGGCGGCACGGCGATGCCGCACCTTGCGGCCTCGACGAGCGCCGCAGTCTCGCCGCCCACCGAACACAGCACCGGCTTGCCCGCGGCCATGTACTCATAGACCTTCGAGGGGACGGTGATTTGGAACAGCGGGTCGTCGCGCAGGATCACCAGAAGCGCGTCACAGGCGGCGAGCAGACCCGGCACGCGGCGTCGCGGTACGCCGCGCAGGAAGCGGATGTTGTCGAGCCGTGCCTCGTGCGCCCGGCGTTCGAGGCGCGCCCTGTCCACGCCCTCGCCGACCATGAGGAAGGCAGCATCGCCGCGCAGGCGCTCCGCGGCCACGAGCGCGGTGTCCAGCCGCTGCGCGAGACCGTGGTTACCGATGTAGCCGACGACAAACCGGCCGCGCAGCGGACTCGCGCGCCGGACGCGCACCTCGGGCCGCGTGTTCTGGAAGCGCTCGCTGTCCACGCCGTTGGGGATCACGCGCAGACGCTCGCGCGGCACGCCGCGATTCATCAGGTACTCACGAAAGCCTGCGCTGATCACCACCACTCGCGCGGCGTGGCGATACAACAGGTCCTCCAAACGACCCAGAAGCCGCAAGGCCAGGCCGCGCTTCATCACGCCCACGGCCCGCGCCGAGTCCGGCCAGATGTCCTGCAGATCATAGATCAGCGGCGCGCGATGCCAGGCGTGCAGCGCCAGCGCCGCGAGACCTGCGGGCAGCGGCGACACGGCCAGGACGGCGTCCGGACGTGGCTCGAGCAGCCCGCGCGTGATGGCCAGCAGCGTAAAGGTGAGGTAGCTGAGCGCGCGCTTCCAGGCCCGAGTGTCCCGGGAGCGAAAGACGGGGAGGCGCATCACCCGATATCCTTCCGGCGCTCGCTCGCTCGACGCGGCCTCGCGGCAGAAGTAGCGGTCGGCGACGGCGGGATGATTCGGACGTCCGGCGAGCACGGTCACGTGGTGTCCGCGCGCCGCCAGACT
>DASYZG010000054.1:0-54224 GCA_035946575.1 Terriglobia bacterium | reverse complement strand
CTTGCTGAACTGGTTTCGGGCCAAAGGCGAGATCTCCAGCGGAGCCGTGGAGGGGCTCAACAACAAAATCCGAGTGATAACCAGACGTTCTTACGGCTTTCGCACCTATGAGGCCATGGAACTCGCGCTCTATCACACGCTTGGTCGCCTCCCCGAGCCAGAGTCAACCCACAGATATTGCTGAGGAGGCGAAAAAACGAGACTCTGCGCTACCCCTCTCCGTTGCCTAATCGGCGCGGAATGCCTGAACGGCATCGACCCGGGCGGCGCGGGCCGCCGGCACCAGCGACGCCAGCGACGCCGCGGTGAGAATCACTGCCGCCGATGCGATCAGCGGAATCGACCCCGGAAGCTGAAGCGCCGGGACGTAATGGCCGGCGAGGCGCGACAATCCCCAGCCCAGGAGCGCGCCCGCCGCCACGCCAATTGCCGCTAATGCCAGCCCGTCGTTCAGCACGGTGGCGAGAATCTGGCGGGGCCGGGCCCCCAGCGCCAGCCGGATGCCGAATTCGCGCGTGCGCCAGCTCACCGCAAAAGCCAGCACGCCAGCGACTCCCACCACCGATATGGCCAGGGCGAGGACGGCGAATCCCCCGAACACTATGGCGTTCACGCGATTGTTCGCCAGCAGCTCCGCGCGGACATCCTGCAATGTGCTGGCGTGCTCGACCGGCTGAGTGGCGGCCACCTCGCGAATGGTGCGGGTGATGGCCGGGACCAACGCGTAGGGATCATTTTTTGTGCGGACGAAAAGCCGGGCCATGAAGGTTGGGCCCTGTGCGAACGGAGAGTAGATCGTCAGGTTGGGTTCGGGAATGATGTTCGCGTCGTCGACGTCGGCAAGCACGCCCACGATGCGGCGAGGCTCGGGGCTGATGCCGGCGTACTTGATCAAGGGATCGGTCCACATGACGTGCCGGTTGAGGGCATCCTGCCCGGGAAACAACTGCTGCGCGATGCTCCTGCTGACGATCACGACCGGTTCGGCGTTCATGCGGTCCGCCGCCGTGAAATCGCGCCCCTCCAGAAGCGGAATCCCCAGAGCGGCGAAATAGCCCGGGGAAACATAGCGGAAACGGGCCCGGAGGTCTTCTCCGCTTTCACGCTTTGCACCCTCAACCGCGAATTGCAGACCGAAGCCCAGGATAAAACCGTCACGCCATGGGGCCGTCATGCCCACAGCGGCTCCCTCCACACCCGGCAGCGCGCTCAGCCTGCGCTGGACTTCCTGATAGAATTCGGCCGCCTGTTGGGGCGTGCTGCCGTCGGAAATCAGGGGCAGGTTCGCCGTCAGGAGGTGTCCCGTCTCAAACGCCGGCTGCGCTTTTTGCAGCGTCAGCAACGTCTTCAAGAGCGCGCCCGCACCCGCCAGCAGCAGGAACGACGCGGCAACCTGGATCACGGTGAAAATGCGAATCCCACGGCGGCTCCGGGTAACACGCCCGGCGCCGCTGGTGAGTCCGAGGCCGCGAGAAGCATCAGCGGAAGGAATGCGTGGTATGAAGGCGAGGAAGACCGCCGCCGCCAGCGCCAGGGCGAGTCCCATCCAGAGCACCGTGAAATCCGGTTTAAGATCCGCCGCCCTCACTGAGAAGCGCAGCGCGTACCGTGCGAGCACCGTAACCATGGGGATGGCTATCAGAACGCCCGTCAGGCCTCCACTGCCGCAGAGAACCAGTCCTTCGGCCAGCAGGGACCGCCGGATCGCCGCCGAGGTTGCTCCCAGCGCCACCCGCGTGGCCAGCTCCGTTTCGCGGCGAACGGTCCGGGCGAGAATCAGGTTGGCCACGTTCGAGCAGGCAATCAGGAAAAGCAGGCCGGAGGCGCCGAAAAGCAGCCAGAGGACCGTCCAGGCGCTGGAATTGATCTCGTCGCGCAACAGCCTGGCGTCGATGCCGAAGTGATACTGGGCTTTGTAGACGTGGGGGTGTGCCGCCACCATGGCGGCGTACTTGGCGCGAAGCTCGGTGCGCGCGGATTTGAGACTGGATCCGGAGGCAAGCCGCCCGAACACTTCGGTCATGCGATGCTCGCGCCCCTGGACCATGGTGGCCGAGAGGTGGTGCGGGCTGGTGACGATGTTGGCGATAATCTGCGTCTCGGCCGGATACGGGATTGAGGGTTCGAGAACTCCGACCACCACCGCGGAACGGCTGCCGCCCATGCTTCCCAGGCGGACCGCCCGCCCAAGCACGTTTCGATCGCCGTGCAGCGCATTCATCCAGAAGCTGTAGGTGAGCACGACGGCCCCGGCGGCGCTCGGGCCGTCGTCGCGCGCGTCAAGCAACCGGCCGAGCACCGGCTTGAGGCCCATCACTTCAAAGTAGTCGCCGTCGACCACTCCGGCGTGAATCTCACGCGTCGGTCCCAATCCCTCTTCGGTAAAGTCGATGGTCGAGAACGTTCCGAGCTTGTTAATGGCTTTCAAGCCGGCGTTGATGTCATTGATCTCTGGAATCGAGAAGGTGGCATCGTCCACTTGCATGCCCGGCTCGCTTTGCTGGACGTAGATCAGGCGATTCTCATCGCGATTCACCAGCGGGCGCAGCAGGACGCCGCGCACGATGCTGAAAATGGCGGCGTTCATGCCGATACCGAGCGCCAGCGTGAGGGCCACCGTGATCCACAGCGAGGGCACCCGCCTCAAGGAGCGGAGCGCAACTCTCAGGTCGCCGATGAACCCGGTTGCGTAGTTGATCAGTTGAGCGCTTGACGCCGCCTGCCGTTCTGACTTCTCGATGCCGTAGACCGCCATGTTATCCTCCCAATATGAACGTCGTTTAACCCGTGCCGATTTCGACATCCTGCTAAAAGAAATAACGACAGAAAACTGTCGAAGTTTCATTGATAACCGTAGAGTCTGGACTTGCCCGCGGCCAAGGCCGACGCGACGGTCGGCCCCTCAAGTTTGCACGTTTTTCGCATGGCCAAGATGGCCACGCTACGTAGCACGGGCATCCTGCCCGTGCCTAGGCCGACCCGAGGGTCGGACCTATGGCGTGTTTTAAATCGGTCCGCGAGAGCGGCGCACCCGGACCGCCACGAACAGGAATCCTGCCGTAACCAGCAGTCCGAGCCATAGGCCCGGGCTGATGAGGGTTCTCGCCCAACCGAGGCGCGCTGCCAGGTCCATGGCCATGCTTCCTGTCGCCATCGACATGTTGTCGCCGGCCAGGCGATTGATAAGCAGGCTGGCGACATGCGAGCTGTTGAAGACAATCTTCTCGAAGGCGATGAGCGCCAGCCACGGCAGAGAGGCCCACAGGATAACCGCCCGCCGGGCCCAGCCTGAGACCAGCATGAACCAGCCGTAAAAGGGCGCGTGCCACAGCCCGTGCACGACCACGAGGTGGAACAGGATGCCCAGCGAGAGCTGGAACAGGGGCAATTGCACCCACATCGGATGCACGCTGAGGCCGCTTCCCGCCACGACTGCGCTGCTGAGGAGAAACATGGCCACGTACACGACAACCGTGGCCGCTCCCGCGAGCAGCGGAACAATGATCACCGGAACCGCAGCCTTCGACAGCACGGCGGTGGCATCGGACAAGGGCAGCGATTTCCAGAAGAGGATGCTGCGATCGCGTCTTTCACCGTGCAGCGCATCGAGAGAGTAGAAAAGTCCTACCAGCATCTGGGTCAGCATGAGGGCGCCAGCCGCAAAGTCGTAGGGTGTGAGGATCTCAGCCTGCTGTTTTGCCGGCGCCATCATTGGCAGGCCACGAATGATTGCCGGCAATCGAAAAACCGTGCTTAAGAGGAATCCGAACAGGAAAACGGCCCCCACAGCCAGCGGCGCGATGTAAATCGACCGGTTCTCCCACAATTCACGCCGGACCGACCAGTAGAAGGGCCGGGTCGCCCGGGCAATCGCGGGTGTGATTCCCGGCGCCTCGCGCGAAGACTCGGGCACGGCATTCGACAAAGTACTCATTTTCGCTGCTCCTTGTGCGCCGGTTAAACCGGCGAGGTGTAGTGAATGAAAGAGTCATACGGTGAAGGATTAGCGACCCACACCGGCCCCGAGTCATGCGGAGCCGCTCGCGAGGGCGGCGACGAAGCGTTGACAGGGGAACGTATGGGCCGGGTATTCAGCCGCGTAAGAATCTTGCTCCGGGATGCCGACGCTGTAAGGAGAAGCGGAAGGCAGCATCCGGCGCACCGATATCGCGAGGTGCGACGGAATCCCGCGCGGTCAGAGACCCCAGGCACGCACGAAAACACCTTGCGCGGGAACCGGGAGATCCCCTGCCCACCCGGGGCAGACAGCGTTCCGGGACGCGTCGGGAAGTCTAAGGACACACGCCGATGATGAACGGACGGGGGAAGTCGGACAGACCTGAAGTACCAGAGAAGTCTCCAAACAACGCCGGACAAGCGGGGGCGGAGGGGATGGAGGGAAGAGGTCTGGCCAAAGGGAACCTGCCTCAGCAAAACGCGTCCCGGACACCGAGCCGGAACGACGCGCTCAGTGCGCTGGAGCGGGTACGTCAAGCAGCAAAAGGTGATAAGAAGTTGCGGTTCACCGCGCTCCTGCACCATATCTACAACCTGGAGACACTCCGCCTGGCCTACTTCAGCTTGAAGAGGGAAGCCGCGGCGGGTGTGGACGGGGAGACTTGGCGGCACTACGGCGAGACCTTGGAAGACAATCTCCGGGACCTCTCCGAGCGCCTGAAGCGAGGAGCGTACCGGGCCAAGCCGGTGCGGAGGGTGTACATTCCCAAGGCCGACGGGCGGCAGCGACCGCTCGGTGTCACGGCGCTGGAAGATAAGATCGCCCAGCGTGCGACGGTCGAGGTGTTGAACGCCATCTACGAAACGGACTTTCTCGGTTTCTCGTATGGATTCCGGCCGGGGCGCAGCCCGCATCACGCGCTGGACGCGCTCTACACGGGATTGCTGACGAGAAAGGTGAACTGGGTGCTCGATCTGGACATTAAAGGCTTTTTCGATGGGCTTTCCCACGAATGGCTGGTCAAGTTCGTCGAGCATCGGGTAGCGGACCGGCGCGTCGTGCGACTCATCCAGAAATGGATGAACGCCGGCGTGCTGGAGGACGGGAAACACTTGCGAGTGGAGGAAGGTACGCCGCAGGGTGGCAGTGCCTCGCCGCTCTTGGCGAACATCTACCTCCACTATGTTTTCGACCTTTGGGTCCAGGTGTGGCGTCGGAAGCGAGCCCACGGCGATGTGATCGTGGTGCGATACGCCGACGACATCGTGCTGGGATTCCAGGTGAAGTCGGATGCCGAGCGGTTCTGGGTGGAACTGACGGAGCGGTTTCGGAAGTTCGCGCTCGAACTGCATCCCGAAAAGACGCGCCTTCTGGAGTTCGGGCCGCGGGCGGCTGGAAACCGGAAGCGACGCGGAGAAGGGAAACCGGAGACGTTCAACTTCCTCGGCTTCACGCATATCTGCGGGAAGAAGAGGAGTAACGGAATGTTTACGGTCCTGCGGCAGACGATGCGCAAGCGGCTGCAAGCCAAGCTGAACGCGGTGAGAACCGAACTTCGGCGACGCTTGCACTATCCCATCCCGGACGTGGGGCAATGGCTGCGCTCGGTGGTGAGTGGGCACTTCCGCTATTACGGGGTGCCCATGAACGCACCGGCGCTGCACATCTTCCGGTTCCAGACGGGCAGGCTCTGGCATCGCGCGCTTTCGCGGCGGAGCCAGACCGGCCGCGTTCCCTGGGACCGAATGCGGCGGCTGATCACCCGCTGGCTTCCACCCGTACGCATCTCCCATAACTATCCCTTGCGCCGCATGGGCGTCATCACCTGAGGCAAGAGCCGGATGCGGGAAACCCGCTCGTCCGGATCTGTGGAGGGGGTTATGGGTGACCATGATCCCTACTCCGACCAGAATGCTGATAGCCGCTGCCGTAGCGGCGGTGTCCGCGCCGTCGAATTCCCCGGCACCCCTGAAGCCCGCCTTCCCTGCTCATGCCGATCCGGATTCGTTCCCGATCACCGCCACGAACAAGTCTGCGATGCCGGGCGTGCGCACCTCGCCCAGCGCGGCAAGCTGCCCGCGATCGGCGCCATCGAAGAGCAGGACGGTCCGGCCGAGAGCAGGACGCTCGTGAATCGGCCTGAGGGCCCGCGCCGCCGCCACGCGCTCCGGATTCACCGTCACTTCCAGGTACCGCGACTCGAATTCCTCCATGCTGCAACGGAACACGATGCGGCCGCGATTGATGAACACCAGGTCCGTAAGCACCTGCTGGACCTCTTCCACCTGGTGAGTCGTCACCACGATGGTGCGGCTGCGATCGTAATAGTCGTTCAGCAGCGAATCATAAAACTGCTTGCGGTAGAGGATGTCGAGGCCCAGCGTCGGCTCGTCCAGCACCAGCAACCTCGCGTCAATCGCCATGACCAGGGCGAGGTGAAGCTGGGTCACCATGCCTTTCGACAATTCCCTCACCCGGCTGCCCCGCCGTATGGTAGTCCTCGAAAGGAAGCCTTCCGCCTTCGCACGATCGAATCGCGGATGGACGCCCGAGACGTAATCGAGCGCCTGCGAGACCCGCATCCAGCGCGGCAGAATGGCGACGTCGGCGATGAAAGAGACATCGCACATCAGTTCGTCGCGGGCCGCCCACGGATCGCGCCCGAGCACGCGCAGTTCTCCTTCGTAAGGAGTCAGGCCGAGAATGGCGTTGAGCGCCGTGGTCTTGCCGGCGCCGTTCGGACCGATGAGCCCCAGAATCCGGCCCTCTTCCACGCTCAGATCGAGGCCGTCAAGGGCGATCGTGGGGCCGAATGCCTTGCGCAGGCCGCGCGCTTCGATCACTGTCATGGGTTCATCGCTCTCCTTCTTCAGAATCCGGCGCCAGGGATTCCGGAGAATCCGGCTTGGTCCTCTCCACTGTCTGCGTTCTCACGCCGTTCAGCAGTTCTTCCCGTCTCAGCCCGAGCCGCTGGATGGTGGCGGAGACCCGCGGCCATTCTTCGCTAAGAAACTTCTGGCGCTCGTCTTGCATGAGCACGCTGGGTGCACCCTCTCTGACAAACATGCCGAGACCTCGTCTCTTCTCCACCAGTTGCTCTTCGACCAACTGCTGATAGGCCTTCAGAACCGTGAGCGGATTCACCCGGTACTCGGCCGCTACGTTGCGCACCGACGGCAGCGGATCGCCCGCCTTGAGAACGCCATCGAGTATCATCGTGACTACCCGGTCACGAAGCTGGCGATAAATCGGCTGAGTGTCGTTCCACTCACGGTCCATTCCGTTATCCAAGCCCTCTTGGCCACCCAATCTGTTGCACTGTTATAGTTATATAACACACTAGATCATGTCAAGCATTTTTTTGCCAGACTTTTCGATGCTTGGCCCGAACCCCCGCGACGATCAGGAGCGGGACTCGACATCTCGGGCACATGGAGGGAGCCGCTCTCACTTTTCCACAGCCTAATCCATTGAAAACACGAAGAGAATTTTTTTGTCCCAGTTTTCTCACTTTTCTCCCTTTTCCCAAATTCGTCTGGTAGGGTCGATACCGTGGCTGGGTGGTCCGGATTGGGTAATTGCGGCCCGTGCTGGCACCCAATGCGAAGGCAAACGGAAGTGACTCTACCAGGAATTCCGCTTAGCGTTCACCAGGGGAGCCTCTCAGAAAATGAGCGGCACGGTGGCGTCGAGAAGAGCGCGGAATGGTGTGGAGCATAGCTGGAATGTATTTTAGAATCAGCGTCATACAGCCGATGCTCACCCGTCGTGTTCCAGCATTTGCATCGCGGGGCCCCCGACCTGTCATCGGTTTCGGGGCTGAGATGGTCCTGGCGCCGGGGCGGGACGCTCATTCTTTACGATCGAGCGCCCGCAGGGCATCGAGGGGCGGGGAACGATGGGGAGCAGAGCTGGAATGTACTTTGGATTCTTTCGGATGCGGCCGAGACCCCTGCGTCCTGTTGCAACACTCGCCCTGTGCTCTCTTCTCGATATGCGCGCAGCGCTGGCGGAGCTTGACGCTTGGAATCGAACCACCCTAGCATGAAAGATTGGTGTTCTGCATCCAATCCTCACCGTAGGGTTCAGGTAGACGATGATCGACCGGATTACGGTACGCGGAGCGCGCCAGCACAATCTGAAAAACATCAGCGTGGAAATTCCGCGTCGGAGCCTGACGGTGGTGACCGGGCTCAGTGGCTCCGGAAAGTCGAGTCTTGCCTTTGACGTGATCTATGCCGAGGGCCAGCGCCGCTACGTGCAGACACTCTCCGCATACGCTCGCCAGTTTCTCGATCAGATGGAGCGCCCGGACGTCGACTCGGTCGAGGGCCTGAGCCCGGCCATCTCGATTGAGCAGAAGACCACCAGCCGCAGCCCGCGATCCACCGTCGGCACCATCACCGAGATTTACGACTACCTGCGCCTGCTCTATTCGTCGATCGGCGCGGCGCATTGCCACAACTGCGGACGCCCGATCTCGCGCCAGACCACTGACCAGATCGTGGCCGCGGTGATGGCGCTTGGCGCCGAAGGAGCGCCGGAGGGCGGCCAGCGAATCATGATCCTGGCGCCGCTGGTGCGCGGGCGCAAGGGCGAATTCCGCAAGCTGTTCGAGGAGTTACAGGCGCAGGGGTTCGTGCGCGCGCGCGTGGACGGCGTGCTGCGCCAGCTCGAAGAAGACATCGTGCTCGATCGGCGCAAGAACCACACTATCGAGGTCGTGGTGGACCGGCTGCTGATCAAGCCCGGCATCGAAGGCCGCCTCGCCACTTCGATCGAGACGGCGATGAAACTGGCCCAGGGCCTCGTACAGGTGGCGGTGGTGGACGGCGAAGAGCGCCTCTATTCGCAGCAATCGGCCTGCGTCTACTGCGGGGTGAGTGTGCCCGCGCTCGAGCCGCGATCCTTTTCGTTTAACAGCGTGTTCGGCGCCTGCCCGGTGTGCAAGGGCCTCGGCAGCCTGTACAACTTCGATCCGGCCAAGGTCGTCGCGGACTGGTCGCGGCCCCTGTTCAAGGGCGGCCTGGCCGCGGGGGGGACCTCGGCGGCCATGCAGCGGAATCTCGAACGCGGCGCCGAGATCTATGGCTTCGATCTCAGCACGCCCTTCGACCGGTTTCCCCGCCGGGTTCAGAATCTGATCCTTTTCGGCGGCACCGACAGCCCACGCAAGAACCGGGGCTTCATCGGCGTGATTCCCATGCTCGACCGCTGGGTGGCGTCGAGTCCATCGGAAGCGTTCCGCGAGTGGTACCGCAGTTACATGTCGCCGACGATCTGCCATGCCTGCCAGGGCAGGCGGCTCAAGCCGGAAAGCCTGGCCGTGAAGATCGCCGGCTTATCGATCGCCGACCTCACCGCATTGCCCGTGAGCCGCGCCCGTGAGACGGTCGGTGGCATCGAGCTCAGCGCGCGCCAGGAATTGCTGGCGCGTCGCATTCTGACCGAGGTCACCTCGCGGCTAGACTTCCTGCTGGCCGTCGGTCTCGGCTACCTGAGCCTCGACCGCTCCGCGGCCACGCTCTCCAGCGGCGAGAGCCAGCGCATTCGCCTGGCTACTCAGATAGGCTCTCGTTTGCGGGGCGTTCTCTACGTGCTCGACGAACCTTCCATCGGCTTGCATCCGCGCGACAACCTGCGCTTGCTCGAGTCCATGGAACAGCTCCGCGACCTCGGCAACACGGTGCTGGTGGTGGAACACGACGAGGAGACCATCCGGCGCGCCGACTGGGTGATCGACCTCGGTCCCGGCGCCGGCAAGCAGGGCGGGGAACTGGTGGCCTCGGGGACGCCGGCCGTCATCGCCGCCGAGCCGGACTCGCTCACCGGCCAGTACCTCGCCGGGCATCTGCAGGTCCACGTGCCGGAAGACCGCCGGCGCTCGAACGGCAAGGCCCTGACGGTGATCGGCGCGCGCGCCCATAATCTCCGGAATATCGAGGTGAAGTTTCCTCTAGGATTGCTCACGGTGGTTACCGGTGTCTCGGGTTCCGGGAAATCGACGCTGGTGAACGACATCCTCTACCGTGCGCTGGCCAGGAAGCTGTATCGATCGCTCGAGGAACCGGGCGACCACGAATCCATCAAGGGCATCGAGCACGTCGACAAGGTGATCGAGATTGACCAGTCGCCGATCGGCCGCACGCCGCGCTCGAATCCAGCCACCTACACCGGGTTGTTTACGTTGATCCGCGACATCTTCGCCATGCTGCCCGAATCGCGGCAGCGCGGCTATCGCGCCGGGCGGTTCAGCTTCAACGTAAAAGGCGGACGCTGCGAAGCCTGCCAGGGCGACGGCATGCGGCGCATCGAGATGAATTTCCTGCCGGATGTTTTCGTGACCTGCGAAGTGTGCGGCGGACGCCGCTACAACGCCGAGACCCTGGCGGTGAAGTACAAGGGACTTTCGATCGCTGACGTGCTCGACCTCACCGCGCAGGACGCGCTGCCCTATTTCGAGAACATCCCGGCCATCAAACAGAAACTGCAGACGATCGTCGACGTCGGCCTGGGCTATCTGCACGTCGGCCAGGCGTCCACCACGCTTTCGGGCGGGGAAGCGCAGCGCATGAAGCTCGCGCGCGAACTCAGCCGTCGCCAGACCGGCCGCACACTCTACATCCTCGACGAGCCCACCACCGGCCTGCACTTCGACGATGTCAAGCAGCTCATGCTGGTGCTGAACCGGCTGACCGACCTCGGGAACACGATCATCATCATCGAGCACAACCTGGACGTGGTGAAGCAGGCCGACTGGATTGTCGACCTCGGGCCGGAGGGCGGGGAGGCCGGCGGACGCATCGTCGCGCAAGGCACGCCGGAACAGGTGGCCCGGGTGAAGAAGAGTTACACTGGGCAGGCTCTCGTGCCGGTGCTGAGGAGGAAGGTAAGTTAGCCTGGGTTCTCGTATTCATGACGATCTACCGTGAGCGCGCGCTGAAACTCGACAAGGTCAGCACCTATCCTCTCGCCTCGCGGAAGAGCAAAGTCTCCGTGGACGCCTTCGGGCGCGTGCCCAAACGCGATGCGTCCGTACGTGAGTGGGTGAAGTCGCTGCCCAGGATTCTCGCCGGCGAAAGCTTTCGCGGCGTCATCGAAGCATTGCAGGCTGCGCGCCGAGCACGCCAGACGATCATATGGGGCCTCGGCGGCCACGCGATCAAAGTCGGGCTCGGCCCCATCCTCATCCATCTCATGGAGCGCAGTTATGCGACGGCCTTCGCCCTGAACGGCGCGGCCCTGATCCACGACTTCGAAATCGCGCTCGTGGGATCGACATCCGAGGACGTGCCCGCCGCGCTCGGCAAGGGTCAGTTCGGAATGGCCGAGGAGACCGGGCGCTACCTGAATGAGGCCATCGCCGCCGGCGATGGCGACGACCTGGGGATCGGTGAAGCCGTGGGCCGCTTCCTGACCGGCAAGCGTCCGCCGCTACCCGTGCGCTATCGGCAGCACAGCCTGCTTGCCGCGGCCTACCGATCCGGGACGCCGGTGACGGTCCACGAGGCCATCGGCACGGACATCATCCACAACCATCCGGCGATCGACGCGCGCGCACTTGGATCAGCGACGCATCGCGATTTCCGGTTGCTGGCGGCGCTGGTGAAGCAGATGAGCCGCGGCGGCATTTACCTGAATTGCGGATCCGCCGTCGTCCTGCCTGAGGTCTTTCTCAAGTGCGTGAGTCTGGCTGCGAATCTCGGGCATCCGCCGCGTGATCTCGTGACCGTGAACTTCGACTTTGTCCAGCATTATCGGCCTACAGAAAACGTGGTGCGCCGCCCGGTGGCCATGGCACGCGGGAAGAAAAGCCGCGGCTACGCGATCACCGGGCATCACGAGTTGTTGATCCCGCTTCTGGCTGCCGCCCTCGAGTGACCGAAGCGACGGACGACGCTATGGAAGACCAGGATCCAGTCCAGCCGGGCACGCCGCCGGCAGCAGACGAAGTACCGAGTGTCCCGCCTGCAGCGGACGAAGCGCCGATGTTCGCCGGTGTCTTCGCGGCACCGCCTCCACCCAGGATCTGGAGAGGGCGCGACCTGGTGGCCTTCTTCGTCGTGGCTGCCGTCTGGCTCGTGGTATCGCAGCTCGGGGCGTTGGCCCTTTACTCGATTCTACGGCCGATCGCAAGCTGGCACGCCACCGCGGCGGACATGGCACAAAACGCCATCTTTGCGGTCGTCACGCAAGTGATCTATTACGGGCCGCTTCTGCTGTACATCTACATCCTGATTTCGGTGCAGTACCGGCTCCCGTTCTGGGATGGAATCAGCTGGCGCTGGCCGGGCGCGCGCCAGGCGGGCCGAATCTTCTTTGCTGGCATCGTGCTTGCCATCGGCCTCGTCATCGTCGAGGCCTTGCTGCCGCAGAACAAAGCCTTTCCGCTGGAGAAGCTCTTTTCCTCACCCGCCGCAGCCTATACGCTGGCGATCTTCAGTGTGACGATCGCGCCCTTCATGGAAGAGATCATCTTTCGCGGACTACTCTTTGCGTTTTTTGAGCGCATGGCGGGGACCATCTTTGCTCTGCTGACAACTGCGGTGCTCTTTGCGCTTATCCACATGCCCGAGTACTGGGGCGCGTGGAGCGGACTCGTGCTGATTTTTCTGGTTGGCCTCGTCTGTTCGACGGCGCGGGCGGTCACCAAATCCGTGGTCCCGGGTGTGATCCTGCACGTCGCCTATAATGGTACGCTCATGATCCTCCTTTTCATCGGTAGTCATCACTTCACCAAACTCCCCGGCCTCTACCTGCATCCGGCATGGTGATGTGCGGTGGCAAGGCGGACGGCCTAATCTAGCGATGTAATACTTGCGTTTGGCGCAACTTTTGCCCTCCTTTGGGGTTCCACTACCTCAGGGGCATCATCCTCGACCGCTTTCATAGAGGGGTAATTCTTCTTATGGCGAGAGATCGCAAATTGCGGGTCTTGACGTTGGCTTCTCTCCTGCTCATCTGTGCAGCAGTATTGGCACTGGCCGCGTGCAGCGGAGGCAGCGGCAGCCCATCGATTTCGACAACCGGAGGCTCAGGGGGGACAGGCGGCACCGGCGGGTCGGGCGGTTCAGGAGGATCGGGGGGCAGCGGTGGAGGCGGTGCGAACGTGGTAGTTCCCCCATCGTTCTTTGGAATGACTGTCAACATCGTGGGTCCGGCGGCGTTCAACAGCCAATGGCCCAGCATCAGCATCGGGACGATGGCCAAGACGCCCGGAACGAACTGGTACTATCTCGAGCAGATCCAGGGATCGTACCACTGGACGGGCCTCGACAACGCCGTGCAAGCCGCGCTCGCCAACGGCGCGAAGAGCATCATCTACACCTTCTATGGCACACCCTCGTTCTACGCCTCCAATCCATCCGGACCGTGCTACATTCCCGGCGCGAGCGGATGCGCGGAGCCGCCGAACACGCAGAATTGGACCAATTTCGTTTCCGCCGTGGTGACGCGGTACAAGGGTGAGATCACGCACTATGAGATCTGGAATGAGCCGAATCGCTCCGACTCGTGGGCCGGCACCACGGCGCAGATGGTAAGCCTGGCGCAGGCCGCGTACCAGACGATCAAATCCATCGATCCGAACGCCAAAGTGCTCTCGCCCGGTCCGGCGATTGGATCCGATTACGCCTCCTGGGTTCAGGGTTATTTACAGGCCGGTGGAGCGCAGTACAGCGACGGTGTGTCGTGGCATGGATATCTCTGCCAGGACGACCCCGCGCTTAACAAGGTCTGCCCGTCGGACGCGAGTTGCGATAATCGGGGGATCGACTGTGCGGGCTCGCCTCTGGTGAACCAGGTTCATGACCTGCGGCAGGCCGAGGCGGCGGCGAATGCCTCGAATCTGCCTCTCTACGATACCGAGGGCGGCTGGCAGCAGAACCAGTTTCTGTCCAATCTCAACGACCAGATTGCGTACGTCGCGCGCTGGTACATCATTCAGGCGAGTGAGGGCGTGGCAATCGCCTCGTGGTATGCATGGGGCGTCGGCGATCCGTCGAATCCGCAAGGATGGGGAAGCATGTTCAGCGCGGACACCGGACAGACCACCGGTGCGGCGTCAGCCTATCAAGTCGCGGAGGGCTGGCTGAATGGCGCCACGATGAATGGCGCGTGCTCGGCGGATTCGAGCAATGTCTGGAGCTGTCCCCTGACGTTCTCGAATGGACTTGCGGGGCTGATTGTCTGGAACGGCAACGAATCGAGCAGCACGTATACACCGGCGAGCAAATACATCCAGTACGAAACGTTGAGCGGCGGCTCGCCAACTACGATTTCGGTGGGAAGCAACGTGACGATTGGGGAAGCGCCGATTCTGCTCGAAGCAGGCAATCGCTAGGTGCCGTCCCGCAGGGTCTCGTCCCTCGTAACGGTTTATTGGACGTCGTCATTCCGAGGGCCGGCGCTTTTCCGGCCCGAATGAATCTGCTTCCGTGGTGCCGACGCAGCATCCTGGCGCGACCATACTCTTACCACCGCAACAGCAGCAACTCCGAGCAGAATCCAGGACCCATCGCGGCCAGCACCCCGTAGGTACCCGCGGGCGGGCGGCGCCGCAGGAACTCCTCGAGCACCATCAGCACCGAGGCCGAAGAGAGATTGCCCATGCGGCGCAGACAGTCCCAGGAGACCTCCAGCGCCTCGCGCGGGAGACGCAGCGCCGTCGCCGTCGCCTCCAGGATGCGCGGACCGCCGGTGTGCAGAACCCACGAACCGATATCCCCGAACGTGAGGCCATGGTCGCCGAGAAACTCCTCCATGTCGCCGCCCAGGTTTTCTTCAATCAAGGCCGGCAGATTAGGCGACAGGACGATGCGGAACCCTTTCTCGGTGATCTCCCAGCCCATGATGTGCTCGGTGTTGGGGTAGAAGACCGAGCGTGTGGCCAGGACCTGCGGACCAGGCTGCTCGCGCTCGGCGCCCACGATGATCGCCGCCGCGGCGCCGTCACCGAAAAGTCCGGCCGAGATTAGATTGGCCATTGACATGTCGTCTTTCTGCAGCGTCAGCGTGCACAATTCCACCGACAGCAGAGCCGCCACATGGCCGGGAAAGGCCTTGACGTAATCGCTGGCTCGCGCCACGCCCGCGGCACCCGCGACGCAGCCCAGGCCGAAGATGGGAATACGCTTGATGCGCGGGGAAAAGCCCAGCCGATTCGCCAGACGCGCATCGAGCGACGGGCTGGCGATACCGGTCACGGAGATCATGAAGATGGCATCGATCTCGCCCGCACTGAGTCCCGCACTGACCAGCGCCTTGCACAGCGCCTGCTCGCCGATCTCCATCGCGCATTTGATCCAGGCGTCGTTGGCCTGACCAAAATTGTTGATGCCGTAATACTGCTCCGGCGGTACCGAGAGATACCGCCCGTCCACGCAGCAGTTCTTGTAAAGGCGGTCCAGCAGCTGCGGGCTGTTCATCTGCGGACCCCAGTGCGCCTTCAGCCGCTCGGTGATGGCTTCCTGGGTGTAGTAGTGCTTGGGAAATGCGCTGCCGACGCTGGCGATTCTCATCGGTTCACTCCAGCGCCCGCATGGGGTGCTCTGCTATTCAATTCGAGCGAGTTCTTTCCGGTATAGGTCATTGTTGGGGAAAGCCTCAGCCAGGTTTTGAAGCAGGTTCCGGGCCTCGGGCTTGTTATGATCCCTCATCGCGGCCACGGCGAGCAAGAGGCGCGCGAACGGCAGCAGGTAATGTCCTTTCTCCGCCGTGAGTTCCAGCTTCTCGATTCCCGCTTGCTTGTCCGTTTCCGCCCCGTACAGCCGGAGCAGCCAGCGCACCGGCGCGGCAGACAATCCTAACATGTAATTCTCGACGCCGACGGCAAGATATGCATCGTAGCAGTGCGGGTCAACGGCCAGCAGCCGCTCGGCAAGCTCGCCGGCGTTCTTCATGTTTCCGAGCGACGCCAGGTCTTTCTTCTCGATCAACGCCGCGTAGTCGCCGCGCAGGCCTTCGTTCAGCACTTTGGCGAACAGCGCATCGCGGTCTTGGGGATCCTTCTCCAGGATCGCGTCCGCCAAACGGTCGCTCTCGTCAAGGTCCCTGTTGAACGCCGCCTCGACCGCCGGATCGCCTTTCGGGCGTTTGCGCCTCTTGAACTTTCCGTCGTCGACGAACAGGTCTGACTGCAGCACTCCCAACCGGTCGAACTCGCTGAAGAGATAAGCCGCTCCGTCCGACGTAAAAGCAAGAGGGTCGAGCGGATGCGACTTCTCCCAATCCGCGAACGTGCGATGGGCTTCATCGAACTGCAGATTGTACATTTCAAGATAGCCCACGTCCAGAGGCTGGGAAGGCGAGAGGACACTGGTGAGGGGTGTCCAGGACGCGGGCCAGGAGGCCAGCAAGAGGTGAATCATCAAAAAGTGCATTACAGATTCCCGGGGCGATTCACGCCCTGACTACCGCAGTCCCGCATGAACAGGTTACCACATTTATATAAACGTGCCGGAGCCTCAATCCCTTGTTGCCGGATTTGATAACCGACTGGCGTCAATTGGTCCTCGACGTTCTAGGGTTTCCGGCCGAGACACGAAGGGCCCCAGGGACGCCTAAGTGATCTGGCCGATCAGTCCCTTCAGATCGATCGGTGTCGAGGACTCGGTGCCGCGCGGAAGCGTGGGCGAGATTGCCACCGCCTGCTGGTGACCCTCGAACCAGACCAGGAACGATGCCTCCCCGGCGCCGGGCAGACGCTGCTGGTTCAACCACGTATAGTACGCGCCCATGTCGGCGTCAATCAGTGATCCTTCGGGATCGGGTACCGGGTGCTGGTCGCCATGATCCGCGATCAGTTCATTCATCGGACGCTGACGCTGGCGGGGCGCGTAGCGCGCGAAAAGCGTGAGAGGTTGGGCGCGCCGCCACGCCTCCCGGGCGGTCCACTGGACGAACGTGGTGCTGAAGATTTGGGTGCCTGAGCCTTCAGTGAGCACGCTGATCTGGAATCGATTCAGCACAGCTTCCGATGCCGCTCCGCTCATGCCCAGGTCTTCCGGGCGCAACTGCGCCAGCATCGTGCGCAGCGCTTCGGGTCCGCCGATCCCTGACTGGATCGCGCGCTGCATCCTCGCGAGCAAAGCTGTCCGGACCGGCTCCAGAGTGCCGTAAGACACGGCGGCGACTTCCTGCGGGACCGGTTCCAGCATGCCTCCATCGATATACCAATGCGCGTACGGAATCGGGTGGGCGCGAGCGCGCGCTGCTACGGCGTCGAGCAGGACGCGCACACCGTCCTCAGTTTTCACCTGGCTGAAGTAGACACCTTGCTTGCGCATCTTGCGCAACAGGCGGTACCGGGTTTCGCTGACACCCTGTCCCACCACGACGATGCCCAACCTGGGAATCGGCAGAGGCTCCCTGGGCCGGGCAGCGTCAAGTTTCTGCACATACGCCTCCGAGGCCGTGCGAAAAGCGTCAATCTGGTGAGTGGCCCACAGGTATGCAGCAAGGTCCTCACCGAAGCGTCCCGGCTGGCCCACCCAGTCGCGATTCTGAAGCTCAGGGGAGATCTTTATTCTCGAAAATCCTTCGAGCTGCCGCTCGAACTCTGCCGGCGGCAGCGACCGGAGATAGGCAAGCTGCCGCTCGAGGTCCTGGCGCTCCGCCGGAAACTTCCAGTCGTAAGCGATGAGCTCTTTGAGCAGCAGCGGCGCGAATACCGGCGGAAGTTGCCGCAGCAGGACGATATTGCTGACAGCCAGTTGCCGGGCTTGCGGAGGATAACCCTGGAACTGCCCGGTTTGGAGGTCTTCCGGCACCTACGTCACCTCGTGAATCGGACTGCCTTCGGCAAATCGAGCCGAAAAGCCCAGCAGAGTGCCGAGCGTGGGCACGAGATCGAGGGACTGTACCGGACGTTCCACCACGACGTTTTGGCGAACACCCGGACCCATAACCATCATCCAGGTTGTACGTGACAGCGCGTCTCCGGTGCGATGGTGCTGAAATCCATTGCCGCTCGAGTCCAGGTCGGAGTCGCGGCCGAAGTCGGGCATCACGAACATGGTTGTCTTGCCGGCGTACTCCGGATTGCTCTCGACAGCCCTCCAGATTTCCGCACAGAGCCGGTCCGTCCGCTGGATGCCTTCGACGTATAGCGAGTAGCAGCCCGCGTGCGCCACGTCCATGTCGTGCAAGGTAATCCAGAGCAGGCTGGGCGCAAGCTGCCGCATCAACTCCTTCGCTACGTAGACGGAGAGCTCGTCCGGGCTGGCCAGATTCCTGGCGTGTGCCACAAAGTCCGCCACCGATATCTTCAACAGTTCGGCGAATTGAGGCAATTCCAGTTCATTTCCGCTGATTTCGGGTGCATACAGGGGAGTCTCATAGTTGTCGCGCAGCAGGTGCTGATAGTCCACCGTGCTGCTCGAGGAAAGCGCCGCCGAAAGCAGGCGCTTGGGCAGCACCACGCCGGCGCCGCGGCCATACGACCGCTGCGCGCTCTCGCCGATCCGGTTGAACCCGTTGCTGGGCGCGACCACCCAGGTGTCCGTCGCCGGCCGCCTGAGGTCTTTGCGGAAATACTCGAAAACAGTCGGGTGGTCCGGAGGCACAGCGGCAAAGTTGTTGAAGGTTTCGTAGACGCCCGTTGCCAGGCTGGCCGTGGCGACGTAGTGCCCCAGGATGCCACGGTTCAGCACCTGCGTAAAGAACGTCGCCTGCGGAATCAACTCATTGAGAAGATGAGGGATATTCTCCTGGCCTTCGGGCATGAACGTTTCTTCGTCGCGAGCGCCGCCGCCGAAGGTCACCACCAGGACCTTGCGGGCGCGCGCCGCCGCCAGACTGTGGAGCGGAGCCAAACCGAATAAGGCCGTGGCCGCCCCGGCTCCGGTGATGACCCGAAGGAACTCCCGGCGCTCGCGGGAGACCGCGCGAGCCAGTTCTTCGGGAGTCGAGTCACGAAGCCTTCTCGAGAGACGAGCTTGGATGGGAACCTCCTGTCTGCCCCAGCCGTGTCAGTAATCGGCAGCCGGTCAATACGACGCGCCCCGTCTATTTCGGCGTGGCCGGCCCGGATTTCGCAGAGTAGACAAATTGCTTGATCTCCGCCCGCTGCCGATCGACTTCCGCCAGGTGCCGCTCATAGAGCTGCTGGTGAATTTCAAATTCCTTCTGCGCCAGGTCCTTCTCGCCCAAATGGACGTAGGCCTGCCCCAGCCGGAAGTGCAGGTCAGCAACGTCGGGCCCGAGCTTGAGGGCCTCCCGATACTCCGGCACAGCTTCACGGTACTCCCGGCGCTGGGAATAGAGATTGCCCAATTGAAGATGAGCATTGCCCGAGGATGGGTTGAGGCTGATGGACTTCTTCAGCAGCGCTTCGATCTGATCGAGGTACGCAGCGTCCGTATCCGAGCGCTTTCCTTTCCACAGACTCATGGCGTAATCAAAGACAGCTCGGGCATCGTTCGGGCGAAGCTCCGCATAGCGGCGAAAGCGCTCGATCACATCATCGGCTTGGCCCGGCGACTCGTCATAGGCTTTGCTCAGAAAGTAGTACGCGCGCGGGTCCGACGGGCTCAAGTCCGTGGCTTTGACGAGGGCCTTCACAGCGTCGTCGTACTTGCCTTGAATGTAAAGAGCCAGGCCGAGCCCGAGCGCCAGCCTGGCCGACGACGGATACCGACTCATCCCCGCAGAAAACACCTGGATGGCGGGACTCGGAGTCTGATGCAGCAGGAGCTCGCCGCCCCAGTCGAAGATGTTCGACTCGCTCGGGTCTAGGTGCGCCGCCGTCTGGTATTCGTCGGCTGCCGCGACGTATTTCCCCTGCTTCTCTTCGACCTGCGCCAGCAGATTGTGCAGTTCGGCGGTGTCCTGCTGTTTTGAGAGTTCCCGAATCTGCTCCTCCGCTTCCGTCAAGCGTCCTGTTTTCTCGTACGCCAGAGCCAGGTTGTAGCCGTTGTCGTAAGCTGTGGGATCAAGTTTCTGCGCTTTCTGGAGATAAGGAATGGCGTCGGAGATGTCGCCTTTGGCCACGTAAAATTGCCCCAGGTTGTGATTGGCATCGTAACTCGTGGGCTCGAGATCGACCACCTTTTTGAACTGCGCCTCGGCCAACGGCCCCTTTCCCAGGCGGGCAAGATTGGTGGCGAGATTATTGCGCGCGGCGCCCGACTCCGGCTTCAGCCTCACGGCTTCCTGGAAGCATGGCTCGGCCTTGGCATCCTGGCCCTCGGCCGAGTAGATCAAGCCCAGCAACTCCTCGACATCGAAACTGCGGGGAGCATCGCGCCGCAGCAACTCGAGCTCCTGCTGCGCTTCCGCATACTGCCGGGCGTTGTAGTGATTCAATGCGGACTGGAATCTCCGCTCCGGCGTATCGGCCGCCCTGCTCGCGGGAGCGCACCGGAACGCAGCCAGGACCAGAACTGCTGCGGCCCAGCGGGATTGAAACATGGCCCCTATCTTACCACCGGCCGTTGGGAACATGAAGCACCGGCACGCGCGCGCGGTGGGTGGCATTTCCTGATCTACAATGAGACGGCATCCTCGTTCCTGCGCAAGCTGGAATCCATTGTGAAAATCCTTGGGATAGCGCGTCCCAGGAGGGAATTCGCGCTTCTGTGGGGATGACGATGTCCCAAAGATGACGCGGGCATTGAATGGGTCACGCCAGCGCGATAGGATGGGTGACGGAATTGCGGGCCCGAGCCTTCGGCGAGGTTTTCTGGTGAACCGGAACGTGTGGAATATATCCCTGGGACGGAATTTGCGGCCATGAAGCGGCACAACCTGCTCTTTGCCTTTTTGCTGGTCTTCGTGGCAACCTCCCTGGCGGTGATTGCCTCAAATGGGGCCAGCCCTCCGTCCCAAGGCAAGACCGGCCCCTCGGGCGAGTCTACAGATCAGCAATTTGCTGAGGCCGACAAGCTGCTGGAACAGGGCAACATTGAAAAAGCCCTCGCTGTTGCCGAAGCGGGGTTGCGTCTTGAGCCTCGGAGCGTGAGGGGTCTGAATCTGCTGGGCATCCTTTACGGGCAGAAGCGGGATTTCCCCCGCGCGATCGGCGCCTTTGAATCTGCCCTGAAAATCGACCCGCATTCGTCCGTGACCCACACCAACCTGGGCAACATCTATTCTGCGGAACAGAAGTTCGATCTCGCCGAGAGGGAATTCGGCCTCACTCTGCGCCAGGACCCGGCCGACCGGCAGGCGAACTACAACCTGGGAGTGCTACTCCTGGCCGATAAACAGCCAAAGCCCGCCATCACCTATTTCCGACGCGTAAAGCCCCAGGATCAGCAGACCCTCTTCAATCTCTCCCAGGCCTACTTTCTGGCTGGTGACAAGCAGAACGGTCTGGAGGTGGCGAAATCGCTCTCCGAGCTTGGCAAGGACAACGTAAAGGTGCATTTCACGCTCGGGGTACTGCTGGCCTCCCATCAGGAATATCCCGCTGCCATCCATGAGTTCGAGACGGCCGACGCCCTCAAGCCTGGCACCTTCGAGATTCTCCACGATCTCGGCGAAGTTTGCCTGAAGAGTGGCGATAATGACCGCGCCCTCGACATCCTGAATCGGGCGCTCAAGCTCCAGTCTGATTCGGCCGGGACCCTCTACCTGATCGGCCAGGCTTACTCCAACGAGCAGAAGGACATGAATGCGCTCGATGTGCTCGTCAAAGCGCATAAGCTGGCTCCGGACAATACCGGCGTCATCTTCCTGATGGCGCGCCTCAGCATGAAGCAGGCCTTCTACGCGGACGCCATCCCGCTGCTGGAACAGGGATTGAAGGTCGCGCCCAAAGACCCCAAACTGCTCGCGGCGCTCGGCGAGTGCTACTTCATGACCGGGAAAGTCAACGAGGCCAAGCAGACGTTTCAGGCCCTTATCGACGCGCAGCCGGCGGCGAGTTCTTACGCATTTATGGGTCTTTGGTATCGCCACGAGGGACAGTTTGACGACGCCGCGAAGTACTTCGAGCTCGGATTGAAGTCCGACCCGCACAACGCGTCCTGCCTTTACAATCTCGGCTACATTGCGGTCCGGCAGGGGCGGTATCAGGCTGGAGAGAAATGGCTCACTGAGGCTCTTGCGGTCCAACCGGATTATGACGACGCCCTGCTCGAGCTCGCCAACCTCAAAATGCACGAGAAGAAATTCGATGAGGCGCTGCCCCTGTTGCGCAAGTGCGCCCGGCTAGAGCCCGATCCGGCTCCGGTTTACTACCGGTTGGGCGAAACCGAACGGAGTCTGCACCAGATGGAAGCGGCGGAGCGTGACTTCAAAATCTTTCAAACGCTCTCCCGGAACCCGAAGCTTCTGCCGAACCCTTATCAGCATCTTTTCGACTATGTGGGCGGGCGCGCTGCGCTGCCGGCCCAGAAGCAGCAACAGCTTGACCTTGAGCAACTGAAGCAGGAAGTGAAGCTCCATTCCGAACAGCCTGAGAACTACTATATGCTTGCGGAAGCCTATCTGAAAGCCGGCCAAGTGGACGAAGCCAAACAAGCTCTGGCCCAGCTCGACCAGTTAAGCCAGGAGGATTTTCGCACCACGGTCGGCGTGGGCGTGCTCCTCGCCCGGTACAACCTCGATCAGGACGCGATCGCCTACTTCCAGAAGGCGCTACAGGCCAATCCCGGCTCGGACGACGCCTGGTACGACCTCGCCGACGCTTATTTCCGAATGCGCAATTTCAAGGATGCGCTCTCAGCCTTGCAGCACGTTTCGCCGCCAGGCCAGAACGACGCCGGCTACCTCGCCCTGTTGGCCGATGTCAATGCCCGCCTGGGCCACAACGAGGAAGCCGTAAAACTCTATCGCCGCGAGATTGTGGGGAATCCCGACCGCGAAGAAGCCTACCTCTCGCTGGCCATGCTGGATCTTCGCACGGGCGGTGTCTCGGACGCGCGGGCGATTCTGCAGCAGGGCTTGGAGCGCATGCCTGACTCAGGCCAGCTCCTCTGGGGAATGGGTATTGTAGCGGCGGCCGAAGGGGATGCCGGGAGCGCCGAGAGATACTTGAAGCAGTCGCTGGACCTGTTGCCGCAGTGGCCGGGGAGTTATTCGGCGCTGGGTGTGTTTTATTACGAGACCGGCCAGATCGACAAGGCTAGGGACATTCTGGAGCGGTTCACTCAGAATGGCCCGCGCGGCGCGCTGGATCCCAAACGCATCGAGCAGGTCCTGGCTGCGGCCCCCCGGCAGCCGGCCGGCAGCGCCGGGGAATTCGGCCCCCAAGCCCGCCAGCAGTTTCTGCAATTCGCCCTGATGCTCGCCGACCAGTCTCCCCGATAGGATCAGGAAAGGTTTACCACAGAGTGCCAGCCCGCCTTTGGCGGGTCCATGGTGACCAGAAACTTCAACTACGTCAGTCTCCGTGCCTCTGTGTTTCGCTTCTAGAAATAGAGCTTCAGAGCAAACTGGATCTGCCGCGGATCCTGGAATGGGAACCGCGTCGAGCCGATTGCTCCGAAGTTCGTGCTCAGGTAATCCGTCGAGCCCGGAATGGCAACCACACCATTGCCGCCGAACCCCGGCGGGTTAAACGTGGGATGGTTGAAGATGTTGAAGAACTCGCTTCGGAACTCCATGCGGTAGCGCTCCGTTAACTGGAACTCTTTGAACAGTGAAAAGTCGAGGCGCCAGATTCCGGGTCCGGAGACCTGGGTATCACCGCCGCCCAACAGGCCAATGCCGGTTCCCACGGGGACACATTTTGCCGGCTGAGTAAACCCCGGAGCGGGACACGGCTGAGTGAAAGCATTGGCGTTCAGGAAGTTGTCAGGCGCGCCTGAACCGTACAAGCTTTGCCCCGGAACCTCCATGGCGGTGCAGCCCAGGTTGAGGGTCGTGCTGTAGGGGCAAGCGATCGTAAAGGGTTGACCCCCTTCAATCGTCAGGTTCCACACGCTTTGCCATCCGCCCAGAAGCTTGTCGGCGGCCCCGGCGGAATTATTCAGGAAATGTTCGCCATGGCCGACGGGAAGCCGATACCCGCCGCTGAAGTGGAAGACATCGAAAATGTTGTAGTCGCAGTTCTGATAATCGCCCTGCAGTCCGAACCCGGCCAGAGCGATAGCGCGGGTGCCCTCGTTGACGCCGCCGTTAAGCTCGTCCCCGGCGTCGCCGCGGCAGTGCGACCACGTGTAGGTGGCCAGAAAATTGAGGCCATTCGAGTACCGCTTTTCGAAACTCGACTGCAGACTGGCGTAGTTGCTGTTCCCCTGCGTATCTTGCATGCTGTTGTTGCAACCGAGATCGGGGAAAGGGTTCAGGCCGCCCGCACCGCAATTGGTCGCCAGCGGGTTGATACCGATGACGCCTGAAGTCGGATTGGACGGGCCACCCGTAATCATGTGGCGAGACCCATCGCCCACGTAGGCCAAAGTCAGGCTCGTGCTTGGCGTCAGCGCGTACTCCATAGTCAGATTCCAGCCCATCGTGTACGGCGTTTGCCAGTTGTACTGTAATCCCTGCGGCCCGAGCCCGTTGGTATTCACCTGCGAGGGGATGAGCGATATACAGGAGAAGGTAGACTCGAGCGTCGCCGCCGGGCTGCAGACCGAGCCGTCGGAGTTCTTGAGCGGGATCGGCGATGAGCCGTTGGGCGCCGGCGGGTTAATGGTGAATTGGAAGGGGAAATTTTCTCCGATGTTCGGTCCATACCCGGCATTCTCAAACGAGTTGTAAAACAAGCCGAATCCCGTGCGCATTACCAGTTTGGGACTGATCTGGTAGGCCAGACCGACACGCGGGCCGAAATTATCATTTTGCACGTTCGACAACCCAAAATTGTCGATGAACTTGAGCGCGATGCCATCTTTGGCCAGGATGGCGGGGAATTGCGGAGCGGCCTGCAAGAGGGCCTGGTTCTTCCCGTTGTTGGGGTACAGCATCTCGGCCTGGCTGGTGGGTTCGGGGACGAAATTCCCCTGCCGTCCGTGATTCTCCGCGATAGGGTCGAAGCGTTCCCACCGCAGGCCCATGTTCAAGGTCAGTTTCGACGTCACTTTCCAGTCGTCCTGGAAGTATCCTCCCCAGTAGTTGCGGCCATCGTCGGTGGGCGAGAAGTTGGAGACAAACACCGTGTCGGCCCCGCCGGTGAAATTGACCGCGCATCCGTTGCCCGCGGTTGAAGTGCAGGCGGGCAGGCCTACAGAATTCATCTCGGGAGTCAGCAGCATCTGGGCCATTCCCACCCCGGCGTAGTTCCCGTCGAAATTCAACTGCCCGTGCGACCAGGCCGGCTGCAGGGTGGAAAACTTGATGTGCTGGAACTCCATGCCCATTTTGAACGTATGGCTGCTGTATACCTTGGTCAGGTTCTCCGTCACCTGCGTCGTCTGCGTGATCTCATCCGAGGGCAGGAAAGAGTTTGAACCCAGGGTATTCAAACCGCTGATCCCGAGCGCCGGCAAGCCGCCGTTTTCCGAAACCTGCGCGATGCCTTGAATCCCGAACTGCGCGGGGATGTTGCTGAGTTGACTGGCCACTGGCCCGAAACGGCTGGCGTGAAGACGATCTTCGCCGAGCCGCACCTCATTGATGGTCGAGGAATTGAACTCATGGGTGTAGCTCAAAGCGGTGAGGAACGATTTTGCGGTCTGGACGCCCTGCTGGAACGCACCGCCATCGGCGATGCCCCCGAATGGACCCGGAATGAACTGGGGATCGTCCACGTAACTGAAGGTTCCAAACACCTGGTCCGACACGCCCTTATTCCAGTCGATGCGCGTGTCCAGCGCGTAGCGGTTCTCCGAAAGAACCGGGTTCGAGGACTCGTTATTGATCACCTGCGGGCCGGACGCCTGAGCTGCTGGGTAAAGATTAAGCAGCTTGATCGCGTTCTGATCGAGGCGTCCCGTGGGAAGCTGGTTAAGCAGACAGGCCGACTCGCTGGGGCACGCGCCGGTGAAACTCATCAACCCGCCCACCGGAGTTGTTCCATTCGCCCCATAAAACGGGTCGTCCACGTAGCCGCTGTTCGTGGCCACCAGGCCTGTTACCGGATCCACCATACCCTTGGTGACCTCCCGCTGGGTTGCGGGATCTAAAGCGGTGTTAGTCGGCAGGACTCGGCCCAGATTGTCCGTTTCCGTGCAAGTGTTGTTAGCGAGGCAGGTAGGGTTCGTGTTGCCAAGAATCGTATCGGCCAGGTTCGTGTAACCGCTGTTCCGCTCGAGCGGCGTCGGAACGCTGTTGGTGAATACGCTCCCCTGCCGCCGGCGCGTAAGTTCCAGGTCGCCGAAGAAGAACAGCTTATCCTTCCCGTTATAGACGTGCGGGATCACCACCGGCCCGCCAATCGTGCCGCCAAACTGATTGAGCCGGTACTCGCCTTTGGCCAAGTTTCCCTGGTCCTCAAAGAAATCGGCGGCGTCCAGCTTGTCGTTGCGGAAGAATTCCCACACATCCCCGTGAAGCTGATTCGTCCCCGATTTCATGGCGGCGTTCAGAATGGCGCCGCCTGCGCGCCCGTACTGGGCGTCGTAGTCGGACGTCTGCACCTTGAACTCGGAGAGGGCGTCCGGGGGCGGCAGCACAGCGTAGTTCGTGCCGTTCAGAAAGTCCACGTTATCCGAGTTGTTGTCGATTCCGTTCAGCAGGTAGTTGTTTTGCGCGGGACGCAAGCCATTGGCCGAGAAGGCGCCGTTGAAGGCATTGCCGCGGGTGTCCGGCTGGGGCGTATTTACGCCCGCCACGGTCTGGGCCAGAAAAGTGAAATTCCGCCCGTTGAGAGGGAGATTGTTGATGTTCCGTTCGCTGACGACTTGGCCGACGGAAGCGTTCTGTGTCTGCAGTTGTGGAGCCGCGGCCGTTACCTCCACGGTCTGCGTAACGGCTCCCGGCTTGAGCGTGACGTCATCCTTCAGGTTCTGGTTGATGCTCACCGTCAGATGAGCGTGGATTACCTTGGTGAAACCGCTGGCTTCCACGGTGACCGTGTAGGTCCCGATTTTGACCGGTGAGAATGTGTAGCTGCCGTCGGAGCTGGATGTTGTGGTGACGGTGAGATTGGTGCCCTCATTTGAGAGGCTCACTTTGGCGTTGGGAACAACCGCGCCGGTCTCATCGGTGACTGTCCCGGTAATCGCACCGGTGTCAATCTGGCACCAAGCGGGGACCGCCATTGCGAGGAATACAACCAGGCACATCCACCTGGTCAGTTTTTGAGCCCGAGAACGATCCAGAACCACGGACATCGCTACCTCCTGGGGGTACCGCTTTTAGTGACCGCTATCCCGACGTTCTTATGTGTAGTTCTGCAGCGCTATCTCGTTTATTTTCAGTCTCCCCTCACGTGCATCCCGCGTGCACGTACACGGCGGACAAAATACTCTGAGTTAACAAAACTGTCAAGAAAAATCTTCTAGTGACCGTAACTGAATCGTATTAGCGTTTGATCCGATTGGAGTCTTGGAGCGCCGGGCCACGGTCAACATCACAGGGACAGTGAACGTCGAGAAATTTATCCGGGCTCTGGAGGTATTGGCAGAGCCGAGTCAATTGGAAGATTCGCTAAGTCATTGAAGGTAAGCGGAAAATAAATTTTCTCAATTTTCTCACTTTTCTCAATTTTCTCCATCGTCCCATTTTGGGGTGATAGGCTCGAATCTGTGTCTAGGAGCCAAAGGTCGGGGGCTTGGCTCGAAAAGGGAGCCCCGTGCGGATCATGGCGGCACCACTTAGACCCGAGGTGTTGAAAGCAAAACAAACCCACTTGGGTTAAGAGCTGTAGAATGAAAAAGATAAGTCAAAATCGGCCTCCGCCAAACCCATTGAGGTTATCTCGTCTCTTTTCAGGATCTTACCTCGAAAAACAGGCCTGTTTTGCGCCAAACGATGGTTCCGCGAGTTCTTCCCTCTGGAAAACGAGGAAGAGAAGCCGCTGCCCGCAAGCAAACCCACTGGGGTTAAAAGCTGCAGGATGAAAAAGATAAGCCAAAATCGGCTTCCGCCAAACCCATTGAGCTTATCTTGGCTGTTTTCAGTGTCTTACCTCGTTAAAAGGGCCTGTTTTTCGCCAAAGGATGGTTCCGCGAGTTCTTCCCTCTGGAAAACGAGGAAGAGAAGCGCTGCGCGCAAGCAAACCCACTGGGGTTAAAAGGCGTGGAATGATAAACATAGGCCAAAACCGGTATGCGCCAAACCCAATGGGTTTATCTCGTCTTTTTTCAGCAACTTACCTGATGGAAAAGGCCTGTTTTTCACAAAAGGATGGCTCCGCGAGCTTCTGCCTACTGGAAACCCGTCCGAGACAGGACAGTCCAAAGACAAGCCGAATGGCTGCGGGCTGTCGGCTCTTGCCATATAGGCTCTCGGTTACCAGCCAAGATTCGCGCTGGCAACAGGCCACCGCGAACCGCCAGCCGCTCCGGCAACCAGCTACCGCGAACCGCCAGCTTTTCTGGATTATGATGAAGGACGCCATGTCGCTCAGTAACAAAGAGGTCCGGACTGGCCAGCAAGGCGGACCGGTTGGCGTCCAGGACATTGCGGACGCTCTGGGCATCTCCTGCGGGACGGTCGATCGCGCCCTGCACGACCGGGCGGGCGTGAGTCCGGCCACCAAGCGCCGGGTGCTCGCCGTGGCGCGCCGCCTGGGCTACCGTCCGAATCTGGCCGCGCGTTATCTCTCGTCGCGCAAGCACATCATGATCGGTGTCAGCCTGCCGCTCGAAGTGGCGGACTTTTTCGACGACGTTCGCGAGGGCATTGTGGAAGCGGCCAGCGCTTTCGAACCCCTGGGCGTGAAGATCCTTTACCGGCCGTACAAGCGATTCGGCCAGCACGAGGTCGAAGCGCTGCGGGACATCCTCGAGGAAAAGGTCAGCGCCATCGTGGTGGCTCCCGGCTATCACGAGCGCATGCGCGCGGACATCGACAAGGCGGCGCGCCGGGGTATTCCGGTGGTCTGTGTGGTCACGGACGCGCCGGGCACGGAGCGGCTCACCTCGGTCTCTGTGGACCGCTTCGCCCACGGGGCGCTGGCCGGCGAGTTGATGGGACACCTGATCGGCGGCGAAGGCGGCGTGATCACCTTCATCGGCATGCACGCCGTCGTCGATCACGAGCAGAAGCTGCGCGGCTTCGAAACCAGCTTTAGAGAATTCTGCCCCCGCGGCCGGATCCTCGGCGTGGTCGAGGCCCACGACGAACCGGAAGAGGCCTACCAGAAGTGCCGCCGCGTGCTGGCGCAGCATCCGTCCGCCAGGGGGATTTACGTGGCTACCGCGAACTCCATGCCGGTCATCCGGGCGCTGGACGAGATGGGGCTCTCGGGCAAGATCAAAGTGATCGGAACGGATTTGTTCCCCGCCCTGGTTCCCGTGATCGAAGCGGGCAAAATGGTGGCCACCATTTACCAGCGGCCGCGCGAGCAGGGTTCGACGGCCGTGCGCGCCATCGTGCGCTTCCTGACCGAAGGGGTGCGCCCGCCCGCGCAGATCCTCCTCGATCCCGCCATCGTCATGAAAAGCAATCTCGGTCTTTTCTTCGGCAAGGAGCCTGGGAGCCTGGACACCGCGAGCCCGGCCCCTCAGGCGGAAAATGGGTAGTGTCTCAGTTTGTGGTGCAGGCATCTTGCCTGCCGCGCGCCGGAGGCTGGCTGAGAAGCCTGCACCCCAAGCTCAGACACGGACGGAAATTGTTCAGCGCCGAATCAGGGCGTCTCGGGCATGTCGCGCAGCCGCTCCGCCGCGGTTTCCGGCGTGATGTCGCGCTGCGGCGTGCCCAGCATTTCGTATCCGACCATGTATTTCCGCACCGTGGCCGATCGGAGCAGGGGCGGGTAGAAGTGGGCGTGGAGATGCCATTCGGGATGAGCTTCGCCGTCCGTAGGGCGCTGATGGAACCCCATGGAATAGGGGAAGGAGATGTCGAACAGATGGTCGTAGCGCGTCGCCAGGCGCTTGAGGATGTCAGCCAGGCCGTCGCGCTCATCGTCGCCCAGTTCGTCGAGTCCTGTAAGGTGCCGTTTCGCGATCAGCATGGTTTCAAACGGCCAGATTCCCCAGAACGGCACCAGGGCCAGGAAATGACGGTTTTGGGCAACCAGGCGCTCGCCGCGCTCGAGTTCGATCGTCAGGTAGTCGCACAAAAGGCAGGAGCCCTCGGTGTCCCGGTACGCGCTTTGCCGCGCCTGCTCCTTGGCCGGCTCGTTCGGGAGGTGCGCGTTCGCCCAGATCTGGCAGTGGGGATGCGGATTGCTCGCGCCCATCAGCACTCCGCGATTCTCGAAAATCTCCACGTGATTGATGAAGGGCAGGGCGCCGAGCGCCTGGTACTCCGCCACCCAGGTATCGACGACCCTGCGCAGGTCGGCGTGCTCCATCCCCGCCAACGTGAGGTCGTGCCGCGGCGAGAAGCAAACCACGCGGCAAATTCCGCGCTCGCTGCGCGCCACCAGCAGACCGGTTCCCTCGTCGGGCTCCTGAATCCCGCCTTCCGGCGTATCGCGCACCAGCGCCGGGTAATCGTTGTCGAACACGAAGGTGGACGCATACGCGGGATTCTGCGCCCCGGTCGCCCGCACATTGCCGGGACACATGTAACAGGAAGGATCGTAGGCCGGCGGCGCCGCGGCTGCCGCTTTTTCTACCTGCCCCTGCCAGGGGCGCTGGGTGCGATGCGGGGAAACCAGCACCCATTCGCCCGTGAGGGGATTGAAGCGCCGGTGCGGGTGCTGTTTCGGATCAAACGGGAGCATGGTGATTGGGAAGCTCAATTTCGGTGACGCCCTCGGCCGCTCCCGAGACGTAAATCTCCGGCACGCGGCCGGTCTGCTGCCGGTATTCTTCCGCCACGCGGCGCTTGAACGCGTCCACGGAATCGCGGCGCACCAGGTTGACGGTGCATCCTCCGAAGCCGCCGCCCGTCATGCGCGCGCCGGCCACACCCTCGGCCCGCCTGGCGAGTTCCACCATCAGATCCAGCTCCGGGCAGCTGACTTCGTAGTCGTCACGAAGGCTGCGGTGCGACTCCGCCATCAAGCTTCCGACGGTCCCGGTGTCGCCGCCGGCGAGCGCCTCCACGCATTCAAGCACGCGCCCGTTCTCGCTTACCACATGGCGGCAGCGACGGTAGACCACCGGAGGCAGGATGTCGCGATATTTCTCGAGGTCGGCCAGGCTCACGTCGCGCAGCGCGCGTACCTGCGGCAGGCGTTCGGCGAGCAGCCGCACGCCCGTCTCACATTCCGAGCGCCGGCGATTGTATTCGCCGTTCGCCAGTTCGTGTCTCACCATGGTGTTGCAGATCACCAGGCTCAGTCCTTCGGGCAGCGCCACCCATTGATGCTCGAGCGAGCGGCAGTCGAGCATCAGGGCGCGTCCCGCGTGGCCGAAACAGGAAATGAACTGATCCATGATGCCGGAGCGCACGCCCACAAACTCATTTTCGGCCCGCTGGCAGCTTTTGGCGAGTTCCGCGAGTTCGACGCTGTAACCGGAGTTCTGCAGCAGCGCGTAGCCGGTGGCAACCTCGATGGCGGCGGAGGAGCTTACCCCGGCTCCGATGGGAACCTCGCCGAGGACGAGGACGTTGGCTCCGCGCAGCCGTTTGCCGGCCTGTTCCAGCATCGCGGCCACGCCATAGGCGTAGTCGCTCCATTCGTGGCGGCGGCTGCTGAGGCCATCGAGAACGTATTCCGCGGCTTCGGGAAAATTCTCGGAGCGCAGGGCGAGCTTGCGGTCGGGCCGCGGACTCACAGCCACCCAGGTGTAAAACTCAATAGCGGCCGGAAGCACAAAGCCGTCGTTATAATCCGTGTGCTCGCCGATCAGATTCACCCGGCCCGGCGCGCGGAATACGCGCGGCCGTTGCTGGTACACGGTTTCAAACCTTCTGCGCAATTGCTCAGCTTGCTCCATCTCGACCCGGGGGCCGCCGGGCCCGATCAGACTCGCGCGGCCCGGCGAGCGGCGCAGCACATCCTGAGGAATCAGCAGTTGCGATCCCCTCGCCTGCGCTGGACGAGGAGCTTGAACCTTCGCAGGAAAGAGAAGCTAACACGTTTTACGGATACGATGCAAAGATTTGCCGCCATCTACCCGGCGATTTGCCGCTCGGCCATCCGCTGTGTTACCTTCCCGTCTGACCCCCCCGGCCGATTTTTGCTAGGCTGTGCGCGCTCGAACAAAGTCCGGCGCCGGCAGACTCGAGGTCCCAATGAATCGCCGAAATCTCATGAAAAGAGGACTCGCGGGACTGGGCAGCGCCTGGCTGCTCCGAAAATCAAATCTCGCGGAGTCCTTGCCCCCGCGCGAAGCCGCGCCGCTCTCCCCGGCGCCTCGTCACCTGCTTTCCCTGAATACGAACTGGCTCTACGGCGGTAAGAACGTCGCCGGATCGATGGAGGCGGGTTTCGACGACAGCGGCTTCCAGCGCGTCACCCTTCCGCACACCAACAGGCTGCTGCCGTGGCACAGTTTCGACGAACGGGAGTTCCAGTTCGTCTCCATCTACCGCCGTCATTTCCGCCCGCCGGCGGCGCTTCAGGGACGCCGTATTTTCGTCGATTTCGCCGGCGTCATGACCGCCGCCACGGTCACCCTCAACGGCGAAAAGCTGGGCGAGTATCGCGGGGGATACACGCCCTTCTCGTTTGAACTCACCCGGCACTTGAAATGGGGCGCTGACAATGTGCTCGCCGTCGAGGTCGATTCCACCGAGCGGCCCGACATCCCGCCCTTCGGCCAGAATATCGACTACCTGACCTTTGGCGGGATCTATCGCGAAGTCGCTCTGCGCGCCGTACCGGATGTCTTCCTGGAAAACGTCTTCGCCAAGCCGGCGGGCGTCCTTTCCGAAAGCCGCCGCGTGGACGTGCGCTGTTACTTGAGCAAGCCCGCAGCCAGGCCCCCGGAATCACTGCGGCTGAAGGTGGAGCTGCGCGACGGAGCGAAAGCCATCGCGAGCGGAGCACAGGATGTGCAGCCCTCGGCCGAAGCGAGCGACCACCAGATTTCTTTGACCAGTCTCGGGGCGATTGAGCTTTGGGACCTCGACAATCCCCGGCTCTACAATGTGGTCGCGCAGCTCTTCGCAGGCTCCGCGCTGGTCGATGAATACGCCACGCGGATCGGCTTTCGCGAGGCCCGCTTCACCCCTGACGGTTTCCAGCTCAACGGCAAAACGGTCAAGCTGCGCGGGCTCAACCGGCATCAGACTTTTCCCTATGTCGGCGGAGCCATGCCGGCGCGCGTCCAGCGGCGCGATGCCACGATCCTGAGGAAAGACCTGAAATGCAACATCGTCCGTACCTCGCACTATCCCCAGTCGCCGCACTTTCTCGACGGCTGCGACGAGGCCGGGCTGATGGTCTTCGAGGAGATTCCCGGCTGGCAGCACATCGGCGACAAGCCCTGGCAGGACCTGGCGGTGCGCAACGTGGGCGAGATGATCCGGCGCGATTGGAACCACCCCTCCATCGTGCTCTGGGGCGTGCGCATTAACGAATCGCTCGACGATCATGATTTCTATACGCGCACCAACGCCCTCGCGCATGAACTCGACGATTCGCGGCAGACCGGCGGCGTGCGCTACCTGCGCAATTCGGAACTGCTCGAAGACGTCTTCACCATCAACGATTTCGGATTCCCTTTGAAGCCTCCGAACCATCCGCTCTATTTCAACACCGAGTTCAACGGCCACATGTTTCCCACCAAGCGTTACGACAACGTGGATCGCGTCATGGAGCACGCGCGGCGCCACGCCCGCGTGCACGATCAGTTGGCGTCCGACAAGGGATACGCGGGCGGGACCGGCTGGTGCGCCTTCGACTACAACACCCACTACAATTTCGGCTCCGGCGACCGCATCTGTTATCACGGCGTGAGCGACATCTTTCGTATCCCCAAGCCGGCGGCTTTCTTCTATCGCTCGCAGTGCGATCCCAAAGAAGAGATCGTGCTTGAACCCTGCTTCAACTGGTCGCAAGGCGACGAATCCGAGGGCGGCGGGATTCGCCAGGCCGTGATCTGCTCCAATTGTGATCACCTGAAGATCTACCTGAAGGACCAGTTGAAGGTCGAAGTCGATCCCGACCGCGAGACGTATCCCCACCTGCGCTACGCGCCCTTCCAGGTCGATCTGCTCAATCGGCGGCTGGAAGACTGGGGCGATCTGCGCATCGACGGCTACATCAACGGCGAGAAGGTCATCTCCAGGACAATGCCGGGCAACGACACCGACGCTGAATTGCAGGTGGATCCCGATGACGACGAACTCATGGGCGACGGTATCGATGCCACCCGCGTGGTGCTGAAGGTCACGAACTCAGAGGGCGGCTGGCGTCCGTTTTCAAGCGGCGCCATCGCTTTGAAGATCGAGGGACCCGGCGAGATTATCGGCGAGAATCCTTTCTCGCTCTCGGGCGGCGTAGGTGCGGTGTGGGTGAAAAGCAGGCAGGCCGCAGGAGTCATCCGGCTTGAGGCGCGCCATCCCCGACTTGGCGGCAAGACGGTCAGGATTCGGGTGAAAGCAGCCCCGCCGGAAGCGCTCTGAGGGCCAGGCCTGACGATGTGCGAGGTAAGGCTGGCGGCGACGAAGACCTGAGTGCAAGCGCCTTGCAAACCGGCCGCAAACGCGGTAGAGTCACTTTGAAAAGACACCGCGAGCGGGAGTAATTCAGCGGTAGAATGCCAGCTTCCCAAGCTGGACGTCGCGGGTTCGATTCCCGTCTCCCGCTCCATTGTTTTCGACTTTTATAAACCGCTTCTGTCCGTGCTCCGTTCATTTCTTGCTCGGGTCCAAACCGTTCGAATCGCGCGTACGTTTCGTTGCGCGCTTGAGCCGGAAGTGCCCCTTCGCGAAGACGCCCGCGCCCCATGGACACCGCAGTCACCTGCAGGGAGCCGGATTTGCCATCAGGCGCCCGTCATAATTTTCGTACCCGTGGGCCGCCGGTTGTCGGAGGTGCCTCGCCGCCGGGTGCTCGGTCGTGATACTCTTCGCTCGGGCGTCAGGCCGGGTCGCCCAAGCGGGTTGCCTGGATGGTTTCGTTTCGATTTCGGAGTGCCTGTGAGCTGCGATGAACAGAATGCGCCCGCGGCCCCGAGACCCCGGGAGGCAGGCGGTTCGCTCGATCTCCAGTTGAGACTGCCGAGCGATCCGCGGCTGCTGGCCGTGGTACGGTGCACCGTTGCGGAGTTTGCGGCGGTCTGCGGTTTCAAGGATGACCAGTGCCGCGGTATCACTCTCGCCGTTGACGAGGCTCTCAGCAACATTATCCGCCACGCCTACAAGAACCGGTGCGACCAGGAAATCGAAATGAGATTGCAGGCGAGCCCGGAATGCCTGCAGGTTACTTTCATCGACCGGGGCGAGCCCGTTGACCGGTCCAAGTGTTGCGCTCAGCCCCTGGACGCCGTGGCCCTCGGCGGGCGCGGCACGCACCTTATCCGGCAGATCATGGACGAGGTCTGCTATGAGAGAGTGCCCGGCGGAAACAGGCTGCGCTTGAAGAAGTGCTTACCTCAAGCGAGGCCCACGCCTTGACCTGCTGTTCCACGAAGAGGGAGAAAGCAACCCCATGAAAACCTTCACCCGCGAGTTGAACGGTACTACCATTGTCGACGTAGCCGGCGATATCGACATGAGCACGTCGCCAGGTTTCCGCACGACACTGCTGGACTCGCTGAAGAAGACTCACCGCTTGGCCGTAAACCTGACCGACGTGCGATACGTCGACAGCTCTGGAATTGCTTCCCTGGTCGAGGTGTTGAAAGCAGCCCGCAACACCGACAAGCGCCTGGTTCTGTTTGGTTTGAATCGGCCGGTCCAGGAAGTACTGCAACTGACTCGCCTCACCAAGATCTTTGAGATTCGGAAGACGGAAAAAGAGGCTCTGGAAGTGCCGCAGGAAGGCTGACGTTGAAAACGCAGGGTGAGATCGCGGCGCTGCCAGCTCGAATCGGGCTCGAGACTTTGAGGAGTCTTGCCTACGTCGGAGGATTGGCCCGCCTGACGGGTGAATCCGCATACGTGAGTCTGGTGGGCCCTTTCAAAGGGCAACGGCTGCGCCCGCAACGGGCTTTTCACCAGGCGATGGCCGTGGGCGTGGGAGCCGTGCCCATCGTTTCTCTGATCAGTCTGTTTGTGGGCCTCATCATGGCGCTGCAGAGCGCGTATGAACTGCGGCGGCTGGGGGCCATGCAATTTGTGGCCAACGCGGTGGCGATCTCGATTGTGCGCGAGTTGGGTCCGCTGATCACCGCTATTATTGTCATCGGCCGGTCTGGCTCGGCGTTTGCCGCCGAGATCGGAACCATGAAGGTCACGGAGGAGGTGGACGCGCTTAAAACCATGGCCATCAGCCCGGTGGCATTCCTGGTAGCGCCCAAGTTCCTGGCGATGCTGGTGATGGTACCCTGCCTTACGATCTGGGCTGATTCCATGGGCATCCTGGGCGGCTGCCTTTTCGGTGTGGCGGGAGCCAATTTCACGGTCTTGTCGTATCTCCAAGCCACGCGCGACGCTTTGGTTCTGCACGATATCTCGACGGGCTTGGTGAAGAGCGCCCTGTTTTCGCTGGTGATCACCGCCGTCGGCTGCCAGGAAGGATTTGCGACCGGCGCCGGGCCTGAGGAGGTCGGGCGCTCCACCACCCAGGCGGTGGTGAAGTCGATTTTCCTCGTGATCGCGGTCGATCTGGTGTTTACGGCCCTTTTTTACCTTACAAACCGGGGCTGAGCGGCCGAAATCCGGACACGGGCGACCCTCTTCCGTCCGGAAGGTCCGCTCCTATATGCCGTCAGGACCGCAGGCTGGCCGACCGGTTTCTTGGCCGTTACGATCTAACTGGCTGAAAAGACGATGAAAATAAACTTTCTCAAATTTCCCACTTTTCTCAATTTTCTCCACCGTCCCAAATTCAGGGTTCACAATAGCCTTGCGGGCTCGTGGAGAGTCGATTCCAAATTCTCCCTTCGTACGGGAAGGCAGGACGAGCCCCAGGGAGAGGAAATCCGAACGAAGCCGGAATGTTATTGATTTCAGGGTGCATGCTAATTTATCGGCCCGAATGCGCATTCAATCGTTCGATCATGGCAGGCCCCAGCGGCTCGCGAATCGGAGGGGCGCACGAAAGGGTCAAAAATCTGAAAAACGAAGCCAAGAGATTGCTGAAAACAGGCGATACTATTTTCAATAGGGTGCCAAAAGCCGAGAGGTATTTGAAAACATACGAGTTAAGTATTGAAAGCCAATATATCGCTGATTCTACATGACTTATGTTAATTTTTAAACGCAGGAAAACCGGGATTTTTGTGCAAATAGGGTTAGTTCTATCGACAATTGGCCATCGAGTTGGGCCGCGAGTGGTGTACAGAGCTGCTGCTGCGCCGGGATATCTTGGACCACGAGATCGAGGCGTGCACACCAGGGAGAATAAGGGAACGCTTCGATGAGCCAGCCCCCTGTCGATGCCGAGCGACCGATTATCTCCGTGGTGAATCTGCGGGTAAGCTACGGCGAGCGCGAGGTACTGCACGGCATCAGCTTCGAAGTGCAGCGTGGCGAAACGCTGGTGATCCTGGGCGGTTCCGGCTCCGGCAAAAGCACGTTGCTGCGGACGCTGGTCGGGCTCGAGAAACCGGGCAGTGGCGAGGTATGGATCAAGGGCGTGAACATCGCACGAGCCTCCGAGCGCGAATTGGACGAGATCCGGAAGAAGATGGGCGTATCCTTCCAGGGCGGCGCTCTTTTCGGCTCCATGACTGTGGGGGACAACGTGGCCCTGCCCTTGCGCGAACACACGCAACTCGAGGAATCGACGATTGAAATCATGGTGCGGATTAAACTGGAGCAAGTGGGGCTGGCGAGCTTCGAGGAATTCATGCCCTCGCAACTGAGCGGCGGGATGAGGAAGCGGGCCGCGGTGGCTCGCGCACTGGCCATGGATCCGGAGATTCTGTTCTTCGACGAGCCATCCGCCGGCCTCGACCCCATCATCGCGGCGGGAATCGACCAGCTGATTCTCGAGTTGAAGAAGGCCTACACCATTTCCATGGTCGTGGTCACGCACGAACTGGCCAGCGCCTTCCTGATCGCGGATCGCATGCTGTTGATCGACCGCGGGAACATCATCTCCGCCGGGACCAGGGCCGAGCTTCAAGCGAGCGCCGACCCGCACGTGAGGCAGTTTCTCGACCGTGTGGCCGAGCCTCAGGTGGAGGATGAGCTGAATTATCTGCAGATGTTGACCGGAGAGCGGAGGGCGCCGCAATATTAGCCGGTTCAGTGCGTCAGTTTGGGGCGTAGTGACATACTGAAATGCTGAGGTACTGACTTACTGGCACCCTGAGTAGCGGCCCTCTGGAACCGGGCGGAGAACAAGTATGAATTCACGTCGCGAGCAGGTGTGGGTGGGGCTGTTTGTGCTGGTCGCCACCGCGCTGCTGGTTGCGAGCGTGCTCTCGGTGGCTGGGGTGTTCAGCCGCGGTAACACCCCGCATCGGACCTACGTCAGGTACGCGGGGGGCCTCGAGGCGGGCGCCGCCGTCCGCTTCGGGGGAATGAAGGCCGGATCGGTCCGGGCGGTCCATATCGATCCCCAGGACTCCACGCGCATCGAAATTGATTTCGGCGTGGCCCGCGCCATTCCGCTGAAGACCGACAGTGTGGCCAAGATAACTAGCCTCGGACCGCTCGGTGACAATTATCTGGAACTCACCACGGGCACGCGCCCTGCATCCCTGGCCGCGCCCGGCAGCGTGGTGAATTCGGCAGAGACGTTGAGTTTCGGCGACCTCGGCGATATGGTCGGCAGCCTTCAGCCCCTGGTCCAGCAAACGCTCCAGAAGCTGAATCAGCGCCTCGATGAGCTGCAGGTCACGGTAGGCCGTGTCAACGACCTTTTAAGCGACCGCAACCGTGCCAACCTCGCGGAGTCCCTGGCCGGTGTGAATAGGATGCTCGCGGAGGACAGCCCAAAGATCTCCGCGACCCTGGACAATGTTCAGGCAGCCAGCGCGAGGCTCACGCCACTCCTCGATGATTTGAAGAAGACGATGGCACAGGCCAACGATGCGCTGGGACACATTGACGCCGTCGTTGTTGAGGATCGCCCGGATCTGAAGGCTTCGCTTGCCGAGTTACGGCAGACGCTGCTTACGGCATCCTCCGTTATGGATCAGCTCAACCAGACGCTCGAGTACAACTCCGGCAACATCGACGAGACGCTGACGAACCTCCGGGTGACGACCCAGCACCTCCGAGACCTGACCGCCACCCTGAAGCGCCGGCCTTACACGCTGATCCGCGCCGACAAATCCCCCGAACGTAAGCCGGGAGAGCAATAGGAAGGGCGTGCGGGCTTATGCACCGGACGATATTCCTCATTCCGATCTTGTCGGCCGCGATGGCGCTGGGCGCTTGCGGCAGCGGACGTCCCATCCGGTATTACACCGTCGATCTTCCGGCCGCGCCGCCGCCCGCGACGAGCGTTTACCCTGTCGCCCTGCTGATCGGTCACATCGGCGGGCCCGAGATCCTGATGGACCAGCCAATCGCCTTTCGCGTCGGTGCGAACCAGATCGGCACCTATCAGTATCATCTTTGGGACGAGCCGCCCGTCCAAATGCTGAAGATCAGCCTGGTGCGCCGGCTTCGCGCTACGGGCAAATACCAATCCGTGGCTGAACTCGGCAGTTCGGCGCGGGGTGACTACGTGCTGCAGGGCAGGCTGTATGATTTCGAGGAGGTCGATGCCGGCGGCATGTCCGGACTCGTGTCGATGGAATTCGAGTTGTACGATCGCAAGGACCGCAAGCTGGTCTGGAGCCGCTTCTACTCGCACAGTGAGCCGGTTCAAGGCAAGGACATTGCCGACGTGGTTTCGGCGCTCGACCGCAACCTCAGGCAAGGCCTCGATGAGCTTGTCTCCGGTCTTGACGGGTACTTCTCCGCCAATTTGCACGCCAAGCCCTGAATCAGCAAACCGTCGGCTTTCATCAAAACCTGAGGGGAGTCGTGTCGATGAGTACCGGGATCGAGCGTCTGGCGTGCTTCGAACTGTGGGGCGGAAATTGCGCCGCCGACCACCCTGTGGAGTTGCCGGGCCTGGCCGGATGGGTCTACTCGGCGCCGCTCGATGCTGGTTCGGGCGGGGGAGACGTCCACTACCTTTCCGTGTGCAGCCGGGGCATGGTCTCCCGCGTCGTCGTCGCGGATGTCGCAGGCCACGGCAGCCGCGCCAGTCTGACAGCTCAGAACCTGCGGTCCCTTCTCCAGCGGCACACGAACAACTGGGATCAGTCCGCGATCATGCAGGAATTGAATCAGGCCTTTCTGCCCACAGCGCTTGAGAGCCAGTATGCTACGGCGGTTGTGCTCGGCTTCTACACCGAAACCGGGGAATTGATTTTCAGCAGCGCTGGCCACCCTCCGCCGCTGTGGTACCGAGCGAGCGCGGGCGCCTGGGAGTTACTGCAGGACAACACTGCCCATGCCGTAAAGATCGAAGGACTGCCGCTGGGTTTGATTCCGGGCACGAGCTACTCGCAGACCGGCGTCCGGTTGGGTGCGGGGGACGCGCTGGTTCTTTACACCGATGGGATCACGGAAGCGATCAATTGCTCGGGCGCCGAGTTGGGTCGTACGGGATTGCGGAGAATAGCGTGCGGCCTGGAGCCCGGTGTCCCGGTTGACATGGTTCGGAAATTGCTCGCTGGAATCGAGTGCTTTCGCGGAGACGTACCGCGCCGCGATGACGAAACCTTGATCGTTCTCCAGCGCGTTGCATAGCTGCCTTACCGGAGAGAGCTACCTCACCTTGACCTCGGGTTCCACAGACATGCCGGGACGCAGAAGATGCTCAGAGTCCTGCCCCTTCTCGAAGGCGATCTTCACCGGGATACGCTGAACAACCTTGACGTAGTTTCCGGTCGCGTTCTCGGGCGGCAGCAGGCTGTAACGGGCACCCGTGGCGCCGCCGATGTTGAGAACGTGACCGTTGTAGTCGCGGTCATAGGTATCAACGTGGATCTTCACGCGCTGGCCCGGCCGCATCGTGGTCAACTGCGTTTCCTTGAAATCGGCCGTCACCCAGATGTTCTGGGTATCGAGGGGCACAATCGTCATCATTTGCTGGCCTGGGGAAACATTCTGACCCGGCTGAACGGTTCGCTGTCCCACGATGCCGCTCACGGGCGCCAGCACCGTGGCGTACTGCAAATTGAGCTGGGCCTGCTCCAGCGCGGCCTGCGCCTGCTCCACCTGGGCTTCCGCGGCCTCGGCGCGCGACCGCTGCACGGAGATTTGTTGCGGGCGCGTCTCGGCGTAGTGCAACGCGGCCTGCGCCTGCGCCACCCGGCCCCGCGCTCCGTTCACGGTCTGCTCCGCCGCGGCCGCCGACGATCGGGCGGCTTCGACGGCTGCGGCCGTCGCTTTCTCGGAGTCCACCGCCTGGATGTAGATCTGCTGCGCGATTTCGTCCTTCGCCGCCAGAGGCCTGTAGCGGCTGACATCGTCTTGGGCCTTCAGGTCGTTGGCCTCGGCCTGCCGCAGGGTGGCTTGCGCCGTCTCGAACTGCGCCCGGGCCCCCGCCAAGGCAGCCTGCGCGTTAGTAACATCCGCCTGGGCTGATGAGAGCAGAGTCGAGGTGTTGACGGAGGTCAACGGTACGCCGATCCGCGCCGCCTCGGAGCTGGACTTTAGGTTAGCGAGAGTGGCCTTGGCGTTGGCCACGGCCACGTTGTAGTCCTTGGGATCGAGTCGCGCCAGCACCGTGCCTGCCTGCACGAACTGATTGTCATCCACAGTCACGCGAACCACGTAGCCCGGCACCCGGGAACTCACCGGGTAGATGTAGCCGTCGATCTCCGCATCGTCCGTGGACTCGTAAGACTCAAGGTAACGATAGAGGGGGATCGCGATCGCCACCAGGACCAGCGCAATCACCGGGAAAATGATCAGGCGCCGCGTCCGCCGGCGCCGCAGAGGGGATCGCGGCACGCCCGGGCCCGTCGTGCCGGTCCCCAGTAATGCGCCGTGCTCGGGAATTTCCGTGGTTGTGGTAGCCATTCTATTTTTCTCCGAGAAAGTGCAGGGCAGATTGTTCGGCGATGCCCATGGCCTGCGCCAAGGAGACTTTCGCCAGGTTGTAGGAGTAGAGGCTCGCGATGTATGACTGTTCAGCCGAGGCGACGGACTCCTGAGCCTGGACCACCTCGAGGTTGTCGGCGACGCCCGAGAGGAACCGGTCCTGCGCCTGCTTCAGCGTCTGGTGGGCCAGGTCGATGTTGCTCCTGGCTACCGCCACCAGGTCCGACGAAGACTTCAGGTTCAGGAAGGCAGTGCGAACCTCATCGTCAATCTTGCCGCGCAGATCCTCGAGCTCCGCCTGGCGCTGCCTGAGAACGCTATCGGCCTGCAGTTTGTCCGCGCGAACACGCGTGCCTTGAAAAATCGGGATGTTCAAAACGGCCGCGAAGGCGAACGTCTCATGCGAGGTGCCGAAATTCGGGCTGCCGATGTCGCCGAAATCCGTAGAGACGGAAACCGAAGGGTAATTCTCGGCGCCGGCGGCCTGGATCGAAAGCTCCGCCGAGTGGACCTGTTCCTGGGCGGCCAGATAGTCGGAGCGGGCGGTGTACGCCTGCTGCAAAGCCCCGTTGAGGGTCATCCCGTCGAGCGGCGCGTAAGGTACGGTGTCGGTCAACTGGAACGGCTGGCCGTTCGGCAAACCGATCACCCGCGCCAGGGTCAGCTTATCGATGTCGAGTTGATTCTGGGCGGCAATCAGACGCTGCTGCTGGTTCTGCAACTCCACCCGAGACCGGAGCTCATCGATGTTGGCCACCACGCCTGCTTGGTGCTGATCCGACGTCTTCTGGTAAAGAGCTTTTGCCGTATCCACCTGGGCGCGCGTGGAGTCCACGGTAGCCGCATCCGAAACCACCAGGAGATAGGCGTCGGCGGTGGTCAGCACCACGAGTTCGCGTTCGTTCTTATAAGAATCCTGGGATGCTTTCTCCGCGGCGCTGGACGCTTTCAGGTTCTTGACCGCCGCCCAGTCAAACACCTCCTGGCTTACGGCCGCTCGCGCGTCCTGGACGGTGAAAGGCGCGGTGATGGTGGGAATGTTGACGCCCGGGATGTGGAGGTTGAAGCCCAAGGCTTTGAGATCAAGCTGCTCCACGGTGTCGCTGATGCGGGCGTTGAGATTCGGGAGCAAGGTGTTCAGGTTGCGCAGACGCGCGGCGCGGGCGGCGCGTGTCCCCTGATCGGATTCGACCACGCCCAGGTTGTACTTCAGCGCGCGGTCGAAAGCGTCTTTCAGCGACAGCGGAAGCGGGGTGGGCGTGGCCTGGCCCGTCGGCACGCTTCCAAGGAGCGGATTCTGCGGCGGCCTGGCCGCGGCGCCAGCCTGTCCAGCGCTTCGCCCTAGTGCCGGGAGCAGCAGGACAGCGCCCAGGGCTAGACTTCCTGCGAATTCAAAAACGCGCCGGTCACGAGTCATTGCGCCTCCCGCTTGGTGGGGCGAACATGCCAAAAGTCAGATCGCCAGGTTTTGGAACAGCCCGACCGCATTAAGGATGGTCGCGACAGCCACGCCGTCTCCCAGCGTGGAGTTGATCATGAGGTGAAAGCGGTGCCGGTCCGGCCACTCCACGCCGAAATACTGCCTGATGTAGTCCGCGCGGTCGCGGTCCACGGTCTCCGCAAGCTCGGCAGCCTCTCTCGCGTCCTTTCCGCCGGCTTGCAGCCTGCGGACCTTCTGCTCAAACGGAGCGTAGATGAAAACGTGAAAGGCATCGGCGCGATTTTGCAGATAGTAGGCGGAGCCGCGCCCCACGATCACGCAGTTGCCCTCTTCGCCGGCGCGCCGCACCACTTTCTCCGCGGCTTCGCGGATGCAATCGGCATCCACCATCTTCATCCGCGCAGCGTTCTGGGTGCCTTCGTGACTCCCTCGCATGAAAGATTTGAAGAGCCGGTAGGACAGCGGATCCCGCTTTTCTTCGTGCTTTTCCACGGCGCGGCAGTCGCAGTCCATCAGACGGGCAATCTCATTGGTCAGCAACTGATCCCAAATCTTCCAGCCCAGGCGCTCGGCCACTTTCCTGGCGATGTCACCACCGCCGCTCCCGTATTCCCGCTCAATCGTAATCACTCGAATCATGGATTGCCCCCTCGATACCGGGCGTACCGCCGGCCTTCCAGCCGGCCTGCAGGGCTAAAGCCCCGCTCTACAAGGCCCTCATTCCATCACCACGCTTCCGCCGCCCGGCTGATTCTTCTTCAAGGCGAAGGAAAGAAAAAACATGATCGCTGCTCCTCCTCCAAGAATCCCGAAGGTGTCGATATAAGCCAGGGTGGTGGCCTGGCCGATCAGGCTTCGATAAAGCAAACCCAGGGCCTTCTCGGCGGCGAGGTCTGCCTGTACTCCCGATGCAGCCAGGCGCGCCGCCAGGCTCGCAGCAGCCTGGTTGAAGGTCGGCTGTCCCGGTGCGATGTGCCTCACCAGGTACACCTGGCGGACCTGGGCCCGGCGCGCAAGCACCGTCGTCACCATCGACGTTCCCACGCTGCTCCCGATGTTCCGCATGAAGTTGATGAGGCCTGACGCGCTGTTGCTCTTTTCCAGGGGCGCTGAAGAAAACCCGATGAGGTTGATGGGAACGAACAGAAAAGCAAGGCCGAACACCTGCGTCATGCGCAGCACGGTGGCGCTGCCGAAGCTGATCTGAAGATCGAGCTGCCGGATGGAATAGAACATGCCGATGGAGAGCATTAGCCAGCCGAAGGCGATGAGGTAGCGCGACTGGACCCTGCCGGCGAGGGCTCCTACCACGGGCATGAGGAGGAGCAGCAACAGACCGCCGCCCGACAGCACCAGTCCCGCCGATTCGGAGGTGTAGCCCAGCAGGGTCTGCAAGAACAGGGGCATCATCACGAGGCTGGAGAACAGCATGATGCCCACAATGAACATCATGGCATTGGCGCCCAGGAAGTTCAGGTTCTTGAACAGGCGCACCTCAATGATGGGGTTCTTGTAAAACCACTCCCAGACCACCAGCGACAGCAGGCCTACGCCGGCGAGCACGGCCAGGGTCACGATGAAGTGTGATCCGAACCAATCGTCCTCCTGGCCTTTGTCGAGCATGATTTGCAGGCATGCGACGCCAAGCGTGAGCAGCGCCACGCCGATATAATCGATCTTCACTCCCGCGCCGGCGCGCTCCTTCACCCAGGGTGGGTCTTCAACGATGCGATAGACCAGGAACAACGTCAGAATACCGACGGGTAGGTTGATGAAGAAAATCCAGCGCCAGGTGTAGTTGTCCGTGATCCAACCTCCCAGCGTCGGGCCGATGGTGGGAGCGACGATAGCCGTAATGCCGTAAAGAGCGAATGCCAGGCCGCGCTTCTCCGGAGGAAATGTGTCCGCCATGATCGCTTGCGCCATCGGCTGCAGCCCGCCTCCGCCCGCCCCTTGCAGCACCCGGAAGGCCAGGATCGCGGTGAGGCTGGGAGCGCTGCCGCACAGCACGGAGCTCACGGTGAATATCACCAGGCAAATCATGAAGAAGCGCTTGCGCCCGAACGCGTTCGCAAACCAACCGCTGATGGGGAGCACGATGGCGTTGGAGACGAGGTAGGAAGTCAGGACCCAGGTGGCTTGGTCATTGCTTGCGCCCAGGCTGCCCGCCATGTACGGCAGCGCCACGTTGGCGATGCTCGTGTCAAGCACCTCCATGAAGGCGGCCAGGGCGACGACCACGCCAATCAGCCAGGGGTTGAAGCGCGGCTTCCAGGGTTCGCGCGCCAAGCTCGAGGCGTCGCTTCCGGCGCCGACCCCGGCGGCAGGCGAGTTGGAAGGGGAGTTGTCTGTCATGCCGGGCTCACGTTGGCGGCTTAAGACTTTGCGTCAGCCTGCTCGGCCGGGGAGCTGGCCTTGGGCTGAGTAATGGGCAAGTAAACCTGAAATCGGGTGTCGCCCGGCTGAGATACCACGCGCACCTCACCGTGGTGGTTGCGCACGATTCTGCAGACCGTGTCCAGACCCAGCCCGGTGCCCTCACCCACGCCCTTGGTCGTGAAGAACGGATCGAAAATGTGCGCCTGCACCTCAGGAGGAATGCCCGGGCCGTTGTCGCGGACCTCCACCACCACCCGGTCGAGTTCCACGGCGGTACGCACGTGGATCTCGCCCTTGCCTTGCATAGCCTCGATGGCGTTGTCGAGCAGGTTGGTCCACACCTGGTTTAACTCACCGCCGAAGGCGCAGATCTTCGGAATGCTCTGACCGTACTCCCGCACTACTTTTACGCCGCCCTTGAGTCGATGTCCGAGGATGGCAAGAGTGCTCTCGATCCCTTGGTGCAGATCCACTTCCTGCATGGCCGCGCGGTCCATATAGGAGTATTCCTTGATGGCGTGGACGAGGTCCGAGATTCGCCTGGTGCTGTTCTCAATTTCGCTGATGAGGCGTGTAATCGTCAGGATGGACGCGATGCGGACGAGGGCATCGCTCAGTACAATTGTCCCCACGTCGGCAGCCAGGCTTTCCAGTTTCGACGGCTCCACTCCCATGTCGGCCAAAACCGGGGCAATCTTCCACGCGTTTACCACCTGATGTTTTTCGAGCCAGCCGCCGATCTGCTCTTCGCGATCACTCTGCGCCAGCGGATCGGCGGGAACTTCGGGGACAAAGAGCGTGGCCTCGCGCTCGAGCTGGATGATGCTTTCGCGCTGCTCCGCCGACAAGGCATGACGGGCCAGGCGGATGCTGGCGTCGCGCACCGTTTCCAGCGCCTCACGCAGGTTCGCCGTGGCGCGCAGCGCAGCGGCGGCCGGATTGTTTAACTCGTGGGCCAGGCCGGCTGAGAGTTTGCCAAGGGCGGCGAGTTTGTCCCGTTGAGTCTCGATTCGGGCCGTTTCGCGAATGCGGTCTGACATGATTGCCACCAGGCGCTGCCCGATCGCGGGAATCCGCTGCAGCATCTCGGGGAAGTGATCCCTGTGCAGGCGCAGCATTCGGGTGGCGACCACGGCGCGTCCGGTTCCGTGGAACTGCGTCAGTCGCGAGTAGGGAAGATAGCCCGTGATTTGGCCGGCGGAGGCGCCGAACACGGGCGCGTCAGGATCGTCGCCGAGCTGAAACCTGATTTCTCCTTCCAACATCACGACAAGCCACACTGCCGGGTCACCCGGGCGCGCGAAGACCTCGCCCGGCCTCAGGCGAATCTCCTCGGCCTTATCAACGAACCAGGCGAGCTGTTCCTGGGAAAGATCGGAGAACACCGAGACCTTGCGCAGATCGTTGATCAGCGTCTCAGTTTGTCGATTGACCTCAGTTTGAGCCATATCACACCGCGCTGAGATATTGATGAATGAATTGCACTGCAATCGAACCTTCGCCCACGCCGGATGCCACCCGCTTGACTGACCCGTGGCGGATATCGCCCGCGGCGAAGATCCCCGGGACGCTGGTTTCAAGCAAAAAGGGAGGCCGCTCCAGCGGCCAGCCCGGATACTTCCCGTCGAGCAACAGGTCGCGCCCGGTAAGGATAAAGCCGCGCTCGTCTCGCTCGACCACGCCCTCGAGCCAGTCGGTGTTGGGCGCCGCCCCGATGAACACGAATAGCGAATTCGCCGGCACCATTTCCGTTTTGCCACTGTCTCCGCAGCGAATTGAGATCGCCTCGAGATGCTCGTCGCCCCGGACCTCCGCCACGTTCGCGCGAGTCTCCACCTGGATGTTGGGCGTCTGCTTGATCTGGTCGATCAGATAATGCGACATGGTGGCTGAAAGAGACGCTCCCCGGACCAGCATGACCACCTTCCGCGCGTGCTTCGAGAAATACATGGCCGCTTGCCCGGCGGAGTTCGCTCCGCCAACGATGTAAACGTCTTCGCCCTTGCACGACAACGCTTCGGTCATCGCTGAGCCGTAGTACACGCCCCGGCCCTGCAGGCGTTCGGCCCCCGGAACCTCCAGCCGCCGGTACCAAACGCCGGCAGCAATCAGGAGCGCTTTGCAGCCCAGCTCGCTGCCATCTGCGAGGTTAACGACTCGCGACGCGCCTTCCACCTTGACGGCGACAGCCCGCTGTGGCGCCAGAATCTCAACGCCGAACCGCCGCGCCTGCGCGACCGCACGCCGCGCGAGGTCGGCGCCGCTCAAGCCGGAAGGGAACCCGAGATAATTCTCAATCCGCGAACTCATGCCGGCCTGTCCGCCGGGGGCTTCCATCTCCAGCATCACGGTTCCGAGCCCCTCGGAAGCGCCATAAACGCCCGCCGCCAGCCCGGCCGGACCGCCGCCGATGATGGCGAGATCATAAAAAGCCAGCCCGGGACGCACGCGCAGACCAAGTTTCTCCGCCACCTCTCCCGTCGTGGGCTGGCACAGGGAAGTCCCGTCCTCAAACAGGACCACAGGCAGGCGCGAAGCGTCCGCTCCGATCGATTCCAGCAAGCGGCGCACTTCGGGATCGCGATCCGCCGTTTCCACGTCCAGCCACTGGTACGGCGCCTGGCTGCGTGCCAGGAAATCGCGCACGGTGAAAGCCTGGGGCGACCACCGTGTTCCCAGAACGCGCACACCTTCGAACGGAGGCCGGAACGATGCCCGCCAGTCGTAGAGCAGATCGTTGAGTACCGGATAGAGGCGCTCCTCCGGGGGATCCCAGGGCTTCATGAGGTAGTGGTGAATCCGGGCGCTGTTGATGGCATCGATCGCGGCGTCCGTGTCCGCGTAGGCCGTCAGCAGAACGCGCCGGGCGTCCGGAAAGAGGCTCATCGCCTGACCGAGGAATTCAACCCCGGTCATTTGGGGCATGCGCTGATCCGCGACGAGCAAAGCCACCGGCGCACCACGTCTCTTGAGCCCGCGAAGGGCCTCCAGGGCCGCGGCGCCGGAGTCTGCGCGCAAGACGCGGTAATCGCCCGCGTACTGCCGCCGAAGGTCGCTCTCAACCGCGCGCGACACCTCGGCATCGTCGTCGACGGTGATAATCGCCGGCCTCGCCATAAAAAGACCTTACCCTGATTGGAATCAACCCGGCGCTTGCTCCCCCAGCGCGCCGGGTCCCCCGGCTGCGAAATGCTTTGAGCTAATGAGATGGGTTTTCCGGCATTTTGGATACAAGGCTGCGCTCTGATGCTTCGCGAATGGGCCAGCTTCGTGGGACGCGTCGGCAGATCGACTTCCCCGGCCCCGCCGCATGATGCTCAGAAGGGCACAACGGGGAGAGGGAGAGAAAGGGCGAAATTTGAGAAGGTTTTCGCAATGGATTCAATAGCTTGGCCCTGTTTTGGTTCCAAGGTTCCCGGGAGGACCCGACGGACCGCCTGCTGGCCTGGGCTCGTCCCGCGCGGCCGGGTCGCTGTATGATTCAGGTGCGGTGAAAGACGAGGGCGATCGCTTTGAGGGCTGTCGAGAATTCCAACTGTGCCACGGAACCCGGGGCGCATGCGCGGCTTCGGAGGGAGGAGCAATCAGGATGAACAGGGTCAGTCGCCGCCGCTTTCTTACTGCTGCCGTCATGAGTGTTGCGGCCTCGCGCCTGCGGGCGCAATCCACGGCGCCGGCAGTGGGTCACGTTACGTTGACGATTCCCTCCGAGGCCGCGGGGCCGCACATACCGGAGGATTACGTCGGGCTCGCCTACGAGGCGCAGCAACTCCTGGATGCAAAGTTCTTTTCCGCCGAAAACACGGGGCTTATGAGGCAGTTCAAGGCGCTGAGCCCGCGAGGTGTGCTGCGCCTCGGTGGAAACACGAACGAGTTCGACTGGTGGAAGCCGACGCCGGAGTCGCCGGAGCCCGAACATCCTCCGACGCGCGAGGTGGTGGGCGAGCCCAAGGCGCAGTACTACCCCGTGACCGCCGAAGCAGTGCGCCACTTGGCTGGATTTTTGCGGGCGACCGGATGGACGTGTCTGTACGGAATCGGAATGGGGACCAACACGCCGGAACGCGCCGCGATGGAGGCAGAGTACGTCGCCAAGACACTCGGCGACCGGCTGCAGTACTTTCAGATCGGGAATGAGGCCGACCTCTTCCGCCGCCATCTGCGAGATCCAAAAACCTGGAACGCGAAAACCTACCTTGACGAATGGCTGGCCATGGCGCGGGCGATAACCAAGGCTGTGCCGGAAGCGCGATTTGGCATGCCGGACGTGGCGGGCAACGTGAGTTGGCTGACCGAGATCGCCGGGATCTGGCCGTCCATCCCGAATTCCCCGCGCGTGACCGCGCTGACGCACCATTATTACTTCGGCGGCCCGGCAACGAACCCCGAAGTGAGCATCCCTAATCTGCTGAAGCCGGCCACGATGGCGCGTGTGCAGAAGACGGCGGATACGGCCACGACCGCGGCGGGCAAGATGGGCGTGCGGGTGCGCATGACCGAGGGCAACACGTGTTATCGAGGCGGCAAGCCCGGCGTTTCGGATGTGTTTGCGGCGGCGCTGTGGTCGGCGGATTACTCGCTCCTGCTGGCCAGCAACAATTACTCCGGGGTGAACTTGCAGGGAGGCAGCGGCAAGTCCGTGGCGAACGCGGTGGGCGGATTCCTGCCCGGCGACGTCATGCTGAAGGACGCGGGGGCGACGCCGGCGGAGATCGCGAGCTATCCCCACCCCTTCTACACGCCGATTGCAACCTTCGGCAGCCGGTACACCCTGGAACCGGTGGCCTATGGTCTGAAGTTCGTGGGCGCGCTATGCGGAGCCAGGCTGGTCAAGGCGGACCTGACGAGCCCGATCCAGGCTGCGGGCGTGGACGGCACGGCTTATGCGGCGAAGCTGCCGGGCGGCGCGATGACCGTGGTGATTCTGAACAAGGATGCGGTGCGGGGCCTGGACCTGACCCTCGACTTTGGACCTGCGAAGAACGGCACCGTGGAAACGGAAACACTGCACGCGCCGGGGCTGGACGCGCGTGAGGCACACCTTACCCGCGAGCCGAACCACAGCGAGCTGAAACGGGGCAGGGTCCCGGTGGCGGTGCCGCACGCGTCGGGGATCCGGGTGACCGTACGGTAACCAAGTTTTTACCGTTGCCGTCACAAACTCAACCTTCCCATGGCTGTGATCAAGGCGCCAGGAGCGAACGGCGGTCCGTTTTGAAGCGCTTGCCTTACGCACACGCGGCCATCCGGCGCTTGAGAAACTGGCGCTCCGTTGGATTGCGCCCGAGCGCGACGGCTTTTTCGAAATGCTCTCGCGCGATCCCGTGTCTTCCCCGGCGAAGCTCCAGTTCGCCGAGCGCGGCGTGATAGAAGGGATACCGGGCCAGCAGGCCGGAGTCAGTGATGCCGTGGATCTCTTCTAGTCCGCGCTCGGGGCCTTCGCGCTGCGCGACGGCGATGGCGCGGTTGAGGGCCACGACCGGCGAGGGGCGAATGGCCATCAACCGATCGTACAAGGAAACGATCGCCGCCCAGTCTGTATCCTCGGCGCGATGGGCCGAGGCGTGAATCCACGCGATTGCGGCCTCCACGTGATACCCGGTCAGCTCCGGACCGGACGCCGAAATTTCGAGCAGTTTCTGCCCTTCGGCTGCGAGGGTCGCATCCCATTGCGACCGGTCCTGATCGAAGAACGCTCGCAAGTCTCCAGACGAATCGAGGCGCGCCGGCAAACGCGCTCCGTGAAGGCACATGAGCGCGGAGAGCGCGTAAGTGGCCGGCGTCGAGGCAAGGGGATGCTGGCGAAGCAGCGCCGCGAGGCGCAGCGCTTCCTGGCAAAGCTCCCGGTGCACGGCGGACTCCGGGGAGGCACCGTGATAGCCTTCGTTGAAGAGCAGGTAAAGGGCACGCTGGACGGCCGGAAGCCGGGCGGAGAAGTCAGCGGGCGCCGCAAGGTCGAACAGCCTCTTTGATGCCGCCAGCACTTTCTTCGCCCGCGTGATCCGCTTCTCGATCGCCGCCTGGCTGCTGACAAACGCGCCCGCGATCTCGTCCACGCTGAAACCGCAGAGGATGTGGAGGATCAACGCGACTTGCGCCTCCTCCGGCAGCCGCGGGTGACAGCAGGAGAACATCATGCGCAGTTGATCGTCCTTGATTGCGTTCGGGGCAAAAAGCTCCGCGACTGCAGGAGCGAGCGTCCATTCGCTGTGCAGCAGCCTGCCCAGCTCCGGCGCGAACGTTCGAGCCGTGCGCTCGCGCCGCAGCACGTCCAGGGCGCGGTTCTTGGCGGTGGCCATGAGCCAGGCAGACGGATTCTCCGGCACGCCCCGGAATTTCCATACCTCGAGCGCGCGGCAGAAAGCGTCCTGCACCACGTCCTCTGCCAGGTCCAGGTTGTGCACGCCGAGGATGCGCGTCAGCGTGGCAACCATACGCCCCGCTTCGCGCCGGAAGAGATGTTCGCTCAGTTCCATTTATCGGTGCTTGCCGGCTCGCCGGGCGGGCGAAGGCCGATCTTGCGTCCGTTTCGCGGAGGAGTCGCCTCCGCGTTGGTTGTAATCGAGCGCCAGGAGAACCCAATAGTCCAGCTCACGATCGGTTCTGAGGGCCTTGGCATCAACATGCACAAAGCCGCGGTACTCTCGTCCTTTCATCAAAACCGGCCGGCAACCCCGGCGTCGCAGCGCGGCGTCGTAAACTGCCGGGTCGATCCGGCACATGATGCGCTCCTTACCCACGCTGACGCACATCTTCTTCCGTACCAAAAAAGTAAGACCACCAAACATCCTTCTTTCTTCGAGCGACTGGGTGCTTGCGAGCGTCGCCTTCACCCGGTCCGCCAAGTCTTGGTCGTATGACATTCGGTTTCCGTTCCTTCCGTTGGGTTGGGACGCGACGTCAAAATATAGGCGCACAAACGTGGAATTGTCATCTCGCCGTTCTGATCACTTCGTTAACGCCGTTCTGAAAGCACGTTGCGCGGGCCGCGCAGCCGAAGGCAAAAGTTCGAAAACCCGTTCTCTCCGCGTGAAGAGAGGGCCAGATCGAGCCGCCAAGAGTGTCTTTCCCTGGCTGAGGTCCTGGCCCTTTGCCCCTGTCTCTCCATTCCTCGCAACCTACATGTCCAATTTGCGGATTGGGCGAACCTCCACAGCGCCGTCGACCTCGAGGATCGGGCAGCCTTTTGAGAGCTCAACGGCGTGATCCAGATCGTGTGCGTCGATCAGGGTGAAGCCGCCGATGATGTCTTTGACCTCGGCAAACGGCCCGTCGGTCACTGTCTTTTTGCTGCCCTTCACCAGCTTGCCAGCCCGCTCGAGCGGTTGGCCCCGGTCGACGATATGACCCTGGTCCGCAAGCTCCTTGAACCAGGCCATCCATTTCTGCATCATCTGCTGCATTCGTTCAGGAGATCGACCAGCCTCGCCACCACGATAAAGGTAAACAAACTCGCTCATGCTCGTTCCTCCTTTTGATGATCTTGCTTTCAGCTCCCAGACGTTTGAGGCGCTCCCCAGCGGACATTTTTTTGATTCCCTGTCTTTCTGTCAAATGCGTTTTAGTCTAGCCTCATCACCTTGATTCCGTCTGCGGCTCCACTCTTTCGGTGAGGCTTCCGAACCATCGTGATTAGTAACTGATTGTGGACTTGTGGCTGTTACTAAACTGCAATATCTTCGCTTGTGTAACCGGGCGCGAAGGGCTTCTGCCGCGTCCGTGTTTGAAGAAACGGACTCTTGTTTTGGGCGACGATTGACCGAACTCATCTCCGCGCTTTCGGATGCTGTCGCTGTTTGGGTAGTGCGGGAATTATCAAGGGGGGATCCATGCGAGTTTCTATCGTCCTGACATTAAGCGCTCTGGTGCTGCTCGTGGTTTCAGGCGGAGCGGCGGCGCGTGCCGGCACACTGCCTTCGTCAAGACCGGCTGCCTTCGTGAGCGGGGTCACGAACCCAGGTGCTGCCGCACTTGTTAAGCCGGCGTCCTCTGCTCCGCTCGCGCCAGCCCATATCTTCACTCTCGCCTCGACGAAACAACCGACGTGCACTCCGGGCGGCCCTCAACCTACGATAGGAAGACCTGTCGCAGGAAGCAGCTCCAAGAAGCGGCACCCGGGACCGCTGATCGAAACCTGCCCGCCACCCGGATCCCCTGCTCCGAAGGGCCCACACGCCTAAGCTAGCCTGGTGCTGGAAACCATCTCGCAGCAAACTGCAGGACAAGTCGTGCGGGGAGGACGAGGCTTGCCGCCTGTTCTTCCCGCGAACCCTGCCCAGCCCGTGTTCCCCGGTCCGATTCCCTCACTCATTCGAAAATCCCGTCATGCCGGTTGAGCCAGAGGCTCAAGGGTCACCTTATGCCCGAGTCGTTCCAAGCGGCTGACCAGCGATCGCCGTAAGGTGTCAGCGTTCAGCCGGTCAAAGTAGTCGGCTCCGAGTT
>DASYZG010000053.1:0-13634 GCA_035946575.1 Terriglobia bacterium | reverse complement strand
GCTTCCACCCGTACGCATCTCCCATAACTATCCCTTGCGCCGCATGGGCGTCATCACCTGAGGCAAGAGCCGGATGCGGGAAACCCGCTCGTCCGGATCTGTGGAGGGGGTTATGGGTGACCATGATCCCTACTCCGACTGAACGTGCTGATGCTGCGTTGGCCATGCGGCCGCGGGTGTTTAGCGGGTGGTGCGGCCGCAGACAGCGGCGTTCAAAGACAGCCTAATCTCCGGAGAAGAGATTGGGCCGGGCGAGGGGTGGGAACGTGAGCCATCGTGCGGTGGGTTTCATGATTCACTTCCGTTTCCAGCGTGTTCCGTTCTTGCTGTCTTCTATTATGATACCCGCTTTCAGCAACTCATTGCGGATCTGATCGGCCTCGGCGTATTTCCCGCTGCGGCGGGCGCGCTCCCGGGCGCTCACCCGCCCTTCAATCTCGGTTTCCGTCAGTGTCTCCACCAGGACGGGCGCAGCGTAGCCCCTGCCGGCCGCGGTTTGGGCGTTCGCGGTCGATGGGGCGCCACCCGCGCTCGTTGGGGCGCCTGTTTGGACGCCGGTCTGAATGAAGCCGTACTGGCGCAGCTTCGCGTAATCGTCGTCGTCAAGCACGGCAAATACCCGGTCCGAGCGTTCGAGGACGTCGAGATATGCTCCGCGCTCGCCTTCGCGAAACTCTCCCCGGTCCATGGCGGTATTGCCCTCGCGCACCAGGTCGAAGATCGCGCCCAGCGCCGCCGCCGTGTTCAGATCGTCGTCCAGGGCCTCTTCGAATCCAGCGCGGGCGGCGACGGCACCGGCCGCGAGGTCCGGATTCGATCCGGAGGCGAAGCTCTCGGTGGTGAGGCGGTCGCGGAAATTGCGCAGCCTCTCGAGCGACTGCTCCGCCTGCTTCAGCCCATCGAGCGTGAAGTTCAGCGGCTTGCGGTACGGGACCGACAGGAGCAGGTAGCGCACGGCGGTCGGCTTGTAACGGCGCTCGATCAGGTCGCGAAGCGTGTAGAAGTTGCCGAGCGACTTTGACATCTTCTGGCCGTTGACGATCAGGTGCTCGCCGTGCACCCAGAAACGCGCGAAGGGCTGTCCGGTCGCCGCCTCGCTCTGCGCGATCTCGTTTTCGTGGTGCGGGAAGATCAGGTCGGTGCCGCCGGAGTGAATATCCAGCGTCGCCCCCAGGTACTTCATCGCCATCACGGAGCATTCGAGGTGCCAGCCCGGACGGCCGCGGCCGATGGGCGTATCCCAGGAGTCTTCGTCCTCCTTGGCGGCTTTCCAGAGCACGAAGTCGCGGACATCCGCTTTCTCGTATTCGTCGGCATCCACCCTCGCTCCGGCGAGATTTCCCGCCAGCTTCATGTGCGAGAGCTTTCCGTAGCCGGCAAACGCCTCCACCTTGAAATAGATCGAGCCCTCGCTCTCGTAGGCATATCCCTTGCGCTGGAGCGTCTGGACCAGTTCCACCATCTCTGGGATGTGGTCGGTGGCGCGGACGAGGAACTCCACGTCGTCCATGTTCAGGAGCTTGCGGTCCACTTTGAAGGCTTCGATGAACCGGGCGGTGTACTCCCTCAGATGCAGTCCGGCCTCGCGCGCGTTGCGGATGGTCTTGTCGTCCACGTCGGTCAGGTTCATCACCTGCATCACCTGGTATCCGCGATACTTCAGGTGACGGCGCAGGACGTCCTGAAAGACGAAGGTGCGGTAGTTGCCGATGTGGCCGTAGTTGTAAACGGTGGGGCCGCAGGTGTAGATGCGCACCTGGTTGCCCGCGAGAGGAGCGAACTCCTCCACGCGCCCGGATAGCGTGTTGTAGAGGCTCAATGCCACGATGATCCCGCCGATCTGAGCTGCCGGTGTGAGACTGAAAGCCTCAACCTATTGTATCGGCGGGGTTAGCAGCCGTCAAGGACACAGCGGGGCAGGTGGCGCCGTCTTTGCTGCTTGAAGTCGCCTTCGGGCACCTACCGCGGGGCAACGGTCAGGTTCAGGTTTGCCGGCGATCCGGACGGGACCTGATGCGATCTCCGATTGGCCAGTCGAATCCGCGCTTCAGCGGGCAAAGCCCGTTTACAGGCAACTTGAATTGTCCTGCGGAGCGTCGCGGCCTTGATTGATCGGGAGAACGGGCGTACACTCCGCGGAAAGGAAAGTGCGAGATCGGAATGAGAGAGCGAAGATCCCTCACGATTCGCTTGAGCAATTCGCTCGGTGCGAGTGACAGACAGCTGCAGGGAGAGACCTCATGGTGTCGAAGAAAAGCCCCACCACAAAACGAGCGGCCGATTCAACGAAAGCGAGCCGCAGAAAATTTTTAGCAACAGGCGCCGCGGCGGCTGCCCTGGGTGCTGTGCAGACGACGGCGGTGCCAGCGACGGCGGGGCAGACTCCCGCCCCCGAGGCGAAATCGTTGAGCGACTTGATCGCGTATGGCGAGCGGTCGCAATACGTGAAGTCGGTTCGCGTGCCTGTGGACGAGAGACCTTCGCCGGACGAATTTGGATTGACGTTTCACGTGCTCACGCCGCTGCAGGATTCGGTGGGAGTTATCACGCCGTCGTCGCTGCACTTTATCGGGACGCATCGCGGCTCGATCGTGCCCGATATCAATCCGAACGAGCACCGGCTGTTGATTCATGGCATGGTGGATCGGCCGCTGGAATTCAGTATGGATGACCTGAGGCGCTTCCCTGCGGTGTCGCGCGTTCATTTCATCGAGTGCCTGGGAAATCATTCGAAGGCGAAAGATAAAACGGTGCAGGAGACGCACGGCTTGACCAGTTGCAGCGAATGGACCGGGGTGCTGCTTTCGACTTTGCTGAAGGAGTGCGGCGTACAAAAGGGTGCGTCGTGGGTGGTGTCGGAAGGCGCGGAAGAAGTGAAGGGTGCTGGCAGCATTCGGCTGGCGAAGGCCATGGACGATTGCATCGCCGCCTACGGGCAAAACGGCGAGGCGGTACGCCCGCAGCAAGGGTTTCCGCTGCGCCTGGTGGTGCCGGGATTCGAAGGAATATACAACACCAAATGGCTGCGGCGGATCAAGGTGGTGGACCGCTACTACATGACGTACAACGACTACGGACATATCTCGAAGAATGAAGAAGTGGCCGCGTTGACATTCCAGTGGGGGCCGAAGTCGGTCATCACGTTTCCGTCGGGAGGGCAGACGCTTCCCGGGCCGGGAGTCTATCAACTGACGGGCCTGGCGTGGTCGGGTGGAGGCGTGGTGCGGCGCGTGGAAGTTTCGACGGATGGCGGCGAGACCTGGAAGGACGCGGAGATTCGCGGAGCGGTGCATCCGAAAGCGCACACGCGATTTGGCATGGATTGGAAGTGGGACGGACGCGAATGCGTGTTGCAGTCGCGTTGCACCGATTCGCTCGGGCAGGTGCAACCCTCGCGGGCGGAACTGGCTGCGTTTTTCAAAGTCTCGCCGGATTACTACCAGACGCACGGCGTGCAGGGAACGGACAACACGATCCAGCCGTGGCGAGTGGCGAGCGACGGGAGCGTACACAATGCGATTTAAGTCGTCCAGCCTGTCATTCCGAGGAGCCGAAGGTGACGAGGAATCTCGTTTTTCCTTCGGGGTTGCGCTTACCGCGATGATTTTGTGCCTATGCTGCGGCGGCGTTGCCTCGGCGCAATCGTCCACCTACGGCACCTACGGCGTGGGGAAAACGCCGACGCCGGAAGAGATTCGAGCCGAGGACATTACGATCAGTCCGGACGGGAAGAATCTTCCACCGGGAAAGGGAACGGCAAAGGAAGGCGCGGAGATTTTCGCTCAGAAATGCGCAGCCTGCCACGGGGAGAACGGATATGGCGGGATGGCGCCGATCCTGATTAAGCCCGAAACGCCGGTGAAGAGTTCGGCGCCGTGTCTTGCGCCGTGCATCGGGCCGGGAAGTGTGATCCCGTTGCATGCGCCGTACGCCACGGTGCTGTGGGACTACATCAATCGCGCCATGCCGTTCAGGCAGGAAGGGTCGCTGAAGCCGGATGAGGTCTACGCGCTGACGGCGTTTCTGTTTTACAAGAATGGCGTCATCAAGGAGGACGAAGTCCTCGATCAGACAACGTTGCCAAAGGTGAAAATGCCGAATCGGGATGGATACGCCATACCGGACTGGAAGCCCGGGATGCCACGACCGTTTCCGAATAAGCATTAAGGCTGAATCAAAAGCCAAGAGGCGAATCAGCGCACGTCACGCACCGAAAACCCGCAGGCACTGAGAAAAAGCGCGTACCCGTCTTGTCTGTCCGCGGCTTTTGGGGGGCTGGCGCAGATCGAAGATCTGCGATTCACATTGTTCGATCGTTCTGGGAATCGCACAGCTCCGCCGTGCGCCAGCCGGCGGAAGTGAAAATGCCGAATCGGGATGGATATGCCATACCGGACTGGAAGCCCGGGATGCCACGACCATTTACGAATAAGCATTAAGGTTGAATCACAAGCCAATTGAGGGAAGCAGGAGCAGGGGTAGCGCGGACTTCGCTGTTTGAAGTCCGCGGCATTTCTTCGAGGTTTTACGAAAAGCCGCGGACCTACAAGACAGGTCCGCGCTACCTCGCTTGCCGGCGATTGTGGAAGAACCCACCCGTCCACGATCGATGCGTTGGGGTCGTAGTTTTTGAACTGCGAAGCAATCAGGCGGTCTTCAATCTCGGCGATGCGGGCGGCCGGCAAACTCCTCAGGGCCTGAAGCTGCGATCCCGGCTTGCCTCCGGCCGCTTCTTTTCCGGCAGCGAGTCCCAGTGGCTGCATCTGAGCAACGGTGCGTGCGGGCCCGAGCCCGAAGGCAGGACCGCTCTCCGCAATGACCCGGCGAAACAGGTTCTGGGTGAGGGGAGAAGCCATCAGCGTCGTGGCGTCGATCGATCCCGCCGACTCCCCGAAGAGCGTCACGTTGGCGGGGTCGCCGCCGAAGGCGACGATATTCTGCTGCACCCATCTAGAGAGGGTGGTGTAGCACTCATTGAAAGCAGCTGGCGCCCAAGCGTTTACCCGTGGGCGCAGGTTGGCAGTAAGTCGGCAAACCGCAGGCATGGCTTGTCCTGTCATCTCGGGCGGCCCGCTTGGATGGCACGCGACTTCGCGGAATTTCCTCCCTTGATAACAGAAAAGTTATGATATAGTAATAATCGTTCAAACCCCCGGCTCGCTTGTTCCTCTTGCGCTGGTCACCCCGGCTCGCGCCAGGAGGTGAGGTTTGTGTTGTCCGCAGATTGATCGACCGACTGATCCACAGATTACGCAGCTTATGCAGATCGGGTCGGTCGTTGCCGCCCGATGTGCCCTCCCAAAGCCGGAATCCTCCGTTAAATCAATGGCTTGGCAGCATGATTCGCAGATGCACGAAATCGTGGCGCCAAGAGCGGCGTTCGCACATCGCTACTTCACTGGCCACATCCGCTGTAATACCAGCGAGTTAAAAGCGCATCTAGCCTTTGGGAGTAAGCCTACGATTGAGAAAACAGCGGGAGAATTCCTTCAAAAACATCCACCGCGCCTAAGCCAGAATGTCCCGTTAAATCAATGGCTTAGCTCAAAACCGGGGGCTAGACCGAAAGCCAGAATGTCCTTTAGAATCAACAAAACTGGGGCTACATCGCCATGCGGAATTCTGCTCGAAATCGGTGTCTTATGGGTATTTCCAGCCGAAGAATCACGAGGCTCTCAAGCGAAAGAAACTACTGACGTTAGTGGATTCTATGTTGCCGAAAGGCCTTTCTGGCGGGTTTGCGTCGATGACGATGGGCAAGCGAGACCGAGGCCTGCCCAGTCGTCAAGCGACAATCTGCAATCGTCAATTCTAGGCGCCGGCTCCGATGCGCATGCCGTAGAACGACCGGTAAACGAAGATGAACGACACCACGAAGAACGCCGCCGCCAGCGCGTGCGTCAACCCGCCGCCGCTTGTGGCAGCGAGTTTCACAGCCAGCTCAACCGCCAGCAGTCCGAACAGCGTGGTGAACTTGATGATGGGGTTGAGCGCGACCGAAGAAGTGTCTTTGAACGGATCGCCGACCGTGTCGCCGACCACCGTGGCGTCGTGCAGCGGCGTGCCCTTCTGCTTCAATTCGACTTCGACGATCTTCTTGGCGTTGTCCCAGGCGCCGCCCGCGTTGGCCATGAAGATCGCCTGGTAGAGCCCGAAGGCCGCGATGGAGATCAGGTAGCCGACGAAGAAGAAGGGATCCACAAAGGCAAACGCCAGGGTGACGAAGAACACGGCGATGAAGATGTTGAGCATGCCCTTCTGCGCGTACTGGGTGCAGATCTGGACTACCTTCTTGCTGTCGGCCACCGACGCTTTTTCGGCGCTTTCCAGCTTGATGTGCGCCTTGATGAACTCCACTGCGCGATAGGCGCCGGTGGTCACCGCCTGCGCCGACGCGCCGGTGAACCAATAGATGATCGCGCCGCCGGTGATCAGGCCGAGCACAAAGGGCGCATTGAGCAACGACAGCTTGCCCACGTTTTCGCTAAGGCCGTTGGTGAGGGCCATGATGATCGAGAAGATCATGGTGGTGGCGCCGACCACGGCGGTGCCGATCAGCACGGGCTTGGCGGTGGCCTTGAACGTGTTGCCGGCGCCGTCGTTGGCTTCCAGCATGTCCTTGGCACGGTCGAAGCGCACGTCGATGTTGAAGTCGCGCTTCACTTCTTGTTCCACGTTGGGAACCTGCTCGATCAGGGAAAGCTCGTATACCGACTGCGCGTTGTCGGTTACCGGCCCGTAGGAGTCGACGGCGATGGTCACAGGTCCCATGCCGAGGAATCCGAACGCGACCAGCCCGAAGGCGAATACCGGCGCCGCCAGCATGATGTTGCCGAGTCCAAGCGAGCTGACCGCCGAGCCGATCGACATCAGCAGCACCATGGTGAGGCCGAGGTAATAGCCGGAGTAGTTGCCGGCGACGAATCCCGACAGGATGTCAAGCGAGGCCCCGCCTTCTTTTGCCGAAGCCACCACTTCCTTCACGTGGCGCGACTCCGTAGAGGTGAAGACCTTCACCAGTTCCGGAATCAAAGCGCCGGCCAGCGTGCCGCAGGAGACGATGGTCGAGAGCTTCCACCACAGCGAGTTGTCGCCGCCGAGATTCGGGACAATGACCGAAGAAATGGCATACGTCAGGCCGATGGAGATCAGCGAGGTGATCCAGACGAGAGAGGTCAGCGGCGATTCAAAGTTCATCTTGTCCGCGTTGCCGTAGCGCCCTCTCGCGATCAGACTGTTGATGAAGTAAGCCGCGGCGGCGGCGATCAGCATCATGACGCGGATGACGAAGATCCATACCAGCAGCTGCACCTGGATAATCGGATCCTTCACGCCAAGGATGATGAAGGTGATCAGCGCCACGCCGGTCACGCCGTAGGTCTCGAAGCCGTCGGCGCTGGGGCCCACGGAGTCGCCCGCGTTGTCGCCCGTGCAGTCGGCGATCACGCCCGGGTTGCGCGCGTCGTCTTCCTTGATCTTGAAAACGATCTTCATCAGGTCGGAGCCGATGTCCGCGATCTTGGTGAAGATACCGCCGGCGATGCGGAGCGCGGCGGCGCCCAGCGACTCGCCGATGGCGAATCCGATGAAACAGGGTCCGGCGGAGGCGCCGGGGACGAACAGCAGAATAATGAGCATCATCAGCAGTTCGACCGAGATCAGCATCATGCCGACGCTCATGCCCGCTTCGAGCGGAATCTTGTAGATCGGGTACGGCTTGCCGCGCAGGCTGGCGAAAGCCGTGCGCGAGTTGGCGAAGGTGTTGACGCGGATGCCGAACCAGGCCACGCCGTAGCTGCCGCAGATGCCGATCACGCTGAACACCAGGATCGTGATCACCTGGGGAACCGTGTTGTGGGTCAGCACGCCGAAATACAGGATGATAATGGCGGCGATGAACACCCAGAGCAGCAGGAGGAACTTGCCCTGCTGAATCAGGTAGGTCTTGCAGGTTTCCCAGATCAAGTGGGAGACGTCGCCCATGGCGCGATGCACGGGCAGATTCTTCAGCTTGGAGTAAGTGACGAGGCCGAACAGCAATCCTAAAACGCAGAACAGCAGCCCCCACATCAGCAGCTTGTGGCCGTCGGTCCCGAGAAACTGCGCTTGAGAAAGATCGGGCAGCTTCAGATTGGCTTCGCCGCCGGTGCTCTCGGGCGGCTTGGCCCAGACGCTCGCTCCGGCCGTCAGCATCAGTGCCAGGCCCGCGAGCGCGGTGATTACTGTCCGCAGTATACGACGGGTCGGTTGCTGGTTAACCATCTTGTGTTCCTCCAGTTTTCCTGTATTCCAGCCGGGAATGCGCTTGAGCCGCGCGCCGGGGGCGGCGCCCAGTTGCTGAGTCGGCGCAGCCTGCCGCCATCAGCCGATCTGCGAGCCGGGTGTTTCAGACCAAGTTCGGAACTTGAACGTGGGCCCCGCGGAGGGGCGTTTCCGCTAGCTGCGAGATCATTCTTTATAACACTAAACCGGCCTAACGTCAACCAGTTGCATAGGTTTGCACCCTTGAGACTTCTTGCCGGGACCGGGACCCCGGCATCGCCCGCCGATTCAGAATTCGATTCTGTTTTGACGTCGATCGCGCTATGCTGGCGGGCTTTTGAGAACGCCGATGAGCCACGAGCCTCGCCTCCGGGATGCGGGTGCCTATTCGCGACGCTGGACCATTGTCGGCCTGCTGTTCGCGGCCTCGCTGATCAACTATCTCGATCGCGCCACCATCTCGGTCGCCCTGCCGCTGATCGGCCGCGACCTGCACCTCGGGCCGGAAACAAAGGGCATTCTGCTCTCCGCCTTCTTCTGGTCCTACGCTTTGATGCAGGTGCCGATCGGTTGGACCGCAGACCGCGTCAATTTGCGGTGGCTCTATGCCGCGGCGTTCGCTCTATGGTCCGTATCCCAGGGGCTCACGGGCTTCGCCGGGAGCCTCGGCGTGCTGATCCTGTTCCGGATCCTGCTCGGTGTCGGCGAGTCGATCTATCTTCCCGGCGGTACCAAGATCGTCAGTGTGCTGTTCGAACCTATCGAGCGCGGGCTGCCGTGCGGAATCTTCGATTTCGGCACCCGCATGGGCCTGGTTTTGGGAGGCATGACGATCCCGTGGCTGCTGGTTCATCTCGGCTGGCGCGCCGCCTTCCGCCTGGTGGGATTTACCGGACTGCTGTGGCTGGTGCCCTGGCTGCTGGCCACGCCACGGCACATCGGGCAGGCGCCCGAGGCGCGTCCGCGCCAGGCGACGGCCGGCAAAGTGGCGCAACTTCTCGGCAATCGCAACCTGATCGGAATCTGCCTGGGGTTCTTCTGCTTCGACTACTACTGGTATCTGCTCGTGAACTGGCTGCCGGACTATCTGGTCACCGTGCGTCATTTCACCATCCTCGGCGCCGGATTCTTCGCGGCACTGCCTTTCCTGGTGTTCGGGTTGAGCGAGCCGGCGGGTGGATGGCTGGCGGACCGGCTGATCCGTCGCGGTTGGAATGAGACCCGGACGCGCAAGGGCATCGTAACCGTAGCCTTTCTCACCGGCCTGCTGCTGATTCCCGCCTCGCGGGTCGCAAATGCCGGTGCCGCCGTGGCCCTCATCGCCGGGGGATCGCTGGTCGGGCTTGCCACCGGCAACCTGCTGGTGATCCTGCAGTGCTGCGCCCCCTCCGAAGACGTCGGACTCTGGACCGGCTTCGAGAATCTGTTCGGCAACATCGCCGGGGTTCTGGCGCCGGTGGTCACAGGGATTCTAATCGCGCGCACGGGCTCCTACGCTCCCGGATTTCTGCTCGCGGCCCTGACGCTGGTCGCCGGGCTACTGTGTTACTGGTTCCTGGTAGGGGATCTGGAATCGTCGAGCGTCCGCGCGCGCTAGCGCGGGCGTCCTCGCCCGCGCTCTTCGCGCCTGAGACAGGCCCGCTACAACGTGTCGGGAAGCCCGGCGATCTTCGCGGTCTCTTGCCACAGGCGGTGAGCGGCGGCATCGTCCTGAGCCTGCCGGGTCGGCGTCGCCGGGCGGCACTTGTAGAAATATTGTCCCGTGACGTCTGCCACCTCGGGTGAAGATGCAAGATAAACGAGGGTCTCGGCTCCCTTCTCGGGTGATATCGCGAGCAGCTTGGCCGCGCGAACGCCGTACGAGATGAACCCACCGCTTTCGTCACCGAAGCGCGTGTCCACAAATCCGGGATGAAAGCAGTTTGCCGTGACCCCGGTGCCTTCGAGCCGCCGGGCGAGTTCGCGCGTAAACAGGATATTCAACAGCTTGGAGAGGGAGTAGACCTTCATTCCCGGCCCGCCGATCCAGATCGTGCGCCCGAGGCTCGCCCTATAGGCCTTGACGGATTGCAGATCGTCGAAGTCGAGGGCGCCCTTGGTGTGCGCATCTGACGACGTGTTGATGATGCGCGCCGGCGCTGACGCCCGCAGCCGGTCGAGCAGGCCGAGCGTGACCACGAAATAGGCAAGGTGATTGGTGGCGAAGGTGAGTTCCAAACCGTCTTCGGTCAGATGCCGACGACCGAACAGTGCGCCCGCGTTGTTGATCAGCACGTCGATGCGAGGCTCGGCGGCAGCGACCTCCGCCGCCACGCGCCTCATCTCGCCGAGGCGGGAGAGATCGGCGTAGTGGATCGTGTGCTTGACCGCGGAGTTGATCGATTTCAGCCTGTCGAGTGCAGCCGCGCCTCGTGCCGGGTCGCGCGCCACCACCACCAGACGCGCTCCCATGCCGGCCAGTTTCTCCGTGGCCACGCTGCCGATTCCGGAGGTGGCTCCGGTGATCACCACGACTTTTCCTGTCATACCGTCATCGGGCGCTTTACCAGATCTGGCACCGGATCGCCGAGGGACGCACCATGGCGTCGCCCTCCTGGCAATCGAATGCCTGGTAGAACTGCGGCATATTCGACGGCGCGGCGATGGCCCGGAAGCGATCGAGGGCGTGCGGATTCAGGTTGACCATCAGGCGCGCGAACTCCGGCCGGTCGTTCGAGGCCCAGATCTGCGCGTATGCCAGGAAGAATCGCTGCTCCGGCGTATAGCCCCCGATGAGCGGCCGCGGCTTACCCGCGAGGTCCTTTTCGAGCGCATTGTAGGCGATGGTAAGCCCACCGAGATCGGCAATGCTTTCGCCGAGCACCAGCTTGCCGTTCTCGTGCAGATCGTCTTCCACCACGTAGTTGTCGAATTGCTTCTGGACGCACTCCGCGCGCGCTTCGAAGTTCTTGGCGTCCTCCGGAGTCCACCAGTCGCGCAGATTGCCTTCGGCGTCAAACTTCCGGCCCTCATCGTCGAACCCGTGAGTCATTTCGTGGCCGATCACCGCGCCCATGCCGCCGTAGTTGGAGGCGTCGTCGGCCTTGGGATCGAAGAAAGGCGGCTGCAGGATTCCGGCCGGGAAAACGATTTCGTTGCGCTCCGGATTGTAGTAAGCGTTGACGGTGGGCGGTGACATGCCCCACTCGGTGCGATCCACCGGCTTGCCGATTTTCTTCATCTGCCGGTTGAATTCAAACTCGCGCCCGCGCAGGGCATTCAGCGCGTAAGGGCCGCGGTCCACGTGGAACGCGGAGTAGTCGCGCCACTTGTCCGGATAGCCGATCTTGCGCGTGAACGCCGAAAGCTTCTTCAGCGCCTGCTGCCGCGTGGGCTCGCTCATCCAGGGAAGCGTCCCCAGATCGTCATGAAGCGCCGCCACCAGGTTGGCAACCATCTCCTGCGCGTGCGCCTTGGCCTCGGGCGGGAAGTACTCCTTCACATATTCCTGGCCGAGCGCCTCGCCGAGCTGGCGGTCTGTCGCCCGGACGCAGCGTTTCCAGCGCGGCAGCAGTTCCTTGGTTCCCTGCAGGGCGCGGCCGCTGAAGTTGAAATCCTCCTCGACGAAGGGCTGCGAAAGCTCCGCTGCGTAGGCATCCACCAGGTGCCAGCGCAGATAGACCTTCCAATCGTCGAGCGGGATCGACTTCAAGTCGTCGTTCATCGCCTGGAAGAACTTCGGCACCGCGACGTCGACCGTCTCGACGTTGGGATAGCCGAGATCCTCGAAATAACCGTCCCAGGAGAACTCCGGCGTCAGGGTCTTCAGTTCGCTGCGATCCATCTTGTGGTAGAGCTTCACCGGATCGCGCCGTTCGACGCGCGTGAGCGACGCCTCGGCGAGCTTGGTTTCGATGTCCATGACCGTCTTGGTCTCACTCGACGCCTTGGCGTCCTCATCGCCGAGCAGTTCGAACATTTTGGTGACGTGCTCCACATATTCGCCGCGAATTTTGGCGTTCTTCTCGTCCACTTCCTTCTTGCCCGTCGTGAGGTAGTAATCGCGGTCGGGCATCCCCAGCCCACCCTGGTCGGCGCCGCCGATCACCTGCGAGCTGTTCTTCGCGTCCTGCGTCGACCGGAAGCGGAACAGCGCGTTCACTCCGATGCTCTGCAAGTGCGCGATCTCGTTTTCGAGCGCCGGGATGCTGTTCACCGCCTCGATCTTCTGGAACTCCGACGCGAGCGGCTTCACGCCCTCCGCGTTGATCTGCGCCTCGTTCATGCAGCTGTAATAGAAGTCTCCGATCTTCTGCTCGTTCGATCCCAGAAGGATGTCTTTTTCCCCTTCCGCCATCTCCAGGATTTCCCGCAAGTGTGTCTGATTGCGCTCCTGGAGGGAGCTGAAGCTGTTCCACGACGGGTAGGCGGCCGGTATGGGATTGTTCTTCAGCCACTCGCCATTGGCGAAGTGATAGAAATCCTGGCAGGGCTTGCAGGTCTTGTCGATCGAACTGAGCTGCACGCCGTGGTCTTGAGCCTCGGCCGAATTCCCCTGATGCGCCCGAGGGGCCTGAGCCAGCCCAGCCGGCCCGGACATCAGGACCGCCGCCGCCAGGATCGCAAAGCCGAGACGCAAGCGCTGATCGATTGAAATCATGATTCGCTCCCGATCTGAGAAGTCAAGGCAAGCCGGCGCGTCCTTCCGGCGTCATTCCCGCGCCAGCGGGAATCCAGCAGGAACTCCCCGGTCTTGCAGAGACAGCTATTGTAGACCCCTTTGCAAGCCGCAGATGATTTCGGTACCGGCGTTGTTTGATGGCTGCCCTCGTCAGATTGAGCCGCTACTTGCCCTTCTCGCTTGGCTTCAGCAGCACCCTACCCTCGACCGTGGTGACTGGCGGCGCCCACCCGGGACTCGACCGGCGCTCACGCCACTGGTCCAGGCTCAACTCGGGGCGCCAGGCCGCGAACTCACGCCGGGCGCCGAATCGCCGCACCGCAAATCTGTACAAGGCCACATCCACCTTCCGGGTGACGCGCAAGACGTCGAGCGGTTCGGGAGGAATGGCTCCACGTCGATCCATAAACCGTCAAGCCGCAAACCTTCCGCAGCGCCCTCAGGTCGGCCAGCTCGGTTCCGCGCCGCTCGCGCTCTCGGCACCCACCGCTTTTCGCCCCTCCTTGCAACGAGCGAATCCACGCTCGTTTCGGCAAAAAACAACGTCTTTCGTAACTTCGATGTAGCCCCTGTTTTGCTGATTCCTTCGAAAATTCGTGTATGTCGTTGATTCTGCAATATGGTTCTCTATGCCTTCGGGGTTTGGGCGAGGTCCAGCGAGCGGACGCGAATACCCAGCCTGCCGAGCCGCCGGACATGGTGATGAATCAGT
>DASYZG010000052.1:0-32132 GCA_035946575.1 Terriglobia bacterium | reverse complement strand
GCTTCCACCCGTACGCATCTCCCATAACTATCCCTTGCGCCGCATGGGCGTCATCACCTGAGGCAAGAGCCGGATGCGGGAAACCCGCTCGTCCGGATCTGTGGAGGGGGTTATGGGTGACCATGATCCCTACTCCGACTGTTCAATTGTAACGAGCCCTGTCGCCGGATGCCAGGCTGTCACTGCTGCGCCTGCTGGGCAGGCATTTGTGTTGCGATCACTTTACCATTCGGTCCAAGCTCGAGCACCGGCGCGTACAGACCCCGGAACTCGCGCCGCCACCACTCCCCCGTGGCGCGCTTGGTTTTCAGATCGGTGAACCGGTATTGCCATTCGACAGCGCGCACTTGCCTGGGCGCGGCCTTGGCAAAGGGATTTCCCCCGAAAAGAGTGATCACCGCCGGATCGTTTTGGAGCAGCAGCATTTCAGTGCGTACCACCCAGGGATACTCCCGCCAGGTGCCGAGCGACGCAAACCAAAGATTCCAGTCGAAGCGCGGCTGATATGGCGCATAGATGCGAGGGCGCTCGTCCAGCCGCTGCGGCTTGTAGCGGAACGGATACGCCACCCAGTTTTGCCCGTCGTTGCTGCCCTGGAACTCGATCTCGTATCGCGCCGCGGTCATGGTGGCAAAGAGGCCGTAGCGGTTGGCGATGCGGAAGGGCTCAAGTGCCGCAACGGGATCAATCGGCAGAGGCGGTTGGGAAACCCAGAGCATGAGCAACTGAACGAATGTGGCGTAGAAAATCCAGATGAGGATCACGGCGCTGAAAACGATGGCGGCGCGATGGCGCAGCGCCGTCCATGAGCGCGGCGGAAAGGCCGGCGGCAGCTGAGGACTGCCTGGCTGCGGAGCCTTGTCTGCCGGGGCAGCCGGAGGCGTGGGTGAGCCGCCGGATTCCACCCGAGACTCCACCCCAAATCGCGCACGCAGCCGGCGAAACAGGGCCAGAATGAACCGATCGTCGAGCAGAAAGATGCCGAGGGCGAGCACGAGATGATTCAGGAAAGCCAGATTCGCGGTCAGAATGATGCCGAGCTGAAAGAAGGTTACGACGAAGAACAGGACCAGGCGGAACGGGCGCGGGAAGAACATCAGCCAGATGAGACCCAGTTCAATGGTCAGCGTGCCGAGGCACAGCGCGGCCAGAATTCCGTGCGGAAGTTGCTGCGCATACCATCCCATCCAGTTGGGCAGAGGCCCGTTCTGGTAATACTGGTCGAGCGCCGTCAGGTGGCGCCACTCGGGGTCGTGGCTGGCCAGTTTGACCACCCCGGACTCGAAATAGATGGTCAGCCAGAGCCATTGCAGCATGAAGATGCTGGCCCGCGAAGGCGGGTCGCGGCGGCCGAGGCCTGGTTGCAGGGCCGGCGGGGCAGTGAAGAAGCTCAGGAAGCCCGCCGCCAGCAGCATGCCGTCGGACTGGTACTCGGAAAAGTCCTGGCCTACGGTGACGATCGAGAGGTAGGCAATGAGGCATACGGCGATCGACGCCCGCGGCCACAGGTTCAGAACGAGCGCAACCGAGGCGATCAGCCCCGCGATCCACAACGCTTCGAGTGCATGCGAGCCGCTGTTGATCCAGAGTAGGGAGGGCGTGTACCAGAACCGCTGGGACCCGAGGGCTCGCCGGACTTCTTCGAGATACCCCGCGACCGGCAGGATGCCGTCCGGCCCAATCAGACCGCGTACCTGAAACGCGTAGGAATAGAACGCGGAGAAGAAAATCAGGCCGAGAGTGCGCAGCCAGAGCCATCGCGGCCAGAACCTGCCCGGCGGCCCCGGACCGAAGGCCCATTCTGCGATTGATGTACGCTGGGGAGTCATTTACGGAAGGCCACGGCCGGGCGCGAGATTCTCTGTGAGCGCCGGTGCTTTCCTGAAGACTACACCGCGGCCTGCTGTGCGCGGCGCTGGTAGATCTCCTCGATTACATCTCGATAGCGCTCCTCGACTATCTTGCGCCGGACCTTCTGGGTGGGCGATAACTCGCCCGAAGCGATGGTGAATTCATTGGCCAGCAGCGCAATCTGCCGGACTCGCTCGTGCGGCGGCAGGGGAGCCATCAGGCGCTCTACCTGATGCTCCATGAACGCCACCAGGGTAGGGTCCTTGATCATCTGCTCGCGGCTCGCACAGGGAATCTTGTGCTCGCGAGCGTAGGCTTCAAGCAACTGAAAGTTCGGCACGATGAGTGCGCTCACGAACTTGCGCTTGTCGCCGATCACCAGCACCTGGGCGACGTAAGCCTGTGTTTGGAAGAGGTTCTCGAGTTTCTCCGGTGGGACATACTTTCCGCCGGAGGTCTTGAACAGGTACTTCTTGCGCCCGGTGATGGCGAGGAACCCATCCGCGTCGAGGATTCCGAGGTCGCCGGTGTGGAACCAGCCTTCGACGAAAGCCTCGCGATTCTCGTCGTCGAGTTTGTAATAGCCGGGCGAGACGTTCGGGCCGCGCACCAGGATCTCGCGCCCGACCGTGCCCTCTTCATTGGAATAATCCTCGCCCAGGCGCACCTCGACCCCGGGCAGGATCGGCCCGACCGTGCCCAGGCGCGTTCTGCCGGGACGGTTGACCGCAATCACCGGCGAAGTCTCGGTCAGCCCGTAGCCTTCGTAGACTTTCAGGCCCACCGCCCAAAAGAAGCGCGCGACGTCCGGCGACAGGGGCGCGGAGCCCGATAGCATGATATCCATCCGCCCGCCCAGGCGCTCGCGGATCTTCGAGAAAACCAACCGGTCGGCCAGCCGCCGATTGAGTTCGAGACCCAGCGGCACACTCTGGCCTTTGAGCCGGAAGGGAACTGTCTTTTCACCTACACCGACGGCCCAGCGGAAGATCTTCTGCTTCGACGCGGGTCCCTGTACGATCAGGCTCTCCACGCGTTCGTGGACCCGCTCAAGCACACGGGGCACCACGGCCATCAGGTTCGGGCGCACCTCCAACAGGTTCTGCGGCAGGGCTTCGAAGCCGTCGGCGTACGCGATGCATACGCCGCGCGCAAAACAGGCGAAATCGAGCATGCGCTGCAGGATGTGCGACAGCGGCAGGAAGGACATCTCCGTCCCCCGCAGCTCGTTCGGGAAAATCTGCAGTGCCGCCTCAACGTTGGAGGCGACGTTCGAGTGGGTGAGGATCACGCCCTTGGGATTTCCGGTGGTGCCGGAGGTGTAAAGGATGGTGGCGACGTCCGCAGGCTTGGCTCTGCGCGCGGACTCGCAGAACCGGCTGACGGCTTCGCCGCGAGGCACTCCGCGGACCACGTCCCACCATTGTTCGACCCGTGCCGTCGAAGGTGCATTCACCGGGTCCATAGCCAGAGTGAAGCGAAGTTCAGGCAGTTGAGTGCCGATGTTGCAGATCTTGCGAAACTGCTCCGGGGTGGAGAGCACGATGCCTTTCGCGCCCGAGTCGCGCAGAATGTATTCGAGATCGTCTTCCAGCAGCGTTGGGTAGATCGGCACGCTGATCGCCCCCAGTCCGAGCGTCGCGTAGTCCGTCAAGGCCCATTCCAGGCGGTTGTCGGACAGGATCGCCAGGCGGTCGCCGGCCACGATTCCGAGTTTCCCAAGGCCGCGCGCGAGCGCCGCCACCAGGCCCAGCGTCTCATCCGAGGATACGGGCCTGTAAGCGCCGTCCCGCTTGGCGAGAAACGCGTTCGCCCTTGGGTACCGTTCGACAGAGGTGAGAAACAGCTCGTTCAGCGTGCTGATCGGTTCAGAGTTGGGCATTCTGGACAACCGCGCCATCGCCGGTCGGACCCCTACCACACGGTCGGAAATCCGGAGGCTTTCCCGGGGATTTGCGCCCGGCCGAATTGCCGAATCGTTTGTGCAGGTGTCTGCAACACGCCCGGTCGGGTCTACTCTAGCACTGATCAGGCTGAAGTGGGGATAGACAAGGTATGTGATGCTGCCGCGGTTGAGGTCAGCCGGCAAGAACCGGAGACTGAAAGCCGGCAACCGGCGAATTGTCAACAAGCGACCGGTCTACTTGCCCTCGCGGAATTGCTGCTGCAGGCGCTGCCGGGCTTCGTTCTGATTTTCGGCAAGTTCCGGCTCGTGGGCGGGATCCGGCGCCAGGCTGAGGACCTGCTGGTAAAGCCGCCGGGCTTCGCCGCGCCGGCCGACCGCCAGATAATCGTCGCCCAGATATAGCAGCGAAAATGAATCGGTGGGGAAGCGCCGCAGGCAGTCCTCAAGCAGTTCAATCGAACGCTGCTTGTCGCCGCCCTTGAAGAACGGGGCCCGGTAATAAAGCCGAGCCAACGTCCGCTCGCCGGCGGCCTCCTCGTAGTTGGGGTCGAGCCGGACCACGGTCTGCATCTCGGCGCGTATGGTATCGATAAGCCGCAGCCCCTTCATCCAGCCCTGCTCCTCCGCCAGCAACCCGTAATTCGCTCCCAGCCAGAAATGGCCCTCCACCCGGTTCGGTTGCAACGATACCGCGTGGCGGCCCGCATCGACGCCCGCTTCAAAGGAGCGAATAGCATTCTTATCGTCGTTCCGATCGTCCTGTTGCCTGCCAACGAAGTTGTTCAGCCTCGCCAGCCGCCACCAGGCGTCGAAACTGTTGGGATCTTGTGCGATGACGTCATGCAGGATCTGCACGCCCTTTTGGGCCTTGGAGAGATCGGTCCGCTGTTCGTAGAGGTTATCGGCCGTCGCCAAGCGCGTTTGATTGAGATCAGGCGGAGGAGCGGCACCCGCCAGCGTCCGGTGCACGCAGACCAATGCGACCGCCAGGGTGGTGAGGCACCCGGCCGGCATCTTGAGATAGCTTGAGGGTCGTACCCAGCGAGGCGGAATTAGACTCATCACACTTGACGAAGGCCTGCCGCCCACGGAATGAAACCGGTCGAGCGCGGAAGGCAAAAGATCAGTCGCACCAAACCTGCAGTCTAGCACGGCATGAACGGAACTGTCAACCACGATTGGCACGATTGGCACGGTCAAACCGTCACGATGGGACGCTGTCAGTAATTGTCAGCGCTACAAACTACTTCGTTCCCAAAGCGGACAAAGCGGGACCTAACCACTCTCGATCGGGAGCTTGTCCCCAAAAACTCCGATGCGAACTTCGGCTGCCGAGGTGTCCGTCACCGGCAGTTTTTGCCAGCGTTGCTCACGGTCGCGTAGAATCATCTGCTGCACCCTTGATCCACAATCAGGCAGCGTGCGGCAGGGAGGACACTTTGCCTCAAATTCGACTCTTGCGATTCCGCCCAGCGCCCAAGGGGTGGCTGAGCCGCCTTGTGACGCCACTTGTCGTGATGCTGACCGTGCTCGCTTTCGCGCCGACCGCGCCGTGCCAGCTTACCGAAGACTTCAAGCCGCCGCAGGCAACCTGCTGCCTGCAGATGTTCGCGCAGCGCCTGGCGGACCAGATGCAGGACTGGAATCAGCTTGGCCGCTACCATGCTGATGATGCGAGGCTCATGGCAGCGCCCGCGGCGCCCCGCGTGGTCTTCCTCGGCGACTCGATTACGGACGGCTGGAGCCTGGCCCAGTACTTTCCCGGCAAGCCGTACGTGAATCGAGGCATCAGCGGCCAGACCACGCCTCAGATGCTGGGGCGCATGTTTCCGGACGTGATCGATCTGAAGCCCGAGGCGCTGATCATACTGGCCGGTACCAACGACATCGCGCGGAACACCGGGCCCGAGACAGCCACGATGATCGAAGAGAACTTTCAGGCCATGGCGGACCTGGCCCAGGCGCATGGCATCAGGGTGATCTTTTGCCTGCTAACCCCGGTGAGCGATTACACAGCGAACAAGCAGACGGAGCATCGTCCGCCGGCCGACATCCTCAACCTCAACGCCTGGCTGCGCGAGTACGCCGCGGCACACCAGATCGGCGTGGCGGATTACTACGCGGCCTTGGTGGATGACAAGGGCATGCTCCGGGACGGATACTCAGACGACGGGTTGCATCCGAACGCCAAGGGCTACGCGCTGATGGCGCCGGTGGCCGAGGCGGCGATCGAGAAGGCATTGCAGTGATTCCCCGGCACTGTCCCCAGCGCTGAGACTGACGGGGATTCGCCGGTCAAGACCCTGGCAGCAGATTGAGGTCGCACAAAGGTAGGTGGGGCACGCCGCAGCGTGCCCCATTGGTGGAGGGTGACTTGGAGCCCGTCGCCCGGGATCACCGGGCGCGCCGGCGGCGTTGAGGTCGGATACGCTTCTTCTGTCCGTGCCGCGTCACTCAACGCCGCTCTTGCGTAAGGTCATTGACCGAGCAAGGGGAATGCCAGAGCGCGTGCTCGGCGTAACTCGCGTATGCACAGGTGGTTGGCAAAGTCGCGAATCAGTCCGCCGCGCCACACCCATACGTAACTCTTACCTGGACGGCGGTGTTGCGCCCGCGAAGCCCGTCGCCCGGCATCACGGGGCGCTACATGAGACTACTTAGAGGAGACGAACATGTCAGGGACAAAAATCACCATCAGCAGGCGTGGCGCAGTGAAGACGCTGGTGGCGGCGACGGCAGGCGTTCTGGCTGCCGCCCGCTGGTCAAGGGCAGTAACCCGGATTGACTCGGTCGTGCGTGGCGTTCAGATCGGCGCACAGAGCTACTCGTTTCGCGATCGCCCGCTGGACGCGGCCGTCAAGGCCTATCAGGATGTCGGTCTCGGCCAGGCGGAACTGTGGCAGGGGCACCTCGAACCCGACGAGGAGAAGGTGGGCCACGCCGCCCTGCGCGCATGGCGTCTCAACACGCCGCTCAGCTTTTTTCGCGAAGTCCGTACGAAGTTCGACCAGGCCGGCGTGGAGCTTTACGCTTACAACTACAGTTTCGACCACTCGATGAATGACGCGGAGATACGCCGCGGGTTCGAGATGGCGAAGGCTATGGCAGTACGCTACATCACCGCTTCTTCGAACGTCAGCCTGGCGCCGGCCATCGACAAGCTGGCGACCGAGTACCGCATCACGGTGGGATTTCACGGGCACGACGACACGTCCGATCCCGACCAGTTCTCGACGGCCGAGACTTTCGAGCGGGCGCTGAAAGGCGCCTCGCGCTATCTCGCCATCAATCTCGACATCGGACACTTCGTGGCCGCGAACGGCGACCCGGTGGCGTTCATCAAGCAGTATCACGACCGCATCGTGACGCTGCACATCAAGGACCGCAAGAAGAACCACGGCGACAACCTGCCGTTCGGCCAGGGCCAGACGCCCATCGTTGCCGTCCTCCACCTCCTGCGCGACCATCACTGGCGCATTCCGGCCAACATCGAGTACGAGTACGGCAAGCCCGGCATGGACACCGTGGCCGAAGTCAAGAAATGCTATGCGTACTGCCGCCAGGCGCTCGAAAGCTGACGAGCCATGACTCTCGGCGAAACCCTCGTCAGCGTCTGGCAGCAGGCGCTCGCCGACGAATCCGCGACGGTGACGCTTGAGAGTGGAGCCTATGGCGCGACGCGAACGCGGTCGCGAGGTTTGAGGATTGTTGAGTTCGAGTACGAAGGCCGCCAGCTTACCGGCATCGAGCAGAATCCGGAGACAGCCTCGAAGTGGGCGGCGCTGGCGCGGCAGGGTCAGCGGGTTATGCAGTTCAGCGCCGGCGGACGCTACTTTGCGAATGTCGCCGAAGGCAGGCTGACCCGCTACTCTGCCTGGTCTGCGCTCGAACTTCCGGAATGACCGGAGACCTCTCCTGTACATTTCAAGCCGCGTCATCCTTCCTTGCGGTTGATTCGGGGCAGGCGCAGCCGGTCCCAAATCTCGTCCACCCTCTTCTTTGTGGCTTCGTCCATCCTGATCTCGTCCGGCCACGGCCGCGCGAAGCCTTCGCTCACCCACTTGTGGGTGGCGTCGATGCCCATTTTGGAGCCGAAGTTGGGCAGGCGCGACGCGTGCTCGAGCTGGTCCACAGGTCCGAGCATGAACTGGATGTCGCGCTCGGGATCGATATGGTTGAGCGCCTTCCAGGCGACCTCGCCGGGGTTATGGACGTCCACGTCTTCATCAACCACCACGATGCACTTGGTGAACATGGCGCCCGGCAGTCCCCAGATGGCGTTCATCACCTTGCGGGCGTGCCCGGGATAGCGCTTGCGGATGGAGATGATCATCAGGTTATGGAACACGCCCTCGGCGGGCATGTGCATGTCGACCACTTCCGGCATCTGGTGGCGCATCAGCGGCAGGAACAGGCGCTCGACCGCGTGACCCATCCAGTAATCTTCCATGGGCGGCGGCCCCACGATGGTGGAGACGTAGATCGGGTCATGACGCCGGGTGACACAGCTTACGTGAAACGCAGGAAACGAATCGGGCAAGGTGTAGTAGCCGGTATGATCCCCGAACGGGCCCTCGCTGCGCATGTCATCAAGATCGACATAACCTTCCAGCACGATCTCGGCCTCGGCAGGGACTTCGAGATCAATGGTCTGGCACTTGACCAACTCGACCGCTTCGCGACGCAGGAAGCCGGCGAACAGAAATTCGTCCAAGTCCTCGGGAAGGGGCAGGATGCCGGAGAGCATGGTGATGGGATCCGCTCCGATCGCCACGGCCACGTCTAGGCGACGCCCGCTAGCGGCCCGCGCCTCGCCGGAGGCGAGCCTGGACAAAGTCCGGAAATGCTCGGCCCCGCCCTTATGGATCTGCCAGTGCATGGCGGTGGTGCGCTCGTCGAAGACCTGCATGCGGTAGCAGCCCACGTTGCGCCGCCCGGTCTTCGGACTGCGCGTGATGACCATGGGCCAGGTGATGAAACGGCCGCCGTCCTCGGGCCAGCACTTCATGACGGGAAATTGGGCGAGCGACAGCGTCTCCCGCTCAATCACCTCCTGCACCGGCCCGCTCTTCACGTTCTTGGGAAAGAACGACCCCAGTTCGGCGAGCTTGGGCAGCATCCGGAGCTTGTCGAGCAGTCCCGCGGGCGGCTTCGCGTCCAGCAGTTCGTCGATGCGACCGGCGACCTCCTCGATCGAACCCGCGTCAAGCGCCAGTTCCAGCCGCCGCTTCGATCCCAAGGTGTTGATCAGCAGCGGCATGGAGTACTGCTTGCCGTCGCGAGCCGAGCGCGGCTTCTCGAACAGCAGTGCCGGTCCGCCGGCCTTGGATACGCGGTCGGTGATCTCGGTGATCTCCAGATCGACGTCCACCGGCTCCGCGATGCGCCTCAATTCACCTTCGCGATCGAGCCGGTCCATGAATCCCCGTAAGTTTCGGTACGCCATAGGCTTCTTAGTTTTGCACAGCTCGCGCCGAACTCAAACAAGAAGGGGAGTTCGATCTCCCGATTGCTGCGCCTTCCCGAACCGGCCAAGGGCTTCGTCCTTGATATCCTGGACGTAGGGGCCGGGGCTTGCCCCGGCCCCAAGCACGGGAAAGATGCCCGTGCTACGCACGACGTAGCACGGCCTTCCAGGCCGTGCCAGCGCCGACCCTACGATCGCACAGCGAAACGAGAACATATTTCACGTTTCGACGAGCACAACGGTCTAACACTTGCCGCAAGCTCCCCTCCTCGAGGAGGAGGGGTGGCCGGAGGCCGGGGTGGTCGATCAATTCCAAACTGGCCCAGGTCGGCCGAGTTTTACGGCTGCAGCTTGCAGTAACTCGTCAGATCGCTTTCGAGCAGAGCGGCCCCAGCCTGTGAGCCGGGGAGCGTGTGTTGGGCCGTAGGCACGCAGACGATGACGGTCGCCGACTTGATGAATGAGGTCCAGTCGAGGCCTTGCGAAATGGCATTGCTGTTGGCATCGAGCCCGCCAAATGCCATGCGAATGTTCGTGGCTGGGAACGAGAGCGTTGGGGAGGAATACAGGTCAGACAGAATGCTGTCGTCATGCAGTTGCTTGGCATACTCGGTTGAACCCCCGACGTCATGCGTGCAGGGACCGTTCCCGAGGGTGTTGCCCGTGTAGGCAGGGTCCACATCCTGCGCTGCGGCCCCGCTGCCGAAGGTCTCGCTCTCGGTCCCGTAGCCGCAGATGGCGCAGGCCGTGTACTTGCCTGCTGGGGAGCAGCCGTTATCGAGACGCGCGAATTCCGGACCGCTGGTCGGTTCCACCATGGAGAAGATCGAGCCCAGGCCGTACTCGGCAAGCGCATAAGCGATTTGCACCGCCCCTCCGCTATTCCCGGTCGCGCACAGCGGCGTGCCGGTACCGAGGACGTTGTCGTGAATCCACTGCATGGAGGTTGCCGGGAGGCATGCCAGGGCGAGGGGTCCGTCAGCCGCCGGCCCCGTGGTCCAGCCCGCCACAGTGTTGAGGTAGACGATCTGGGCGGCGTTATACCCGGCCTTAACCACCGTTTTGATGATCTGGCTTCCGTAGGGCGCGAACGCCGCGTCGTAAAACTCCTCTCCGCCCGCGGGCGAGAGAAAGATGACGGTGCCGATGGAGGCGCTCGCAGGACTCGTCACCTTCACGATGGCGTCGTAGGGTATCGTGACCGGATTGGGACAGGCCGAGATGTTCAGCCCCCAGCAGGTTCCACCGACGCCGTTGGGATCGGCAGGACAGGTCGGAAGTTCGGTGGCGGTGGCGCTTCCGATGGTACAGCCGGAACCCGCAGTACAATTCTGGGCCGAAGCCGGCGAAACGCACACTAGGGCGGCAAGAATTGCGGCAACGATCGTCGTCAGACTCACAAGGCTCGTGCGACTGGATTTGCTCAGGCTCATGGTTCCTCCTCCGTAAGAGATTCTGCAGTCAGGGTTGACCTCCGCCCTTCTCCTGGGACAGGAGGGGCCGGGGGTGGTCGATGATCGATTGGCTTCTAAACCGGCCAAAACGGGCTAATTCGTGCGTCAAGACAGCTTTTTTTGTCACCTCAAATTCGATGTAAACCATTTCCTATCAACAACCTGATGGCTTTAAATTCTTAACTCATTTGTTTTCACATACCTAATGGCTTTCCGGCCCTATGAAAAATGGTAAGTAGATTTGTTATCAAACACATGATGGCTTTGTTTGGCGCAAAAATCGATTTCCTCCGTTTCTCCTCTCTCGCGACTGTCGATCCCTCCCGCAGGTCCCGGGTCTCAGATTGTGGTGCGGGCTTCCCAGCCTACTTCTGGCGCCCGGCTGGCAAGATGCCTGCACCACAATCGGGTCGAATTGCAGAGTCTGCTTCAGCATTCCTCGAGCCTACCACCCCAAAATGGGACAATGGAGAAAAGTGAGAAAAGTGAGAAATTTGAGAAAATTTATTTTCGCCATGGATTCAACAAGTTAGCCCTGTTCGGTCGCCACGGGCCGTGCAAGCCCAAGCGGGCGGCACTCTGACGGCGACGAGGTCACCACCCGCGAAAGCAAGACCTGCGCCAGCCGACCGTAGTGTCCTAATCGACGTAGGGGCGGTTCGTGAACCGCCCCAGGGTGCATCAAAAAGGCATCCCCTCCGAAAAATGCGAACTCGCCAATTCGCCCCGGATCCGCGGCTTGGGGCGTTTCACGAACCGCCCCCTACGTCGAATTAGGACATTACCCCCAGCCCGCACGATTCGCTGGTGGCTGCGCTGCACGGCTAGTTGCTCGCGGTCATTGTGAAGGTGCGCCCTGGGGAGAGCTCAAACACGGTCCCATTGCAGTAAACGCCGCCGCCCGAGGTGGTGCCATAGAGGTTGCCCGCCGAGTCGCGGATCAAACCGACCACGGGTCCCGACCCGTCCGCACCGCCGGTAAAGCTTTTGTCCTCCTTTGGTAAACCGCAAGAACAGATTCTTCGCTGCCGTGACGATAGTCGGAGCGGACCGAATCCCTCTGTGTCCTCCCTGAGCCCTCCGTAATCTCCGTGTCGAAAGTCTTTGACACGGAGTTCCCAGAGGAGCCACAGAGAGCACAGAGACCTGTCCATCCCGATCTACCCGACAGCCAGCCCGCCCGAAAACAGGCGCGACTCTATGCGCGAATCGGAAGGAACTCAATGAGCAAGGCATGATTTTTCCATGCTCAAGAGATGCTCGACGGTCAGCCGGCCGGCACAAGCCCAAACTGGGAGCCCGCCGGCCTCAGTGATTGGGCTGGCATTGCGACAGCATCTCGCTGACGGCCAGGTTGAAGGCGTTCGGGTCCTGCCAGACGGCCTCGCCGCTGCAGGTGCCCGTGTAGCAGTTGACGTCGGGCGGATCGTTCCTGGGCACCACCTGCTCAATCAGGAACTCACCCTGACCCGTGACCAGGCCCGGACGGGTGACGCAAAAGAACCAGCTCACCGCCGTCTTGGGATAGGTGTAGTTGGCGCCTGCCGACACGATGGAGTCGGCGGCCCATTTGTTGATGTCGCTCTGCGGCGGGTTCGACGTTCCGCAGGTGGTTGTGCCCTCCCATGTGTTCACGAGGGCGAACGCTCCGGCGCCGTAGTCGAAAACTGCATTGGTATCGAGCGGGCAGAGGTCGAGAGCCGGACCTTTATACAAGGGTGGATCGCAACCGTAGTCCATCCTCGAAACGCTCGGACCGGAGCCGATCACCACGTAATCGAATTCGGATGACAGGCCGTAGTGGGCGAGTGCGTAGCCCAGCGTCGCACCTCCGCCGCTGAGGCCCTGGCCGCAGAATCCGATGGTTCGGGATGAGTGCTGGACAGTCTTGAAGGCATAATTGAACACCGTCGCGGGGCGGCAGGCGGCGCTCTTCACGCCGGCGTTGTTGGCGTTGGCCCAGTCGCTGGCCCAGGCAATCTGAACCACGTTGAACCCGTCGCCCAGGTAGACGTCGGGAAACCCGTCGTTGAAGAAATCGACGCCCGTGCCCCCGTTGTGGAGGACGATGGTTCCGACCGGCTTGGCCGTTGGGACCGCTACGCCCAGTATCGCGTTCAGGTTCGGCAGTCCGGGGCAGGAAACCGTGATCTCGGTGCACTTTGCTCCTGTCGCCGCTCCGCCCGGGCAGGAGGCAGAGCCGAGCACAGTCACCGTCCCAAGGGGAAGGGTACTGCCGGGCAGATCGGAAGCCGCCGCGCCTTGGCCAGACAGGGGCCCTTCGCCCACGAAAGCCAGTCCACAGAGCACAGCAAAAGTAAGCAACCGAGGCCATACCCGAAATCTCATGCCGCCTCCTTCAAAAAGGAACGCCAGATCTCAACTGGCCGAGTCTCAGCTTCGATCCCTTGGTGCTCCAGCCTGTCGTGCGATCCGGGGTGATTCTACAAACCGCGTCGAAAAGGTTCAATGCTCACGACATGCTCTTTTTATGCTCAATACATGCCTATCGCGAGGTGACAGATCGCGGTGGAGGGCAGGTCCTCCAAACTACCTGCCGAAACCAGCGAAACTGCCAGCAGGCCGCTGTAGAAACGTGTAGCGGCGGCTTCAGGCCGCCAAGCGCGTGCTGACGGTGTTGGAGTTATGGCGAGGTAAACTCGCCGCTACGCCCATGAAAGTAACGCCAAGAGTCGAGGACGCCTAAAAAGCGTAAGAGCCGGGCCAAAGAGGGCCGGCGCCATGGTAAAAGCGAGGAGGATTCCGGAATCCTTAATGGAGCGAGATCAGCTTCGTTTCCTCAATGCTTCCAGCCTGGCGCGCGATCAGGCCAAAGCCCCGGGCCTGCGCCTGCAGCTTGAGGGCGGTGAGCTGAGCCCGCCCTGCCGCGCTATTGGTCCACCTCATCTCGAGCTCCGCCATGGCCAGGCGGGCTTGTAACTGGCGGATCAGGTTGCCGTGCCCGGCGGAGTCGTCCGCAATCTTCTGCAGTCTGCGGGCCGCCTCCGCGATGTCGTCGGGTCTTCCCGTCGAGGCGCGCAGACGCTCGCTGAGGATGGCCAATCCCTGGCCCAGACCGAAGTTGATGCCCGCCGCGAGCATGGGCGCCTGCCGGTAATCGGCAGCGGCGGGCAGGGCCTGCTGAGCCTCCGCGTTCCTGCCCTCCGCCAGAAGCGCCTGCGCCAGGACCATAGTGGCGGCCAGCTTAAGGTCGGGCGCGTGAAGCAGGTGGGGGTCCTGGAGGACGCGGTGCGCGCTGGCTTCGGCGTCTGCGGGATGACCCTCAGCGATGGAAAGCTGGGCCAGGGCGAGGTCGCTCCTGTCCGCGCCGACCTGCGAGCCAAGTTCAGCCATCATGGCCGCGGCCTGGTCGTACTTCTGATGGGCTTGGGGGAGATTGCCTTCCACCGCGAGCACGTCACCCAAAAAGAGCAGCATGCGCGCAGAGGTCGGCTTGTCGCCCAGCTCGTGGGAAACGGCGACGGCATGTTCGCAGGCCTTCTGAGCTTCAGGGAGATTGCCCTCCGCCTCCGAGATAATGCCGAGCGCCATCGAGGAGAGGGCGGCGTAGGTGCGATCGCCGTTCTTTTGCCAGATTCGCCCGGCTTCCTCGAGGGATGATTCAGCCCCGGAGAAATCCTCCTGCTGAAGGCGCAATTTACCGAGGCCGAACAAGGCGTAGGCGGTACTATCGTCGTCGCCCACGGAGCGCGCGGCCTGCTGCATGCCGTCGAAAGCCTTTTGAGCCTCGGCCAGTTTTCCCAGATTCAGGAGTGCTTCTCCCTGCGCTCTTAGAGCCCGGACCAGCAGCAGCTTCGAACCCCTCTTTCTCGCCCCTTGGGCAGCCCTGCCGGCTGCCTCGTCAGCCCTTTGGGAGTTGCGCTCCTCGGTAGCCGCGATGCTCTCCGCGAGATCGATTTGGGGGTCCTCGCCGGCAGGCGGAGGGAGCGCTTTCAATTGCTTCAAGGTGGCCATGGCGTCGTCAGGCTTGCCACTCGACCACTGGGCACGGGCCAGTGCCAGACCATACCCCAGGCTGTCCGAGCGCAGGGTAAACAGCGCTCCGAACGCCCGTATAGCCTGATCCCACTGCATGGAAGCCTCGCGGTAGCGGCCCTCGATGAAAAGCTGATCCTCTCGCGAGAGATTCCTGGAAGCGTCAAAGGCCTTCCGGCTCTCCTCCCGGGTTTGGTCCAAATCGCCCAGGATTCTCCAGGCGTCGGAGAGCGCCGCGTGGGTTAAGGGGAAATCCGGCTCAATGCGCAAGGACTGCTGGAACAAGTCGCGGGCCCCCAGCGCGTCAAACGAGCGGAGCCTGGCCAGGCCCTCGCTGTAGAGCCTGTTCGCCTCGGGATTCGAAGGCACCGTGGCGCGCGTGTTGCTCTCCTCTTCCGGTGTCATCTCGCTCACGCCCAGCTTCCCGCGCAACTCCGTCCCGCTACGCGCCACCAGGTCAAACAGTTTTGCTTCGCTGCCTGTCTCGGAAACGGCGGCCAGCGTGGAACCCGTGCGCGCATCCTGCAGGCGCAGATCCAGCCTCACCCGGCCTCCCGATTCTGTCTCCAACTCGAGATAAGAGCCGAGCACGACAAAGTCGGCGTTCAGGTTGGTGTGGATGCGTGCCAGAGTGTCGGGCGCGTACGATTCCTGGTCTGAAAGCAAGCCGTCTTTCCTGGCCCGCGCCACGTCTTCACCGGGGACGGTCCGGAGTTCCCCTCCGGCGGCGAGTTCGGTGGTGAGCATTTCGGAAAGGGCTGTCGAAAGCCAGTTACTCTCGGGCTTGCCCGCCAGATTTTTGAAACCCAAAACCGCTACGGCCGGCCGGACCGTGACCTCAGCCGAAGAGGGCGGGGGCCGCCGATGAAACCAAAAAACCAGGATCACCACCAGAGCGAGCCCCGCCAGCAGGGTGCCAGGACGACGGCGGTACCAGGGCTCGTCCGGGGGTTCCTTGCCCCCTCCAGGATCGGGAGGCGACGGGGTCTCCTGAGCCGGTTGGACTGCGGCGATAAACCGGTACCCCAGCCCCCGCCGGGTCTCGATAAAGCGTGGTCCTTCCGTGTCATCCTCAAGCCCGTCTCGGATCTGCTTGATGCAACGGTTCAGGCCGATGTCGAAATCGACAAATGTGGAGTCGTCCCAGAGTTGTTCCTGAAGCTCTTTGCGGGTCACCATTCGGCCGGCATGGGTGACGAGCAAGGCCAGCACTTTGAACGGCTGCGGAGCCAGAGGTACCGGCACTCCGTCCTTGCGCAGCTCCTGCTGCTCGAGATCCACCTCGAATGCACCGAAGCGCCAGAGAGGGACCCCTCCTTCTTTCAGCGGCTGAGACACTTTAGACTCCCCTGAGTTGTCTGGCATTATACCGCCGTTTCCTTCCTGTCAACCCTTCTTTTCCTAGCCCGCGACTGATCCACGACGCAGGCAAGATGCCTGCACCACAAACTGAGTCAGTACCCTTCCTTTCGAGGGGCGCCGAAACAGATCACACCCTCATCCGGGCGCAGCAACCAATCCCTGCATTCTCCCAGGAATAGACGCAGCAATCCCTGGTTCCGCTCACCACGTCAGGCCTAAGAGCCTTTCTTCGCAACCGGGTTGAGCTCCTAACCCTATTTCCACGTTGCGCTTGCGGCGAGCACATTTTGATCACACAAAAAGCAGGCGCTGGTTATTGAGTTCGCGCCTTCCCGGCCGCAGGATGCGCACGCTGTCGCGGTGCTGCAGGACAGGTCCTGGCGGATCGCCGAGGGTACGAGGTCGTGGTAGCGAATCGTTCTCGACGAAGACCAGGTTCACGGCTGCGCTGACGCGGGGGCACAGAGGGGAGAGCCACCATGAGCGGTTTGATCGTGAGCGGATGGACTGGAGTCGAGGTGCACGCGATTCACCTCAAGGAAGTGGTGCTGGCCCTGGTGGTGTGGGTCATCGCCTCCCCGCTTTTCGGATTACTCCTCGGCCGGGCCTGGCAATTGTTTGGGTACGGCGACGGGCGTTCGACGGAAACACTCTGGACGGCGTTCGGAACGGACGCTCGTCCGGGTGTACGGCGGCCGATCTGCGGCGAGGAAGCGCAAGGACTCCGGATTGATTCTTGTTGGCCTTCGGCTCTGCCTTCGAGCGGGTGGGGCGTGCGGCTCGCCACGCGAGGCTGGAAATCTCGCGTCTGAGATCAACTCGGATCGGACGGCTGGCCCGCGGTTGGTCCGCCGACTTGAACAAGTTGTGCTGAACAAGAGGAACTGAACCCAAGAGGAGGAGGGGCAAATGAAATCCCGGTTATTTTCGCTTTTCGTCACCAGACCCGGCGCGATGCTCGTGGTGATCATCTCGCTTGCGCCCGCGGTCTTTGCTCAAGGCTTCGGTACTGTCGTCTCGATCTCAGGATCGCTGATGGCGGTGGGCTGGCCCAATGAGAATCAGGTCGATGTGTACCAGTCGGGAGTCTCCGGCTGGACGCAGGTAGCCACGCTGGTCGGCTCCGACACCAAGGCGGGCGACCTGTTCGGCTACTCCGTGAGCATCTACAACAAGACCGTGGTGATCGGCGCGCCCGGCTGGCCCGCCGGCGGGAACCAGGGCGCGGCCTACGTGTTCAACCAGCCGAACGGGGCCTGGAAACAACGCGCCGAACTGACGGCGAGCGACGGCTCATCCGGAGACTATTTTGGCGCCAGCGTCGCCGTGAACGGGTCGCAAGCCATCGTGGGCGCGCCGGGCAGCAATACCGGTTATGTGTTCGTTCAGCCCGGCACAACGTCCTTGCCCCTGAGCACCCAGACGGCTGAACTGTCGCCGTCGGACGCCCCGGCGAGCTTCGGCGCCAGCGTCGAAATCGCCGGCAGCAAGGCAATGGTGGGCAGCAGCGGCGAGGTCTATACCTTCACTGAGCCTGCCGGCGGCTGGGTCAGTATGACCCAGACCACGGAGATATCCCCGCCGTGACTGCAGTGATTGCAGTGTTGCAGCTTGCCTGAGCCTGCCGGCAGCCTTGCGTCAGGTCGCACGTTCCATTGATTGATTCCTCAAACAAGACTGGCTGTCTTCCGGAATCACTCTGAGGTCAAAGACGTGAGTTTCGAGCGGCCCAAAATCGAGACCGGTGCGGACCGGGCGAACACCGGCGCCGCGGCGCTGTTTGCGGACTCGCTCCGCGCCTCCATCCGGCGCGACCCGCTGAGCGCCAGCGCGCGCCTGGTCCCGAGGAGAGCCAACGTCTACACGGCCGGCGGACGCGACGGTAACGTCTACCTGATCGAGAAGGGTCAGGTCAAGAGCGTCGTGGTCACTGCCGCCGGCAAGGAGTGCGTCCTGGCTGTTTACGCCGCCAACGACATCTTTGGAGAACTGTGTCTTGCCGGAGGAGAGCGCGCCGAAACGGCCACCGCCATGAAGGAGACGCTTGTAAGGCAGATACCGTGCCACGCGTTGCTGGCCCTGCTCGCTCGCGACGGGCTGCTGGCGGAGTTCGTCCGGTATTTGGCCGCGCGCGCCGTGGAGCAGCAGCAGATCATCACCGACCTGGCAACGGCCGACAGCGAACACCGGCTGGCCGCCACGCTTCTGCGCCTGGCCCGCAAGGTCGGCCAACAGGACCCTCGAAGCCTGCGCCTGGAAGAACCGCCCTCCCATCAGGAACTCTCCGAAATGGTGGGCACTACGCGGCCCCGCATCACCCGATTCATGCGCCGGTTGCGCGATCGCGGCCTGATCGAATTCTCGGGACCCTTCCTGATCGTCAAGGAGCACGCCCTCGGCAAATACCTGGGCGCGGCCATTTCCCCGGCAACGCTGCCCTGCGCCAGCCGGGGCCGTCAATCCGAAAGTAATTTGCCCGGATTGTCCAATATTGAACCGACAGCACTTTAAATGACGGATAGCTTGAAGGCGCGGGTAATAACCCCAGGTAGTCACCCAATTCCTTGAGGAGGAGACGCATGAAGTCGATTCGAAATCTGGCAAGCGTGAAATTCGCGGCAGTGGCTCTGCTGGCCGCCGCCTTGGCTCCCCACGCTTTAGCGGCACAAACCTGTTCCAACAGTACGCTGAAAGGCGTCTACATCGCCTCGTCAACCGGTACGGTCGTCGGGGTGGGCCCCGCCGCCGTGGTTAATGGGGCCACTTTCAACGGATCCGGGACGGGGACCGTGTACGCGGAAACCATCACCATCAACGGCGCCATCACCAGCGGGGTGACCGGGACCGTTACCTACAGCGTGAACTCCGACTGCTCCGGCAGCGAGACCGTCAGTATGTCGAACGGGTCGGTTGCCGATTTCAATTTTCTCGTCAACTCGAATGGCAACACCTTCTCTTTCATTAGCACCGACTCCGGGTTCGTGGTCTCGGGGGAGGGAACCCGGCTAGGCGGACAGAACGGACAGAAGTAGCCGTACCAGTCAGCCGACGAGGGGGCCTCGGCATTGCGGTCGGGGCTCTCACGCCAGTTCCTGGCCACGCTGACAAGGCATGAGGATCCGATGCCGACCCAGATTGAGCAATTGGAGCAAACGCTGGAGGCCCACGCGACACCGTCAACCCGGCAAGCCGCCAACTGGGGCCTTTCAACGCACGTTACCTTCCGATTCGGCTTCACATATTTGGGACTCTACTGCCTTACAACCCAGGTTTTCGGCGGACTGGTTGTTCCCAGCGCCTCTCTGAACTCAACCTTTCCCGACCCGGGTACCCTGTGGCCGATGCGTCCGATCGTCTTCTGGACGGCGCGCCACATCTTCCATGTGACATCCCAACTCGTGATCGGGGATGCGGGCAGCGGAGACAAAATCTACGACTGGACCCAGGTATTGTGCATGCTGGTGTTCGCCGGCCTTGCCACCGTCATCTGGTCGATCCTGGATCGACGCCGCGAGAATTACGTCAACCTGTACAAATGGTTTCGCGTCGTAGTCCGATTTGCCCTGGGCTCCGAGATGCTGGCCTACGGCATCGCGAAGGTCATCCCGCTGCAGATGCCTTCGCTGTTCCTATCGACATTGGTTGAGCCGGTCGGCCATCTGTCCCCGATGGGCATGCTCTGGAGTTCAATCAGTGCTTCGCCGGCGTATGAGGTCTTTGCCGGTTCGGCTGAAATGTTGGGAGGCGCCCTGGTGCTGATCCCGGCGACAGCTACTCTCGGAGCGCTGGTTTGCCTGGCCGATCTCACCAACGTCTTCATGCTGAACATGACCTACGACGTGCCGGTCAAGCTCTTTTCCTTTCACCTGCTCGTGATGGCCGTCCTCCTGCTCGCGCCCGAGTTTCCGCGACTTGTGGACCTCTTCATCCGAAATCGAGCTCCCGACGCTTCCCCTCAGCCTGCGCTCTTTCGCTCGGCCCGAGCGAATCGGGTCGCGGTCGCCGCACAACTGATCTTTGGAATCTACATTCTCGCGTCGCTCGGATATGGCGATTCTGTGGTTTGGCGCGCTTATCACACGCCGCGTTCGCCCCTTTACGGCATCTGGGAGGCGGGCCAAACGCCGGACGGCGCGCAGTCCGGTTCAATCCCGCTCCGGCGTCTGATCTTCGAGTCGTTCGACGGGGATTTCGCCGTCATTCAGGGCTGGGACGATTCGTTTACTTACTGTCGAATGTCACTGACTTTGCCCAATAACATGGTCACGCTGACGGAGTTCGACGACAAGAACTGCAAGGCTCAGTTCGGCTTTCGAAAACCAGCCCAGGACAGGCTGATCCTCGACGGCGAAATGGATAAGCACAAACTTCACCTCGACCTGCGGCTTATCGATGACCGCAAGTTTCTGTTGGTCAGCCGGGGCTTCCATTGGGTTCAAGAAATCCCTTTCAACCGGTAGCCGGGGCTCTCTATGAAGGACTTGTAACCGCGCCGGCGATGACATGAAAACCGATGTCATCGCCACCCCGCGACGACGCGCTGACAAGCGTCGCTGCGAACCGTCAACCCTACAAAAGGAGGAAGACCATGGTTCGAAACAGTTTGAAAGGCGGATTGACAGGCTACCTTCCAGGGATAGCACTTCTGGCATTTTGCGTTTGGGGTGGCTCAAGTTCCGGTGCTCCTGGGAAGTGGACCGATCGAGGGGCAAGCGATCCAGCCGCGGACGGACGCATCCTCTGGGCTCCGCGAGTCGCCCAAGACCCTAACAGTCTTACCACGGTGTTCAAGTACACGGATTTCACGGACGTGTCGGGCCTGACGCTCAACGGGAACGCGGAGCAACAAGGTCGCTTCCTTTTGGTGACACCAGCCGGGGGTGGCGCTGGGTCGGTATGGTACACGAATCAAGTCAACGTTGCCCAAGGTTTTCTGACCCAGTTTCGGTTCAAGATTCGACGCCTTCCCAACCTGTGCCCTGGCGACGGGATGGCTTTCGTGGTTCAGAACAGCAGCCTGAGTGCTTTGGGTACTGGTGGGGGGTGGATGGGGTACGGAGGCATCTCCAACAGCCTGGCGGTTGAATTCGACACTCACGTGAACACCGGCTTCTACGACCCAAACAACAATCATGTCGGTGTCCAGAGCTGCGGAATCTCGGCCAACACGCCGGACCACGGCACGACCTGCAATCTTGGTCTCCGGGCTAATCCTCCGGTTACCCTGTCCGACGGTAATCCCCACGCGGCCTCGATCAGTTACTTTCCGACTCAGGGCGGAAGCGGCCTTTTAAGCGTCGAGATCGATAAGCAGGTCGTGTTAACGAGCACGGTGGACCTCAGCACGCTGCTCAGCCTGAATGGCGACGATGCCTGGGTCGGTTTTACGGCCGGAGCCGGCGCCTGCGATGAGAGCCATGCCTTGGCAGCATGGGAGCTGGCGACCGTCGCAACCGCAGGGGCTGACTGATTGGGTGATTGAGTCATTCGCGGGTGGCGACAACATCGGCTTCCGCGTCGTCGCCACCGCGGTAATCCTAATTAAAGGGGAACAAGGAGGACCTATGGACCAGAATCCAAAAGCCGTCGGAATGAGACAGCTTTGCACGGCTATCGTGCTCTGCGGAATTACAGCCATTACGTCGCGCGGGCAAGGCTTCTCAGCGGAACGCGGCTTCGACTACACGCACAACAGCGGGCCAGCAGCGGATACCGAGAACACCGTGGGAAACCTCGGAGAGAATTTGATTGTCAACGGCGCCTTCGGAATGGGCGATACCGGCTTTGTTTCGGACTACATCTTCGGCAATGACCACAACGCCGGTACATACGTTATTGGCACGAGCCCCTGCAAGGTGGTTGGACATTGGTATGACTGGCAATGCTTCCCTCCCCACAATGGGCGCCAGATGCTCGTCGCCAACGGGGCCAACTATGAGTCTGAGCGGGTTTGGAGTGAAACCGTGACCGTTGATCCTGGGACAAAGTACCTCGTTTCGTTCTGGGCAGCGACGCTCAACACATCAATCACGTCACCTGCGCAATTGGTGCTCCAGATCAATGACCAAGTGGTGGGGCAGATCACGCTTCCAGACCAGAGCCCCGCCAGTGGCGGAATCTGGGTACAACTCGAAATCAGCTGGCCTTCTGGTGACAACAGTAGCGCTACCTTGGACATCTTCGATGCAAACACGGCCACCGATGCAAACGACTTTGTACTCGACGATATCAGTTTGCGGCAGCTTCCTTGACTGCGCGTGAAGCCCATCTCTGAACGGATCACAAAGGAGGATTCATGAGAAGAAAAAGTCAGCTTTGCGGTCGGATTTCTCGAACTCGCTGGCGCGGAGCAGTTGCGGTGCTCGCCCCAACATTAATGATCGCCCCGGCGATCATGCTCAGCCAGGCGGCTCGGGACCAGAGGACAGCGCCTACCTATACGGTTCTTCACAGCTTCACGGGTGCCGACGGGGAACAGCCCTACGCCCCCGTGATCCGGGATTCGGCCGGCAACTTTTACGGCACCACCTGGATCGGCGGTGCAAACAATCTCGGCGCCGTGTACAAGCTGACCGCGACCGGGGAGGAGAAGGTGTTGTTTTCGTTCACAGGAACGGACAATGGAGACAACCCCTGGGCCGGCGTGGTTCGCGATTCGGCGGGCAATCTCTACGGCACCGCCAATCACGGCAGCCCCGTGGGCACGGGCTCGGTGTACAAGCTGAGCAGTTCCGGCAAGCTCACGATGCTGCACGTCTTCGGCCCCTGGAACGGAACCGATGGGGCCTGGCCGCAAGCTGGTCTGCTCCGCGACTCGGCCGGCAACCTCATTGGCACGACCTGGCAAGGAGGGGGATTTCCGTGGTGCGGCGCTGTATATAAGGTGGAAAGCTCCGGCACGGAGACGGTGCTGCACGGCTTCGCCGGAGGCGCGACGGACGGGTGTTACCCCTATGCCAGCCCGATTAGCAGCTCCGGCAGCCTTTACGGCACCACCTGGCACGGCGGATACGGAGGAGATTGCTGCGCGGGCTATGGCGTGGTCTACAAAATCGACGCCTCGAACCAGGAGACGGTGCTGTATAAGTTCACCGGAGGCGAGGACGGGAGCAATCCCGCTGCCGGCGTGATCCTCGATCCGGCAGGCAACATTCTCAGCACGACCTATTACGGGGGCACAAGCGGTTGCGGCGTCGTGTTTAAGTTGAATACATCCGGAACGGAGACGGTGCTGCACAGCTTCACCGGTACTGACGGGTGTAACCCTTTAGCTGGCGTGCTCAGCTACTCCGGGAACCTTTACGGAACCACCTATTACGGCGGTGCATACGGCTATGGCGTGGTGTACAAGATCGACGCCTCAGGCAAGGAGACGGTGCTACACAGCTTCACCGGAGGCGCGGACGGTGGCAACCCCATCGCCGCCCTGATCAACGACAGTGCGGGTAACCTCTATGGCACTGCCGAGAACGGTGGAGCGAACGGCGCTGGCGTCGTGTTCAAGCTCACACCGTAAGCTGCCGGGCAGGGCGGACCGCGCGACAGCGCCTTTCATTGTCGTCGTCGCCACGTGGCACACGGATTCTAAATTGAAGTTGAAAAGGAGAGAAGTATGCGACTTGCCAAGAAAGCGTCTCTTGTATGCCTGCTGTGTGCAGCGGCGGCAATCGTCTTGCCGGCGCAGACCTTCACCCTGCTTCACAACTTCGATGGGACCGACGGTGACGGGGAAGGTAACAACCTCACCCAGGGTCGGGACGGCAATCTCTACGCGACTGCCGTTTTCGGGGGCCCGGATGGCTGTGGGACGGCATTCAGATTGACACCTTCCGGAGCCTTTCGGATTCTCTATGACTTTACCTCGACGAACTGCACCCCGGTATCGGATCTCGCCCTCGGCCCCAACGGTCTCTTTTACGCCAACATCCAGAATGGTGGAACCTCAGGCAACGGCGGTGTTTTCAACCTTTCGGCAGCGGGAGCGTTCACGCTAGTCGCCAGCCTGGACGGCTCAAACGGTAGCTATCCCGGTGATCTGATCTTGGGTACGGACGGAAATTATTATGGTGCCGCTAGACAGGGTGGGACCCGCAGCGAAGGCACGCTGTTTAAGGTAACTCCTAGAGGCACCATAACCGACCTCCACAACTTTGGAAGCCTGCCGGACGACGGCTCCTATCCTGTTGCAATCGTCGAAGGTCCCGAAGGAGCGCTCTACGGTGCAACGTATTACGGAGGTACCGCTGGCGACGGCGTGGTGTTTCAAATCACCCACTCAGGAGGGTACAAGATTCTCGTCAACTTCGATAGTACGGATGGTGCGAATCCCACGAACCTGCTCCTAGGCAGTGACGGCAATCTCTATGGTTATACGACGTACGGCGGTGCGAACGGGTACGGAACCATTTTCAAGATGACGCCGGCGGGCGTCCTGACAGTGCTACATAGTTTCACGGGCACAGACGGACAAATCCCCAGCGCCAACCCTATAGAGGGAACGGATGGCAAGCTGTACGGCACCGCGATACTGGGCGGAACGTACGGAGATGGGACAATCTTCTCAATAACCACCAGCGGTACATTTGAGGTGCTTTTCAATTTCAACGGCACTGACGGGACCAACCCTTACGGCGGGCTGACCCAGCACACCAATGGCGTCCTTTACGGCAGTGCAGCCTTCGGCGGCGCTTACGGGGACGGCACTTTGTTCAGTCTCGATGTTGGCCTTGGCCCCTTCGTGCGGTTTCTGCTCAGCTCCGGGAAAGTGGGCACGAAGGTGCAAATCCTAGGACAGAACCTGACTGGCACCACGGCCGTCACCTTCAACGGCACGTCAGCCTCGTTCAAGGTGGTTTCCGATACATTTCTCATTGCCACGGTGCCCGCTGGCGCCACCAGCGGCACGGTCGAAGTGACCAAGCCGCACGCCACGGTTTCCAGCAACGTGCCGTTCACGGTGATTCCGTGATTTCCAGCACCGCGCGAAAGAATTCATCTCGGCCGAAGGAGGAGAGAGTCCGATGACAACAGACACGCGGAGAGCCAGAAGGGAAAGACGCTCAGCACTGCCAAGCGAGCGGCTGGGCGAGCAGTTCCATAAGCGCCTCGCCAGCTACGCCGCGGCCGCAGGAGCTGCGGGCGTGGGAATTCTGGCAATGGCACAACCCGCCACCGCCAAAATTGTCTACGTTCCGCTTCACGAACAAATCCCAGGCGGCTTTTCATATGTGTCGCTCGACGTGGACGGAGCGCCGGTTGTCACTTTCTTCCATGCCACTTGGACTACGTTTACTGGGTACGGCAGCCTCGTTCGGGCTAGCGGCTCGGGAGGTGGCGTGGAAGGCCCGCCGCTGAGAAAGGGCACCCCAATCGGTCCCGCTGATCAGTTTTTTGAGGCTGCCAGCCTGGCGAACCGTCGGCAGTGTCGTGGCTGTACATCAGCGTCAAATGGGGTAGGAGCCTGGGTGAACGTCGACCAGCGCTATCTTGGCTTTGAGTTCAAACTCAATGGGCAGGTGCACTATGGCTGGGCGAGGCTCTCGGTAAGGAATGGGGGTGGATTCACGATCATTGCAGTGCTGAACGGCTACGCTTACAACACTGCTGCGGGACAGCCAATCTTCGCCGGGCAGACAAGCGCCGATCCTGCCACTCAACCCGGGCCGGAAGCGCTCGTGAATCGGGCCGCCCCGCAGCTAGTCGCCGAAGAGGCTCTCAGGCCGGGCTCGCTGGGCTTGCTGGCATTGGGATCGCTAGGGCTTCCGTATTGGCGGCGGGAGGATCTGTCTCCCCGATAACCCACGGGGCTGGCGGAGACCGTCTGGTGTGATTCCCGGGACGTGGGCGAGCCTGGCATTCGGTCCTTTGGCGGATTGGATGCTGAACTAACAGCACATTCCGCAACTCGGAAATCCGGCTCCTTTGTGGTACAACACACGACGATTGGCGGAAGCAGTCTGCACTCAAGAACGGGGATAAAGGCATGCTCAGGCGGCAAAAAATAACCTTTCCGGGAGCTCTGGTTCTGGCCGTGTTCGCGTCAGCAGTTTCCCTCGCGACAGCCGGTTATGCCCAGGTGCCGCGTTGCGGGGCCGGAACGGTGGCCACCTATCTCGGAACCACGTGCGAGCTCGACGCCGGGGGCAGCTCGGACAAGGTGACGTACACCTTCAATTCCGTTGACAGCGGAGGCTACACGTGTACCGGTACAGCCAGCATCTGCAACGGTATCGGAACCAATGGCGCGAATCTTGCCATCAAGCAGGACGTGGGAGGTCCGTACACCCTGAGGATCGGCAACACGGATCTCTGGAATGTGTCGGGAACCGGCAGGGTGGATCTGAAGATCACGGGCACGGTTCAGGGGGCCACCTTGAACGAAAACTGGCCTCACTTCAATGGGCAGCCCGGCCAATCGGGCGCCGGGGTGGAGGACAACATCACCACCGTGGACTGTTCCGGCACCCATGGTTGTCTGGATTCGAAAAACGGCGTCAATCAGGTTGTGTGCGATGCCTCAGAAACAAACGGCCCGAATTGCAACGACAACCGTTGCCCGCTTTTGACCATCCTTTCCGGGATCTCCTGCTACCAGACGGAAGGTGCGACATTCAAAGATTCAACCACCCCGTACGCCTTTACGATTGAAATCAAGCTGGCCGCGAATGGCGGCTCCGCCACTCTCTACAGCGTGGGCACGCACCTGCTCCCGCCGGATAGCAATCCGCACCCGCCCGGCACCACCCAATCTGTGCCGGCGGCTCTTCGCGCCCCGTTGGCTCCGCTCGGCGCGGGCACGCACGCGTGGGTGGGGCGGACGATCACGCCGCAGAGACGCGAGACGCCGGGGCCGCCGCCTTACTGCAATCCGTGCCTGTTCTATGGTGGCGACCTCAACCCGAACTGGACTTCTGTAAATGGCCTGGCCAACGACAACACCCTTCTCGTGGCGAATACGTCCACCTTTATTCCCTTCACGGTGGACAGCCCCGGCTGGAGCGTCACGGGGCTCTTTACCAACGACATCGCGGACGGCTACAACCACATTGATCCGGCAGAAGCCACCTGGTCCATTGCCACCGGAATGTCCGACGGCAACGCCGGCACGGTGATCGCTTCGGGCACGGCCGGCGCCGCCTTCACGCCCACGGGTCGCGTGGCTTTCGGCTCGCACCCTGAATATACGGTCCTGGTCAGTGTCGATCCGCCCGTCAACCTTGCCCCCGGGCAATACTGGCTGAGCGTGGTGCCGCAGTGTACGGTCGCGGGAAACAGTTGCGAGTCGGCGCAGTATTTTGTCTCGAACACCCAGGGAACGAATAGCTACGGGCCGCCCGAGCCTGGCGGCAGGTCGTTCCTGAACTCCGCTTTCTTCGGCCACACCTACTCGGCGGTCTGCGGCTTGATCGCAGCGTCAGGCTGCAATCTGTTTTCGGGGGGAGTGTTGGGCACGGTGGAATAAAGAACGGTCGCGCGCGTAACGCAGACCTTCTCGCGTGAACTTTGTCCCGGGGGTGGCGACGAATGGTAAGAGGATGTCGTCACCACCGGTGCGGATCTCTGTGCTCTCTGTGGTTCCTCTGTGGGTGGTTCCTCTGTGGACTCTGTCTTAGAAGCTTTCAACACGGAGATCACGGAGGGCTCAGGCGGGTGGCGACATCATGAATGCCGATTTCGGGGCCAGCCGCAGGGGGGGTTCCGATCCCCCCGCGACCAAACGTGGCTAAGTTATTGAATTCCTTGTGAAAATAAACTTTCTCAATTTTCTCAGTTTTCTCACTTTTCTCCCTTGTCCCATTTTAGGGTGCTAGGCTCGAAGCGTGTTCGAACGAGTATCAGCAGCGGGCTGGCTAGAGCCGGAGGCCGTACGAAAGACGGCATGCCGGCGACGCAGGAATCGCCTTTGTTTCCAGGAGATGCTCAGAACAACGGATCGAGGTTCCACCGCGGCCCCAGGTCGTGGCAAATGACACGAACACTCGCCGGCAGGCCCGTCGAACCCGAAGAGCGTCGCGCCGTGCACGCTGGTCGGCACCGAACCCCGCCAGGTGATAATTGTACAAATCCGGTAAACCCAATGGATTCAATCTTTATTGCCTCGAAGACGCCCGAAAACGCAAAAAACATCCACGCCGCCAAAGCCGGAATGTCGCATCGAATCAGCAAGATAAGCCAAAAATGGGGGCTAGACCGAAAGCCAGAATGTCCTTTGAAATCAATAAAACGGGGGCTACATCTAGAACACGAAAGCTGTCGTTTTGGGCGGAAATACTGCTCCAGAGTTGACAATCCCGGCACGAACCGCGCACAGCATCTCCGCCGTGGCGCGATCCAGCTTACGCCCGCCGGGTTTTGCGCCCGATTTGGCGTGGTCCGTCGAGCTCGATTTCGACCGCCATGGCACCCGCAGATTCGCGCGCGGTGTTGCGTTCGGAGCGATCAGGTGGTAGGGTATCGGGCATCAGTCAGGCAGCAGAGAATGAAGATTAAATCAGCAGAGCATCGCTCTCTGCGCCGTGGAGAAAATTGGCGCCCTGGCGGGGTGTCGAGAAGGAGCCGCCCATGAATTCGACCCTGCGCTTACGACTGATTATTCTATCCGCAATCGCAGCCGTGCTCATGAGTTCTCAAGACGTCAACCGCTCCTATGCCGCGGCGCGCCCGGAGGGCCGTCAAAACGTGCTCCTCTTGGGGACAGTCACGGTGATCAAACCCACCACCTGTCCGGCCGGGGCGGCGACCGGGGCCAGGTGCGAAGAAATCACGGTCTCCTGCCCGGGGCTGCCGGACCTTAATGCGACCCTGGGCGCGGCTACTCCCGCCGGTTCGGCCAGGGGCACCATTATCCTGCTCAGCGGCGGCCCAGGCACGTCGTTTCTGAACAACAACTTTGCGGACTCCTATGTTACCGACGGGTTCCAGGTGGTTCAGCTCGCCTGGGCAGGCGACTGGGCGCATGCCAACGCTGCCGGCGTGAAGAGTGCCGCCTGCCGGCCGGCTACGGTTTTCAAGTACGTCTTCAATACCGTGCACGGAGCCAGCCGGACCGCGGGGTTTTGCGGCCAGGGACTCAGCGGAGGAGGCGCGGCGCTCGCTTACTCGCTGGCCGACTATGGCCTGGCGGACTATTTTGACTACATTGTGATCGCGTCCAGCCCGGCGGTTACGCGGATGGACTACGGTTGCGATCCGACTCTGTATCAGGGTGGTCCGCGTGACTTATGCCCCTTGATCCCCGACGCCGCCTACGCCTATAAGGCGTGGGCCGCCGCGCTGGTGAATACCTGGGAGGGCACGACGACCTGCGGTGAATCGAATCCCCCGCAGAGCGACATCGACAAATGGGAAGCCGACTCGATCGTAGCGGCCGGCGCCACTTACTCCTACCCCAACACCAGTGTGAGCTCGTTCTATTGCGCCACCTCACCTGACTTCTCCACGGGACAGGGCTCATTTCTGTTGGGCCAGATTGTACCCAGGAACTACCCCTCGGACGTGCATTGTTACTCAGGCTGCTCGGGCGAAGCCGTCTGGAACGACACCGACGCCGTGAGCGAGACGCAGTCTGACATGCTGGAAAAGTGCGTGCCCAACCATTGAGGCGTCGGGAGAGGAAGCTGCCATGAACTCGACTCTCCGCTTAGGACTGCTTGTTCTGTCGGTCATCGCACTGGGGGTCATGGTTTCTCAAGATGTCAAGCGTTCCTGCGCGGCGTCAAGGCCGGACGGGGGTCAAGACGTGCTCGGCCTGGGGACTGTTAAGGTGATTGGTCCTGTGAAATGTCCGCCCGGGGGGACCACCGGCACGACCTGCACGGAAATCACGGTCTCCTGCCCCGACGCCAACGGCGGCCCCGACCTGCCGAACCTTGACGCCATTCTGGGTGTGAGTTATCCCACCGGGCCGACTGTAGGCACCGTCATCCTCCTTTCCGGCGGCAAAGGCACAGACTTTCTAAACAACGGCTTTCCGTACGACTACGTTAACAACGGATTCCAGGTGGTGCAGCTCGCCTGGGCAAGCGACTGGGCTGATGCCAACCACGCCGGAGTGAAGAGTGCCGCCTGCCGGCCTTCCACCGTGTTCCAATACGTGTTCAACACGGTACATGGAGGCAGCCGGACGAAGGCGTTTTGTGGTCAGGGACTCAGCGGAGGGGGGCGGCGCTGGCTTACTCGCTGGCGGACTACGGCTTTGCAGACTATTTCGACTACGTTGTGATCGCGGCGGGCCCCGGAGTTGCGCGCATGGACTACGGTTGCGACCGGAACCTGTATACAGGTCCTCCGCGTGACTTATGCCCCCTGATCTCCGACGCGCCCTTTCTCTACGACGTGGGGACCGCCGCCAAAGTGAACACGTGGGAGGGCACGAGGACGTGTGGCAAGCAACAGATCAGCGGGAGTGAGCTCACCAAATGGGAAAGGGACTCGATCATCTCGGCCGGCGCCAGTTACTCCTATCCGAACACCGGTGTGAGCTCGTATTATTGCGCCACCTCGCCTGACTTCTCCTCCGGCCAGGGCTCATTTCTGGTCGCCCAGATTCTCGCCAGGAACTCGGCAGTGACCTGTTTCCCGGGGTGTGCGGGTGAAGCCGTCTGGGCCGACTCAAACGCAATCGGTGCCACGGAGTCTGAGATGCAGGCTCAGTGCGTGCCCAACCATTGAGGGGCGGGAAGGCGACGGAAGAACGGCGTCGAGAAAGGAACGTGTTGTGAATTCGGTCCAGGCTTTAAGACTGATTGTTCTATCTGCAGTCGTAGGGGTGGTTATGAGTTCTCAAGACGTCAAGCGTTCCTGTGCGGCAGCGAGGCCGGACGAGGGCCGAGACGTGCTCAGCCTGGGAAAGGTCACGGTGATTGGCCCCACCACCTGTCCGCAGGGGGCGGCCACCGGGGCTCTGTGCAAGGAAATCACGGTGTCCTGCCCCGGGCTGCCGAATCTTAATGCCATTCTAGGCGCGGCTCTTCCCACAGGACCGGCTAAAGGCACCATTGTCCTCGTGATCGGTGGCCCGGGCACCAGCTTTCTGAACGCCGGCTTTGCGGATCCCTATGTTACCGACGGATTCCAGGTGGTGCAGCTCGCCTGGGCGAGCGACTGGGCCGTTGCCAACGGCGCCGGCGTGAGGAGTGCCGCCTGCCGGCCGGCTACGGTTTTCAAGTACGTCTTCAACACCGTGCACGGAGCCAGCCGGACAACCGGGTTTTGCGGTCAGGGAATCAGCGGAGGAGGTGCGGCGTTAGCTTACTCGTTGGCAGACTATGGCTTTTCAAACTATTTCGATTATGTGGTGATCGCGTCCGGCCCGGGCGTTTCGCGCATGGACTACGGTTGCGATCCGAAGCTGTATACCGGTTCTTCGCGTGACTTATGCCCCCTGCTCACCGGCGCACCCTTCACATACGAGGCGGGGATCGCCACCAAAGTGAATAACTGGGAGAACACGACGACGTGCGGCCTTCCTAGTCCCTCGCAGAGTGATATCGATAAGTGGGCCGCCGACTCCATCGTCTCGGCAGGCTCCAGTTACTCCTATCCGAACACCGGTGTGAGCTGGTTCTATTGCGCCACGGCTCCCTATTCCTTTTCCACAGGCCAGGGCTCATTTCTGGTGGATCAGATTGTGGCCAAAAACTTCCCCTCGGACGTGAACTGTTACTCAGGCATTTGCCAGGGCGAAGGCGTCTGGAACGATCCGAACGCATTCAGCACCACGCAGTCTGAGATGCTGAGCCAGTGCGTGCCCAACCATTGAGGCGCGGGGGTAAGGGGCCCCCGGGTGGAATACCCCGGACCGAACCCAGTCCCAGGAATGGCGCCAGTCCACACAAAAGATTTGACTTAGAGTAGATTCCCTGCCGGGCAAGGTCGTTATTCGTCCCCTACCGAACCCAAACTCATTAAGCTACAGATTCCAAAGCTCTTACGCGTAACCAAAGGCCTATTTTGCGCTCTAAAAAACGAAGCTAAACGAAGCTAAACGAACCTAATTTTACGCTCTGAAAGCCGGGTTTTGCCCAAACGAAGCTGACGAAACGCAAAAACGAAGCTGAGAAACGAAGGCGAGGTCTGGCTTAGACTTTTCTCTGAC
>DASYZG010000051.1:0-6870 GCA_035946575.1 Terriglobia bacterium | reverse complement strand
GAGACACAAGGTTTCATGAAAGTCCTTGTCGGTTCGAACGACGATCGCATTCTCGGCTTCACCATGATCGGCGCCGATGCGGGCGAGGCCATGGCTACGATGCAGACGGCGATGCTGGCGGGGCTGCCGTACCCGAAGCTTCGTGATGCCGTCATTGCGCACTTAACAACGGCTGAGGGACTTGGCCTGCTCCTTGGGAACGTGCCGGAGCGAACGCCCGCAAACACTCTCGCGTCAATCGCATAAGAGGAGATGATACGCCATGTCTGACCTTTCGCAGTTCAACATCGACCGCACCTGTCGCGGCCTGTGGACAATCACCTTCAGCAACCCGCCGATCAACATATTCGTTCCCACAACGATTGTCGAATTGGGAGCGCTGATGACCGACCTCGAGGCAGACCCGTCCGTGAAGGTCGTAGTGTTCCAGTCGGCGAACCCCGATTTCTTCGTCGCTCATCTCGACGTCGCCAAGGCGGCGGAACGGCCAGAGGTGCTGGGCCTTTGGCGCGAGTTTGTCCTACGCCTAGCGTCCACGCCAGTCGTGAGCATCGCCAAGGTTCGTGGCCGCACACGCGGCATCGGTAACGAGTTCGTGCTGGCCTGTGACATGCGCTTCGCCAGCCGGCAAAACGCCCTGTTCGGCCAACCCGAGGTTGGTGTCGGACTGATCCCAGGCGGCGGAGCGCTCGAATGGCTCCCGCGTCTGGTCGGCCGCTCGCGCGCTCTTGAGATCGCGCTCAGCGCTGAAGATTTCGACGCGGATATTGCCCAACGTTATGGGTGGGTGAACCGCACGCTGGACGATGGCGACCTCGACTCGTTTGTCGATACGCTGGTCCAGCGTCTGGCGTCGTTCGGCCGCGAAACGTTAGGTGCGGCGAAAGCCCAGATCAATCGGTTCGGGATGCCGACAGCCGCCGAGCTTCAGTCGAGCAACGAGATGATCTTCCCAATGCTGGCTTTGCCGGATGCGCAGTCGCGCCGTGTGAAGCTCCGGGGTATCGGTTACGGCGTTCGGAGCGACTTCGAATTGAACTTCGGCCGGTACCTCCCTGGATTCGGGCGGGCGGATGACGAGCACACGGATACGCAGACCGCGTAGACACGTTAGCGAGGGGATTTCGTTGCATGAGCGCGACAGCTTCCACACCGATAGACGCACACCCGAAAAACGTGCCCACGTCCGGTAGACTCTTCTTCCTGGACCTCAGTGCCGGCCGCGTACTGTCCGCGAATTCTGATGGCACCGATTTGAAGACGATCATCAACGAAGGCCGGAAGTTGCCCGACGGCCTTGTGCTCGATGTCGCCGCTGGGCACATCTATTGGACCAATATGGGTAATCCCAATAGGAACGATGGCTCGATCATGCGGTCGGATCTCAATGGCAAGAACATGATCACCATCGTTCCGCCTGGCGCCACGTTCACGCCGAAGCAGCTCCCGTTGGAGAAGAGGAGCGGCAAGCTTTACTGGTCGGACCGGGAAGGCATGCGAGTGATGCGAGCAAACCTGGACGGGTCGGAAATCGAAACTCTCCTGGATACGAGCCTGGGCGATTCGCGGCCAGGATCGGACCAGAGGAAATGGTGCGTCGGCATTGCGGTGAACACTGACGATGGCAAGTTCTATTGGACGCAGAAGGGTGGTCCCAACGCAGGTTTGGGTCGAATTTTTCGGGCCAACGTCCAAGTTCCGCAAGGTCAGTCGGCCGAGAACCGCAGTGACATCGAGCTCCTTTATGACAATCTCCCGGAGCCGATTGATCTGGACCTCGATCCGGTGAATCGGACGCTATATTGGACCGACCGCGGGGACCCGCCGCGTGGCAACACGGTGAACCGCGCGCCCATGGACCCGGAGGCCGGAAGTGGCAAAGAGCCTGAAATCCTTTCCACCCATTTGATGGAAGGCATCGGCCTAGCTTTGGACCTGAAGGGCGGTCGAATGTTCATGACCGACTTCGGCGGCTCCGTTTACAGCGCTAATCTCGATGGGTCGGACAGGAAGACGTTGCTTTTTGCTGAAGGAAACCTCACCGGCATTGCATACGCGGAGGTGCCGTTCGGAAATTGAGCGACAACGCCATGATGCTGAGCATTCCCAACAGACACGCAGTTCAGCGGATTGAGCCGAAGGCTGACTTGGCCGCTGCGTTGATCAACAAGGGTACCCTAAGCGCAGCGGACAGCCTGCGTCTTCACTGGCCGGAGTACCTGATGGAAGGCGGAGAGGCCGCCATCTACCTGTTCTCCGCCTGCGCGGTCGCTACGTTCTTGTGGCACCCTGCTTCGCCGGTCCAGAGATATCTGCCAAGCGATGCTGTTCGCCGGATGTTGATGGGGTTGGCGATGGGCGCGACCATTATGGCGATCGTCCTTTCGCCGTGGGGCAAGCAGTCCGGAGCGCACTTCAATCCCGCGGTCACATTCACTTTTTATCGACTAGGCAAAGTGGCCCCGTGGGATGCCCTGTTCTATTGCCTTGCACAATTGTCAGGCGCGTTAGCCGGCGTGGCGCTCGCTTCTCTGCTGCTTCGAGGTGCCCCCGCACACCACGCCGTCCGTTATGCGGCCACTCTGCCCGGCATTTACGGCGACGGTATCGCCTTCGTCGCCGAACTGGTCATATCGTTTCTGTTGATGAGCGCAATCCTGTTCGCATCCAATCACCACGTTCTCGCCCCTTATACACATTACTTCGCCGCCATCCTGGCCGCGGTATACATCGCTTTCGAATCTCCCTTATCCGGCATGAGCACAAATCCGGCCCGAACGTTCGGTCCGGCCGTCTACGCCCGCTACTGGCACGCGCTTTGGATTTATTTCGTAGCACCGCCGCTCGGCATGCTCGCGGCGGGCGAAGTCTTTCTTGGAGTCTGTGAAAGCACAGGGCCGCGTTGCGCGAAGCTGCACCACGATAACGACAAGCGCTGCATCTTCTGCCACTCGGGACCGGACCTTACCGCGCCAAACAAAGAGGAAGCCCGCTATGCGTGAGGAAGCGACAAGTCCCGATCGGATGATTGCAGTTACAGACGGGGTTTTCGGGGTCATTGTGACGGTGATCGTGCTTGCTGCAACCCAAGTCGCCAGAGCAACCGGCATTCTGGGGGCTTGGCGGACCATCATCAGCTATGCGGTGAGCTACCTTTTTGTCGTCCCTATTTGGTTGAACAACGATCATCTCATCCGTTTCGTAGGTCAGCCGGAGGGCCTCACACGAGACGATGTTCTGGACAACGCAACGCTAACGCGGTTGACGGAAACCGCAATTTCCGGTCCGTGCCTCGCATACTCATCAAACTGGGGTCGACTTGTCGACCGTTCGTGTCCTTTCGGCAAGCATGCGTGACGCCATCCGGCCGTAGCTGGTAACGTCGGTCTTACGCCCGGCAAGGGTAAGGAGGACCGACGGTGGCCAGACAGGGGGTATTGGTTCCGGCTGGAATGCGGAGGGTTCATGGTCGCTTCATGCGCTGGCGTCAGTCGCACGCCGGGCGGAGGCCGATCCCGGAGTCCCTGTGGAAGGCGGCGGCGGAACTGGCCAGAGAGCACGGGGTTTTTCAGACTGCCAAAGCGCTTCGACTGGATTACGTCAAACTCAAAGGGCTGACGAGATCAACAGGTTCGATCCGGGGGAAAGCCGTGCGGCCGCCGGAGGGTCCGGCCGCATTCATGGAGTTGCTCGCACCCCGAACCGCCGGGGCGTCAGAGTGCCTCATCGAGTTGGAAGGGCCGCACGGTAAGATGCGCATCCAGTGGAAAGGAGCCACGGGAGCGGACCTGGCCAGCCTCAGCCGGGCCTTGTGGGAGTCGGCGTGATCCAAGTCGCGCCGCAGATGCGCATCCTGGTCGCGATCGAGTCGGTCGATCTCAGGAAAGGCATCGACGGACTGGCGCAGTTATGCCGGGAGAAGTTGGGCGCCGATCCTTTCTCCGGGTGTTTGTTTATCTTCCGCAGCCGGCGCGCTACCGCCATCAAGGTGTTGGCGTATGACGGCCAGGGGTTCTGGCTGGCGCAGAAGCGGTTGTCGAAGGGGCGATTCGTGTGGTGGCCCACCGGCAAGGAAGCGACCCGAACTCTCCAGGCACACCAGGCGCAGTTGCTCCTGGCGGCGGGGAACCCGGAGGCGGAAGCCGCGCCGGTGTGGCGGCGCGTGAGCTGAAAAAGTACTTGCGTTCCAAAACAATCTCGTTTACACTGCGGTTGACGTGGAAAACGAGTGGAAGTATCGGGGGCGCATCGTCACGGCGAAAGATGTGGCGTTCATCCGGGAGCTGATCGCGGCCCATCCGGGAGCCAGCCGGCGGAGGCTGTCGGAGAAGTTATGCGAAGCCTGGGAATGGCGGCAAGCCAACGGGGCTTTATGCGACATGGTCTGCCGCGGCCTGCTGCTGATGCTGGAGCGGGCCGGTCAGATCGAGTTGCCGCCGGTGGCGTACGTGCGACACAATCCCCTGGCGCGGCGGGCACGGCCGGAGCCGGTGCTGCTGGAGCGGACACCATTGGAATCCAAGCTGAAGGATCTGGGACCGATTCAGTTCCAACAGGTGCGGCGCACGGCCGACGAGCCGCTGTTCAACAGCTTGATGGAACAGCATCATTACCTGGGTTATGAACAGCCGGTGGGCGAGCACCTGAAGTACCTGGTGTGGGCGGGGCGCCCTCTGGGCCCACGCCCCATCGCCTGCCTGGCCTGGAGTTCGGCGCCGCGGCACATTGGCAGCCGCGACCGCTACATCGGTTGGGACGCGGAAGCACGGCGGCGGAACATCCGCTTCCTGGCTTACAACACAAGATTCTTGATCCTGCCGTGGGTACGGGTCGAACACCTGGCGTCGCACCTGCTGGGCCGCATGGCGGCGCGGGTGAGCGCCGATTGGGAGAGCCTGTACGGGCACCCGATCTACTTTCTGGAAACGTTCGTGGACCCGGAGCGATTCCGAGGGACGTGCTACCGGGCGGCAAACTGGGTGTTGCTGGGGCGCACGACCGGCCGCGGAAAAGACGATCACACGAATCGTCCGAACCGTTCGATCAAAGAAGTGCTGGGCTACCCCCTGCACCGGCGGTTTCGCCGGTTGCTGAGCGAGGTATGAGATGAAGCCCGGAATCGAGCGCATCGACCTTTCCGTGCAGGAACTGGAAACGCTTCTGGAACGGGCCCGGCATGAGCCGCTGCCGGAAGAGGATTACCGCAAGCTGAAGGCGGCGGTGGATACGCTGGAATACCTGACCGAACTGGTCGCGGACAAAGACACCACCATCCGGCATCTGCGGCAACTGCTGTTGCCGGCCAGCACCGAGAAGACCAGGGACGTGCTCGAAAAGGCCGGTGCGCAGGCGGTGAGCCCCCCGGCGGAGAAACCGGCGGTTGACGAAGAACCGAAACCAGAGAGCTCGCGGCCGGGACACGGCCGCAACAGCGCGGAGGACTTCACGGGAGCGCGTCAGGTTGAGATTCGTCACCAGAAGTTGAAGCACGGGGACCGCTGCCCGGAGTGCGGGAAGGGCAACGTGTACGGGCAGAAAGAGCCGAAGGTGCTGGTGCGGATCGTGGGGCAGGCGCCGCTGGCGGCCACCGTCTACTCCTTGGAGCGGTTGCGCTGCAACGGCTGCGGTCAGGTGTTCACGGCCCAAGAGCCGGAAGGGGTGGGGACGGAAAAGTACGACGAGACGGCCGGGGCGATGATCGCGCAACTCAAGTATGGCAGCGGCACGCCATTTTACCGGCTGGCGCGACTGGAGGGGCAGTTAGGGATTCCGCTGCCGCCGGCGACGCAGTGGGAGATCGTCGAGGAGGTAGCCGAGTTAATCAAACCCGCGCGCGACGAGTTGATCCGGCAGGCGGCGCAGGGGGAAGTGATGCACAACGACGACACCAGCATGAAGGTGCTCACTCTGGAGCGCGAGCCCGATGACGAGCGCACCGGCGTGTTCACCAGCGGCATCGTTTCGACCGGGCAGGGCCAGAAGATCGCCCTGTACTTCACCGGGCGGCAGCATGCGGGCGAGAACATCGCCGATGTGCTGCAGAAGCGGGCCAAGGACTTGAGCCCGCTGATCCAGATGTGCGACGCGCTGTCGCGCAACGTGCCGAAGCTGCCTGCGGGAGTGGAGATTCTGGTGGCCAACTGTCTGGCGCATGGACGGCGCCAGTTCGTGGAAGTGGCGGCCAACTTCCCCGAAGAGTGCCGTTACGTGCTGGAGACGCTGGGCGAGGTGTACCGCTATGACGCCGAGGCGCGCGAGCGGGGCTTGGCGCCGGAGGAACGGCTGCGATTCCATCAGGAGCACAGCCGGCCGGTGATGGACCAACTGCAGGTCTGGTTGGAGGCGCAGTTCGCCGAACGGAAGGCCGAGCCGAACTCGGGTTTGGGTAAGGCGATCACCTATCTGCTGCGGCACTGGAAAGCCTTGACGATGTTTCTGCGAGAAGCCGGAGCGCCATTGGATAATAACATCTGCGAGCGCGCCCTCAAGCGGGCGGTGCTCCACAGGAAGAACGCCTTGTTTTACCGCACTCTGCATGGGGCCGAGGTGGGCGACCTATTTATGACCCTGATCCACACCTGCCAGTTGTGCGGCGTTAACTCGTTCGACTATCTGACGGAGTTGCAGCGCCATGCCCAGGAACTGGCGGCCAACCCCACGGAGTGGATGCCCTGGAACTACCGGGCCACGCTGGACCAGACCGCCAATCCTCCTGAAGTATGATGAAACCTACCTGGCCGAAAAGGATCGGCGGCGGCCATAGTAAAGTGACATCTCGAAATGCCCGGAAAACGGGCTTCTCCAAAGGCAAAATCCGGTAACGTTTTCGGCCAGGCACGCAGGCCGGCGAAAATGTTTCGCGCGGGGCTG
>DASYZG010000050.1:0-32194 GCA_035946575.1 Terriglobia bacterium | reverse complement strand
CGGGCCATACTCATACGCGGGCTTCCTTCTGCGCCAGAGTGAGACGACCTCTCTCGCCGCCTCGGTCCACAAACACCATAGTCCACTCGAGCCCATTTTCGTCTTTCGTTGCCGTGCTGAAAGCACGGTGGATTACTCATAACGAAGCGCGACCATCAAATCGACCTTCGTTGCCCGACGCGCCGGCAGATACCCGGCAAGCGCTGCCACAGCGGCCAGCAGCGAGGTTGCGATAAGCACGGTCAGCGGATCGGTCGCCTTCAGCCCGTACAGCAAGCTTGCAACGGACCGGGTCGCTGCCCACACGGCCGGCAGGCCGATCAGGATGCCGACGGCCGCCAGCAGCAGGGCTTCGCCGAGCACCATGCGCAGGATGCTGGCCCGTTCAGCGCCGAGAGCCAACCGGATGCCGATCTCGTTGGTGCGGCGCGCCACAGCGTAGGCCATGATCCCGTACAGGCCTATGCAGGCGAGCAGCAGCGCGAGCACACCGAAGAAGCCGGAAAGCGCCGACACCAGCTTTTCCTGGTAAAGCGACTGATCGATTTGCTGCGCGAAGGGTGTGACCTCTGGAGCCGTGAGACGCGGGTCAACACTCTGAAGCACTCTGCGGATCTCCGGGGCGAAGGCCGATGGACCGGCAGCCGTCCGGACTTCGAAATTCACGCCGCCCCAATCCCTACTCTGGCGCGCGCATACGTAGGCTGTCGGGGGCACGCTGTCCCTCAAGCTGAGATACTTGGCATTTCCCACCACGCCCACGATTTCGTATTTCGCCTTGTGTTGACCTTCTCCCCAACCGAACCGCCCTCCAATCGGATTCCGGCCCTCAAAGAAGCGGCGAACCATGGCTTGGTTGACGATCGCAACCGGTGGCGAGCCGGCACGATCCTGCGGTCCAAAATCGCGGCCCAGAATCAGCGGCGTTTGAAGCGTGTCGAAGAACCTCGGACTCACGGCGTTGATGTAGGTGTCCATGTCTTCGCCGGGCCGCGGTGCGTAGCCTTCGACAAAGATGGAGTTATCCCAACCACCGCCGCTGATCGGCGTGAGGAAAGAGAAACTGGCGGATTGCACGCCCGGCTGCTGATTCAGCCGGTCCAGCAGACCTTGATAGAACTCCGCCAGACGCTCTTCCTTGTATCCTGCCCGGGTTGGATCGAGTCCGAACAAAAGCACATTCCGGCTGTCGAATCCCGGGTCGAGGGTTTCGAGATTGCGAAGCGTGCGAATCAACAGGCCCGCACCGACCACCAGCACGAGCGACAGCGCCACCTGGACCACCACCAGAGCGCGACCCAGGCTGCGCCCGGTCCGCGTGGTTGTCACACGTGAAGAGCCGGGGGGGATCGTGACCCGCGTTGCGCGCATGGCCGGCGCCAGTCCGAAGGCGATTCCGGTGATGAGTGCGATCAACAGCGTGAAGGCCAGCACGCGCAAATCGGGATGGACGTTCAGCGTCATCTGGTTCTGCCCGCGCGACATTAGAATCACCAGTATGGGACTCACCCAATAAGCGAGAAGCATGCCGACCGCCCCGCCAATCAGGGACAATAGAACGCTCTCCGTCAGCAGTTGACGCACAAGCCTTCGCCGTCCCGCGCCTACGGCCACGCGTATCATGATTTCCCGTTGACGGGCGTTCGCCCGCGCCAGCAGCAGGTTGGCTACGTTCGCGCAGGCGATGAGCAGCACCAGCGCGACCATGCCCATGAGCAGGCTCAGGGGCTGCTGGAATTCCTTGCGCAAGTAGTCAGTGCCGCGCGCCGCGGGAAGCAGGACGATGCGATGCGTAAGGAAATCGCCGCGCGCGGCCGCCGATAAGCCGGACAGATCCTGCTGGCGCTGGCTTTGTTGAAACAGCACGTCGAGATTGGCGCGCGCCTGCTCCACCGAAACACCGGGTTTCAGCCTCCCGAGCAGCGTCAACCAATCCACGTTAGGATCAGTGAGGTATCCGAATTCGCCCCCAATCAATTGAGGTTCCATGCTAACCAGCGCCCAGAGGTCGCAGGTCCTGCCCGGATTCACTCCACCGAAGTACTTCGGCGCTACGCCGATGATCGTCAGAGGCGTGCGGTCAACCGTCACCTTTCTCCCCAGCACGCCCGGATCTCGGGCAAAGGTACGCGTCCAAAGCGCATAGATGATGACGGCAACCGAATGATCACCGCCGCGGGTGTCTGCATCAGGCGCAAATGTGCGGCCGATCATGGGATCGACACCCAGAAGCGAGAAGAAGTTAGCGGACACCAGCTGGCCTTTGATGGGCTGACCCGTGCCACCCGACTCCGTGCCGGCCAGCCGGGCGTCGAAAGAATCCCAGTAATCAAAGCCTGAGATATCCGTGAAGGCCTGGTTCCGCTCGCGCAACTCCTTGAATACCGCGTAGGAGAAACTTTCGCCCACGAAAGACTCGGCGCCATGCCTGCCCTGAAAGCCGATCTGTACCAATCGCTCGGGCTCCTGCACCGGGAGCATGCGCAACATAACAGCGTTGATGACGCTGAAAATCGCCGTATTGGCCCCAATGCCGAGCGCGAGCGTCAGCACAGCCACCGCGGTGAAGCCGGGACTGTTCCGCAGCATGTGCAACCCGTATCGAATGTCCTGCGCCAGCGTCTCGAGCCACGGCAGCCCGCGCAGTTCGCGATTCGTCTCGCGGAGCTGTGTGACGCCGCCCAGACGCACGAGGGCCGCGCGTCGAGCTTCTTCCGGCGTCATACCTCGCCGGACGTTCTCCGCGGTGAGCAACGCCAGATGAGCGTCGATCTCCTGTGTGAAGTCTTGGTCGTCACGCCGCAACGTTAGCAATCCCCGAAATCTTGCAGCTTGCGTCCTCAACCAGTCGCTCATGCGAAAGCCTTTCGATCACCCGATTTCCCGATCAACTCAATCACCCGATCACCTCACTCGTGTCTCAGCGCGACCATCGGATCGACGTGTGTGGCGCGTCGTGCTGGAATGTAGCTCGCGAGAATGGTGACAACCGCAAACACTACTGGCACTGCAAGAAAAGTCACAGGATCATTTGGCGACACACGGTAGAGATCAGCCGCCAGCAGCCTGCTCGTGCCAAGCGCGCAGGCTGCACCCAGGGCAGTCCCGAAAAACGCTAACTTCAAGGCTTCGCCGACCACCATTCTGAGCACCTGCGGCCGCCGAGCGCCGAGCGCCACACGGATCCCAATTTCGTGACTGCTCCTCGAGACTTGCTCTGACATGACTCCGTAAATCCCGATCACCCCCAGGAAGGCTGCAAGAAGCGCGAAGAAAATCAGCATATTTGCCACAATGCGGTAGCCCGCGCCGACGATACTAATCAAAGTCGTTAACCTCTCAACTGACGAGATGGGCTGGTCGCGGTCGACCTCCCAGATCGCCCTTCGCACCAGCGATGCCACTGATACGGGATCGGCGGCTGTCCGAACCGCGAAGGCGAGCGTGGCCGAGGGGAATTGGGCTAAGGGTACATACAGTTGCCATTCCGGGCGCTGGCGCAGGTCGGACCACTTGACGTCATTGACCACCCCCACGATTCGGCAAACGGTGTGTTGCTCGCCAAATCGGATTTCGTGCCCGATCGGGTCTTCGTGCGGCCATAGATCGTAAGCCATCGTTCGGTCAATGATCGCTGAAGCCAAACTGCCCTCGGTATCGGCTGAGTTGAACACTCGGCCTTTGACCGATCCGATCTGCATCACGGAAAAGTAATTCGTTGAGATGGCCGTAAAGTGTGCACCGCGTCTTTCCCCCGGTTGCGGGGGAGGCTGCCCAATGGCCTCGACCTCGACTCCGCTTCCGAATCCGCCGAACGGAACCGAACTCGCCACCCCCGCCGCTTCGACTCCCGGGAGAGCGCCGATGCGAGCCAGCGCTTCCTGGCCGAATTGCCAACGACGCCAGGCCTCGGGGTACCTGCTGTTGGGCAATGCGAGCTGAGCCACCAGCACGTTCTTCGAATTGAACCCGGGACTGGAGCGGACAGATATGATGAAGCTTTTGACCAAGAGCATGGTCGAGATGAGCACGACAGTGGCGAGCGTGATTTCTGCAACCACAAACACGCGCCGCAGCCGCACGCTTCGCTTCGTGGCCGAAGCATGGCCGCCGCTTTCCTTAAGCGATTGGTTTACCTCGTGGATGGAGTGTTCGCGGGCCGGCGCAAGCCCGAAGACGAGCCCGCAAAGCAATGCGATCCCCATCGTAACCGCAAGCGTCGTCACATCCAGGTCCACACGCCCGTAATTCACCATAAACCCGCGAATATGGTCCGGTATCTGGGAATCGATCCAGCGCACCCCCAGCGTGCCGGCAAACACGCCGGCCACGCCGCCGAAGAGAAACAGGAGCAGTGATTCCGTCAGGAGTTGCCGCACTAACCGGCCCCGGGACGCTCCAAAGGCGGTGCGGAGAGCAAACTCTTTGGTGCGATTCGTCGCGCGCTCGAGCATCAGGTTGGCAACATTGGAGCATGCGATCAGCAGGATGAAAGCAACAATCACGAAGCAGATCACCAGCTCCGGTGCGCCTTCTTTCCTGGCAATGTCCCATCTCATCGAGGTGACCAGCAACGTCATATCCGCGTTCGTCAGGGGAAACTGTTTTGCGAGACGGGCAAAAATCGTGGCGCATTCCGCCCCGGCCCGCTTCTCCGTCACTCCCGGCTTGAGCAGACCGAACGCAGAGAAAAACGAGCTGCTTCGGTCCGCACGCTGCGCATCCGTCAGCGCCAGCGGCGCCCACAGATTGGCGGTGCCCATCAGAGGAAATTGGAACGCGGCGGGCATGATTCCGACCACCGTGTACGCCTCGCCGCCGATCACGATGTTCTGCCCCACGATTTTGGGATCTCCGCCGTAGCGGCTCTGCCAAAGGCCCTGGCTCAGAATCGCGACGCGACCCTCCCCAGGCCTGTCTTCGTTTGGAGTAAACGTGCGCCCCAGCATCGGGGTGGCCCCAAGGGCCTCGAAGAAATTCCAACTCACACGACCGCCTTCAATAAGAGTGGGAGGGCCGCCACCCGTGAGGTTGAATTCCCACTGCGTCCACAAGGCGACTTTTTCAAAGGATGAGTTCTGGCTTATGAAATCCAGAAGCGAAGCGGTCGAATAAATGCTCTCCCTTGTCCATCCCGTTCGGGTGTTGTGCGTCTCAAAAATCATCAGCCTCTGCGAGTGCGGATATGGAAGGGACTGGATCACAAAGGCGTTGATATAGCTGAAAATTGCGCTATTCGCGCCGATTCCCAAAGCCAGCGTTAGAACCGCAACCGCGGCGAAGCCAGGATTCTTGCGCAGCATGCGGAGCGCATAGCGAACGTCCTGCAGCAGCGTCTCGAGCCAGGGCAGACCATGAAGCTCGCGGTTCGTCTCGCGCAATTGCGTGACGCCGCCCAGGCGCAGGCGCGCGGCACGGAGAGCCTCTTCGGGCGTCATACCGCGGCGAAGATTCTCTTCGGTGAGCAGGTCGATGTGTGCGCCGAGCTCCCGTTCGAAGTCCCGATCGACGCCGCGCCTGGTCAGTAGCCCGCGAATTCGAGAGGGCTGCACTCTAAGCCATTCCCACATTGCCTAAACCTTCCTTCAATCACCCCATCACTCAATCATCCGATTACCCGATAACCTCACTCATAGCGAAGCGCCACCAAGGGATCGACCTTCGTAGCCCGTCGCGCGGGTAAATAGCAGGCAAGCAGCGAGACGAGCATCAGAAAAGCGGACACGCCGCCAAACGCCACTACATCGAACGGGCTGATCCCGAACAGGAGGGCGGAGAGCAGGCGTGAGACCACGGCTGAGCTGACGAGCCCGATCAGCATCCCGATAACAACGGGACGGGCGCTCTGGCGCAGGATCAGGCCCAGGACGTCGCGCCGGCGGGCTCCGAGCGCCATGCGGACCCCCACTTCATGCGTGCGGCGGAGGACGGCGTAGCTCACCATCCCGTAAACTCCGACAGACGCAAGCAACAACCCTAAAAGGCCGACGATCGTGGAGAAGACCGCACCCACGCGCGAGAAAACGAATCCCGGGTTCATCGTAATCAGCCCGTCCAGGCTCTCGGCGTAGACGATTACGTTCGGATCGACAGCTTTGACGTCGGCCCCGAGCGCGGCGACCAGCGCATTCGGATTATTTTCTGTCCGGATCATCACCTCCCCGTAGCGGCCGGGAGGCAATGGCAAGACAAAGTGGCCCTGGTCGACTTCGTTCAGCCAGGCGCTGCGGATGTCCTTGCTGACTCCGATCACTTCCACGCGCTCACCGGAGGGAAACGGCTCATCGGCAACGTGGAATTGCTTGCGGGCGTCGAGCGTTATGCTTTTCCCGATGGGGTCCCGGCCCGGCCACAGTGCCCTGGCCGTTGCCTCGCTGATCGCGGTCAGGTGCGCGCCGGAGCGCGCCTCCGACTCCGTGAATGCGCGTCCCTGAACGATGGGAATGCTCAAGGCCTCGAAGTAGTCAGGCGTCGCGTAGCTGTAATAGAAAATCGGCGACTCGTTATTGCTGGCGTTTGGTGAGACATCGAGGAGCGCAGCGGTCATCCTCAACCCGCCCGCCAGCGGCACGCGGCCCTCAGTCACCAACTTCACGCCGGGCACGGTTTTGAATCGCTCGACCATCTGGCTGACGATTCTGCTTCTCGAGGCAGCGTCGTAGCCCGTGCCGGGCGGAAACTCAATGTCCACTATTCACCTCGGCGCACTTACCGTGGTCCTACAAGCTGCAACACCCGCCCCATCACCCCTGCAATCCGCTCCCAGTTTTCGGCCTCCGCGGTGAGCTGCTTCCGGCCTCGCTTGGTGATCGAGTAAAACTTCGCCCTCCGATTGTTCTCCGACGCGCCCCACTCCGCACTGATCCATCCCCTTTGCATCAGCCGCACCAGCGAGGCGTAGATGGTCCCCTGATTTACCCGCAGCACTTCTTCGCTCAACTGCTCGATGCGTTTCGCGAGCCCGTAGCCATGCAGCGGCCCCATGGCTTCCAGCGTCTTGAGCACCATCAGGTCCAGCGTCCCTTGCAGAATCTCCGATCGGTCGTTCGTCATCCTCCGGCCTCCTCTGGCTTGTCCAGAGGAGTATGGGCGTCGTCTTGTGGGATGTCAACAGGAAAGTTGTTTGGGCGCGAGACGGCTGGTGTGGTTACAGAGTTCATCGTAAAAGGGGTGGCGCCATCGTTTCGAGGCAGGATCCTCTGCGCCCTCTGTGCTTCCTCCGTGCTCTCGGTGAGGGAAAGCGCTCGACACCGGCGCCGCGAAGTCAGCCGCGGGCCCTTACCGAACGACCATCAGCCACTTAGCGCGCCGTAGCCTATTTCGGCCGGCGACGCGAGCCTGTCGGCTGGCGGCCTCTGACCTAGCCTACAAACCGATACTGAAAATGCTTGACAGCCGGCTGGTTCCGTGCTAACTTGCTCGTGGTGGGGACGTCCCGATACGTTTATGGGAGGTCGCCATGTTGTGCAAGTCTCCTCTCCCCACTCCGGCGGCGCTCGCAGCCCGCCGCGCCAATGCCCTCAAATCCACCGGACCCCGAACCGCTCGCGGCAAGGCCTGGTCGTGCCTCAACGCTTTGCGCCACGGCCGCCGCGCCCGCCATCTGCGCGCCAGGATCGAGCGCACCGGCGACAGGCAGGCGCTGTGCCTCTATGACTGGTTCCACGTCAACCTGATCAACCGTTTCCGTCCCTCGAGCCCGTGGCAATGGGACTACACCAAGCGCGAGGCCGGGCGCGTCTGGTGCTTCCTGACCGGACGCATGCTGCTGCCGCGCCTGAAAGGCGACGGCCAGCGCACCGGGATCGGTCCGTGTACCACCTATCGCTACGCCGAGTCGCTCCTCTGCCCCATCGATCTCATGATCACTGACGATCAGGGACGCGGCATCAAGTTCTTCAACCCGACTCCCAGCCGCCGGAAGCGCGTGCGAGACAGTTGGGTTCCCCGGGTGGAGTTTCTCGAGGTTCCGCTCCGGCTGCCGCGAGCGCGAAGGGTCCGCGGCAAGGCCGCATGTGCTGCCGCCGGCCCCGTTACCGCCGAGGTCGTGAATCCGGCCCGGGATGGCGGAAACCGCGTGCAAACGAAGCTAGGATGTTCTGTAGACTCAGCAACTTGCTTGGAAGAACCCCGAGCCGCCGGCCTCGCTGGGGCCGAGATCCTGAGATTGGCCTCGAATTTCGGAAACGATCTGCAAACGAAGCTAGGATGCGATGTAGAATCAGTAACTTGCTTGGAAGACCCTGTTGCCGCCGATCCGGGGGTTTCCCTGATCGACTTGTTGCCGCTGCCCGACCCGGAAGATGGCGAAGGAATGTCGACCGAAGAGCTCCTGGCCGGCATTAAATGGGCCACGGCGCTTCTGGATTCACTGAACAACTGGGACGAGCCATGAGTTTAAGGAAGGCAGGAAGTTTGGAAATGGCACACTCCTCGTTCAAGGGGCCCGGCTCGCGGAATCGAGCAAAACCGTACCCAAACCGGGCCCTTATCCCGTATGCTGGAGATGGCCCCGATTCGTAGGCAACTCCAGGGCCGCGTGGCTGGACGGCGGCGGACGGATCAAAGCAGGACAAACCGCGCGTCTCCGGCCACGAGCGATCATCTAACGCTATGAGCGAGACTTCGCCACAGACGGTCGAGCAGACGGAATCGGCGCTGGTGACGGCGTCCAAGGCGGGCGACTACGACGCCTTCGAGCAGCTCGTCAACCGCTACGAGCACAAGATCTACCGCCTGGGCCTCAACATCACCGGCAACGCCGAGGATGCCGAGGACGTGCTTCAGGAGACGTTTCTGAAGGCGTTCGAGAATCTGCCGAGGTTCCGCGAGGACTCGCGCTTTTACACCTGGATCGTTCGCATCGGCGTCAACCAGGCGCTGATGAAGCTGCGCAAGCGGCGCACGGACAAATCGGTTTCGCTCGACGATCCCATCGAGGAGAGCGGCGAGATCATCCCGCGCGACTTCGCAGACTGGAAGCCGAATCCGGAGCAATTGCTGGGACGCACGGAAACCCGGGAGATCATGGAAAGGGCGATTCAGAATCTTCCGCTTTCGTTTCGCACCGTATTCCAGTTGCGGGATGTGGAAGGCCTCTCCACGGAGGAGACGGCCGAGACGCTCGGCCTGACCATCAGCGCCGTCAAAGCGCGCCTCTTCCGGGCGCGCCTGCGGCTGCGCGAGGAGTTGGCCAAGTTTTTCAAGCGAGGGTAGCTTTTGGACTGTCAGGACGTTTTTCGGAAAATCTCGGATTATCTGGACGGGGACCTCGACGCGGAATTGAAACGCGCCATCGAGTTGCACGCCTGCGGCTGTCATCATTGCGAAGTGGTGGTGGACACGACCCGCAAAACCATCAGGCTTTTCTGCGATGGACAATGGTTCGAACTGCCGGTCCAGGTGCGCGAGCGGCTGCACGCCGTGCTCGAGCGGCGCTGCCGCGGCCGGCAGGCGTGACTTAACCGTCCGCGGTCTGTCGCCGGTTGTCAGTCGACTCGATTCAAAGCTCGACCCCGGTCGGACCCGCCGAGAGCGCCACGGCCGCCCCTCCTGACCATCCAAGAAGAAATCCGGGGAAATGAATATGCGACAACCGGTGATTCTTTCGGCTGTGCGGACTCCGATCGGAAAATTCCAGGGCTCGCTTGCGCCACTGTCGGCGACCGACCTCGGCGCCATCGCGGTGCGCGAGGCCGTGAAGCGTGCCGGCATGGAACCCGGCGCCGTCGACGAGATCATCATGGGCAACGTGATCTCGGCCGGTCTCGGCCAGAATCCTGCGCGCCAGGCGGGCCTGAAGGGCGGGCTCGACAATCGCGTGGCCGCCATGACGATCAACAAGGTCTGCGGCTCGGGTTTGAAAGCCGTCGGTCTCGCCGCCCAGGGCATCCAGACCGGCGATGTCGATGTGGTCGTCGCCGGCGGTATGGAATCGATGACCAATGCGCCTTACCTGCTCCCGCAGCTTCGCCAGGGCCATCGCCTGGGTCACGGCAAGGTGCTCGATTCCATGATTCAGGACGGCCTGTGGGACGCCTTCAACGACTTCCACATGGGCATAACGGCCGAACTGGTGGCCGAAAAATATCAGATCACGCGTCCGCGCCAGGACGCCTATGCGGTGGAGAGTCACCGGCGCGCTCTGGACGCGATCAAAAGCTGCCGCTTCAGCCAGGAAATCGTTCCCGTGCCCATCCCGCAAAAGAAAGGCGAGCCGGTCCTGTTCAAGACCGACGAGTCGCCGCGTGCCGACACCACCCTCGAAGCGCTCGGCAAGCTCAAGCCCGCATTCAAGCCGGACGGCACCGTGACCGCCGGCAACGCGCCCGGCACCAACGATGGCGCCGCGGCGCTGGTGGTCACGTCGGCCGAGCGCGCGCGCGAGCTGGGCCGGGAACCAATGGCTAGTATTGTAGGCCAGAGCGTGAGCGGCCTCGAGCCCAAATGGGTGATGATGGCGCCCGTCGAAGCCGTCCGCAAACTGCTCGCCAGGACCGGGTGGAAACCCGAAGACGTGGACCTCATGGAGTTGAATGAAGCCTTCGCCGTGCAGGCGCTGGCCGTGATTCAGGAGCTGAGCCTCGATCCCGGCAGGACGAACGTCAACGGCGGCGCCGTGGCGCTCGGGCACCCCATCGGAGCCTCCGGCGCGCGCATTCTGGTTACGCTGCTGCACGAGATGGGCCGGCGCAATGCGCACCGCGGGATCGCGGCTCTTTGTCTGGGTGGCGGGAATGCGGTGGCCCTGGCGGTGGAACGTAATTGAGAATGGACAAGCGCCTGGGCCATGGACAGCTACCGGCAACAATGGGCGGAATACAAGCGGCGCCGAAATACGCTTGTTCTGCTGCTTCTGGGCTACATCCCGGCCGTCATCGCGGTGCTGGGCGCGTCACGGCTGCTGTTTCGCTCGATGTCTCCTGCTTATGCGGCGGCGGTTCTTTTCATGATCCCTCCGGTCATTGCCGGGATTCGCTTCAACAACTGGCCCTGTCCGCAATGCGGCAAGTCGTTTCATTCCACCGGGTGGACCTACAATTCTTTCGCTCGAAAATGCCTGCACTGCGGGCTGAAGAAGTATGCTGCTGAATCAGACGCGGCCACGCTGTAGGGCGGATCGATGACACGACCGGACGAAGGCTCTGTTCAGACGGTGGGGGTGGTGGGCGCCGGCACCATGGGCCACGGCATCGCGCAGGTGCTGCTGCGACACGGCTATGGTGTAGCCCTGGCGGACGCCTCCGATTCATTTCTCGGCAAGGGCAAAGCGCGGATTGAGAAGGGCCTCGCGCGCGACGTGGAGAAGTCGCGGCTGACCGCCGGGCAGCGCGATGAGGCGCTGGCGCGGCTCACCACCTCGACCTCGCTCGAGCCGGTTGCCGCCGCGGATTTCATCATCGAAGCCATCACTGAGAACTTCGACGCCAAGGCGTCCCTGTGGCGCGAACTTGACGCGAAGGCGAAGCCCGAGGCGCTCTTCGCCAGCAACACCTCGTCCATCTCCATCACTCGTCTCGCCGCCGTGACCAAGCGTCCGGCGCAATTCCTCGGTCTGCACTTCTTCAATCCGGTTCCCGTGATGAAGCTCGTCGAGATCGTCCCGGGTCTCGAAACCTCGCCCGAAACCGTTGACCATGCCGGGAAGCTCGCGCGCTCGCTCGACAAGACCCCGGTGCCCGTGAACGACTTTCCCGGGTTCATTTCCAATCGCGTGCTGATGCCGATGATCAACGAGGCGGTTTATGCGGTGATGGAGGGCGTGGCCGAGCCGCCGGCCGTCGACGCCGTGATGAAACTCGGCATGAACCATCCCATGGGTCCGCTGGAGCTTGCCGACTTCATCGGACTCGACGTCTGTCTGGACATCATGAAAGTGCTGCACGAGGGGTTTCACGATTCCAAGTATCGTCCCTGCCCGTTGCTCGAGAGGATGGTCGCGGCCGGAAGGCTGGGGCGGAAGGCCGGACGAGGTTTTTACGGATATTAGGGGATTGAGTGATGGGGTCATTGAGTCAATGAGTCAATGAGTCAATGGCTAAATAACTCAATCGCTCAATGACCCGATCACCCGATTATTGCGCCTTGCCCTGAATCTGGTACCTCAGGCCTTCTTTGAATGCCCGGCCGTCCTGGACCGTGTAATCCGCCGGAACCTGGAATAGCGCCGGGTCTGGCTCCTGACGCGAAATGTTGGTGAGTTGATAGATCGTGGTACCGAAGCGCGGATCGCTGCGCTTGCTGTAAATCGTCTCCTGCAAGTCGGGCGAGTACCAGCGCTCGGAGACAATCACGATGGGCTTCTCATTGCCGATCGCGCCCGCCGGGATCGTCTCGGTGGTCCGCGTCCCCTGGGCGTCGACGCCCGCCATCATCTGGTCGCCAAGCGATTCCGTCACGGCCTGCCACTTGGAACCTCCCGCGCCCCTCCAGAGCCGGACACGCTCCTTGGGATTAACACCCGCGTCCCGAGGTCCGGACTTTAACGGCACTTTGACCGCAGTCTTTGTGCCCACATCAAGCATGTAGGTCATGCCGGCCGCCGGATCGACGATCCGCACGATCTCCGGCTGACTGCCTGCCGAGGCGAGGAGCCCGATCCGGCGGACGGTGCCGTCGCGGCGCGTGCGTCCCGAGGAGTCGCGGGCGACCGTCGCCGTTTCCTTGTTGTTGATCCGATTGCCGTCGGCCAGCACCTGGCTGATCTCCGTGGTCGCTTGAGCGGAGAAGGGCGCGCCGGTCACCGGCTTCACGCCCTCAAACATCGGAACCGCCAGCATGCGACGCGGACCGCCTGCGCCGCCAACGTCCATGATGGTGACTTGGCCATCCGGAACCACCGCCGCCACCGCCGGAGCGTCGGGTTCCTGCGCCCACACCATACTCGAAGCCAGCGCGATCAGGACCACGCCGAGCTTGGAAAAAATCTTTGTTCTCATGGTTGTTTCACTCCTCTGCTGTAAGATGTCGTCGTCTGGAGCTGCACAAGTTCCACCGGCGCGGGCCCGGAGACAAAGCGGATGGCCCGCGCCACGCCGTCCTGGCCGATCACCAGGTCGGCCGTCACCGGTTCGGAAGCCTTGGCCTCACTTACCGGAAATCCCAAAAGCCCCAGCGTGGATTGCGATAGCCGCACCCGCACCAACTCACCGGCTCCGAGCGGCGAGTCATCATCGGCGTAGGGCAAGGGAATAAAGTCGGCCAGATCCTCGAGTTCATCAGATTCCGGCGCGGTTCTAGCCTTTCGAGTCGTCTTCCGAGGGCTGATCTTTGCCGGCCGAGCCGCGGCCAACAAGTGCGCTGCTCTGGCCGGCCGCGCTTGAACTGCTGCCACCGCCGGACCTTTCGCTGCCGGGCTCGCCGGAACCGCTTGGTCTCCGCTTTGAACCGGGGCGGAAGCCAGCCTGGCCGCTGGTCTCGCCGGGGGCGTGTGCCGCCGCACCAGGAGCGCACCGCCCGCCAGAATGAGCACGGCGGCGGCAGCCGCAAGCCATCGAACCGCGCGTTTCGCCAGGGGCCGTGACGGAGCCTGTTCCCGGAAGGCGCGCAGCATTTGCCCATAAACCCGGGCGGAAGGCTCGCAACGCGAATCGGCGCGGACCAGCGCCTTGAGGGATGCGTCGAGCTGGCGCGACTGGGAAAGCAGCCGCGCGCAGCGCGTGCAAGCCTGTGCGTGCGCCACCGCGCGGTGGTAGACGTTGTCGTCCAGAAGCCCGTCGCGGTCCAGCTCGTGAACCACTTCCCGGAATGATGTGCAATTCATCGGATACCTTCGCTCTCGCGCGGCGCCCCGGCGCTCTCGCCCGCCGCGGGCACGGCCCAGTTTCGCAGCTTCGCCAGCAACAGCTCGCGTCCCCGGTGTAGTCGCGAGCGGACCGTGCCCACCGGACATTTCAGCACCCCGGCGGCCTGCTCGTATGTCATTTCGTGGAGATCGCAAAGCACCACCGCCTCGCGATACGTTGCCGGCAGAGAGAGGATCGCCCGCCGCACGCGCTTCACCGCCTGGGCGGCGGCCAGATCCGCGAGCAGATTTGAAGAGGTGGCCAGTTCGGCCAGGGTATGGCCGTTCTCACCGGCGCCTTCGATCAATCCCAGGTACGGGCTCTCGACGGCCACGGAGCGCATCACATGATTCCTGCAGATTCCGTATAGAAACCCGGGCAACGGCCCTCGCGACGCGTCATAGTTGCGGGCCGTCCGCATCAGCGTCATGAACGTCTCCTGCACGATCTCCTCAGCCAGGCCGGCGTTGCCCGTCATCTGCAGGGCAAAGCGGTAGAGAGGTCCTTGCCAGCGTCCGTAAAGCCCGGCAAACGCCCGCTCGTCCCCGGCGATCATGCCTTGCAGCAGATCGCCATCCGAAGACTGCCGTTCTGGTCCCATTCTCTTAGGTTGACGATCTGCTCGTGCCCGCGTTACACACCTATTCAAGGAATACCGGCAAAGAGTTCCACAAAGATCCGCCGTCGATGATCCGGTTTGCTCGTCTGCACTCACCGGCCAGGGACTTCCTGCCGGATATCCGGGACGTAGGGCCGGGGCTTGCCCCGCCCCTCAAGCACGGGCAAGATGCCCGTGCAACTCTCTCGCAGGCTGCCCGTGCTGCGCACGACGTAGCACGGCCTTCCAGGCCGTACCACCGCCGACCCAGGCGTCGACCCTACGACCGCACAGCGAAACGAGAACAAAATTCACGTTTCGTCGAGCATAACGGCCGAAACACTTCAAGCCATGAATTTCCCCCGCGGCGCGGACGAAGTTCTCTTGGGGGCTCGCCATCAGCTACTCGCCACCAGCCGCGCTAGTGTGCCGCCCGGTACTTAGGTGGACAATGTAGCGGCGACGTTACGTCGCCATTCCTTCAGCATTCAATTCGCGGTGGCGGCATAAAGCCGCCGCCACGAGCGCGCTAATTGTCCATCGATCTAGCGGACGGTACGCCAGGGCGGTTGGGTTGCGGCCCGCCGCGGGCTATCGGCGCAATCTGGGAATTAATGGGACGTGAGCAGGCCGTAGACGTCCAACCCGCCTTTGGTGCCCACGTAAACGCGGCCATTCACCACCAGCGGGATGTTGAATCGCAGGCCGACGCCGCCGCGGTCGCGGGCGGGAATCTGCTCGCTTGAGTAAAGCTGGCGCGAGACATCGGCGGCGTCAAAAGCGCGCAGGACCTCCGGAGGACCGTCCGGCTCGTTCCACCGCTTGGAGGAGAGCGCCCAGACGATGCCGTTGCGGGTTCCATTGGCGGATAGGGTGGGCGTGGCGCCCGGATCGATGAACTGGACCGTGCCACGAGCGGCGGGCTTGAGCTGGCCGTGATCCAGCGCGAAATCCTTCAGGACGTCGTCGCTGCCCACAAAATAGAGATGATGATTCCAGTAGGCGGGCGCGCCAAACGAACCTCCACCGAGCGCCACCGGCAGCGTCTGTACCGCGTTTCGGTCGGTGTCGGGCTCAAAGCGGCCCAGGTGGTCGCGATCGAGCAGATACAATGTCGCGCCTTTGCCGGCTACCACCAGCAGATGCGGATGCTGGCCGGGCTGATCGGGGATCAGCACGGGGCCGCCCGAGCCGAGGTCGTTGTCGTCGCCATTGAGCTCCTGTTCGTCGTGGGGCGTAAAGTAGTCGCGCAGCTCGATTCCATGATCGTCGGCGGTGAGCTTGAGAACGCTGTCGCCGTAATCGTGTCCCCCGGAGACCGCGTCGAATTTGCCATTTCCCGTGGCAAGGTACACGTTGCCCTGGTCGTCCGCCGCGATGCCCGCGTCGCCCGCCCAGATCCCGCTCTGTCCGGCGTCGGGAGAGGTGTTGAAAACGCCCGTCTGCGCCAGCGTGTGCGCGTCATAAGCCATCAGCCACCCGTGATAGGGCGCCACGTCGCAGGACGATGCCCAGCTCAGGTAGACCTTGCCGTTCGCGAGCAGCAGCGAGCTGCGCGGCAGTTCGTGCAGGGGATCGAACGCAACCTTGCCGCCCGAGCTGCCCTCGCCGTGACCCGCCACCGAAGCCTTGATCTCCACCGGGCCGCCGAGCTTTTCCACGCCCGTGGTTATCGCCAGGGCGTGCAGCCGCTGGACGTACCGGCTCGAAATCACGCCCGTCTTTTCCTTGGTCCGGGCCAGCACGTACAGCGTGCCGCTCGCATAATCGATGACCGGCGTGGGCGTGATGCCAATCTCGGGCTGAATGAAAGGGCAGCTCACATCCCACCCCGGCACCGCGGTCACGCCTGAGGCCGAATTGGTGAAGTTCACTTTCCAGAGCGGCGTCCGCGACTTGCCGTCGGCGTCGAAGGCGTACACGCTGTCGTGCTCGGTGGCCACAAAGACGACGTTGTGCGTCCCCCGGCCGGGAATCTCGAGGTTCGGAACGTAGAGCGGCTCGGCGTAGACAGCGCCATCGACGGGAAACGTGAACACCGCGCCGAACTGTTTCGGGTTCACGTTGGCGGGCGTCAGGATCGTCTCATGCAGGTTGGCACCGGTGCGCGCATTGTCGTACTGGGAAGTGAGCACCTGAGCGCGCGCCTGGGGCAGCGCGATTGTCGCCATCACGGCGACGAGCGCCGGGAGTATCCGCCACGCTGATTTGTGAGCACTCCGGAGGTTCATTTTGACTCCTTTGCCGGACTCCACGCTGGCAATCGAAGAAAGCAGGGCGAACCGTTGGACCCCAAGCCCCGGTGAGGCATCCTGAGCATTGCCGCGTCGCGCGTACAGCGGGTAATGACAACACTGGCCGGCGCTATGTTCCAGGAACTTTCGAGGCATACGCTGAAAACGACGGACGACGCGTCCATATGGCCGCGGATTATGAGGGCACGAGCAGCGGGGCCGGCAGCTTGACATTCACATTGCCCGATCTTGGCTGAGCAAGAAAGACCTTGACAATCAGCCCCATGATGTATTATCTAGATAATATATCGTGAACAATCAAGGAGTGCGCCGTGGCCGTGTGCCGCTCTCCACTTTCGCCTGTCCGTCTTAGGCTGCTGGCTATTCGGGTCCGCTTCGTCGGTGCGGCTTGGCCCCTTCGCCCAGACGCCCAAAGCCACCCAAAGCCATTGAAGCTAGGCCCTTCTGTACCAAAGAGATATGCCAAAAATCAGGCCGGCCAAAGCCATTTGAATTATCTCCCTTATTTTCTGCCGGTTAGGCGAGAAAAACGGGCATTTTTTCGCAAAGAGATAGTGATAGCGGCCTGCTCGGGCTCTCGGATCAAGGATCGCAGGGCAAGGTGCAGGGCGCATTGTCCTACCGTTGGGGCGGTTCCGAACGAAACGTGTACCCGAACGAAGCTAGAAAGCCTCCTGGAATCAGCCGCTTGCCCGTCATTTTCTTCTCGTCCCCGGAGACTCGCTGCTGTTCCGCGGAGCGACAGCGCCCTGGGGCAGTTCGGCTCTGGCGCCATGCGAGGAGCAAGTAAGCGAATGGGTAAGGCGATCTGCCGATATTTCGTCACTCAGGAACAGCCTCGCCGGGCGCTTCTGGAACCGCCAGCCGGGGTTCAGGATGCCAGACGGCGGAGGTAGCGCGATAGATCAGGAACCCGGCGAGGATCATGAGGGCGCCGAAGAGCAGGCCGTTCATACCCAGCACCTGTTCGTGGTTGCTGTGAATGAGTGCCAGGGTGAGCAGGGCGGTGGGAAAAATCCCGACGACGACGGTGCCCGCCACTCCTCCCGGGACACGGAAATCGCGGCGCAGGCGCGGCTCGCGGATGCGCAGCACCACCAGGGTGACGAACTCGAGAGTGAGGCTGGCGCCATAGAGCATGATGTCGAGCGTCACCAGGCGCTCGAAACCCAGACCGAGGCAAAGTGCCCAGCCGGTGGCACAGACCAGGATCGCGACCCAGGGCGCGCGGGTCCGCGGATGGACTTTGGCAAAGACGCGCGGCAGCATGCCGTCCTGAGCCATGGCGAGCGGCAGGCGCGAATAACTCATCACCAGGGCGTTGAACATGCCGAATCCGCTCATCATGCCGCCAAGCACCAGCGCGACGCGCAGCCAGTTGCCCGCCATCAGTCCGGCGAGATCCGCCCAGGAGCCGGTCTCGAAGGCCGACGCCGGCACGCCCGTTATCTTGACGGCCAGCACCGGCAGAACGTAAGTGAGGGAGACCAGGACCACAGCAGCAATCATGGCGCGCGGGTAGGTCCGCTGCGGGCGCTCCACTTCGAGCGCGATGGTGGAGGCATTGTCCCAGCCCATGTAGTTCCACATGGCGATCAGGGTGCCGCCGAGCAGTCCTACGGTCGACGTCACCGGGGCGGTGTGCGCGTGTCTCAGAGCGCCCACCTGAAACGGCGCCATCAGGACCATCAGGGCGAACGGAGCCGAGAGCAGAAAGAAGAGCCAGAGCGACGTAATGCCCACCACGCGGATCCCCGCGACGTTCAGCGCCGCGCAGGTCACGACGACGCCGAGCGCCACCACCTCACCGCGATGCCCGGTCGCGAACCACGGAACCAGCCGCGTAAGGTAGGCGACAAACAGCGTAGGGTAGATGGCCATGTCGAAGATACTGGCCGCGAGCGACAGCCAGGCTTCCTGGAACCCCCAGAAATTACCGAGCGCCCGCCGTACCCAGGCGTAGTAGCCGCCTTCGGCGGGCAGGGCGCTGGCCAGTTCGCCGATCATAAAGGCGGTGGGCAGGCTCCAGAACAGCGGCGTCAAAAGCAGAATGAGGAGAGCAAGCCCATACCCGGCGCCATGGACGATATCCTCGGTGCCGTAGGTTCCGCCCGACACCATGAAGAAAGTGGCGGCGATCAGAGCCCAGAGCGTCAGCCTGGCCGTGTTCCTTTTGGCTCGGAGAGGCGCGTGCGGGCGGACCTGTGCGGGAGGGGACAGCCTACTCAATTGTTGCTCTCTCACAACCCCTCGGCTGAAGGCACTCGCGCGTGGAGTGAACCCGGCATTTGCAGAATACAAAGTTCTGCGCGGCGTGCAACAGAAAAATCGGGACCACCGAGTTTTTTCGCTCCGTCGTCCTACCCGGCCCGGTCCTGCGTTCATCGAAATAACTGTAAACAACAGTCGAGCGTGCGACGGTTCGCTCCGCCTCTGGTTGATTCAGGAGCTGCGGGTGAAATCGTCGCGGAAGGGAGAAATCAACGTGAAGAGTAAGAAGCTCTTGATGATCGTGGGCGATTACGTGGAGGACTACGAGGCCATGGTGCCCTTTCAGGCGTTGCAGATGGTTGGCCACACGGTGGACGCCGTGTGTCCGGGCAAGAAAGCGGGCGAGGTCGTGCGCACCGCCATTCACGATTTCGAAGGCGACCAGACCTACAGCGAGAAGCGCGGCCATAACTTCGCGCTCAACGCCAGCTTCGACCAGGTGAAGCCGGAGTCCTACGATGCTCTGCTGATTCCTGGCGGCCGGGCGCCCGAGTACTTGCGAACGAATGAGCGCGTCCTGGAAATCGTCCGGCACTTCTTTGGAGCCGGAAAACCGGTGGCGTCTCTTTGCCATGGCGCGCAGTTGCTGACGGCCGCCGGCGTGGCCAAGGGACGATCGATCAGCGCTTATCCGGCCGTCGGACCCGAGGTGAATGCCGCCGGCGGCAAATTCGTCAGTGTGGGCATGACCGAAGCGCTTGTTGACGGGAATCTTGTGACGGGTCCGGCGTGGCCGGCGCACCCGGCGTGGCTGGCAAAGTTCCTGGAGGTTATCGAAGGCGCGAAGCCCGGGCGCGCGGCGCGTGCCTGACTTCGAGCCCTCGACGTGTCCGGCGATGTGGATTTATGGAAGCCGGCCCGGCTGGTTTGAGTCCGGCCGGAGCGGTCTCGGGGTCAGTTGGGCCCGGAGCCACGGTGGCTCGCGGGAGAGAAGACGAAAGCCGGGAGCATCCCTGGGTCGCACCCCCCTTCGGGACTACGCAGGCCCAGGGAGTGCTCCCGATCCCGTCCCCCGGTTGCTAACTCGCTGTAAGGTTCGCTGCGGCGGTGCTGAACGTGGTCTTGATGGCGTTCGCCAGCGTGCTCATCGACGTGATCGCTGCCAATGCAACCAGAACCAGCAACAGTCCATATTCGGTCAGGTCCTGGCCTTCGTCTTCCTGCCACAACCTGGTCAACAGGCTCTTCATTCGAGTTCCCCCTTCTACGGCGCGAAACGCCACCGTTATCAAAGCGTTAACAGGTGGAGCAATCGTCGTGCCAAGGGAAAAGAGGAATCTTCAAGCGGAGGCAGCGAAGCAAAATCAAGCGCTTAACGATCAGGGGTCACGATGCGAGTCACTTTTTGTGACGCGCTCGAGTGCGGGAGCCTGCACTTTTAAGTGACGCAAATACCAACTGTTACAAGGGTGACACAATCTCAGCGGGCAGCTCCGCCGTCGCGAAGACCGAACTCCCCGTCGAGCGGGCAGGCTAGGAGTGCGGCGGCTGATTCCGATCAATCGCCGGGCGGCCGCTGCCGATATGTTGTGCGGCTTGTCTTGCGGCCAACGAGTCGGAGCGCCGCTTTTGCACATCGAACGGGAGCCCTCGCAGTTCCGCTCGCGTCGCAATTCCACTTGCCGGGCCGCAGTGCACTGGCGCTATAATTGCTCGTAGCCCCCGAAGGAGACATCTAATGCCCGACGTGAGCGCCGAGCGCGGCAAGGCGATCGAAACCGCTCTGACCCAGATTGAAAAGCAGTTTGGAAAGGGCTCGATTATGCGCTTGGGCGCGAAGGATGCCTTGGTACCGGTCGAGACCATCCCTACAGGGGCCCTCTCGCTGGACGCGGCGCTGGGCATCGGCGGCATCCCACGCGGCCGCGTGGTGGAGATTTTCGGGCCGGAGTCAAGTGGCAAGACCACCCTGGCTCTCCAGGTGGTGGCGGAGGCCCAGAAACAGGGCGGCATGGCGGCGTTTGTGGATGCGGAGCACGCCCTGGACGCGAGCTACGCCAAGAGGCTGGGGGTGGATGTCGACAATCTGCTCGTCTCACAGCCGGACTATGGCGAGCAGGCGCTCGAGATTGCTGAAGCCCTTGTACGCTCCAATGCCATCGATGTAGTGGTAGTGGACTCGGTGGCCGCCTTGGTGCCGAAGGCCGAACTCGAAGGCGAAATGGGCGATTCGCTCCCCGGTTTGCAGGCTCGCCTGATGTCGCAAGCGCTGCGCAAGCTCACCGCCATCGTGAGCAAGTCAAAAACCAGCCTCATCTTCATCAATCAGATCCGCGAGAAGATCGGCGTGATGTTCGGCAATCCCGAAACCACCACCGGCGGCCGGGCCCTGAAATTCTACTCTTCGGTCCGTTTGGATGTGCGGCGCATCGCTTCCATCAAGGATGGCGAGCGCGTGGTGGGTAATCGCACCAAGGCTAAGGTCGTAAAAAACAAAATGGCCGCTCCCTTTCGGGAGGCGGAATTTGATATTCTGTACGGCGAGGGGATCTCGAGGGAAGGCGACCTCATCGACTTGGCGGTGGGGCTGAACCTGGTTGAAAAGAGCGGCGCTTGGTTTTCCTTCGGCGGCGAACGTATCGGGCAGGGGCGGGAAAATGCCCGGCAGTTTCTGCGCGATAATGCGGACGTTGGCCGCAAGCTCGAACTCGAAGTCCGCAAAGCATTGCACCTTCCGCTTCCGGCCGGGACTCAAGCCGAGGCGGCAACAGCAGCCGTAGCACGTGGAAAGAAGTAAGCAGAATTCCGCCTTTGGCCGCATGGGCCTGGGGCGTGAATAAAGTGGGTTTTGTTGTCTGCCTTCCGCTGCCGGCGCCAGAAACGGAAACGCAGACTTCAAGTCTCGACCCCGGGGGAATAGGCGCCTTGAAAAAACTCGCTCTCGTTCTAACTTTCACCGCCGGTTTGACGCTGACGGCAGTCTTCACGTCCGCGTCCGCTGCCGCATCGGCGGGCAGCTCCACGAAAAGATCTCTCACCAGTTCGACCCAGAATCCCAAACGCATGGTTCATCTGCATCACGTTCGCCATCGGCGGAGAACTGTGTCGCGAAAGACTTTGTCACGGACGGGCACGCGGACTACAACGCACCGCGCGAAGTTGACCACCAGCCGGCGCCGCCGTTACCTCCGCACGCACGGCTGGACCTCGCCCACCTGGTTCGCCGATCCCACCATCGGCGATGACATCGCCGGCGAAGATCCGTGGATCCGCCAGGCCGCGATCAGCGCGCTCGGGAATCTGAACGGCAGCGTGGTCGTGGTTGACCCGAACACCGGGCGCGTGCTCTCCATCGTGAACCAAAAGCTGGCCATGACGGGTGCCTTCACTCCCTGCTCCACCGTCAAGCCGGTGGTCGCCGCCGCCGCGCTGCAGGAGGGCATCATCACTCCGGAGACGAGGCTGCGGGCCGAGGGCAAGTTCGCCTACGTTTATGGCAGCGCGCGCATCGATCTGGCTCAGGCTATGGCCGCGTCCAGCAATGAGTTCTTTGCCAAGCTCGGCGAGATGCTGGGCTATCAGCGCTTCAGCGAGTACGCGCACGAGTTCGGCCTCGGCGAACGATCCGGTCTCGATATTCCCGGCGAGTCGCCGGGCGTATTTCCAGACGCCCCCCCGGCCGATGGCGGCATGGGAATGCTGACGAGCTTCGGCACGGGAATTGAAATCACACCGTTGCAACTGGCCGCCATCGCCTCGGCGATCGCCAACGGCGGGACGCTCTATTACCTTCAGTATCCGAGGTCGCCCGAGGAATTGGCCGATTTTCAGCCGCGCGTGCGCCGGCACCTCGACGGTCTCGCTTCCTACCTCAAGGGCGTTCGCGAAGGCATGGCGGCCTCTGTCCTTTATGGGACCAGCAAACTGGCCTACAACCCCGACGAGCAGATTTTCGGCAAAACCGGCACCTGCAGCGACGCCGGCACGCACCTGCGCTGGTTCCAGTCTTTCACGGGTGATCAGAACCGGGGTTATGTGGTCGTGGTGCTGTTGCGCGGCGAAGGTTCGATGTTCGGCCTGCACGCTCCCCTGGTCGGCGGCAAGCTCTATCACGCGCTGCTCGCGTATCCCGGCACTCAGGCGCAGACTCTGTTGCCGGCGACGGTGCTCGGCAAATAGTGTCGGCCTTCAGCCTGACTTACTGCGCTGCACGCCGGCGCTACTTGGGGTCGTCCGGAACCGAGAAATCATAGAGGAAACCCGGCAGGTCTCGGCCGCGAAATAAATAGAATCCGTACTCGCCGGGATTAAGATCGTCCGCCGGCTCCAGCCTGAACACTCCGCTTTCCACCCGGTGCGAGTTGAACCCCACCTGCGATCGCAGGGGCACGCCAGTACTGGCATTCCATTCCGGGTCAGTGCTGAGGGTGAACTGGCGAAGCCTCTTCTGGGCGTGGAGCTTCACCAACACCAGATCGCCGGCGCCGGTGGATTCCTGCCCTGCGGGGACCCGGTAGTAGAAGACCGGCGTCGCGCTCACCACCTGTGCGGCGTGCGGACCGAGAATCTGGGCGCGAGTCTTGTTGCCGCCCGTTCCGGGAATCGATCCGCTGAGCGGCACCTTTTGTCGTGAGCGCGCCACCGAAACGGCGCGCCCTTCGATCCGGACCGTGCCTTGGGGAGTCAGGTAATAAAGTCCGGGATCGCGCGGGGGCGCGACAGAGGCGGCGCCCTGAAGAAAAATGAACGCGATCGCGGCCGCAATCCACATGGCGCTGGGAGCACCGGGGTCTTTCCCTGCCCTGATTCTATCTGAGAGTCAGGGCGAGCGCCAGCGCTCCGGCGAGCGCGGTGGCTGTGAAGTTCACCACGCCGTTGGTCACCAGACGCTGCCGCTCAATTGTGGAACCCAATAAGCTGTCCGCCAGGTTGCCGGCGGCCGCTGTCACGAGGGCAAGGCAGGCGCCGCCCGCACTCACCAGCCCGAGACCCCAGGCCAGCCCAACGATCAAACCGGCGGCGATGAGCCCTGCACCCGATCCCACCCCTGACACCGCGCCGTTGTCGCCCGCACGGACACGACGGAAGCTCGGGATCAAATAAGCGTCGGCTGCGAGCCATTGTCCGATTTCGCTCGATACCGTATCGCCGGCGGCTTCGGCGAATGCGGCGGTGAAGGCCGTCAGGAACGCTCTCTCATGGTGGGTTGTGATCACCATCAACGCGAAGAATGCCCCCGGCCCGACGTTCGCGAGCGCCTCGCGCCAGCCTCGCGCTCCGCCGTGATGCTCGGCGATGCCGCGCGCGCGTTTCTGGGCGTATCCGAGCCGCGTCGCTGCCGACGCGAGGAGGAAGAACGCGAGGAGGATCAGAAAGCTCTTCCATCCCCACGCCAGATAGACCAGAACGCCGAGCACGAACCCCAGCGCGGCGCCGGATCGGGTCGCAGCCCGCAGCCGAAGAGCGAGAACGGCAAAGGTCAGGTTGACGGCCACGGCCACCATCAGGCGAATCCCCAAGTAGGGCAGGTTGCTGTCGAGCGCCGAGCGCGCCGTGAGCCAGGCGCAGAAGACGAATCCCGCGGTTGCGACCGGCACGGTAAGGTTGTCGTCCAATGCGACGGGCGTACTCTCCACCGCAGCGCCCAGGAGAGCCGCCAGCGCGGAAATGCAAAAGGCTCTGCCGGCCGGCAGCGCAGGGTTGGTCCAGAGCGCCAACGCCAGCGCCGACGGGACGCCGACGGCTACAAACGCTCCAAAACCTGCGACCGTCTTGGCCGGATTCCAGGGAAGCGAGCGGCTTGTGAGCGCTTGCCCCGCGATGTTGGCGGCGCCGTCGCCGAGCGCCATCAGAGCCCAGGCGGCGGCGACAATGTCCAGATGATGGTGAAAGATCAGGATGAGCGCGAGCGCCGATACCGGGTACAGAACAAGGCCGGTCGAGGGGTCCACAGAAGCCGGCCCGACTCGAGATAGGGGTGGTCCGGTGAGGTTTTTGCCCAGATCCAGATCGAGTTGCGGCAACAGGCAGGCGATGAGAAGCACCGCGAGCAGCGCGCCGAGAGCCGCCTGGGACCAGGTGACGAACGGCAGTAAGAGCGCCAGGCCCAGCAGGCCGAGGAGCAGAATCCGGCGCGGCATGAGCCTTAAGACCGACATGCGCATCCAATATTACCGACGTGTCTCATCTGCGCGTTGAAAGTTCACGCCTGACCGGATAAAATAACAGATTGCACGCCGAAGGAGATTCATGAAAACCGATACACATCCCGCTTACCACGAAGTCACGGTTGTCTGCGCCTGCGGGAACACGTTCAAGACCCGTTCCACTTACAAGGGCGACCTGCTGCACCTGGAAATCTGCTCGAATTGCCATCCGTTCTTCACCGGCAGGCAGAAGCTGGTCGACAGTGCCGGGCGCGTGGAGCGCTTCCAGCGTAAGTACCAGCGCGGGCCCAAACCCGAGTCCGCAGAAAAGGCTCCGGTCACGGCCGGCCGTTAAGCATCCGGTAGTCTCATGAGCGACGGGAAACTCTCGCAAGTGACGTTGGCTGCCGATGAGACGCCGGAGATCTACATCACCAAGCCCAGGGTCTATCTGCTCGGGCGGCAGGCGGTGGCGGACGACGAACTCGCCCGCTTTCTCAGCGACGAGGGACTGCAATTCTCGACCGACACCACGGCGGCTGCGGAAGTGCTTTCGGAGATCGCCGGGCGCACCTGCTACATGTCCTTCGGCAAGGGCCGCAAATCCAACCAGGAATACATCGAAAACATCCTGTCCTCAAAACACGGCAGCGTGCTCGAGCATGCTATTTGGAGCCTGCTGATCACGGGCGTGAGCCGGGCGCTCACCCACGAGCTGGTGCGGCACCGCGCCGGATTCGGGTACTCGCAGCTGTCGCAACGGTACGTGGACGAGAGCGACGCGCGCTACGTGGTGCCGCCGCTTTATCAGCAGAATGACGAGTTGCGGGCCCGGTGGCAGGAGACCGTCGATCTGGTGCGCCGGGCTTACGAGAACCTGGCCGCCGCCACCGCCGATTACGTCCAGCAGCAGCACCCCGAGATGGCGCCGCGCGATCGCCGCAAGTGGGCTCGCCAGGCGGCGCGGTCAATTCTGCCGAACGCCTGCGAAACCAAGATCTTCGTCACCGGGAATTCGCGCGCCTGGCGACACTTTCTGGAACTGCGCGGCAGCATTCACGCCGACACGGAGATTCGTCTGCTGGCGGTCGAAGTGGCTCGGGTCCTCACCAAAGAAAGTCCCAACATCTTCCACGATGTCGAGATCATCGACGAATCCGACGGCCTGCCATCCGTGCGAGTACAGCACTCCAAAGTCTGATGTCCTACGTACGGTTGCCGTCCGAGACAAGACACCCGCGTTGTGCTCTTCTATCCTGATCTTAGCCGGCTCTCAAAGGCTGCGGTCCGAAAGAGCGGTACTATAGCCGGCGAAGGCGCGCGACGAGCTTGGCGATTCCTTTCGCGAAGGTCTCCGGCTTGGGCAACAGACTGACGACGAGGTGACCATCCCGCTGGAAGCCATAGAAGTGGCCCGGATGTACCACCACGCCATCGTCGCGCGCGAGCGTCGTCGCGAGATCATCGTCGCTGATTCCTGAATCGACGCCGAGTTTCAGAATCGAGTACCAGCCACCCTCGACGTGCAGTCGGTTGGCGACGCCGCGCGACGACTCGAGGCTGCGGTCGACCTGCGCGAGATTGCGGCGGAGGCGCGCCATGAGCTGCGGCTGCAGGCTGCGGCGCGTCCCGAGCAACTCCGGCGCTGCCGAGGCCACCGGCGTGCTGACCGAGAGGTACGTGTCGGCGATGATCTCGAGCCGCTCGACGGCTTGCCGTCGCGCGTCCTCGGGACCGCTCACCACAATCCAGGCAAGCTTCATCTGCGGCAGAGCGGCGATCTTGGAAAGCCCGCTGAGCGTGAAGGTGAGCACGCGCTCGCTCGCGGCGTGCGTGAACCGCGATTGCGAGCCGAATACGTAATCGCTGAAAACCTCATCAGCGATAATCGCCAGTCTGTGGCGACAGCAAATCTCCGCGAGCTTCGCTGACTCCTCCGCCTCGACGAATGAGCCGGTCGGATTGTTGGGATGGACCGCGATGATGGCGCGCGGGGCGCCCAACTCACGGCGGGTGTGTTGGACGCACGTGGCGAGCCCGTCGAGATCAATGTGCCATTGAGAGCCGTAAGTGAGTGGATAAGGAATGACCTCCAGATCGCTCAGACCGGCAAGGAACTCGAAAAGCGGATAGCTCGGCTGCGGCGCGAGCACTGAGTCGCCGGAATCGGCGAGCAATCGGAAGAGGTAAGAGTAGGCTTCGCTGGTGCTGGCAGTCAGAAAGAGCGATTCCGGGTCGACGCGCGCGCCGCGCTCTTCATAATACGCAGCCACGGCGCGACGCGCCTCGCGCGGCCCGCGCGGATCGGGTACGTACTCGAGCGCCGCCGGCTTGGACAACGCCCGCAGAATCGAGGCGGAGTCGTAAACGAATCCGCACCGCGTAGGATTCGATTCGGCGAGATCAATCAGCGGCAGCCCGCGCGCCCGTCGCAATTCGACCTCACGCGTAAGGGCATTCGGCTCCAGCGGCCAGTCGGTTCGGCGGGCAAACATCAACAAATCACACTAATGGGCCGGCGGCGCAGGCGAAGCGGGCGGCGGCGACCCGGCAGGCGGCTCGGCCGGCTTGGGCTCAAGCACCGCCGTGAGCTTGGCGCCGTAGTACGGGAAGAAGGCGCCGCCCGGCGGGGCCACCTCGACCTTTTCGGAGAAGAACCCGGGTCCGAGGCGCGCGATCGTCCGACGGAAGAGGAATCCCGGCGGTGGATTCGCCCCGCCCTGAGGATCGAAGGTCGCGTGATCGTCGTTGACGGTGACGTGATACTGGCTGATGAAGCCCGTGCTCGAGAAGGTACGCAGAACGAACCCGCTGCCCGCCGGGTTGGCGTTCAGGAATCCGGTCCAGACCTCGTGCAGCGCCGGAGCCATCTTGCCTGCCGGCAGAGAAACCTCCTCGCGGAAGAGCAGGAAGCGCTTGTCAAGGACATACGAAATGGTCAAATGGACGATGCCCGATGTCTCCTTGCCGGTTGCGGGATCGGTCGCGTGCCCGGCCCAGTCGCCGATCAGCCAGGCGAAGGGAGAAAAGTCGGGACGCGCGGGCAAGGGAATGTCGTAAGTAGGCGGCGGCTTGTCCTTCTTTTGGCGGGCGGTGAGGACAGGACCGGCTGCGAGCAACAGAATCACCAATGGCGCGCTGAATAACCAGATGCGTCGCATGCGGTGCCCCAAGGCTTGCTGAACGGCAGATCGTTCGATGCTACACTCTATCATAAGGCAGCCAGGGGCAGGCGCGTCGGGCCGGTGGGTTACAATCTAGTAACTGTCCTGCGTCGGAATCGAGTTCCGCCCTATAATGTGGTCAGGTTGCATGCGAATTCTGCTGGTCGAGGACGAGCGTAAAGTAGCGAGCTTCATAGCGCGGGCGCTGCGCGAGCAGGCTTATGCAGTCGACGTGGCTGAGACCGGCGCGCGCGCGCTGGACCTTTCCTGGGACACCCTCTACGACACCATTCTGCTCGATCTCCGGCTGCCGGACATGGACGGCCTGGCAGTCTGCCGCCAATTGCGCCGCCGCGGCGTGCACTCTCCCGTCCTGATGCTGACGGCCCGGAGCCTGGTGGAGCAGCGCGTCGAGGGCCTGGACGCCGGCGCCGACGACTACCTGACCAAGCCCTTTGCCATCGCCGAGCTGCTGGCCCGGGTAAGGGCGCTGGTGCGCCGTGGATTGAAAAGGAGCGACGCCACGCTGCGTTCCGGGGACCTGGAGCTGGACCGCCACCGCCGCCGGGCTCAGCGCGGCGGCGTGAACGTGCCGCTCACCTCGAAGGAATTCGCCCTGCTCGAGCTGCTGCTTTTGCGCGCTCCCGAGATTGTGCCCCGCACGGAAATCGTCGAGCACATCTGGGACGCGCACTTCGACAGCGGCACAAACCTGGTCGAGGTTTACATCAACCGGCTGCGCCAGAAGATCGATCACGACCATCCCGCCAAGCTGATCCACACCGTGCGCGGCGTCGGCTACCGCCTGGGACGGGAAGAATGAGGCGCGCGCTCTCCTTCCGGTCCCGCATGATGCTGCTGTTCGCCGCCGCAGTGGGCGTGTTGCTGGCGGTGTGCGGTCTGGCTTCCTACGCGCTGCTCCAGCACCAGGTCCGCGCTCAACTCGACAAGGAATTGGTGGAAACGGCCGGGCCGGTGACGGCCGATCTGGCCGGAGATCCGGGCGAGCAGGACGTAAACGAGCTCAACATTCCCCGGCAGTACTTCGAACTCCTGGACCCCGCAGGCCGCGTGCTTCAGCGTTCGAAGAATCTGGGAAGCGGCCCGCTCAATATCGGTCCGCAACCCATCGATCCCAGGCACAACCAGTATCGCAATCTGTACGACCGGCGCTACGGAAGACTGCGGCTGGTGCTGGTTCCTTTTGCCGAAGGAGCCGACACCCGGCTCCTGGCCATCGCAATGTCGACGCAGCGCGTGGAAGAGGTGCTCGATCTGTATCGCGACGGCATCCTGCTGTTTCTTCCGCTCAGCCTGCTGTTGACTGCCCTGCTCTCCGCCTGGTATGTCGGCCGCAGCCTGCGGCCCCTCGCCGAGCTCACCGAGCGCGCGGCCGACATGGCCGAACGAGTGACGTCGGCGGGCTCGACCGGCGGCAAACCGCTCTGGTCACCCTTGCCCGCCGGAAGGCGGTCCGACGAGATCGGCCGCCTGGCGCAGACCTTCAATCGCCTGGCGGAACGCGTGGAAGCGGCGCTCGCCCAGTTGCGCCAGTTCGTGACCGATGCCTCGCACCAGCTGCGCACGCCGCTCACGGTCTTGCACGGCGAAACCGAGCTGGCGCTCGCGGAACCGCGCAGCCCGGAGTCTTACCGGAACACGCTGCGGCTGCTCGAAGACGAACTCTCGCAGCTCAGCCGCATGGTCGACGGGCTGTTCACGCTGTCGATGGCCGACGCGGGGCAGCTTCGGCTGGCTCGCGACCCGCTCTATCTGGACGAAGTGCTCGAGGAGAGCTGCCTGCTGGTGACGCCGCTCGCCGAGGCGCGGGGAATCAGGCTGGAGCGCGATCTGGTCTCTGATGTGCCGTATCGCGGAGACGAAGTGTTCCTGCGGCAGCTTTTCCTGATCTTCCTCGACAACGCCCTCAAGTATTCGCCGGAGTCGAGCGCCATCACGGTGCGTCTCGAGAAGCAGGATGGAACCCTGCGGGCGAGCTTCAGCGATCAGGGTCCGGGCATCGCCCCCGAACATATTCCCCAGATCTTTCAACGATTCTTCCGCGTCGCGCGCGTGGGAGCGGACGAGAGCCACAGCGGAGGACTCGGCCTGGCCATCGCCGAGGCGATCGTGCAGTGCCAGGGCGGCTCGATCGAATGCCGGAGCGAGCCGGGACGCGGATCGACCTTTACGGTCAACCTTCCGGCCGACTATGGGCTAGATGCAGAGGCTACATTCTCAGAGGAGAACCCCGCCCGGAGGGCGGGGGTGGAAAGATCCTGATCCGGGAGACGGCCCGGGCTAGCTGGGCAGCGACATCCGCAGGTTCGATTTGCTGAGGCTCTTAACGAGCTGGCTCTCGGCCAGCTCCCGGGGCCAGCCGCGGGCGATCGAAATCTCGTCCACCAGCAGCACCCAGGCCCGGTCGAACATGCGCTTTTCCCGGAAGGACAGCGGCTTTGCCTGGCTCAGAATCAGCAGAGTCTTGAAGACCTCCGCCACCTCCAGCAGGGACCCGCTGCGCATCTTTTCGGAGTTTTCCTTGAACCGGTCTTTCCAGTCGTGCGCGCTTTTCGGCCCCCCGGAGTCGAGATACTCAAAGACCGCCGAAATCTCCCGCAGCCTGGCCACGCGCCGCAAGCCCAGGTGCTCCACGTTGCTGGTGGGCACCATGACCCGCAGCCCGTTGGAATTGAGCTTGAGCATGTAGAACATTTCGGACTGACCGGTCAAATTGCGATGCGAGATCTGCTCGACGGTTCCTACACCCTGATTCGGATAGACAACCTTATCGCCTACCGCAAAGTGCATAATCCCCCCGGCTAACGATCTGCCTGCTGATGAGGTCAGACTAGCGCCGGACCCGCATTGTGTCAAGCGAAAACGCATGTCATCACGATGGAGCACCGTTGTTGATCGGCTTTTGGTGCTCCGCGTATTTACCAGCGGTTAACGGGAATCGCACCTCCCGGTAGAAATGATTGAATACAATAAACATAATCAAAATGATGAGGAAAACCAGCGCGCTGCCCTCCGGCCCCACGCTGCCGCCGGTCAGCCAGCGCGGGCCGTGAAACGACGAGTTCAGGAGGTGCCCGGGCACCATGGCGCCGCTGTCCGGCACCGAGTAGAGAAAGCTCTCGGAGAAGTCCCAGCCGGCATGCAATCCGATAGCGAACCAGAGGCTGCCCGTGCGGCGCAGCGTGAGGCAAAAAAAGAGTCCGATCAGCCCGGCGCACAGCGCTCCAGCCCAGTCTTCACCCGAATTGTTCAGGTGCACCGACCCGAACACGAGCGAGAGCACAACAGCCGAAGGCCAGAAGCCCATCCCCGTCGCAAGAGTCGCCAGCGCGTAGCCGCGAAAGAAGTATTCTTCAAAGAAGCCAACCAGCAGGAAGGTGATGCCCCACAGGGCGGCGTATTTCCCGATTCCGGCGCCTGCCAAAGCCAGGGTGCCGAAGTCGAACCCGTGATCCAGGTGAATCAGGACCAGCAGCGCGGTCAGCGCCAGGAACCCCCACAGGAGACCGGCCCAGAACTGCCGCCCAAAGGCGCCTCGACGCGGCAGGCCGTAGTCGGCGAGCGAGCGCCGCTCGATGAGCCGCCCCATCACCAGCGACGCGGCCAGCGCGGCGATGAATCCGATTCCTTCCCCTGTCAGGACACCCGGAGGGTGAAGCCTGCGGACCAGCGGCCCTGCGAGCACCACCAGGCCGAACGCCATGAGCAGCGTAAGAACGACAAACACCAGCAGACGCCATCCGGCTCGCAGTCCATCAGGTCCGAGAAAGACGCCGTGAATGGGGCTTGACGCCGGCTGGGCCGGCACCTCTTCCGGCTGCGGAGGATTCACAATGAGGTCAGGATCGTCCATCGTCGTTGGCCCCCCCTAAGTTTAGCTTCGTTTTGTTTGCAACGCCTTTCGATTAGAATTCTAAAGGAGTTGCGGTGGCGATTCTCAGCTTCGTTTAGGTTCGTTTTTGCCCCCTTTTTGAACCATTTTCCTTATTTATCAACAACTTGTCAGCTTCGTTTT
>DASYZG010000049.1:0-38423 GCA_035946575.1 Terriglobia bacterium | reverse complement strand
CCGCTTGGAACGACTCGGGCATAAGGTGACCCTTGAGCCTCTGGCTCAACCGGCATGACGGGATTTTCGAATGAGTGAGGTCATCGGGTGATCGAGGGATTGGCGATTGAGTGATTGAGGAAGGACTTTGCATGTTCAACTGGCTGAACGTGAAGATTTCGAAGATTCGCGGATCAGTTTCTCGAGGCCGCGTTGATCGGGACTTCGAGCAGGAGCTCGACGCGCATCTCGATTTGCTCACCAATGAGAATATCCGCCGTGGCATGACGCCGGAAGAGGCTCGCCGTGCCGCGCGAGTGCGGCTGGGAGGCGCAACGCAGCTTCGCGAGACCAACCGAGATCTGCACGGGTTGCCGTGGCTGGAGGCGCTCGGACAGGACATCCGTTATGCCGTGCGAGCGCTGCGCAAGAACACAGGTTTTGCGGTCGCGGCTGTCCTCGTGCTGGCCCTGGGAGTATGCGCCAGCGCCGGCATCTTCGCCTTCGTCGATGCTGCCCTCATCAAGCCGCTGCCTTATACGAATCCAACGCGACTGGTCGAAGTCACGGAGAGCGTGGCGCTTTTTCCGCGCGCCAATCTTTCCTATCCCGACTATCTCGACTGGAAAAGGCTGAACACGGTCCTCACCTCGCTCGACGTGTTCACAGGAACAGGCTACCTGCTGAGGACTCCTGCGGGGACGCAGCCCGTGCACGGGGCAAGGGTCAGTGCCGGTTTTTTCCACACTTTGGGCATTGCTCCGGCGCTCGGGCGCGATTTCTATCCCGGAGAGGACTCGCCCTCTTCGCCTCAAACGGTGATCCTCACCTACGCAGCCTGGCAGAAGTGGTTCGGCGGAAGGAAAAATGCGATCGGCGAGACGGTTTCCTTGAGCGGCATTCCGCACACGATTGTTGGAGTGCTGCCGCGGGACTTCGAGTTCGCACCCATGGGCCCGGCAGAGCTCTGGACGACGCTGCGGACCTCCGACGGCGAATGTGCGCGGAGGAGAAGCTGCCACGATCTGGATGGAATAGCGCGGCTGAAGAATGGCATCTCGGTCCGGGCGGCTCTGGCCGACATGAAGTCGATCGCGAAAGCGCTCGAGAAGGAGTATCCGGGTTCCAATCGCGGCCAGGGCGCAAGCGTGCTACCCCTTTCCGAGGTCATCGTTGGACAAGTCACGCCGATCATCCTGCTGCTGTTTGCCGGAGCCGGACTGCTGCTCCTGATCGCCTGCGTCAACGTCACCAGCCTGCTGCTGGTGCGTTCCGAAGGCCGCCGGCGCGAGATCGCTGTGCGCCGGGCGCTCGGAGCATCAGGGTCGAGGCTGGTGCGTCAATTTGCAACCGAGGGCCTCGTGCTCGCTGCGTTTGGCGGGTCGCTCGGCCTCATCTCGGCCGGGTGGCTGATGCGGCTTCTCACTGGATTGATTCCCGTCGACATGATCGGCTACGTGCCGTTCCTGCGCGGCCTGAGCTTGAACGCGCACGTGACGGCATTTGCGTGCACCGCTTCGTGCGCATCCGCTGTCCTGTTTACCCTGACTCCAAGCCTGCGCCTTTCGGGATCGCGCCTGCAGGAAGGACTCACCGAGGGCGGCCGCGGCTCGAGCGGAATCCTGTGGCGGCGCTTCGGCTCGAATCTGGTTGTGGCAGAGCTGGCGATCGCGATGGTGCTGCTGGCAGGAGGCGGCCTGCTTAGCAGGAGTCTCTATCGTCTCCTGCATGTGGGCCTCGGGTTCGAGCCCGACCACCTGGCGACGGTGGACGTGGCTCTGCCGCAGGTCGGGTATGAAAAGGACGAGCAGAAGGTGGCGCTCGGACGCGAGATTGTGAGGCGCGTCTTGGGCCTGCCCGGCGTGAAATGCGCCGCCATCGCCATGCAATTGCCGGTGAGCTTCAACGGCAACACCGATTGGATCCGCTTTGTCGGCCGGCCCTACAACGGAGAGCACAACGAGGTGAATGAGCGCGACGTCAGCGCGGATTACTTCAAGACCTTGCAGGCGCGGCTGGAGCGCGGGCGCTACTTTACCGACGCCGAGGATTCGTCAAAGCCCAAAGTCGTGATCATTAATCAGGCTCTGGCGAGGAAGTACTTTCCAGGCCAGGACCCCATCGGTCAGAAGATCGGTGACGGCGCACTGACGCCCACGTCCATCAAGGAAATCGTCGGTGTGGTCGACGACGTTCACGAGGCGGCGCTTGATTCCGACACCTGGCCCACCGAGTATCTTCCGATCAATCAAAGTCCTGATTCCTATTTTTCCGTGGTTGCCCGGACGTCGCAAGCGCCCGATCCGGTGCTGCCGGAGCTCGATGCCGTTATTCATCAGGCCGACCCGGGACTCGGCACCCTCAATGAAGCCAGCATGGAGCAGAGAATCCATGACTCCTCCTCCGCTTATCTGCACCGCTCCTCGGCCTTCCTGGTGGGAGGCTTCGCCGCCGTGGCGTTGCTGCTGGGCGTGATCGGACTCTACGGCGTTATCGCTTACTCCGTCAGCCAGCGCACTCGCGAAATCGGCGTCCGGATGGCTCTGGGTGCGGAGCGCGGTGCGGTCTACCGCCTCGTTCTCGGTGAGGCCGTGCGGCTGGCCGCAACCGGAATCGTAATCGGCCTGCTGTGCTCCGTGGGAGCAGCCTCTCTGATACACAATCTGCTGTTCGGGACCGCAGCCACAGATCCGCTGACGCTGACCGGCGTCGCGGCAATCCTCGCCCTGGCTGCACTTGCCGCCACCTACATCCCCGCGCGGCGGGCGACGAAGGTCGATCCCATGGAGGCCCTTCGCTATGAGTGACAGGCGGTTCGAGGCAACCGGTGATCGAGCCATTGGATCATTGGTTCAATGACACAATCGCCTGTCACTCGTCACCGGCCAACTGGATCTTGTCACTTGCCACTGCCCTTTAGAAACGTTCCCTGTTCCAATTCCTGAAACGCCTGCCGGAGCTGCTCCTGGGTATTCATCACGATCGGTCCGTACCAGGCCACGGGTTCCTCGAGCGGCTGGCCTGAGATGAGCAGGAAGCGGATGCCGTCGTCGCCCGCCTGCACCATCAACTCATCGCCGCGGTCAAAGAGGACCAGCGACCGGTTGTCGGCCTCGGCCGGCGGCGTGGTGTCGAGCCATCCGACCGGTTCTGTGGGGACCGCCAGCGGACCCGAGGCGTTGCAGAATTTTCCGTTACCGGCGAACACGTAAGCGAAAGCATGACGCGTGGTCTCGACAGGCAGAGATTTCCTGCGGCCGGGCGGCACCGAGACATCGAGATAGACCGGATCGGCCGCGATGCCGTCGACCGGACCTTTCTTGCCCCAGAAGCTGCCGCAGACCACGCGCACGTGGGTGCCGTCGTCGTCGGTGACCTCGGGGACTTCCGTACTCTTGACCTCCTGGTAGCGCGGCGGAGTCATTTTGAGGCTTGACGGCAGGTTCGCCCAGAGCTGAAAACCGTGCATGCGGCCCGCGGTATCGCCCTTGGGCATTTCCTGGTGGATGATGCCGCTCCCTGCGGTCATCCACTGCACGTCGCCGGCAGCGATGCTGCCGCGATTGCCCATGCTGTCGCCGTGCTCCACCGTGCCGGCGAGAACGTAGGTCACGGTCTCGATTCCGCGATGCGGATGCCAGGGGAATCCCGCCAGGTAATCCTCGGGGACGTCGTTGCGAAAATCGTCGAGAAGCAGGAAAGGATCGAAGTCGGAGGTGTTGCCGAAGCCGAACGCGCGGCGCAAGTGCACGCCTGCGCCCTCCAGGGTGGGCTTGGATCTCACGAGACGCTTGACGGGTCGCAGTGACATGAGGAGGGCTCCTTAAGCCGGGAGCGCGGCCATTGGGCCCGCTCTCGGTGCTCTTAAGAAGATGCGCGAGCGGCGGTCCGGGGTTCCGAGCGTTACGGGCAAAATCCGCGCTGCCCTGGTCTGGTGCGGGCAGGATGCCGCGCGCCCATGCCGCGCTCCGTTAGCGCACGTCGACGTTGAGCGCGTAGATCTCCTGCGTGCTCGTGTCGCGCAGCAGCAGCGGCGAATCGTCGGGTGCGAGCCCGCCCCAGGAACCGAAGGTTCCGACCACGCGCCGGACATTCTCGAAACCCACCAGCTGTTCCACCTTGCGATCGCTGATGCGCACACGATAAAAACCGGATCTATCTCCTATCTCGGAATCGAAATAGATGTACTTTCCGTCGTGCGACCAGTTCGGATACCCGACGTAGATGCCGCTGGTCAGCTCCTGCCACTTCTGCGTCTGCAGGTCAAAGAGCCTCTGTTCCTGGCTGTTGGCGATCTGCGCGTCAATGAACCGGCCGTCGGGCGACCAGTGAGGTGCGAACATGTGCTCGGAGCCGGGGAGTTTCGAAATCTTGCCGGACTTCAGATCGCGGATGAAGACGCCGCCGGCGTTGTCGGGCTCGAAGTAGGGCAGGGCGCCGAAGGCCAGCGAATTTCCGTCGGGCGACCAGCTGGGATCGCCGTGATTGCGGTCCCCGGGCGTCACCACGCGCGGGTCGCCGCCATCCGCGGAGACCACGTATACCTGCCAGCGCTTCCCGGGCTCGGCGCCCATGAAGGCCACGTTCTTTCCGTCGGGCGACCAGTAGGCCTGGTGGGTTACCAGGGGAGGCGAGGTCAGCTGCAGCCTGTCGCTGCCGTCGACCCGGCTCCTCCACAGCGTAGTCTCAGGATAAGTTGAGTAGGCTACCCACTGGCCATCCTTCGAAAAACTCACCCCCTGGGCCGAGATGCTCGAGAGGAAAGGCACGAACCGGGCGATCTTCGCGTCATACCGGGTGAGCTCGCCTTTGGGCTGGTCGCCGATGACGAAGAGTTCCTTGCCATCCAGGCTCGGCACGGGCGACAGGTAATGGATGGGACCGGCCGTCAATTCGACCGGCAACCCGGATCCTCTGCTGAAGATGCCGCGCGTTTCGCGCAGGGCCCAGATGCCGGTGGTGCCATCGCGCGTGGACTGGAAAAGGTAGTAGTGCCCGTCGGGGGTCCAGCTGCCGCAACATTCCGCGGCCGGTTTGTTCCAGCCCTCGAGCAGCCGGTGGAGGTTGCTTCCGTCGCTGCCGACCTCCCAGAGGGAACTGGTGCCGGCCTCGTCGACAACCGTGAAGCGGATCTTCCCGCCATCAGGCGACCATCGCGGCCACCAGAGGACGCCCGGCACGGTCGCCAGCTTCCGCGGGCTGGCGCCGTCGTTTTGAGCCAGGAACAGCCCGGTCCCGCGCGCGTAAACGATCCGTCGCTGGTCCGGAGACCACGAAGCGTCGTGTCCGGTCACGTCGTCAAATCGCCGCGGAGTACCCGCGGGCAGGGGCACGATCCAAAGCGGATTCTCGCGGTTGAGATCGCTGATGGAGCCTGAGACGAGCAGTTGCGAATGGTCCGGCGAGATGTCCCAGAGGGCGACGTTGGGAAACTGCGTCGGCAACAGCGCCACGTCGCCGCCCGTGGTGGAAACCTCGGCGATGGCCGAGCGCCCAGCGACGGTTTTCAGGAAGTACAGCCGGCTTCCGTCGGTGACGATCCGCGGGGGCGAGAAGGAGACGTTCACTTTCGCCTCGGCGTTATGGGTGAGCTGGGTGTAGCCGAGCACCCTGGGCGGCGGCGCCGGGCGGGAAAGCCAGTACGCCAGCGCCACCGCGAAAACCAGTAAGGCGGCGATGGGCCCGAGCGGCCGCTTCTTCTTCTCCCGCGGATCCTCCTGCTGGTCCGCCCGCCGGACGGGCGCCGTGAACGCGTCTCTTTCTGCAATCGTCAGCAGCGTGGGCGCCCGCCCGGACTCAAGATCGCGCCTCAGCCGCTTCAGATCGGCTCCCATGTCGGACGCGTGCTGATAGCGCACTTCGCGGTCCTTCTCCAGCGCCTTATCGATGACCTCTTCCAGCCGGAGCGGTACCAGAGGATTGACGGTCGTGGCCGGCGCGGGCGACCGATTCAGGATGGCGTCATGGATCAGGGCCGTGGTCGCCCCGTAAAACGCCTGCCGCCCGGTGGCCATCTCGTAGAGCACCGCGCCGAAGCTGAAAAGGTCCGTGCGGGGGTCGAGTTCCTCGCCGCGGGCCTGCTCCGGAGACATGTAAGAAACGGTGCCTACGCTTGCACCGGGACTCGTAAGGTCATCGGGGAACAGGGATTGAGTGGGGGAATCCTGCGGTGTGTCTTCGGCGGGCGTGTCGTGGGTGCTTCCGTCTGCGCCGCCCGCGGCCACGCGGGAGCGCTGGACTTGCGCGACGGTCAGCTTGGCAAGGCCGAAATCCAGGATTTTCACCTGCGGGGTGTGTCCACCGGTGGCGATGAAGATATTTCCCGGCTTGACGTCGCGATGGATGATCCCTTTGGCGTGGGCCGCTTCGAGAGCGTCGGCCATCTGGACGGCAATGTCGAGCAAATCGTGGATTTCGAGGGGGATGCCTTTCTGTGCGCCGTGCGTCGCAGGGGGGCGCGCCCGCGGCGGCGAGTGGCCAACTCCCAAGACGATTCTTTCGCGCAGGGTCTGCCCTTCCAGCAGTTCCATGGCGATGAATGGCCGGCCTTCGAATTCGTCGATCTCGTAGATGCCGCAGATGTTGGGATGATTGAGGGCCGCGGCGGCACGCGCTTCGCGGCGGAAGCGCTCGGTGGCCTGCGGGTCAGCGGCCACGGATTCGGGCAGGAACTTCAGGGCTACGTCGCGGCCGAGGGAGAGATCCGCGGCGCGATACACCACACCCATGCCCCCGCTGCCGAGCTTCTGCGCGATCCGATAGTGCGAGATAGTCTTATCCAGCAATTCTTAGGCCGCTCGTTTTCCGTTTGCAGCGCCAGCATAACACAGGCGGTCCGAGACAGGCACGCACGTCACGGCGCCGGGCAGTGCCCTCATTTCGACGTAGGGCCTTTAGGGCTTCGACCACCCCCTGCCTGACGCGGGCGGAACGCCGGCGCCGCTGACGGTCCAGCTTGGAGTCGAACCTTTTTCAGTCACTTCTTACGGCATATGAATTCAGGCATATTTCAAAAAAGAGCGTCTTTGGTGCCATCGATGTAGCCCCCGTTTTACCGATTCTAAAGGACATTCCGGCTTTCGGTCTAGCCCCTTTTTTGGCATATCTTATTGATTCCATGTGACATTCCGGCTTTCGGGTTGTGGATGTTTTTTGCGTTTTCTGGACCGTGGCTATTGAATCAAATGGGTTTAACGGCTTTGTGCAATTATTACGTAGCGGAGTGCCGTGCCGATTACCGCATTGGCGCGAGCGATTCCCAGCGTACGTCTCTGATTCTGAACTGGTTAAGTGAAATGACCTGGGGCAGCTTTGCAGGCCACGACCTAATCTCTCAAGCGATGGTCCGGAAAGAGGGTAGGCGAGGCTCAACAGCTCCGACATCGGAGTGCTCTTGTCCCTTAGTATGCCACAGGTTCGGCCAAACTCAAGCCCCGGCCTGTTGCCGCTGCCTCGAAAATAGACGCTGCCTGGATGCCCGCGCTGCAAATGACAGGCTCGAGAAAGGCCGGAAATCCGGCCAAGCACTGATGCTCGCCGGCGCCGGCATCGCCTGCGGACTGGCCGCGGCCTTCGCCTTAATGCGCCTGATGGCCTCGCTGCTCTTCAAGGTGACCGCGGTCGACCCGGTGACGTACCTTGCAGCGTCCGCCGGGCTCATTGTCACCGCCCTGCTCGCCAGCTACTTGCCCGCCCGGCGCACCGCTTCGGTGGACCCCCACGAGGCTTTGAGACTCGAGTGAACCAGCCTTGGAGGCGGGCAGGCCGCTTCCCCGATCGTACCTGGAGCGGGCCTTCAGGCCGGCCTGTTCGGGCTGAAGCCCGGCGCTACGGCGCTCGGGAACATTTCGGCATTTCCCAGGCACTGCGCTTACACCTACGATTCGCGCTCTCTGATCCACCTTGATGCCGGCGGGACCGGGCGCGCCGCAGGTATGTTAGTATTGTCAATTAGCGACAGTGGAGAAACGCGATTTTGGGGCGGCGAGTGCGCCCCGGGGCGCGTCTCGCGTGAAGGGGTTACGGTTATGTCAGGCCATTCCAAATGGGCCACAATCAAGCACAAGAAGGGCGCGCTCGACGCCAAACGCGGCAAGATCTTTACCAAGCTGATCAAGGAAATCAGCATCGCCGCCCGCAATGGCGGCGATCCGGACTCGAATCCGCGCCTGCGGACCGCCATTGCCGCGGCCAAGGCCGAGAACATGCCGGCGGACAACATCAAGCGGGCCATCCAGAAGGGCACCGGGGAGTTGCCGGGTGCGACTTACGAAGAGGCCATTTATGAAGGCTACGGTCCGGGCGGGGTGGCGCTGATCATCGAGATCACCACCGACAACAAGAACCGGACGATCTCCGAAATCCGCCACATTCTCGGCAAGCACGGCGGGAATCTCGGGTCGAATGGCTGCGTGGCCTGGATGTTCAGCAAGCGGGGCTACGTGGTGGTGGAGAAAGACAAGGCGGACGAGGGCAAGCTGCTCGAGCTCGTCACCGAGGCGGGCGCCGAAGACATGCAGGAGGACGGCCCCAATTGGGAAGTCTTCAGCCCGCCGGCGGAGTTTCACCAGGTGGTGGAGAAGCTGAAGTCGGCGGGCATCACGCCGGCTGCCGCCGAAGTCTCCATGATCCCGCAGAATTACGTGAAGCTGAGCGGCAAGGAAGCCGGGCAGATGCTGCGCCTGATGGAAGAGCTTGAAGATCACGACGACGTGCAGCACGTCTACGCCAATTTCGACATCGAAGAGGCGGAGATGCACGCACTCGCCGAAGCCAAGTAAAATGCCGATTCCATCCGTGTCCGGGCCGGCCGGCCGCGAGGGGGACACGGCAAGGCTCCCGGGGTTAAAGAAGAAACCGCTGCCGGTGAGCGGCGCCGGCGGAAAGCTGGGCCGGACCGCGGCCGTGCTGGCGCTGCCCTGGGTGGAGTTGCTGTGTCTTGCGGTGGCTTCTTCGGCTGCGCCGGGCCGTGGCGCGGTTCAGAATGCCGTTCAATCGTCCGCTCGAGACCCGGCGAACGTGGGCTCGACGGCCCGCATCACCTACACCCGCACTCTTCCCGGAAGCATTCCGGAGTACCTCGCCGTAACCGTGAACTCGGACGGCTCCGGCACGTATGTAGGGCGCCAGCTGAAGGAGGCGCAGCAGCCGCGCGCCCTGAAGTTGTCGGCGGCAACCACGGAGCAGATCTTCGCGCTGGCGACGGCGCTTGACGATTTCCGCGTTCCGCTGGAAAGCCACAAAAAAGTCGCTGACCTGGGCCGCAAGACCTTCACGTACGAGCAAGGCTCCCAAAAAAACGAGGTCAACTTCAACTACACCACCAAGGCGACGGCGCGCGATCTCACGGACCTCTTCGAGCGCATCGCCGGCGTCGAAGAACACCTGGACGCGCTCCGGTATCAGGTTAAGTACGATCCGCTGAGCCTGCCCCGGGAGTTGCTGCAGATTCAGATTGATCTGCGGCACAATGCCCTTGCGGACCCTGAGCTGATGGTGCCGGAACTCGAAGAGATCGCCAACAATCCCCGCCTACTCCACATCGCCCAGGTGCGCGCGCAGGATATCCTCAAGACCGTCAACCACGAGCAGTAGCCCCGCCGGAGAAAGCGAGTCTCGACCGGCACGCCGGCACAGTCGAAGGGTTCGACCACCCCCGGCTCCTCCTGTCCAGGAGGGGGGCGCCGCTTATAGGGAGAATTCAGGAGGTGGGCTCTGTCTGTAGGGTGAGTCCAGGAGAGGGCCTCCGTCTATAGGGTCAGCCCTGGGACGCGGCCGGGAGAGCTGATCCCTCATTCTCCTGAATCGGGGCGCGCCCTGCCAGGGAGCGGGAGTGTTGCGAAAGCAATTACTCGGGCGGGTATGGCCGTAGCCGCGTTCCATTATTTTGCGTCTAAGGTAGTAGAATGGGGGTGAGAGCGATGGCACAACCATCACTCAGAGGTGGGACCATGAAAGCCACTCCGCGCCGGATGATCCTGGCATCTGCAATTTTCTTCTCAGCTTTTGCAATCGTGAATCCGCTCCCGGCGCAAGACGCGCCCGAGGAGTATTCGCACGCGCGAATCGTGCGCCTGAGCTTTGTGGAGGGTAAGGTCACGCTGCTGCGTCCGGCCTCGGTCGACTGGGCCGCGGCCGCCGTCAACACGCCGATCGAGCAGGGATTCCAGCTTTCGACGGACAAGAACAGTTTCGCCGAAGTGGAATTCGAAAACGGCTCGACCGCGCGTGTGGGCGAACTGTCGCTGGTGAAGTTCGATCAGCTGGCGCTTACCGATTCCGGCGACGAGTTGAATCGGCTCACGCTCGATCAGGGATACGGCACATTTGAGGTGCGCCCCCAAAGCGTCAGCAGCTTCGAGGTGCGTTCCGGCGATGCCACCTTCAACCCGGAGCGCAAGGCCGAGTTCCGGGTGGATATGGATCGCGGCCGCGTTCGGCTCGAAGTCTTCAAGGGAGCGGTAGAAGTTGCGAGTTCCGAGGGCAATACCACGGTGGCCAAGAACGAAACTCTGGAGATCGCGTCGGGCACCGAGGAAGCGTTCAATATGGGCTCCGGCATTGAGCGCGACGATTGGGACGACTGGGTCGCAGAGCGCGATCAGCAGGAGAGCACGGCCGCCGCGGCACCGCCTGGCGGCCTTCCAGCGGACGCGCCGGCCTACGGCTGGAGTGATCTGAATCAGTACGGCACCTGGTCCTATTTCAACGGCTACGGCTACGGTTGGGTGCCTGATTCCTGGGGCGCGTGGTCGCCGTTCAGCCTGGGTCAATGGTCGTGGTACCCCGGATTCGGCTACACCTGGATCGGCTACGAGCCGTGGGGCTGGCTGCCTTATCACTGGGGCGGATGGATGTACGATGCGATGTTCGGTTGGGCCTGGTTCCCGGGCGCCACCTGGGCATTCAGTCCCGGAATCGTCAACTGGTACTCGGGACCGGGATGGATCGGCTGGGCTCCGCAAACACCAGGCAGGCGTCCGGGTGGTTCGGGGCTGGGTGGCGGCCTCCTGCCCAAGCCGCCGCAAGGGTGTCCGAATGGATGTCTGAACGCGGTGAACGTCACTACCTTCCAGCGGGGCGGCCCCATTCAGCCGCGCCAGTTAATGAACGTGAATCCCGGCCAGGCGGTCGCACTCAAGTCTCCGGGGATAGCGCCCAGCCTGCTGGCCGAGTTGCCGGGCAGCCCGGCGAGAATGTCCTCGGCGCAGCGCAGCCTGATTGAAGGACATCCGGCAGCGACGCGCGCGGCTCCGGCACTCGACCGCCTGACCGGGATCTTTCAGCACGGCGGCGAATGGGCACATCGCGCGCCCACGACCACCTTTGCATCGCCTCCGGCCTCCGTGCGCAGCACCACCGGCGCCGCCTGGGGTCTCGGATCCCGTTCCGGCGGCTTCGCTGGCGGCGCTCCAATCCGCGGTGGAGCTGGATACGGTTCGTTCTCACGGGGCGGAGCTTCCCCGGCCGGCGGCGCGTCGCGTGGTGGGGGTATCACGGCTGGCGGTTCTCGGGGCGGCTTCAGCGCTGGCGGGTCGCATGGCGGAGGCCTCAGCGGCGGCGGCAGCAGTATCGGTGGGGGCGGCGGCGGCCACGCTAGCGGTGGAGGTGGTGGCGGCGGCGGCGGGCACCACTAATCGATCGATAAGCCTGAACCGAGGGCGCGCCGGATGGGAATTGGCGCGCCCTTCGTTCCTGGAGCTTCCTTTCCCAAGCCCGGGCCCTTCCGGCCTGGTTCAAAGCGTCACAACGATTCCCGCATAGCCGACAACAGCATCTCGTGGCCCACCGGCGTCCGCGGACGTGGCGTACTTGACCAGTTCGGCGCGCGTGGCACCGAGATCGCGCGCCGCCACCAGCATGGTCGTCGCCGCCGCAAAACCGCACATCGAGATCCGCTCCCGGAAGACAGTCTCATAAAGTCCGGCAGCGTCGAGTTCCAGAATACGGTCGATCGCCTTGCGATCCTTGACGCGAGTGATGCCGTCTGGTTCGTAGTGATTCATGTCGCTCGAAGCGACGATGAAAACAGGATGGGGGGAACTCCGCAAAGCCGCAGCCAAGGCGTGTCCCAAGCTCTCCAATGAATCAAAATCGTCGGTGCCAAGAGCGATCGGAACCAGCGTGAAATCGCGGGCCGAGCGCTGCAAAAACGGGATATGCACCTCAAGCGAGTGCTCCACCGAGTGGGCCTTGGCGTCTTCGACGAGCGCCGGACAGCGCTCCTGTAGCGCGCGCGCCAGTGTGGAATCGAGGGGGACCTGGCCGAGAGGGGTCAACCACGCGCCGGCCGACATGATGGCGAGCGATTCGCCGTAGCCGCGGTGATTGGGCCCCATCACGACGTAGCAAGGCTGCGGCGCCAGCCTGCCGTAGACCGCGCCCGCCACGTGCCCGGAATACATGTAGCCGGCGTGAGGGACCAGGCAACTCAACGCGCCGGGATAGGGAGGCTTGCCTTGATCGAAATAAGAGTCGAGGTCGCGCTCCAGGGTCTGCCTGTCGGCAGGATAGAAGTGCCCCGCGACTGCGGGCTGTCGCAGGCTCCCCATGGCCAAATCGTAGGAGCCTGATCGGTTGCTGTCAAGCGCGCTGCGGACCAGAGACTACGACAAGCTTTACTCGCCCTTTCGCCACAAGGGTAGACCTTGTGCGCCAAGTGCGAGGATGCCGAGTGACGGCCGCGGGGCCGGAATCTGCCCGAGGTCCTCCTCATTTTGCACGGTGCCCGAAGTCTGGCCGGCGATAATGGGCTTATTGGCGGTGGCTTCGTAAGCGTAACCTGTCAGCAGTGCCTTGATCTTATTGCTTTCGAATATCTGTACGCTGAAACGCGCCCATCCGTAGTGAACCTCTCCATCGCTGGTGAACCTAAATCCGAGGTAACGGTCCACGACGTTGACCCAATCACCGAAGTCCGCACGTGTCTCGGCAAACGCCATAAGCTCGTACACGCCGGAGCAACCTGGGCCGCACGATCCAAAGAAGGCCTTGCTACCGCCGATCCTTGCGCCCCGGTTGAGCGCCAGCGGGTAATTTACTGCCGAACCCTTAACCTCGACGGCGTTTATGCCCCGGCTGCCAGCTAGCGGAATTACGTGCAGCGAACCGGCGGAGCCGCCCGTGCACAACGGCGCTGAGCACGCGATTTGGAAGTCCGTGATGCTGAAATCAGGCGTTCCACTGTGGTCCACATCCAGATCGTAGGTGAGTCCTCCTGGCCTGAGCGTGACGTGCGCCGGGGTGTAAATGACCTGCGCTTCGGCCGGCTGAGCAAGAGCCAGGACTCCGACGCCGGCCGCGCCCGCGGCAGCCACATAGATGGCGAGCCTGCTCTCCAGTTTTTGGCTCAGAACACCGCCTCCACGATTTCCGACAGCTTTGGGTTCTCTGGGATCCATTGACTCCTCCATTCCCCCCATCATCTGTCCCGCGGCTCGGAGACAGCCGAGCCCTGCAAGTGATCGAAAGTATACCCGAAATGACGTTGTCGGCAGTGGGGCATCCGGCTGTGTTTCTTGATTGGTACCCGAAACGACTGATATTCTGTACCGCAGCGCAAGGACTTGTATCAAAGAATCAGATTCAGGCGGTGAAAATCGAAGCCGGTGCTGCGCTCAATGAGAGGGGATTACTCTGGCAAGTCTTCTTCGGGTTTGATCTGGAGCGCCCGGAGGAACTTCTGGTCCTCGCTGGTGAATTCGAAGCGGGCGCGCTTCCCGATCTTCTGGCGGTGAACGACGTCGGTTTCGCCGCGCTTGTTGTAGCCGATGGTGACTTCGAGAACCAGCAGCAAATCGTAGCCTGACGCCTTGATCTTGCCCATTACTTCGGCAATGCGGTCGGATTCGGAGAGCGATTCGTCAATCGCTTCACCCAATTCTTCCATCAAGCGCTTGAAATCTCGATCCAAAAGTCACCCTTCGCGGCGAGATTGTGCTGCACCGTTTTCAAGGCCGATTCTGAGCGTTCGGGCGCCGGTTGTCAAGGTGGAGTGCTGCCGGGGACGTCGAAGCGAGAGCAAGCAAAGCAGCAAAGCAGCGAGTTCTTGATTTTTGTGCCGCCGACCTGTAGCATGGGGTTCTCTCAGGGTTTTAGGGCCGGCCGGACACCCTGCGTGATGGATTCCCGAGTTGATATCAGGCGCAGGACTTTGCCTCGCAAGATCGGTTCTGGTATGCCCGGACAGTTTTGGCGGTTACCGGTTCGGAGCGGAGTACCGTGCGCCCAATTGAACCGTCAGTGCCGTGCCTCGGAGGGAAAATGGAGACTTCCTTTCCCTGACCGGCATCAACTCAGGCAGTGGCGGTTTGGACCGAGCATCCTGAACACCTAAACCGAGGTTACGAGTCTTATGAAGACTGTGCTGAGACACCTAATTGTACTTTGTGCGGCTTGCCTGCTCTGTGCCGCCTTTTCGATGGCCGCAGACCAGCCTGACGGGGCCGCACTTTTCAAGTCGAAGTGCTCGATGTGCCATGGGCCGGACGGCAAGGGCTATGCCGCCGTCAAAACGCCTGATTTCACCGACCCCAAGGTGCAGGCTGCGGTTACAGACAAGCAACTCGCCGACATCATCAAGAACGGCAAGCCGAACACGATGATGATGCCTTTCGGCAGCCAACTGAGCGACGCCGACATCCAGGCGCTGGTAAAGCAGATCCGGTCCTTTGACCGCAGCAAGAAAAAGTGAGACCCTTCAAATCCACTGTAGTTCGGCACTCGGCCTCGGCTGTCAGCGGAGGGAGTGTGCCCGTTCCCAGAGTGAGTCGGGCGGCCAAGCCGGACTGAGCTGAACCCTCGGAGTTTCCATGGAGAAGGTGCGCGTAGGCATTATCGGGTCGGCGTTTGTCTCCAACATCCACGCGGAGGCCCTGCAGGAAGTTCCGGAAGCGGAGGTGCTGGCCGTTTGCTCACCGAATAAGGCCCACGCTGAGGCTTTCGCGAACCGCTGGAAGCTCCCGAGCTTCACGACTGACTTCCGCCGGCTTCTGGACCGCAAAGACATCGATGCGGTGGTGGTGGGCATTCCTAACGACCTGCACCGCGGCGTCGTCGTGGCGGCAGCCGAGGCGGGCAAGCACGTCATCCTCGAGAAGCCGATCGCGCACACGCTGGACGACGCGGACGATATCGTGAAAGCCTGCCGCAAGCGCAAGGTGTTGCTCGGGTACGCGGAAACCATCTGTTTCTCGCCGAAGTATGTGCGCGCACGCAAGCTGGTCGAGGAAGGTGCGGTCGGCGCGCTCTACATGATCAAGCAGGGTGAGAAGCACTCCGGCCCGCACTCCGACTGGTTCTACGACGTGGAACGCTCCGGCGGCGGGGCCATCATGGACATGGGCTGCCACGGCATCGAGTGGGCCCGCTGGATGTACGGCAAGCCCAAGGTGAAGAGCGTCAGCGCGCATTGCCAGCGGGTCGTCCACACCCGGCGGACTCAGGCAGAAGACAACAGCGTGGTGATCCTGGAATTCGAAAGCGGCGGGATTGCGGTGATCGAAAACAGCTGGGCGAAGCCCGGCGGGATGGATGACAGCATCGAGCTCCACGGGACCGAAGGCGTCATCTATTGCGACCTGCTGCGCGGCAGTTCCATGGAGACTTATAGCACGCGAGGTTACGGTTACGCAGTGGAAAAGGCCGGCGAGACCAGGGGCTGGACGTTTACGGTATTTGAGGAATCCCATATCTACGGCTTCCCGCACGAGATGCGTCATTTCATCCGGTGCATCCAGACTGAGGAAGCGCCATCGGAGACCGGAGAAGACGGACGCGAGACCCTGGAGATCATTTACGCCGCTTACGAGTCCGCCGCCAGTGGACGGCGCATCACATGGCCTTACAGTCCGAAGAGGCCCGGTGATATCCCTGTAAGGCCCTGGCTGAAAGCGCAATCCTGAGAATGCGGCCCCCCAGCCCGAGATTCGAGTACACGTTATGAGTGACCGGAAATACCGCCAGCGCGGCTACCAGGATTCTGACCGCGACCGCCGCGAGAAGCCGGCCGGCCAACGGCCGGGACCAAAGCCCGAGACGTACGGCCCGCGTACGCCCAATTTTCCCGGCGCGCACACCGTGGCACGCTGCGGGAGTTGCGGAACGATTCTTCCCGCCGACTTTGATCCTAACGGCCGGTGTCCGCGCTGCGGATTCGAGCTGCACAGCTGCAAGCAGTGCGCTTACTTTGACACCGCCGCGCGTTTCGAGTGCAGCCGTCCCGTGCAGGTGCGCGTGATTCGCAAAGACGCGCGCAACGAGTGCGGGTTCTATGCGCCGCGCACCACCATCGAGCGCCAGACCTCGCCCGGTTCGGGGGGATCCACCGTGCGCGCCTCCAATGATCCTCGTCAGGCTTTTGAGAATTTGTTCAAGAAGTAGCTGGCAGGTTGAGGCAAGTCTCCCATGAGCGAAGTCCTCCAGGCCGAAACCGGGAAATATCTCGACGCACTCATGCCCCGGCGTGACGCCGTAACCCGCGAAATGGAGCGCTACGCGGCCGAGCACGACGTCCCGATCGTGGGGCCCGCCTGCGCCCGCGTCCTTTATCAACTGGCACGCATTTCGGGAGCGCGACGGGTATTCGAGATGGGCTCGGCTATCGGCTATTCCACGCTCTGGCTGGCGCGCGCCGTGGGTACGAGGGGTACGGTGTACTATACGGATGGCGACCCTGCCAACGTCCGCCGGGCGACGGCCTATCTCAAGCGCGGCGGCGTGCTCAATCGCGTGAAACTGCTTACCGGCGATGCGCTCCACCTGTTGCGCTCCACCCCGGGCGAATTCGATCTCATCTTCAATGACGTGAACAAGGACCAGTATCCGGAGGTATTCCGGCTGGCTGTGCCGCGCCTGCGCATTGGGGGACTATTGATCACGGATAACGTGCTCTGGCACGGACGCGCACAGCGCCCGGCGAAACCCGGGGACGTGCACACGGCGGCGGTCCAGAAATTCAATCGGCTCGTCTACCGCTCGCCGAGGCTCTTTACCACGATCATTCCCTTGCGCGACGGTCTCGCGGTCTCGGAGCGGATCCGCTAGTGTCGCGGAACACAACCCAACGGGCATGTCATGCTGAGCCAAGCGAAGCATCTCGGTATTTAGAAATGGAAGGAATACCGAGATTCTTCGTCGCCCGCGGCTCCTCAGAATGACAGGGTTCCAATGTGTCACGTTCCCCGGCATGGACAAGCGCCATGGTTTTTCGCCGGCATGCTCGCGTAATCTGGCCTTTCCATCTTATCGCTGCTCCGGCGCTGATCAGCCTTCTGGGCCTGCAATGCGCTGGCTCGGCAATTGCCGATCGCCTCTTTACCGTATCAACCACCGACACAACGCTGGTTCTTCGAGCTGGCGAAAAGGCGCCCGCAGTTGTGTCTCTGACCGGTGGGGACATGACGTGGCGCGGCCTGAACGCTGAAGCCCTGGTCCCGAGGGTTCGTATTAACGCCGAATGGGAGCTCATCCATTGGAAGCTGAAGTCTGTCGATACGACTGCCTTGCCTGCGCGACTGACCATCGTCTATGAGTCAGCCGCCCCGCACCTGAGCCTGCAATGGTCCTGGGAGGCGCGCGCTCGCGCCGGGCCGATCGAGCACACGGTGATTCTCAAGAATCTGGAAGACCGGACTGTTGAATTGCCAGTGCCCGATAGCTTCGACTTCGCCTGGGGTATGGAACCTCGGGCCGCGGGCTCGGGGCTGCGTCAATTATGGGTCGAGAAGGGCGCGGGTAAGCCATCGGACGAGGGCAAGCACGAGGATGCGGTCGGTCCCCATTACCGTTGGCTCGGGACCTCGAGCACTTACGCGCCTGACACCGCGCCCGGCCAGGCACGCGAGATCATTCCGTGGATGCTGGTCGAGACGAATGGAGAGCAGCGGGCGGGCTGGTATCTCGGCGTGGAATTCAGCGGACGCGTTCGCCTGACGCTGGCGCGCGCAGGCACTACATTGTCGGGCGAGGCAGGCCTGAATCCGCAGCCGGGTCCGGCATGCACGCGCCTTGCTTCCGGCGAGTCGTTCAAGGCGCCAGCCGTTTTTCTCGGGGCGTTTGCCGGGGGCTCGGACGCCGCCGGCAACATTCTGCGGCACTGGGTGAGCCGGGTCCTCCAGAACCCGTCCGGCCACACCCGTTCTGATTATCCGCTGCTGGTGAACAACACCTGGTCCAGCGGCATGGCGATCAATGAAGATCGGGCGCGCGGCATGATCGACGACGCGGCGCGGCTTGGCTTCGAGATGTTTCACCTCGACGCCGGCTGGTTCCGGGGCGTGGGCGACTGGTATTCGAATTCGACGAAGTTCCCGCACGGCGTCGAGGCTGTTGCTGATTATGCTCATCAGCTTGGCTTGAAATTCGGGCTTTGGGTGGACTGGACGCAGGCGGGAACTGATACCGAACCCGGCGCACTCAACGTGCACGACCCGAGCGTCCGCGACTGGCTTACGCGCGACGTCGGGCAGGACTGGAGGCCGGAAGAATTCAAGGGCGTGACGATTGACATCGGCGCTCCGTCAGCCCGCGCCTGGTGTGCCCGCGAACTCGATCGCCTGGTCAACTCGTACCACCTCGATATGCTCGAGCATGACGGTTATCTGGTGGCGGAGGGCTGCCTTCGCAGTGATCATCCCCACGTCACTTGCGACGCCGCTCAACCCGGTCCGGCCCCCCTGTTGATCGGCTCATGCTCGACAGACGTGAGTTACCACGCAACCCGAGGCTACTACCACCTGTACGAGGATCTTCGCCGCCGCCATCCCGGGCTTCTGCTGGAGGCGTGCAACGACGGCGGGCGCATGGTGGATTTCGGAACCGCCGCGCATACCGACTATTTCTCAATCACCGATTCGTACGATCCGCTGTCGAACCGTCGCGCCTTCTATGATGCCAGTCACGTGCTGCCGGCGGCCATGCTCGAATGCTACGTGGAGCGCACACCGGCGCCGCGGATCGCGAACTTCCTCTACGCGCTGCGCAGCGGCATGATGGGCTGGTGCACGGTGATGCAGGACACGCGAACCTGGACGCCGGAGCAGCACGCCGCCGCCCGGCAGGCGTTCGCGCTCTACAAGGAACGTCTGCGGCCACTCATCCGCGACGCTGACTTGTATCACATCTCCCCGCGGCCCGACGGCGTCCACTGGGATGGCATCGAGTACTGGAACCGCGTTTCGGGACGAGGGGTGGTGTATGCCTTTCGCGGATCGATACCGGACGAGGCGCACCACGCTTACGTGCTGCAGGGTCTCCGTGCCGATCGCTCATACCGGCTGCAATTCGAGGATCACTCGGCGGCGCCGGATCGCCTGAGGAGCGGGCGTGATCTGATGGCTTCCGGCCTCGCGGTCACGCTGCCGCTGCCGGAATCATCGGAGCTGGTCTTCGTGCAGGAATTACGATCGGCAAAGTGACCGGCCTCATTGTGGCACGGTCCTGACCGTGCCACATTGAGGCGCACTGTCGGCGGCCAAACCCGAGTGGACAGTCCGCTTGGCCCTGGGATACAACAGCGGTCATGGCGAGGGAATACGTGAAGAAGATCGATGAAGTGTACGTGGTTGGAGATAGCCGGGTCTCCCTGGACTCTCTGGGGTACTCGGTTCCGCGCGGGAATGCCGGTAGAGAGCATGGTGGAAGCTACCCGACATTGACCCTGGAACAGGTTCACGGAGCCCTGGCATTTTATCTCGCCAACCGGGACGAAGTGGCTTCCTGGATGGAGCTCGCCGGGAGCGCCGGAGCCCGGGGGCAGTCCGCTAATTAGGATAACAACATACTTGGCTTACCAAGCAATCCGTTCCGGGGAGCCGGAAAGATGACCGCAGCTTTTCAGCGCTTCCGGCGAGCTTTCTTCTCAGCGTCACTGAGATTGACCACCCCTCCTCGCTGACGGAGGGCAGTTCGATTTCGAGTTGCTGCCCCTGGCTGAAGAAACCCTTTCGGTTTCAGCGCCCTCCTCGACCGAGGAGGAGTGGTCGGAGGCCGGGGTGGTCGAAATAAACTCGAAACTGGCCCACGACTCTAACGCTACTTTCCGCTTGACAGCGTGAGTTCTCTGATTTATAACTTGGCTAACAGCGAGGCAATCCTCAAATGCTCGTGCTCAAGCGTACCACAACGACCGAACCGGCTAACCGGGAAGTGGTCGCCACCCTGAATCTAAATTCCTTTCATCGCAGGACCTTTCGCCTTAGCCCTGCTGGTTTTCCCGGGAAGGTACCCGCTTTCGGGTAAAGAGGGCGTCGGCGGGAAGTGTTTTTTCCCCAACGAAGCCTAAGAGTCCTTTAGAATCAGCATGAAATTCCGCAACGAAGACACGAAAGCCGTTAGGTCGCTGATGGCATTGGAGTTACCTCGAAAAAGCCGTTATGTTTCTGATAACAAATGATTTAGTGTCGAAACATGTGCGTATTTTGCCGCCTTTTATGCCGATTACGAGGTAAAAAGGCCGCCTAAACGCCGTTTTCGGCGAAAAGCCATCAGGTTATTCATTCTTAATTACTTACCTGTCCGACTCGGCCCGTCCTGGCTTCGGGCGCGTGCTGACGCTAGCGGAGTCATCGGAACTGGTGTTCTTGCCGGAATTGCCACCGGCAATGTGATCGAACCTGAGCCCGGCACCCACGATGTGCCCGGATCATTTCCTTCGCAACAACGCCACCCAATCGCCGGCATCCGGTGTCGCCGGCGACGTCCATTGCGGCCCCTCAGCATCGCCGATGGCCGTTGTCTCTCCGGAGCGCGGATTGAACCACGAAGCGCGATAGTTTCCCGGCTCCAGCTTGGCGGTGACAGCTCCTCCCTTGGAAAGATAAATAACATAGGTTTTGCCGGGATCAGCGAGGCAGTAGTCTCCCGTCGTCACCAGACTGTCGTCCGGGTTGGTCAGCCACCAGTCGAAGCTGGTGAAGAAATCGACCATGTGCGCGTAGCCTACGAGCATGGTCATGGTGCTGTCCCCGCGTCCGTTTATCCAACCGCCGCCCGTGTCGGGCCAGACGCCGGTGCCGCGCTTGGCGGTCTCGCCGGTGGTCTGGTAGCCGCCTGCCATTGCAATCTCCCAGGCGGCGCGCCGGTCGGCGTCGGCCGATTGCCCGCCGGGGTAATTCGGGCTCCAGCGCGGGTAGTGGTCCTCGTAGCCGTATTCCTCGTTCGTCTGCGGGATGATCCGCCCGGTGGTCGCCTGCTGCCTGCGCTGATCGAGCATCCAGCCGTGGATGGGACGCGTCCACTCCTGAAACGACGTGAAACTGAACCACGCCGATGTGCGATCCTGCTGCGCGTTATCGACCGGATGGTCGCTCGCCAGGTGGTGATAAGGGTCGAGATGCTCCACCAGCAGTGATCCCATCTCGTGCGACCAGGCGAGACTGCGGAACGAGCTAATGTCGTCTCCAAGGTCCCAGGTGATGTTGCTGAACCCCCCCAGCCGCGCGGCCGTATAGGCATAATACCGGCGCTCATCCTCGCTCAGCGCGGCGGGATGTACCTTGGAGTCATTCCAGTCGAGGATCACTGAGATCACCATGTCCTTCGATCGCGCGTAGGCCAGCATGCGATCCCATCGCTGGTAGTAAGCCACATTGAAGCGTGTGTAATCGAATCCCGGATCGTCAGTCGATTCGGGCCGCGCCGCCACCCAGGGATTCAGCCACGGCGAATATCCCGGTTCCGGAACGATGGGTTCCCCGGCGCTTGTGGCCCATCGGCCGGCGAGAAGACAGCGAATGCGGTTGACCTTCAGCGAATGCAGCCGTTCGATGACGGCGCGGACCTGATCGTCGTTTGTCCAGGCCATCAGGAAGAACGCAGTAGTACCGTTCCAGAAGTAGTGTTCGCCCGTACCTTCCCAGACGAAGTGCCACGGATGACTCTTATCGAGGCGCAGCACGCCGTTGCGATGGCCGTCCACCACGTCAAAAGTGCCCCTCGATTCTCTCCGATAGTCACCCTCCCGATAGGCAACGGTGTAGCGATACCTCCCGGGCCGCGACGGCATAAAGCGAATCCGGTAAATGCTTCCATCCGGCGAGTCGCAGAATCCGGCGACCGAAAGGGGCTCGGCGCCGGCAGCGCTCAATTCCCCGGAAACCGAGGCGCCAACAAACGGATTCCGCACGTCGGGTTGGCTGACCGTAACCGTCACCTCGAGAAAATCGTAGGCCGCCACCGAACTCGCCGATTGCGAAAACGAGACCGAACCCGGTTCGGTTCTGGCGAAGGCCGGCTGCAGCACCGCGCCGAAAGCGAGCACCATGATGCCGAAAACTCGCAAGCATTGCCCGGGTGGCTCGGAAGAATTTCGATTCAATGGAGTCCTCCTTGCTTACGAACAGCGATGGTATCACCGGCAGGGCGCGTACCCGAAGCAGGAGCCGTCATTGAATCGTAACTCGATGTTTGACTAGATACGGCACTAGTGTGCTACTAATACTATCTTTGGTCTTGAAAGGCTTGGCATCGGTATTTCTGCTCGAGTTGCGTTTCGCTGATCTGGTTGTCTTGGGGGCGGCTGGAAGAGATCAGCGCCGGGGGTAGCTTGAGGCGGCGGGAATCCGTCCTCGACACGACTCGCGTATTGGGTGCGATCCTCGCCCGAGCCGCTCCACCCGTTCTCAGGCTTTGGGATCGGCACAGCAGCATTCTGCAGAAGGGTTCGGCCTCATTGTGGGTGCTCCTCTTCTCACCAGTCCTGCCCTCGGTCGCATCTCCGTTCCAGGCACCCATCAAGCCCCTTCCACTGCTCAGCCGCGCCTCGGATATTCGTCAGCTGACTTCTGACGAGGCGAAGCGTGGCTATCCCGTCCATTTGCATTCGGTGGTCACCTATTACGATCCGGGTTCCGATCTGTTTCTTCAGGACTCGTCTGCGGGCATCTGGGTCGAAATGGGCGGTGCCCACCCGGCTTTGCAGCCCGGCGACCTGGTTGACCTCGAGGGAGTGACCTCGTTTGCCGATTTTGCCCCACAGGTTGCCGAGCCCCGGATCAAGGTGATCGGCAAAACGCCTCTGCCGAAGGCGCAGGCGGTCAGTTATGAGCAACTCGCGTCGGGTGCCGAGGACAGCCAATGGGTGGCGGTCGAAGGAATCGTACGTCAGGCCAACATGGATGACGGCCAACTGTCGATGATGGTCGCCCTTGCTGGAGGCAAGATCAACGCGCGCGCGCAAGGCTTCCATGAAGTGCCAGCGACCCTGATTGATGCGAAAGTGCGGCTGCAGGGAGCTTGCGGAGCCATCTTCAACTCCAGGGGCCAGCTTACCGGCGTGGTGCTTAACGTTCCGGGCCCCGGCCAGGTGAGCGTCGAAGAACCGGGACTCACCGATGCCTTCTACCTTCCCGTGCGCCCAATCAGCAGCCTGCTGGGCTTTGCGCCCAACGGTGTTTCGGGCCACCGGGTACGAGTGCAGGGCGTGGTGACGTCGCAGATCCGGGGCAAGGCACTGTTCATTCAAGACAGCACGGAAGGGCTGTACGTGGGGAGCCCGCAAGACACCCCCGTGGAACCGGGTGATCTTGTGGATGTGGTCGGCTTTCCTGCGCTGGGCGATTACACGCCGATCTTGGAGGACGCGTCTTTCCGGCGGCTGGGGACTGCCCCGGAGCCCAGGCCTGTGGTCGTGACCGGCGATGAGGCCCTGCAGGGCGACGTGGACTCGCAACTGATCCGAATTGACGCCAGGCTGAGAGACAAAGTCAGTCTGACGGGTGAGACGGATTTGGTCCTGCAGTCGGGCAACATTGTTTTCGACGCGCAGATCTTCGGCGCCGGGAATGCGACAGGAGCCCAGGACTTCGCGAGGGGCGAATTGCTTCGCCTGACCGGCGTCTGCACGATCAAAGTGGATGAGAGCCGGACCCCTCGAGCTTTCCGGGTCGTGCTTCGTTCGCCTAGGGACGTCGGCGTACTCGAAAGACCTCCCTGGATAACGGCGGGACGCGCGGCCAGCGTCGCCGGGCTCCTGCTGATCGCGACCTTGCTGGCTGTACTGGGCATGGCTGTTCTGCGCCGTCGCGTTGAGGAGCGCACGGAGGCGCTCAAGCGGAGGAGCGCCGAACTGGAGCGCTCGAACGCTGAACTTGAACAGTTCGCCAATGTCGCCTCGCACGACCTGCAGGAGCCTCTGCGCATGGTTGCCATCTTCGGCCAGCTTCTCGCCGACCGTTACCGGGGCAAGCTGGATAGTGATGCGGATGCCTACCTGGGATTCCTGGTGGAAGGTGCCCACCGGATGCGGGCCCTGATCGACGGGCTGTTGACGTTTTCGCGCGTGCAAAGCAAGGCCAGGGAACTCGAAGCGACGGACACTGAAGAGGTGCTGCGCAACGCGCTGGCTGATCTCACGGTCACCATCGAGCAGTCCGCGGCCGCAGTGACTCATGACCCGCTGCCCGTTGTGATGGCGGACAGTTCGCAATTGGAACAGCTCCTTCAGAACCTCATCGCCAATGCGGTGAAATTTGCCGCCGATGGGCCGCCTCGCATTCACGTCTCCGCCGATCGCGTCGGCGAGCAATGGGTATTTAGCGTACGAGACAACGGAATCGGCATTGATCCCCGCTATCACGACAAGATCTTTGGCATCTTCCAGCGCCTTCATTCCCGCGAAACCTATCCCGGTACCGGAATCGGCCTGTCGGTCTGCAAACGAATCGTGGAGAGACACGGCGGACGAATCTGGGTGGAATCGGCGGAAGGCCAGGGGTCCACTTTCTATTTCAGTGTGCCGGCGGCGCGCGCATACCAAGCTCAGACCCGAGCCAGTCGGCCCGCCGTCCCAAGCAGGGAGCCACCCCAGCCTCAATTGGAACTTAAAGGCTGACTGGACGGCGGCACCGTGTCGAGAAACACGAACTGTGCCCGCTGCTCTTCGGGGGCCGCGTGCGGCGTAAAGCTGAGGTGCATCACCGGATAATCCGCGGCGGCGCTGTAAGCCGGCCATTCGGGCAGGCCCGGTCCGTTGGGATTGCCCGCCTTCGCGAAATTGCTCCAGTACGACGACATCAGGTCAGAGAGCCTCTCATCCTCAGGACGCCAGGGTAGCTTCTTCGAAGGCAACGCCTCAAACACAAACTCGATTTCTGCGGAGTGATAGGCGGACGGTTTTGGAGCAGGTTTGTTCGATGACGAGTCCGGTGCGGGTTGCGGCGGCGCGTCGTCGAATTCGTAATTGTAGACGGGCGCCACAGCCACCTGCATCTGGACCCATTTCCAGGTGGAGTAGGCGATGAACTCATCACGTCCGAGATCATGGGCCGACTGGCGGGCTTGCTCTTCCGTATCGGCAGGGAAGACTTTCAGAAAATCGTCCGCTTTATCCCCATACATTTTTCGCGCCCGCTCCTTGAACTGCTCGGGCGTTGCCGGGGGAAAGCCGACCTCGTCGCGATTCCATCCGGCCAGCAGCGGCACGGGCGCCTGTTTGCCCGCGGCATAGATGGCGTCGACGTCCTCCGGCAGGAAGTATCCGTCGATGTCCGGCGAAAACCCGACGGGACCCCTTCGCTTGGAGGCAGCCTCCAGAAGTTCGTCGGCCGGCTTGGCCCGCATCGCCGCCAGCGTCGGCGCACCGATGGATTCGGCGAATTTGGCGTCGTCGGCCTCGGCCTCCGCAAGCGTCTTGGTCTTCAGCGTCGCGCTGAAGAACGCTCCGCTTTCTCCAATAGCTCGCTGGAACAGTCCTCGCGCGAGCGGCGACGCCATGAGGGCGCTGACCGAAAACGATCCAGCCGACTCGCCGAAGATCGTCACTTGGCTGGGATCGCCGCCGAAGCCCGCAATGTTGCGATGCACCCACTCGAGCGCCGCCACCTGATCGAGCAATCCGTAGTTGCCCGAAGCGTTGTGTCCGGACTCTTTGGCCAGTTCGGCGGAGGCAAAGAAACCGAAGACGCCCAGCCGATAATTGAAGCTGACTACTACCACGCCCTTCTCGGCCAGTCTCCCTCCGTCCTGACGCGGCTCTGAGGCGGAGCCGGCCACGAATCCACCGCCGTAGATCCACACCATCACCGGCAGATGCGCTTTCGGCGACGCTGCCGCAGTCCACACGTTCAGGTAAAGGCAATCCTCGCTCGGTCCGTCGTCGCGGAACACCATGTCGCTGAAAACATGGCCCTGCATGCAGCGGGCGCCGAATTCCGCCGCCTTGCGCACGCCCTTCCATTTCGCGACCGGCTGCGGCGCTCTCCAGCGCAAATTGCCCACGGGCGGCGCGGCGAACGGAATGCCCCGATAGACAGCGACCTTGCCGTCGGCGCTCATCGTGCCTTCCACCATGCCGCGATCGGTGCGCACGCGCTCCGCGGCCGCCGCGCTTACACCCAGCAGCAGCGTCAGGACCAAGGCCCTCGTGGCGTGACTTTTCCCGTTCGTCATCACGTACTTCCTCCATCGCGATCGGAATACCGGACCGTCAATGGTATTCTGCCTTCAGAGAATGTTGAAAGCGAAATTTCATCCGGCGAGATGTCCATGACTTTTCGAGGGTCGCGCCTCCGAACGCTCCTGCCAGTTCTGCTGCTCGTATCTCAGGCGGCCCTCGGCTGGGGACCGGAAGGTCACAAAGTGGTGGTGATCATGGCCCGCCGGCATCTGCGCCCGGAGACAGCCGCTCGCGTCCAGCAATTGCTCGGTTCTGAGAGTCTCGAAGACGCCTCAACCTGGGCCGATCAGATCGCTCACTCCACGCGTCCTGAGACCGCTCCCTGGCACTTCATCAACATCCCATTGCGTGATACTCGGATTGACCTGCGACGCGAGTGTCCGCAAGGCCAGTGCGTGGCAGCGAAAACAGAAGAGTTTCTGGCCGTGCTCGGTGATTCGCGCGCGCCTTATGCGCGCCGTCAGGAGGCGCTGAGATTTGTGTTGCACTTCGTTGCCGACCTGCACCAGCCCTTGCACTGCGAAGATCACGAAGATCACGGCGGCAACGCGCAGCGAGTGATCTTTGAGCACCATCCGGACAGCCTCCATTGGGTGTGGGACACGGGGCTGCTCGAGGAAATGGGCCGCGAGCCGCAGACGCTCGCCGCGCGCCTGGATCGCGAAATCACACCTCAGGAGCGCACAGCCTGGCCGGCAGGGAACATCGCGGACTGGGTGATGGAGAGCCATCGCCTGGCGGCCCAGGTCGCTTACCGCCGCGCCTGGGTCTTCCTTCCGGCGGTGCTGACCCCGGGTTATGACGAGCGAGCCGAGGACGTGATCCGGGTGCAACTCGAAAGAGCCTCCGTGCGTCTCGCCTGGTTGTTGAACCAGCGGCTTTGACGGCCGGGAGTATAGGCCTTTTCGCGACGCAATCCCCGGAGCGCGTTGCCACAATTCTTCAGTGCGGCGCCGTTTGACCGGCACGCGCCCGCGCGATCAACTGCTGCGCCGCGGCATCGTTCGGGTGGCGGGCCAGCCATGGCTCGAGCACACGCAGGGCGTCTGCGGACTGGCCTGTTGAGAGATCAAGCCGCGCCAGGTTCAGCAGCACCGATGATGCTTCCGGATTTCTCTCGAGTACGCTCTTGAAGGTCGCGATCGCCTCGGCGACGTGGCCTTGCTGGGCCTGCAAAACGCCCAGATTATTTCCCGCCTGTTCGTTTTGGGGATCCGCTGCCAGAGACCTGCGAAAGAGCGCGCCGGCTTCGTCCGGCTTGCCTTCGCGTGCGGCAATAATGCCGAGATTGTTGAGCGCCTCCGGGAATTCGGGCGCCAACTGCAGCGCTCTGGCCACAGACGCGCGTGCCGATGCCAGGTCTCCCTGCATGAGGGAGAGATAGCCCAGATTGTTCCAGGCTTCGGCGAAATCGGGTGCGCCGGCTGTGGCGGACGCCAAGGGGGCCCTGGCCTCGGCCATGCGTCCGGACTGCATCAGCAGGACGCCCAGCAGGTTCTCGGCCTCAGGAAAATGCGGACGCGCAGCCAGCGCGGTCTGGATGCTGTTCAGAGCCAGATCGGGCTTGTTCAGCTCGCGCGCGGCCAGAGCCAGGTTGTAGGCGGCGTCGGCGTCCTGCCGATTCGCATTCACGGCGCGCGCGAGGTAGGGTTCGGACTCCGCATAGAGGCCGGCGAAGGCCAGCGCCGCGCCCAGCACGCGTGTATCGCGCGAGAAGGAGCAAAGGTGCGCCTGGCCGGGAAATGGCAATGCCGCCGCGCCGGTTGGATTCGAGGCGCGCGCGTCCGTGAGGATCTCTTCGGCCGCGGCGCCGCCCCAGTAGATTTTGATCAGGGATGAGGACGGCTCGGGCTCGGTTCCCCGATCGATCAGCAGGCCCGTCGGCAGGCCGGTCGGCCGGCGGCGATCGAACACGTAGCTCAGCAGTGTAGTCAAGAAGGTCCGTAAACGCTCGTCCGCCTGGATTGCCGGCAGGGCGAGTTGGCTGGCTGCCCAGGCCGGTGGCGAGCCGCTCCAGACGATGAGCCGCGACGGCAGCTGTTTCTGGACCGCGAGAAGCGTAGCCGGCAACGGGTCGGTCGTGTTGCCCGCCTCCCAAATCCAGATCAGACTTCGCGGCCACCTCGGGGTTCCGGTTGCGCGGGGCAAGCTGAAGACGGGGAGCGGCGGCAACGGGAGCGGATCGATCAGCCGCGTCGAGAAATGATCGGGCGGCGGCTCGACCTCAGCGGCTGCGCCTTCAGAATGGCTCTGAAGTCCGGCGGACCGCCGGTACGCTTCGCACTTGGGCTGAGCTTCGCCTTCCACGATGGAGTATCGATACCCCGGCGCCAGGTTCAGAAAACTCTCCGTGTTCCCGCCGGGCCAGCGGACGTGCGCCGCCACGGCTGACGCTGGGGTCACGTCATCGCCCAGTCCGAACAGCAGTTCCTTGCTGTGCTGCGCCTGGAACCCGGACCCGCAGCCGAGCCAGCGGACGATGCGCCGCTTCGGCGTTTCGATCTCGACGCGCGCCCCGATGGCGTCGCGATTGCCGCGCGTCGCGCGCAGCCGCACGGCAATCGACCGGCCTCCCGAGGCGAGATCGTTGCGCAGCAGGCGGAGTTGCGGTCCAGTCCGGCTGTGGATCACGAGGTCGGCGTCGCCGTCTCCATCAAAATCGAAGACGGCAAACGAGCGCCCGTCGTCGCGGAAGTCGAGACCGGTGACCGCCGAGGCGTCGGCGAAGGACCCGTCACCCAGGTTGAGGAAGAACGCGTTGCGCTCGTAGCCGTCCCACGAGTGATCCCGGTGCGCGAGTTCATAGCCTGCTGACCAGCCGGCGCGATAGTCGCTTCCAGCCACCGCCGACTGGGGTGAGAGCGCCATGACATCCTGCCAGAGATAGGCGTCCAGGGTGTCGGGTTGGGGCGCGGCTGCGGAAAGGAATCCATTCACGACGTAGAGATCAGGGTGGCCGGTGTTCGCGAGGTCGAAGTGATCGGAGCACCACGCCCAGCGACCCCACGCGGCTCCGGCGGCGTCCGGAACGCGCTCGTAGCCGCGGCGCGGCTGCGCTCGCAGCCGGTACAGCGCGTTTCCCCGGGAGAACTGACGCAGGGCATCGGAATTCTGCTGGCTGAAGCGCGCGCGGAACTCGGGATCAGACGTGATGCGCGTGCCGGCCCCGGACGACATATTGGCGACGTACAATTCGGCGCGCCCGTCGCCGTCGAAGTCGGTCACCGACGCGCTCATGCCCGCGCCGTGCGCCGGAACGCCGTCCTCGATTTCTTCAAACTTCCCGTTGCCCAGGTTGCGGTAGAGGTTGTCACGACCAAAATCGTTCACCACCACCAGGTCCGGCCAGCCGTCGTCGTCGATGTCGGTCCAGACGCAGCTGAAGCTGAAGCGATCGTTGCCGTGATTCAGGCCGGTCGATTCGGTCACGTCCACAAATGTGCCGTCGCCCCGGTTGCGATAGAGGGAGTTGGGCGGGCCATTGCGCGCGTCGTAATAGGGCGCGGGAATGGGCGCCGTCCCCTGGCCCTGAAAGTATCCGTAGGCGCACACGTAGAGATCGAGATATCCGTCGCGGTCGTAATCGGCCAGCGCCGCGCCGGTGAGGGCCGCGCGCGACCCGCCCGCCGGGAAGGCGTCACGCTTGAGCTTGAACTTCCCGCCGCCTTCGTTCAGAAAAAGCAGGGGACTCGATTCGGTGATGAGGATCACGTCCTGCCGGCCGCGATTCAAGACATCTGCGAACAGCGCCATAGATGTGGAATCGAGCAGATCGAGGCCGGCGGCCGCGGCGAAATCCTCGAAGACGCCGGGAGCGCGCTGCCGGTAGAGCCGGTTGGGCAGCCCCTGCGGCTGGCAGAGATAGATTTCGTCCCGGCCGTCGCCGTCGACGTCGCCGACACTCACGCCGTAGTTGCCGAAGATATCGATGCCGCTGGCGGTGTCGAGCACCGTGCGCCAGTAGTTGGTGTCACGAATGAGATGAGCTGCGTAGCTCGGGTCGCGGCCGAAGGCGGCCGCGGTCACGTCAGTGAACACGCGCTCGGGGCCGTGGGTGATCAGCGACCCGATTGGCTGCCAGGCTGCGATCTGCCAGTCTCCGATTGCCGGCCGCTCCCAACCAATCTCCCATTCGCCGACCGCCTGCCAGCGGGCGTATCCAGTGCCGGGGGCGGCGGGGCCGGCGAGTTCGAAGCGGACCTGTGACCGAAGTTGATTCGGGTCGGGACCTTCGATCGCAGCGGCGATGCCGAAACAGTCGAGATCGCCCAGGCTCAGCGGTGAATGAGGTCCGAGAAACTGCCGCAGGCTGGAGCAAAACTCAGCAGCCGGTTCCGGCGCAGCCTCCCGGCTACCCGGTTGCGTACGGCGCACCTCGAAGAAAGCATCGCGGCGCAAAACGCTCTCGCGCTCCGGCTTCAGGCTTCCACCACGGAATCCGGGCGCGAGGAGCACCTCCAGCCCCGCGCCGCCCGAGCGCAGCACGGCGCGAAGCTGCTCGAAGGCGGGCATCAAGGTGCGAAATCGGCGCTCGCAGGCGAATCGGTCCTGGTGGTTCTCGAACCGCGAGAGCGCACGGCCGAGCGGGCTCCAGTTGCTGCGGCGCAGGGCAGAAGATCCCGCGGCTACAGGGTCAAGGGAAAAAGGCGGCTCGGGCAGAATGGCCCGGGGGCGCGCCAGGAGCGGCAGGCCGGCGGCTCCGAGCGCCCAGGACCCTGCCAGCCGCGCTCCGTTCTTCAGGAATTTGCGGCGCGAGCGATCGGGGTCGGACTTTCTTCGTGACATGGTCAGGTCGGCTGGCGCAGACCTTCGGTCGATTCGGCTCGAGTAAGACCCGCGCGAGTGGGTTTGCGCCCGTCCGTTACTGTAGGCTATTTAGATAGGTCTATTCGCGGACCGCTCTGGGTTTCCTTCAGTCCTGCCGGGGCACGGCGGGACCCTTGCTTTCCGCGAGCGCCCGGCGCTGTGCTTCCGACAGGCGACGGTGCTCGGCGGCCTCGGCGGTGCGTCCTAGGCGCGCCTCCACCTGCGCGATCTGCCACTCGAGCACGCCCGTGCGGTCGCAGGACTCGGCCGCCGTCAGGTCCTCGAGCGCCCGCTGATCGTTTCCCGCGCCGCCCGCCTGCAGATAGGCCCGGCCACGCGCCCAGCGCGCTACGAGCAGGTTCGGGTCGAGCCCCAGGGCGCGATTCAGCATCTCGACGGCGTCACCCGCCTTCCCCATGCGCAGCTCCACGTCTCCCAGCTCGAAGCCCACCAGCGCGTCGGTGGGATCGAGCCGCCAGGCCTGCTCGAGCTGGCTGCGCGCCGGCTCCAGATCGTTGCGTTCACGATTCAGATGGCCGAGACCCGCGTGCAGCAGGGCACTCTCGGGGTATTTTGCCAGACCCGACTGATACTCCTTGAGCGCGCCGCCCTCGTCGTTGGCGTCCTCGGCAGCCAGCGCCTGAAGCGCGTAAAGTCTGGCGTCGAGTTGGGGCGACGCGGCCGCGCGCACGAAAGCCTGTTCGCTTACGCCCAGCAACAGCCGGGCGCGGGTGTAGAGATTCTCGGGTGACTCGGGAAGATTCCCGATCCGGTCCAGCTCGGTGTGCGCCTCGACGAGCGAAATCGTGGGCCGGCCGCCGGATTTGGCCGCAGTTGCCGGCACCGGAGGCTGTCCCTTGCCGTCCCAGAGGCTTCGGGCCAGTGCCGGGTACCGGCTTGCCAGGGCTTCGGCTTCCAGGCGCTGGTTCCAGGTGCTGGAGGGGGCGACTTCTCCGAGGCGCCGCGAGTCCGCCCGGGCCCCTTCGAGCGCGGCGGTGCCAATCCGGAACCAATCCTCGGGCGAATGGTCAGGGGTCGCCAGCATGCCGGCCAGCCAGTCTCGCAGCTCGGCAGGGGCGACGGGGACCCTGCCGAGGTCGCTCGAGAGTTCGGTGAGGCGCTGATCGGTGGTTGCCGAGGGCGGGCGCGCGCTGGTGTGGCCGGTCTCGGTGGCGAGCACGGCCTGCGGGGCCGAGTAGGACCCCAAAAAGTCCAGGGCCGCTCCGGGATCCGTCGCCGCCTTACCTTGCCCGGTTTCCGGGCTCGGGGCCGGCTTGCTGCTGGCCTCGCTCTGCGAGGCCGTCGCCGCGTCCGATTGAAGCATGACCGGCGAGTTTGCCGGCGCGGAGAATCCGAGCGGGGAAATCGTGAAAAGGGCGATCGCCACCAGTCCGGCTCGCTTCATGACGTAACCGGGATAGCACATCTGAACCCCCAAAGCAACCGAAACAGGCCTTCCTCGGCACTGGTGTAACCATGAGCGCGGGCATCCCTCCCGGCCACCTGGCACCGCCGGGCTGAAACGTTCAGCGCCACCATAAACCCTGATTTTCGAAGCTCGCCCAAGGCGACCAATAGCCAAACACTATCTTCTGGTTGAAAACGCGCCCTTTTTCGGCTCCAAACAGCAGAAGATGAAGGAGTTAGCCTAAATGGGTTTGGAGCGGACCTTTCATCGCCTAAATCGCTCATACTGCTTGATTTGAGCTCAATGGGTTTGGGTGGCTTTGGCGGGCAATGTATATCTGGATCGGCTAAGAAGGAGCCTGAAACTAACAACGGCCTTGAGTCAGCAAGTCCCGGCATCCTCGGGTTACCTCCAACCGACACTAGGACGACGCATGGACACATCCATCTTACCCGAAAAGTGGTGCATCTCTGGACACAACTCGCAGAACCATCATGAGTTAACCTCTGGACTTGAGCTCGTGGCGGGCCGGGCTCGTGGTTCCAGACCCCGGTGAATCCGTGTGTTATCCAGCATACACATTCCTCTCAACTTGTCAAGGCTTATTCGCAGAGGCGGAGGTCGCGGACGCCGCGCCGGCTGATGATCGAGGGTATCCTTGGGCCCCATCGACCCCTGGGGAACACGAGCATCATTTATCGTACCCAGCAGCGGGCAGGGGTGCCCCGCACTCCTTGGGACAGACTACCTTTCTCAGATAACCATATAGCAATAATTGCTGGGTATACGCCTGATTTTACATAAAAATTGTATTGACACTAATCGAGACACAGTATAAAGTTCTCCACCGGGCGAGATGGGCCGGAGCACCTCATCTCGTCGCTCCAGTTTTTCGCTCTTGCGCATTTTGCGCTGCGGATCAGGCGTCAGTGAGGTCGGTGTCAGGGGGAGTCACTATACGGTTGATCCGTTTGTTTTTTTAGCGGGCTGGGAAAGCGCAACGCTATCCTGGTTGGGTCCTGGCAGGTTAAGATTCGAAAATTCAAATCCTGGGAGGAGTACGCACATGGGCCTCGGATTCAATCATGCGCGTAACAGAGCAACCTTATGGAGCGCTTTGCTACTGGCGGTAGCAGTGGTGTTCCTGAGCGTGCCTGTTGCGACTGCCCAGACCTCGACTACCGGAGCGATTTCCGGCACGGTCACAGACCCGAGCGGCGGCGTGGTGCCGAACGCCACGGTGACAGCGACCTCGACGGGCACCGGTGCCAGCCGCACGGTCCAGACAGGACCGAGCGGCACCTATGCCTTTCCGCAGTTAGCCTTGGGCGAGTATCGAATCAGCGTCAAGGCACCCGGCTTCCGCTCGGCGGACGTCGGACCGATCAACGTTCAAGTGGCGCAGGCGGTGACGCAGAACGTCACCCTCGAGCTCGGCGAGGCCACCCAAACGGTGGAAGTGACCGCACAGGGGGCGATGATTCAAGTCGATAACCCCAATACCACCACTACCGTCAGCGCGCAGTCGATCGCCAACCTGCCCAACCCGGGCGGCGACCTCACGTTTGAGGCGCAGTTTGCCCCGGGCGGCGTGATGAACAACACTGGTGGTTACGGCAACGTGGAGTTCAATGGACTGCCGGCCACTTCCAACAATTTCACCATTGACGGCCTCGACGCCAACGATCCCTTCCTGAACCTGAACAACTCCGGCGCCACGAACCTGCAACTCGGCTTGGATGCCATTCAGGAAGTCAGCGTCAACACGACCTCATACGCCACCGACCAGGGGCGGCTGGGCGCGTCGCAGATCAACTACACGACGAAGTCCGGAACCAATCAGTTCCACGGCCAATTACATGAAATCTGGAACGGCTCGAAGTTCAACTCGGTCGACTACTTTGTGAACGCCACGGGCGGATCGAAGCCGCGCTCCAACGTGAATGAATTCGGCGGCAACATTGGCGGCCCGATCGTGAAGGACAAGTGGTTCTTTTTCGGGGACGTGGAAGGGACGCGGATCGCGATCCCGATCCTACAGTCGAACATCACCTATCCCAGCGCCGCCTATCAGAGCACCGTGCTCTCCTCGCTGGGCACAGGCGGGTTCGATCCAGTATTCGGCCGGAACCTACCGGCTCAGCCGGCGGAAGCTCCGTTCTATCAGAATATCTTCAAGCTGTACGGCACCCAGACGGGTAACCCGCTGGCCGAGATCGGCTGCCCGTACGACGTCGGCGGAACGCCGAATGCGAACGTCGACGGTAATGGCTGTGCTGTTCAGCGCACATTCAACCTGATCAATTTCGCCAAGGAAACGCTGATCACGGCGAAAGTGGATCGCGCCGGAGATAAGAACCAGCTCTGGTGGCGTTTCCAGATGGATCAGGGCCAGCAGCCCACCTACAAGGATCCCATCAACTCGGCATTTGATGCGATTTCGATCCAGCCGGAGCGCAACGGAAACGCGGGGTGGACGCACACCTTCGGTCCGACCCTGGTGAATAACTTCAATCCGGGCTTTGCCTGGTATTCGGCGATCTTCGCACCGCAAAACCTTTCCCAGACGCTCAACACGTTTCCCGAAGTACTAGTCTCGCCCTTCACCGGGTTGGGTGGCATCGACTACGTATGGCCCCAGGGACGGAACGTCACCCAGTGGCAGTTGAACGACACCTTCACCTGGACCAAGGGGAAGCATGAGATCAAGTTCGGAGAGAACATGCGGCGCGTGCTGGTGAGCGACCACGACTTCGGGTTGTTCAACACGCCGCTAATCGAGCAGTTCGACCTGCCCGCGTTCCAGTTCGGCGCGGCCGATCTCAGCGTTCAGAACTTCCCGATCACGCTCGTCGAGCCCATTGGCATCGTCAACCTGGACACATTCTTCGACGATACCTTCAAGGTGACGCCGAAGTTCACCTTCACCTACGGCGTGCGCGCGACCTGGAACTCCGACCCCAAGAACCAGCAGAACCTCTATGCGGCACTGCCGGGCGATTTCTACAGCATCTCTCACGATGTCAACCAGCCGCTCAACCAGGTGCTGAAGCCCGGCCAGCAGTTCCTTTTCCCCCAAGGTACACCGCTCATCTTCTGGCAGCCGCGCGGAGCCATTGCTTACCAGTTAAAGTCGAACACGGTGATCCGCGGCGGTTTCGGAGTGTTCAGTGACATCTTCCCCGCCAGCCTTGCAGATTCCATGGCACAGAACCCGCCCTACGATCCCGAGTTTGTCGGCGGGCCTTTTGGATCGCCGGGAATAGGGGGAAATGCGATCGCTCCCGGCGTGCCCGGCAGCATTATAGGTGCTGATATGGCTGCGAACCAGGCCTTCCAGTCAGCATTCACAAGCGGAGCGCTGTCTTGCGCCGCCCCGACGCCGCCCACAAACTGCGTGCCGTCGGCCGGCCTCACGGCGGTGCCCAACGGCCAGATGCAGTATCCCTACTCCATGCAATGGAGCCTGGGGGTGGAGCAGCAGTGGGCCAACAGCTGGGCCTTGCAGGTCCAGTACGTCGGCACCCGGGCTGTTCACCAGCCGTTCAGCGAGCAGGTGAACGGTTTCCAGACGGCTTGCGCCGGCTGCTTCTCACCCTGGCCTTTCAACGCGCCCGCGGACCAGCGTTTGGGAGGCGTTACCCAGTACGTGGCGGGCGCCATGTCCACCTACACCGGCCTGCAGACGAGCGTGACGAAGCGACTGGGCCACGGCCTGCAGTTCACGGGCAACTACACCTGGAGCCACTGCTTGGATACCATCTCCAATGCCGGTGGCGGCTTCAGCCCGACCAGCCAGGTGAATCCCATCCCAGGCGAACTGAATCGTTACTATGGGAACTGCGACTACGACGTTCGCCACTCCTTCAACGGCAACTATGTCTACCAGCTTCCGTTCCACGCTTCGAATGGCGTGGCCAACGAGATCATCGGCGGCTGGCAGATTTCCGGGGACCTCTTCATGAGGACCGGATTCCCCTTCTCGGTGCAAAGCGCGGGTTGCGGGAACTACATCCTGCAAGGCAGCGGACTGTGCTTTGCCAACCAGGTTGCGGGCGTGAACCCCTACTCGAAGCTCCAGACCATTCAGGGCGTTACGCAGCCCGGGCAGGTGCAGTGGCTTAACCCGGCGGCCTTCCAGTCTGTCATCGACCCAAGCACGAACACGTGCGTCGGGGCTGGTGGCGTGGCGGCCGAGGCCAACACACCGGCGAACTGCCAGTACGGTACCCTTGGCCGCAACACGCTGTTCGGTCCCGGCTTCTTTTGGAGCGACTTCTTCCTCACGAAGCGCTTCAAGCTGACCGAGCGGGTAGCGCTGCGCATTGACGGACAGTTCTATAACGTGTTCAACCATCCCAATTTCAACGTCAGCGGTACTGCGACGGCCGGTATTCCTTCCGTTGCCTCGACTTTCGTGGGCTTCGGCACGCTCGATCAGGAAGTCAAGCCGCCGACAGGACTGCTGGGAGCGGGCCTGGGAGGCGACAATGCCGTCCGCATGATCTCATTCCAGGCACGCCTGGAGTTCTAAATCGTAGGGGCGGTTCGCGAGCCGCCCCGACTGTATCTTTAGGTTGTCGTTTCGAGGGGCGGGTTATTCAACCCGCCCCTTTTTTTGTGCCGACGACGTACGGGCGGTTCGCGAACCGCCCCGATCCCGCGGTCGCCCGATGTAACACGCGGCTCGGTTGGTCAACCGCCCGACAACACGCAGTCGCAACCCGCGCAACGCGGGCGCATCACGATGCGCCCCTACGTCGATCGGTTTGCAAAATGGCAACTGTGCGATCTAGAATGAAGCAAATCAAAAATTGAGGACAAAGCCATGAAGCGTAACGTGGTCGCGGTAACAGCAGCCGGGATGCTCATCGGAATTCTGCCCACGCTTGGAAACTGCAAGAAGCTATCGGGTCAGATTCTGGATCAGCAGGCCTTCCGGAACGTGCATTCCTACTGCATCCAGACCTCGGACCTCGGCTCTCGCTATGCGCAGATGGTCGACGCGTTCTTCAAGGAGCAGGACAAGCCCAATAGCCTGGTGAACGAGTTGCCCTGGAAGCGGGTGGACGACTGCAGCCAAGCCGACGCGGTCATGAGCTTTAAGTTCTCCGAAACCGAGGAACCCTCCTACGCCACAGCGGGAGGCACCTTACAGACCGGAGCTACGATGGGAACCATGAATACCACCTGGTTCCAGGTGACGGCGGTGGTCTCGGGCAAGTCTGACCAGAAGCCGATTTATCAAGTGCAGGGCGAGCGCGCGCCGGAACGCGGCGAGCGCGCCATGGAGAAAACGTTTAAGAATGTAGCCAAAGATCTCAGGTCCCGGGAGTAGCAGTCTGCCAGTTCGTCAGTATTTCAGAGTCACAGTCCTTCAGGTCGCCAGTTGGTCAGTGGGATGACGGGTTGGGACATGAGAAGTGTCAAACTGACGCACTGACATACTGACACGCTGCCACACCGCCAATTGACATCTCCTCCCAAACCCCCGAAAATCGAATGTGCGCGTTGGCGTTCACACATCTATTGCGGGGGGCCTCGAGAACGCCGCCCACCGTGCGCACCGGATCGGCTGTGACGCCTTTCAGATGTTCTCGGCGAACCCGCGGGGGTGGCGGGCCGTCGAGGTCCCGGCAGCGGCATTTGAGGCGTTTCGTGAGGCGCGGGCCCGATTCAATCTGGCGCCGGTCGCGGTGCACGCCAACTACCTGATCAATCTGGCGTCGGCGGATGCCGTCATTCGTGCGCTTTCGGTGGCCGCGTTGCGGTCCGAGTTCGAACGCGCCGCGGCGCTGGGCGTAGACTACCTGGTGCTGCATCCGGGATGCGCGAAGG
>DASYZG010000048.1:0-60530 GCA_035946575.1 Terriglobia bacterium | reverse complement strand
AGGTGCCGTTCAGGTGCACGCCGATCATGCGGTGCCATTCCTCGTCGCTCAATTCCTGGGTGACGTCCCAGTGGGTGCGGATGGCGCCACCGGCCATCATCTCGCCGATGCGCGCTTCGGCCTTGCGGTTCATTTCGGCGGACTTCTCCGGCCGGGTCTCGCCGATGCCGGCGTTGTTCACCAGAATGTCGAGACCGCCGAAGCGCTCGGCGACGCGCGCAAACATCGCCTTGACCTCGGCGCTCGAGGCGACGTCGGCGGCCACGGCGAATCCTCTCTCCCGCGACGCGCCCATCTCCCCGACCGTCCTGGCCGCTGCCTCAGGCACAATGTCGTTGACTGCGACCGACGCGCCTTCTTCGGCGAAGCGCAGCGCGATGGCGCGTCCGATCCCCGAACCCGCGCCCGTAATCAGAGCCACACGTCCTTCGAGTTTCATAAATTCCCCGTTGATCCGGCCGAAGCGAAGCCAAAAAGACCCCAATCCACGCCAAAGCCAAGATTTCGCGCCCAACCACCTCTCGATTCTAAAGGAGTTACGTGGAGTCTGGGCGTCAAATTTGGCTTCCGGTGGGTTCGCTTCGTCATCCCCAAACTCCTATCCGAATGATAATCTAGCACTTATGGGTTCGCTCCCCTCAGATTTCAAAAGGATACCTAGTTTCTTTGCCCTGCTCTGCGCATGACCTTCGTAGCGGCTGACCATTCCCGCCCGCCTGGCTCGAATCGGAACAGCGCGCCCACTTCCCATACCTTGAGGCTAACACCGTAAAATGGGACAATGGAGAAAATTGAGAAAAGTGAGAAAATTGAGAAAATTTATTTTCCCTTTTTTTTCAATAACTTGAGGGGCAAAGGCCTGGAGGCAGCCGGTGCCGATCCCTCAACGAGCAGTCGGCGCTCCTCAGAGGGTGCGCTCGCAGAGCATTACCCGCTCCTGCTGATCGATCTCGCTGAGCCGCACTTCGATCACTTCGATATCGGAGGTTTGAACGTGCCGCCCAACGTAATCGGCCTGGATGGGCAACTCGCGGTGGCCACGGTCGATCAGGACGCACAACTCCACGCGGCCGGGCCGGCCCTCGTCGACGAGCGCGTCGAGCGCGGCGCGCGTGGTGCGGCCGGTGTAGAGGACGTCGTCCACCAGGATCACCGTCTTGCCGGCGACCGGGAAAGGAAGCAGGTGGTGATGCACGACGGGCTTCTCATCGATGGTGGACAAATCATCGCGGTAGAAAGTGATGTCGAGCGCGGCCACGGGGACGTCGAGGCGCTCGAAGGCGCTCACCTTGCGCGCCAGCCGTTCGGCCAGCGGAGCGCCACGGCGGCGGATACCCACAAAGACCAGTTGATCGGCACCGTTGTTGCGCTCCACGATCTGGTAGGCGAGGCGCGTCAGCGAGCGCTCGATCTCCGCCGCCGACATGAGCTGCGACTTCTCGCGCACTCCCGGCTTCTCAGCGGATGCTGCGCTTACAGGATTACTCATGCGGCCCTCCGTTCCACGCGCAGGCTGTTGTGCGCTCGATCTTCCTCCGCACTCTCTGTCTTGAAGCTTTGGGCACAGAGGCCACAGAGGACGCACAGAGCGCGCAGGGACTCTACGTCTACAATTGAGACACTGTCACGGCTCGCGCGCCTTGTCATTACCTCCGCGTCGTCTCATCGATGAAATTCGCAAAGTCCTGCTTCAGCTTGGCATGCGACTTGGAGTCGAGATACACCATGTGTCCTGACTCGTATTGCGCGTGCTCGATGTTCTTCTGATACTCCGGCGGCAGGTCGAGGTGGTCGAAGGTGTACCAGGCCGCGAGGTAAGGCGTGGCCAGGTCGTAGTAGCCCTGCATATTCAGGATCTTCAGATAGCGGTCCTTGACCATGGCTTCGCGCAGCGACATGGATGTCTCCGGCATCCCGACTCCGCCGCCTCCGAAGGGACCGGGTGGAGGGGCAAAGCTCCAATGGAACAGGCCCGACTCCTGGGCGGAAACGTAATAGGGCATGTCCACCTTGTAGTCCAGCTCACGACGCACGTAGTCATTGAATACGGCCGTGAACGGCGGTCCGGTTGCCGCGCTGGAAGGATCATAGAAGCGCGTATTCATGAAACCCTGCGGATCAGGGCCGGTGTAGCGGCCGTCCAGGCGCCCGACGCGGAGCTGTTGATCGGCCAGCAGGTAATGGGTGAAGATCTGAACATTGATGCGCAGGTTCGACCACTCGATCACTTCCTTGGAGAGGCCCGTATAGCGGCTCAGCTTGTTGATGACGTCCTGACGCTGCTCGGGCGTGAGCTTGTCGCCCTCGGCGAGCGCTTGGGTGTACTCGCCTTCGGCGAACTGTGTCGACTCCTGCCGGGCCTTGTCGGGGTCCTGCATGAGGTCGGGCGGCAGCTTTTTGTGATACCAGGCGATCGAGGTGAAAGAGGGGAGCAGCAGGGGAAAAGGCACGTCGTTGGTGAACGACTCTTCCAGAGTCTCGAAGTCCAGCACCGTGGAAAGGAGCACAATGCCGTTGAGATTGATGCCCCGATCGGTGAGGTATCCGGCGAGCCCGGCGGAGCGCGTGGTGCCATAGCTTTCGCCGTACAGGTAAAGCGGCGACAACCAACGCTCGTAGCGCGAGATGTACACGCGGATGAACTCGCCGAAGGCCTGGAGATCGCCGGTCAGGTTCCAAAACTTGGTTGCGGCCTTCTGGTCCGCGGGACGGCTGTAGCCGGTGCCGATGGCGTCGACGAGCACGAGGTCGGTCTTATCGAGCGGCGTGTTCGGATTGTCTTCCAGGCGGTAGGGCGCCGGCGGCAACCATCCCTCCGGCTCCAGCACCACTTTGCGCGGGCCGAGGTTCCCCATGTGCAGCCAGACGGAGGCGGCGCCCGGACCGCCGTTGTAGGCGAATGTCAGCGGACGTGTGGCCGGATCGGCGCCATCCAGCGTATAGGCCACGAAGAACATCTCCGCCTCGATCTTGCCTTCGGCGTCCTTGATGGGCAGACGCCCGGCGGTGGCGGTGTAGCGCAGAGTGCGCCCCTGGACGCTGATCTGGTGGTGCGTCACCACGGGCGGGACTTCGGTCATGTCAAAGTGCATCGGCTGGATGCCGGCGCCGGGCGCGCCAGCGGCCGGGGCGGGCTCAGGCGGCGTGGCGGGCTGAGTGGCCGGGCGCTCCTCGCGCTGCGGACGTTCGCCCGGCGCTTGCGCCGGCGGTGTCGTGGTCTGCTCAGACGGACGCTGGCGCTGCGGGCTCTGCGGGGTAGCCGCGGGCTGCTGGGCCAGGATCATCACGGGAAGAAAGACACTTGCCAAGGCCGGAAGGATTCCTCTCATTGCTCTCCTTTTCTGGTCGAGCCTGACACGCCTGGCGGCGCGGAGAGGAATTGTACACCTTTTGGCGGCGCAATCGCTGCCTATCTCGCGCGTCTGTCATTCCGAGGCTGCGGTGACCGACATGGCGAGTGCGGCGAGGAATCCGCTCGCGCTTTTGCGGGCAGGTAACGAAAAGCGGATTCCTCCGGCCGAAAGACGGCCGGCCCCTGGAACGACGGCAATCGAGCGCCAGGCGGGGTTATTGGGAGGGCGGCCGGTGGTAAATCATTTCGCTCAGCTCGTCCAGTTTGCGCTTCTGGTAGGCTTCCGCATCCGGACGCGAGAAAGCCGGCCGGGCTGACTCGAGGCTCTTTCTCGCTTCCACCAGACGGCCCTGCCGGAGCGCGATTTCCGCTTGGGCCAGGCTGACGGCGGCACCCCAGTCCGGGTCGCCGGTAAGCTCGGCCACAACCTTGCCGTCGATTCCCTCCAGCAGTCTGGAAGCATCGTCCAGCCGGCCGAGCCCGATGAGACAGTTTGCCCAGGGAAGGGCCGTGCCCTCGGCCAGCGCCGAGCGGGGTCCGAAAGCCTTCACCGAGGCCTCGTGCGCCTGGCGGGCGCTGCGCTCGCCGTCCGCAAAGTGATCGGCGCGGCACTGGCCGACGGAAGCGTCGGAAAGCGTGGCGATGGAATAGAAAGCCAGGGGGCCCTGCTTTTTCACCGCGGCGTTGTAGATGATCAAATCGTCGCGCACCGAATCATCGAACTGACCGAGGCTGCCTTCCGACTGGGCCCGGGTGGCGAGAAGCTGCATGGTGAGCTCGTGATCGGGCCCCAGCTTGCTCAGAAAGATCGGGTAGATCTCGTTCGCTTCCTGCACGGCTTCCGGGAACTTCCTCTCGATCATGAAAGCCTGGGCCAGATTGAGACGGACGCGCAGGACGTAAGGGCTGTCGGGCCCCTTAAGACTGGAATACGCCGCGATGAGCTGCCGGGCGAGGCGCTCCGCCGTGGCGCCATCGCCCAGGCGGATGTAGGTGAAAGCCAGCCGCTGGCGCAGGTTGAAGCGGGCGATTTCGTCGAGCTCGGGCGCCCTGGAGGAAGCGTCCACAGCTTCCTCGAAGTAATGATTGGCGGATTTCGCGTCGCTTTCCACCAGGGCGATCAGGCCCTTGGCCGTAAGCAGCCAGACCTTCAACTCCGCACGCGGGTGAGGGATCCGGGCGAGCAGCGGCTCCTGGGCGGCGACGAGCGATTTTGCCGTGGCGATGCCTTGCGGCTGAAAGCTCCGCGCCTCCATGACCGCGCGCTGGAGCTGGACGGCCACGGCGTCTTCCGAGAGCGGTCCGCCGGTCTCGAGGAAGAGGGCGTGGGCCCGTTCGAATTCCTGACGCGCGTCAGAAAAGTTGCTCCGGTTGTCCAGGGCCCGGGCGATGGTCAGGTGAAGACGGGCCGCCACCTCGGGCGCGTCCGCAAATTTGTGATCGATGCCGGGCGATGCCTGCCGGATGGCGTCCACGAGCGACTCGTCGGCTTTTCCGCTTTGGAACGGATCACCGCGGCCCAGCAGATCGTCAGAGAGGAAGCGGTTGACCGCGGTGGCGATGGCGGTCTGGCGATTGGCGTGGTCACGTTCAGAAGCCAGACGCAGCGTGAAGAAAATCACCAGCCCGACAACGAACGCGAATGCCGCCGCGGCTGCAGCTACGGGACGGCGGCGGCGCACGAGAAACTTTCCCAGCCGGTAGCCCAGGGTGTCGGGGCGGGCCTCGAGGGGCTCACCCTTCAGGTAGTGGTCGATATCACGCGTCAGCGCCTCGACCGACGGGTACCGGCGGGCAGGGTCCTTGTGCATGGCGGTGAGGCACAGGACATCGAGGTCGGCCCATTCCGTCTTACTTACGGAATCCCGGGCGCCCGCACCGGCCGTCGGGCGGACAACGACGGAGGGCTTGACCGGTTCCTGTTCGGTGACGATGGCCGCGGCCTCGGCGGGAGTGCGAGCCGTCAGATCGAAGGGGAGGCGTCCGGCCACTAATTCGTAGAGAATGACGCCCAGCGCATAGACGTCCGCCTGGACGCCGACGCGCTCGCCGCGAATCTGCTCCGGGGCGGCATACGCGGGCGTCATCAGCCGCAGGCCCGTCCGGGTCTGGTCGGCAGGCGTGTCGAAACTCTCCAGCTGCTTGGCGATCCCGAAATCGAGCAGGCGGGGATTCCCTTCGGATTTTACCAGGATGTTGGAGTCCTTCAGATCGCGATGAATGACGGCTTGCTGGTGAGCGTACTGCACAGCCTCGCAGACGGCGCGGAACAGTTGCAAGCGCTGCCCGGTCGAGCTCTGGTTGCGCCTGCAATAGTCGGCAAGCGGTATTCCATCGACGTACTCCATGGCGAACCAGGGGGTTCCGTCGTCCAGAGTACCGGCGTCGTAGAGACGGGCGATGCCGGGATGATTCAGCTGCGCGAGGGTGCGCTGTTCGCTCGAGAATCGCTCGCGGCGAGCCGGAGAGAGCCAGGCGTCGCGCAGGAGCTTGATGGCGACCACGCTGTGCAGATCCCCGCGCTCGGCGAGGTAAACCACACCCATGCCGCCTTCGCCCAGGACTTTGAGGATGCGGTACGGGCCGATCTGCTGGAATCGGGGCGCGGGTGGGATCTCTGCAGCGAAAACGTCCTGAGCGACGTGGGCGAGGTCCCGGTCGAGCACGGCGTGGCTTTGAGCATCCTCCTCCAGCAACGCCAAAACCTCGGCGATCAGGCTCTCATCGTCAGCGCACGCGTTCTTCAGGAAAGCCGGACGTTCGGATTCCGGAAGGTCAGCCGCGCCGTGAAACAGCGTCTGGATGATTTCCCATCGGTTGCTATCCATTTGCGCCTCAGTCGGGGTCTCGAACGGAACATCCATGCCCGTGGGAATTCGAGCTACGGCGACGGCATCTGGCGGAGTTCGTGGGCCAGCCATGCCCGGGCCGCCCGCCAGTCGCGGAGAATGGTTGCTTCGGAAACGTCGAGCAGGGCCGCCGTTTCCCCGAGGTCGAGGCCTCCGAAAAACCGGGCCTCCACCATGGTCGCCTGGCGGGGATGAATGCGAGCGAGTTCGTCCAGAGCGACGTCCAAAGCCAGCAGATTGCTTCCTGATACCGCACCTTCGGCGAGTGGCTCGTCGAAGGTAACGATAAACGCCTGGCCCGGGCCGCGCTTGCTTGCGTTCCGCCGCCGGGCCGCTTCCACCAACACTTGGCGCATCGCACGGGCGGCGATCCGCTTGAAGTGCAGGCGGGAAGCCGACGCAAACTGGGGCGACCCGGCAAGCTTGAGCCAGGCCTCGTTCACCAGCGCGGTAGGGCTGAGCGTGGCGCCTGGATCGTCGCGGCGGACAGTCGCAGCCAGCCGTCGCAGTTCCTCGTAGGCCGCCGAGAACAGGCGATCGAGAGTCCCGCGGTCGCCCATCATGCTCCCTAGCTCATTGCTCTCAATGCGCGGCATTAAATTTTCTTCCTGCCCGATGACTGCTTTTCGCCAGCTTTTGCGCAATGCGTAGTGAACGCGAGCTTCTGGACTTCCCTCCGGCAGTCGGCCTGCCGGACGTTCGAATACTAGCACCAGGGGCGAAGGTGGGCAATGGTCCACGCCTGTATTCGCTGGATCGTTTGAGCTCGCCGGGTGTCGCGCCAGGGCTGCCGCTGCAAGCGGCTGCCAGATTCGGGTGTAATGGCCGCGTTGTGCAAAGAGATGTAGGGACTAGCTGGTTAGTTGGACATTCGTCCCATTGACGAGGCGATTTGCTGCAGTTAGCATGCGCGGCACGATTTGGTGCCCGCGCGCCGACATCGTGAATCGCCTTCAATCCTCAAGGAGAGACAACGATGAAGAGCAATCTTTCGATGAAGAGCCTTTGCGGTTGCGTGATATTCCTCGCGGTCGTTCCCGTCCGAGGAGCCGCTCAGAACCCGGCGCCGCAACCGGCCGTCGCCCAAGCCCCGTCTGTCTGCGCCAATCAGCCAATGTGCGCCGAGGGCTACGACTTTGCCGCCATGATTACCGATTTCCGCACCAGTGAGGTTAATGGACTCAAGGTCATCGACACCACAGTCCATTTTGTGAACAAGACCAACCGGCCGCTGGTTCTCGGCTACACGGACGGTTCGGGCATGGCTATCGATGATCAGGGCAACCGTTACGGGATCAACGGCTACGCCGGACCGAACGCCGTGCGCGGCATCGGAAAGGTTGTGAACAACCAAATCGATCCTAAGTTCGTGCTTCAGCCCGGCCAAGCGGGTGATGCTCTGTTCGAGCTCATCTGGCGCCCCAGTGGAGGAGCCGTAGGCCAGACCTTCGAGTACGATTTCACTGTCCGGGAAGCCAACGCTCTCGAGGGCGGTCAGTTCACTCTGGGTGCAGAATTCCCCTTGCGCTTCATGGGCCTGACGAACGGCGTGGGTGCCCGGCCCGCCGCGGGCATGGGATACGCACCGGCTGGTGGCGCTCTGACCGCAACGCCGCCTGCGGGAGGAGCTTATTCCGCCGGCGGAATGACGGCGACGCCGCCGGCCGGAAGCGCCTCTCCGGCAGCCGCCGTCACTTACCCCAACGGAGGGGCGACGGCAGCGGGGTGCCCTCCCAGCGGTGGCTTGACGGCCGTCAATCAGGCCGCAGGTAACCTGCCTGCGGGCGCCCAATCTTCGGTTTCGCAGGCCCAGTCAACCATAGCGGGCTTGAGGTCGATGTTCGGCAAGAAGAAGGCGGCGGCCGCAGCGGCCGCGGCCGGCGGCAATCCGTGCTCACCAGCAGCGACCGCCGCGGCACCTGCTGCCGTCCCGGCCGCTGGCCCGGCACCTTCGCCCGCTTATACTGCGCCCACGGCAGCAGCGGTCCCCGCTACAGCGACCACCGCAGCACCGGCCGCGACAGGCGCTCCGACTGCTGCAGCCACTACACCTAACGCGGCCATGACTCCGGCGCAGCGCGCCGAGGCCATCCGCCTGGCGCGACTGCAGGCTCAGCAGAAAGCGGCCGCTCAAGCGGAGGCTCGACGAAAAGCTGCGGCTGAGGCTGCGGCCAAGAAAAAGCAGGCGGCGACGACCTCAACAACCTCAACCAGCAACTAGCGTTCGCGGAGGGCACCGACTCCAACGCGGATGGCGGCGTCATGCTGAACCTCAAACCGGCGACGACGCCACCTTGCCGGGGCGTGAGAAGGGCCCTCTTCCGTTTCATACTTTCTGGCTCCGGGAGATCGTGATGAATCGACTGGTTTGGGTCACCTGCGCGTCGGCCATCCTGTTGATGGCAGGTTGTTCGTCGAAGGACAAAACGGGAGGCTCCGCACGGCCGGCTTCCCCGTCGGGTGCAGCCAGGGCCGAGCAGGTCGCCAGGGAAATGCGGGGTAATGTGCATTGTCCCGCCAAGGCCTCGACCGACCGGCCCGCCGGCGCGCCTGTGGATGATGTGGTCGGAGTCCGCCCCGGAATGACGTGGGATGAGGCGGCCAACTTCGTCATGTGCGACAACCCGATGCTGGTGATCACCGAGAATACCTCGCGCGGGTACAACATCAATACTTACGGCCAGCACCTTCGACAGGGGTTCGACGCCAAGTTCGCCGAAGCGCGCGTCGTCAAGACTTCCCAGCAGATCCTTCAGGATATGGAGAACGATTCGATGCGCAGGGGCGCCAATACTTACGTGGCGCCACTCCGCCCGGGGCAGGTCCGCTACTTTGTCACTACCATGGGACGGCCCGGAGAGGAAAAAGCGCTCTCGGTCGCGCGCGAGGAGTACTTTCCAACCGACAAACTGCCGACGGTCGAGAGCGTGAAGCAGGCCCTGATCACCAAGTACGGCGAGCCGTCGCAAGTGAATGGGAATAACCTGTGGTGGGAATACGATCCGGCCGGAGGCAAGATTGCTCAAGGCTCGGCACTCCTGGGCGCATGCTCGATCAACGTGTCGCCCGACGCTTCAACCTCGCTCTCGATGAATTGCGGCGTCACGGTCGGCGCCGTCATCCAACCCGCCAACGAGAATCCCGGCCTGGCGCACAGTCTCGCCGTCAGCTCGCAGAACGGCGCCGCGGGGATTGCCATTCTGAACGGCACGGAGCAGGCGCTGATGGCCGGCGACGCGGCCCGCAAAACAAAAGAGCTGAACGCCGCCGCGAAAAACGGCCAGGGCCCGAAGTTGTAAGTTGCAGACCTGACATTGCAGCGCGAGCAGAATAGCGCGCGAACCCCGACCGCCGGAAGAGGAATCATGATGACACAAACCTACCTGCGACAGTTCATCGTCATCGCAGCCATCGCGTGCCTGAGCCTTGTGCTCACTTCCTGCGGCTCGAGCGTTGCGGGTACCTACTCCGACGCCAGCGGGGCATTTATGCTGGAACTGCGGTCCGGCGGCAAGGCACAGTTCAGCTTCGAGGGCCAAACGGCCTCCTGCAGCTACACGGTGGACGGAACGCAGCTCAATCTGAACTGCGAGGGTGACGCGGGCAAGACTGTTTTCACCATTCACGACGATGGTTCGCTCACCGGTCCGCCGGGCACCTTCATGCCGGCGCTGCGCAAGCACAAATCCTGACCGAGGAGCGGCCGCGCAGCCGTTCGCTCTCCGGGGCGGGCCAGGCTACGTCGGGACCGGGGTGGACTCCACGATGTCGCGCAGGATGGCTTCGGCCTGCTCCGCCTGTTTAAGCGTGGAGACGTAGCGTGAACTCACGACGGTGCGATGCGCGAGCACCGGCAGAGCCAGGCGCTTGAAATCGTCGGGAACCGTGTAACTGCGGCCTTCGACCAGGGCCAGCGCCTGGGCGGCGCGATACAGCGATACCGACCCGCGGGGACTCACACCCAGGCTCAGGTACTCGTGCCCGCGCGTTCTCTCGACCAGGGCCAGGGCGTAGCCTACAAGATCCTCGTCCACACCGACGGCGCGCACGGCCTGCTGAATTTCGCCCACTTCCTCGGCGGTCATCACCGGAGCGAGAGTCTCGAGCGGATCGCGGGCCGAGTTGGCCAGGATCTCCCGCTCGCTCTCGGCGCTCGGGTAACCCATGCGGACCCGAAGCAGGAAGCGGTCCAACTGGCTCTCGGGCAGCGGATAAGTGCCGTGGTGCTCGATGGGATTCTGGGTGGCGATCACCAGAAAGGGCTGGGGCAGCGGATAAGTGGTCTTCTCCACCGTCACCTGATTCTCATTCATGGCCTCGAGCAGGGCGCTCTGGGTTTTGGGAGTGGTGCGATTGATCTCGTCGGCGAGGACGACGTTGGCGAAAATCGGGCCGCGGCGAAACTCGAAGCGCTGCATCTCCAGGCTGAAGATGCTGGTACCGATCACGTCGGCGGGCAGCAGGTCCGAGGTGAACTGAATGCGCTGGAAGGAGCAGTCGAGCGACCGGGCCAGGGCGCGCGCCAGAGTAGTCTTGCCCACGCCGGGCACATCCTCGATCAGCAGATGCCCACGCGCGAACAGCGCCACCATAGCGAGCTTTACGGCCTCATCCTTGCCCCGGATCACGCTGCGCACAGCACGATCCAGGCGCGCCACTGCTTCAGCGTAAGCACCCGCGTCAGCAGGCGCTTCACGGACGCCGCTCGCTTCCTGAGTTCTCACTGATTCCTCGAGGCGCCGCCGGAAACTGGACGTCGCGCCCGCAATCTGCTAACTTCGAGTTTCCGGGCGATTAACTCAGCGGTAGAGTGCTACCTTCACACGGTAGAAGTCAGAGGTTCGAATCCTCTATCGCCCACCATTTCCCAACCACCATTCTGATCTGACGCGGCGCGTCTTATTTCGGCTGCACCAGGCCCTTTTCCACCGCGTAAAGCACGAGTTCGGCAGTCCGGTGGATGCCGAGACGATCCATCACGTGGGCGCGGTGCACGGCCACAGTATTCGGGCTGATGCCGAGCAGGGTGGCGATCTCCTTGTTTGATTTTCCACCGGCGATCAACTGTAGGACTTCCTTTTCGCGCAGGGTCAGAGTGTCAAAAGCATCGCCGCCCGCCTGCAGGCTGCCGGTTTTCAGATTCTCGATCATCAGATTCGAGATGGCGGCGCTCATGTAAGCCTCGCCGCGAGAGAGCGCCAGCACCGCCTGCGCCAGATCGACCTCCAGCGCGTCTTTGAGGATGTAGCCCCGCGCTCCGATGTCGAAAGCCTTCTTCACGTAAGCCGGATTCGAGTACATGCTCAAGATCAGGACCCGAATATCGGGGTCGGCCTTGAGAATTTCCGCCGCGGCCTCCAGGCCGCCGAGTTCCGGCATGGAGATGTCCATCACGACCACGTCCGGTTTGAGCCTGGCACACTGTTGCACAGCGGCCACACCGGTGCTGGCCTCGCCGACGACCTGGAGGCGCGGGTCATCCTCGAGCATACGGCGGAATCCCTGGCGCACCAGCGCGTGATCTTCAGCGAGAAAGACCCTGATTGGCTTGGCGGCTGGCGTGCTGTCCATGGTTTTACACTACCTTCTCCGCGCTGGCCCGTAAAGGGGCCTGTGACGCCGGAGCCAGCGGCACCCGCAGCCGGACCGCCGTCCCGTGGCCGGAAGCTGAGGTCTGCGAGTCGACCGTCAGGATGCCGTGTAAATGCTGCGCGCGCTCCCGCATGCCCGTCAAGCCCAGCCCGTCGGAGCCCGAGGAGGGATCGAAGCCCGTGCCGTCATCGCGTATTTCGACCTGCAGTTCATGATCGCGGCGCTCGACCGTCACCCAGGCCTCCGTGGCCTTCGAGTGCCGCGTGACGTTGTTCAGCGCCTCCTGCACCACCCGGTAGACGTGAATCGACGCCTCGGCCGGAAGCGCGCTTTCCACTCCGTTCCATTCGAAGTGCACCGGGGTGCCGGACTGCTTCTCGAAAACCCCCGCCAGCCATTCCAGCGTCTGCTCCAGGCCGAAATCGTCGAGCACCGCCGGGCGGAACATCTGGGATTGCTCGCGGATCCTCTGCAGCGTCTCCGCGGCCACGTGCTTCACTTCCTCGAGCTGATCGACGAGCGCGGCATCCGCCGTGGCACGCTGGCCGGCGCGCCGCAGCATCAGGCCGATGCCGGTCAGGATCTGGCCGAATTCGTCGTGCAGGTCGCGGGATACCTGGCGGAGCATGTCCTCCTGCACGTCGATCAGCTTCCAGGAGAGCTTGCGAAGCTGTTCGGACTGCGCGCGGAGCTGATCGGTCAGGTGCTGAAGGCGCTCGAAGGTGCTGCGATTGGCGGCGAAGGTGTAGAGCCCGGTGCCGAGCGCAAGCAGAAAGAGCAGTCCGGTGAGCAGCACCACATCCCGCTTGACGCCGCTGTAGACGGCGCTGATGCGCTGCGCCGCCTCGTCCTGAGCCTGATCGTTCAGCCGCAGCAGCTCGGAAACTTCCTCGGAGATTTCCACGCGTCTCGGTTCCATTTCGGCCCGCGCCGCCTGGCGGACTCTCGCGTCGTCGCCGCCTGCAGCCAGGCTGAACACCTGATCGGTGCTGGCGCGAAACTGCTGCAGGGCGATGGCAAGCCGTGCCTGTTTCGCATCCGAGAGGGGCGTCGAGACGGCCACCTGGCCCTCACGCTCGAGCGCATCCTGCATGTCGGACTCGAGACGGGTGAATTGCGGCTGCGAATCGCGGATGGGATAGGCGTTTGAAGCGAGGGCGAGATCGTGGAGCGACACCGCCAGCAGGTAAGCGTCGTTTTGCAGACGCAGGAGCTGAAGCGAAGCGCGTCGATTGCGCTCCACCACGTTCGTCTGGAAGTCTTCGAGCCAGCGGACCTGGCGAGTGGCATAAATGGCGAAGATCGCGAAAGTCGAGAGGATCACGCCGAGCCCGAGTCCGAGTCGAAAGGTCGGCGAAGGGATGGGGCGAAGCGAATCGCCGGGCACATCGGCAGGCGCGATCGCTACCCCGTTCTCTAGGTTGCTTCGCATCGAAATGGTTTTACGAACTCAGGCGCGCCGTACGTCAGTCTCCGAGGGATGGCTGACGAGGTCCCGGGATGCTCGTAACCATAATACTCGAAGTGCTCATGGCACAGTTTTGGCCTCGGGGCCACCGCCGCCGGAGATCCGATAGGGCAGGTTGCCGATTCGCTGCCCGGCGAACGCTTCAGCCAGGCGCGCCACCCAGGCCTGGAGGTCCTCAGACTCTCCCTCATAATCGAGCGGCTCTTCGCTGTCCAGCGACTCGTCGTAATCCAACAACTCCTCACCGTCCAACGGCCTGTCGTGATCCAGCAACGCCTCGAGATCCAGCGACTCTTCGGGGACCAGCCGCATCTGTTCCCCCAACCGCTGCCCCAGCGTCTGACGAAGTTTCGTCACGCCCACGGAACCGGGAACCCACTTTGCCCGTTCCGCCCGCTCGGCTCCGCCGATCCCGGCTGGGCCTCCCAATTCGGCGGGACAACTCGCTAATTCCACGGCACATTCCAGCTTCGATGCGGCCACATCTTCTGATCCTCCCGCCTTCGGGCTGACCTTGGGGTCCGGCTGCTCCTCCATGTTCCCCCGGCTCGTCACTCCCGCGAAGGCGAGGACACGTTTCGCCAGTCCCGCCAGCTTAGTCCCCCAGGCCAGGCCCCCGGATTCGGCGGGACAACTCACTGGCTCCGTGGCACATTCCAGGTTCAATGCGACCACATCTTTTGAGCCTCCCGCACCCGGCCGCTCACCAGAACTCATTGTTGCCGCCGGGCCGGGGACCCACTTCGCGAGTTCGCCTTTGCGTCTCCGCACCCGCTTGGCGCGAGGGAGCCGGGGCTCAAAAGCCGTTGGCGCGCCGGAATCGACAGGATTGACCGGTGAACGCCTGGTGCCTTGCAGGGGAGAACGTCACCGGACTCAAAAAGGGAGGGTCAACATGCACAACTGGCGGAGAACGGCTTGTATCGTGGCTGTACTGTGCGGGGCAACTGCCACTAGCTCCTCGGCACAAACGTTCGGAGCCTTATTTTTCAATGGCACGGACGGCGGCTATCCGCTTGCGGCGCTCGTCCAAGCCGGTGACGGCAACCTTTACGGTACAACGTCCATTGGAGGTTCCAACTGCGATGGAACGGTTTTCAAGATTAGTCCTGGCGGTGTTCTGACCACAGTCCACAGTTTCGACGGGCAGGACGGGTTCTCGCCGGCAGCTGCGGTAATCCAGGCTGCCGATGGCAATCTTTACGGGACAGTGGAACAGGGTGGGGCTCGCAGTGGGGGGACTGTCTTCAAAATTACGCTATCAGGTGAGTTCAGTATGCTGTATACCTTCTGTAGCCAAGCCAGTTGCTCGGACGGCAGCGACCCGTACGCCAGCCTGGTTGAGGCCTCGGATGGAAACTTCTACGGGACAACGGCCTTTGGCGGCACCCCCGGCCTTTGCCCTGGAGCGGGTTGTGGCACGATCTTCGAGATCACGGCTGACGGCACTCTGACCACGCTTCACGATTTCGACTTCTCTGACGGCGCCAACCCGGTCGCCGGTCTGGTCCAGGGCATGGACGGGAACTTCTACGGAACCACTGGGGCAGGCGGGACGAGCAACTTATGTCTAAATGGTCACGGTTGTGGGACATTCTTCAAAGTGACCCCCAAAGGAGTGCTAACAACCCTCTACAGCTTTTGTTCCGTTGTCGGTTGTGCCGTGGTTCGGGGCCCTCCGGGAACCTGGTTCAGGCCTCCGACGGAAACTTCTACGGAATCACCATCAGCGGGGGGGTCAACAACACCGGTACGGCCTTCAGGATCACGCCAAGCGGCTCGTTGACGACACTCTACAGCTTCGCGTCGGGGAGCAGCGCTTACCCAGTTGGGGGTCTGATCCAGGGTAGCGACGGTAACCTGTACGGTACAACGACAGGATTTTTCAACGGCACGGTTTTCCGAATCACACTTAGCGGCAAGCTCACAGTGTTGCACAATTTCACCTCGCCGAACGGCGGCAACACGCCCGAGGCGGGGTTGGTTCAAGATACCAGCGGCAAGCTGTACGGAACAACCGCATACGGCGGGACATGGACCGCCTGCGGCATTAGTGGTTGTGGCTCCCTCTTCGTCCTAGATGCGGGCTTGAGAGCGTTTGTGGAAGTGTTGCCTAGCTCCGGCCTGGCCGGAAGGCATGTCAGGATCCTGGGAACCAATCTCACAGGCACCACCAGCCTCACGTTCAACGGTACGCCCGCGACATTCGCTGTCGTTTCGCCCTCGCTGATCACGACAACGGTACCCGCAGGCGCCACGACCGGCACGGTCCAGGTGGTCACGCCGGGTGGGACGCTGTCGAGCAACGTGCCCTTCCGCGTGATTCCGTAGCGCGAAGCTTTGGAGTGCGGCAGTCTTGCCGGCCGTGGACGACGCGGAATCAAGAGAAGTGCGTAAACACCGCGAGCAAGCTCGCGGAGAGAAAGCGGCAGCAAGCGTGCCGCACTCTAAAGCTGTTGGCGGGCTTGCCCCGTTCGTCGAAATGCTGCCAAGCGCCCGTAAGGCAGGATCAAAAGTCGCGATCCTCGGCAACAATCTTACGGGCACGACAAGCGTCACGTTTAACGGCATTCCTTCCAGGTTCACCGTGGTCTCAAGTACCGAGGTCGCCGCGACGGTACCGAGCAACGCGACCACGGGCACAGTCCAGGTGGTCACGCCCGGCGGGACGCTTTCGAGCAACGTGCCCTTCCGCGTGATTCCGTAGCGCGAAGCTTTAGAGTGCGGTGCCCTTCGCTTCGCTCAAGGGCAAGGCTGACACCGCTTTGATCAGGCCAGCTTGCTGGCCGTGGACGACGCGGAATCAAGAGAAGGGGGTAAACACCGCGAGCAAGCTCGCGGGGAGAAAGCGGCAGCAAGCTGCCGCACTCAAAAGCCGCCGCATCTATAATGGCGTCGGCGTTGTCAAGCACAATCAATCGACACTCCACCGCCCGCACGCCCGATCATGAGATTCGACAAAGCCCTGGGCTTTTTCCAGGGCTTTGTCCTAGAGGATTCTTTTCCGGCTGTCCCGACCAAGGCTCGCCTCGTTGAATCCTGCGATGGACCGCTCGCTTGCTTTCGGCCACCCAGCCATCTATCCGATGAAGGTTCTCACCCCAACCATGATTCTTTTTTTCGGTCTCCCCACCCTCGGGCGGGGAGGCCTGACGCCCAATCACTCAAACGATGGACTTGCGTCCACCATGCGGCGGCACGGGCTATCAGGCGTGCGAACCGGCGGCGTGATCATTGCCCGCCTGGCGCAGCGTCCAGTACAGACGCACCGCCAGGTGACGGGCCAGGGCCACACTGGCCACGGCGCCACCCCGCCGAAACTTCAATCGTTTATACTTGCGCCCCAGTTCAGGATCGAACTGCGCCACCCCGTGTCCGGCTTCCACCAGCAGCCAACGCAGCATCTGATTGCCTTGCTTACTGATGTGGCCCAGACGCTGCCGGCCGCCGCTGGAGTCCTCCCTCGGATTCAGCAGGTAACTCACCAGCGCCCGGCTGGTCGGAAAACGGCTGATCGGACCCAAGGTCAGAACGTAGGCCAGCGAAGTTACCGGTCCCACCCCCTTGACCTTCATCAGCTCCCGGCAGTCCGCCCGTTGCTCCGCCGCGGCCTTCACCGCCTGGTTCAACTCCGCCACCCGGGCATCGAAGCGATCCAGCAGTTCCAGCAGTTCCTGGCGGCGTTGGCTTGCCCAATCCCCCAGGCTCAGTCCTTCCAGCTCCGCTCGACCCTTCGCGCTCCACAGCTTCTTCTTCCGGCACAACCCCTGGCTCATGGCCAGAAAGTGCAGCTGGTTCCGGACCGACGTTTGCATCCGCACCAGCTTGTTGCGATGCTTCAGCAGTTGCCGCAGATCGCGCTCCGCCACCGTCGGCACCCAGATGCGCGGAAATCGCTTCGTCACGAGCAACTGCAGCAGGTGCTCCGCGTCCCGCGTATCCGTCTTCTGCCGCCGCACCGCGCGGGCCCGGATCTCCGCCGGATCTCCCACCCACAGCTCGTGACCCTGCTCAGCGATCATCCGTTCGAACCACTGCGTGTAGCCCGTGGCTTCGATCCCGATCAGCGACGGCTTGGGTAGACCGGCATAAAAGGCCTGCGCTTCTCCGTTCTCGTGTTCCAACCGCCGCCTCACCACCTCGCCCGCTTCCGCTTCCAGCACCGCAACTTGCTGGTAGCGCGTATGCAAATCACATCCGATAATCGACATGTCGGCTCCTTCCCCGGCAAACCTTGGTCTTAGGACAACCCAAGATTACCGGTGCTTAGGAGCCGACGCCATTATGGAATCACTCAAAAGCCGTTGGCGCGCGGAGATCGACAGGATTGGCGGGTGAACGTCTGGTGCCTTGCAGGGGAGAGCGTCGGCAGAAAAAGATGGGCTGGTGATCCCGGTCAGATCGTTTCCCAGGATGATGGCCCTGGCACCCGTTTTGGGTGCAAGCCCCTTTTCATTGGCAGAATCTCCACTGTGGCTTCGGCCCCGCACCCTAGCACCCTGGGGGCCCAGAATGCAAGATTTCGAAGTAGAAACCGCAGAAACCGGTTGAAGCCGACAGACCGGTAACGCGAACCCTAATCTGCGTCCTGACGTTTAAAAACCCTACGCTCGCCCTGTGACCTAGGTCACAGATCGTCTTTAACTCCCTCGCCATACTCAGACCCGGAAATAACAACGACAGCCAGGGGGAGCGAGCGTTTCTGATTTTCAGCAGACCGGTTTTGCGGGCGTGCCGCCCCGAGGTCGATTCGCAGAGGGTTCCCCGGGGCGACCGCAGCTCCTGATCCAACGCCCGGCGGACTTCAGTGTGGCGCCGGCCACGACGATGTCCCCGGCTCGCTCCTCACAGGTTGACATACCGAAAAGGAGGAAGGAAAAATGGCAGCGCCGGTTATCAAGATCATCGGAACCCTTCCGAGAATCAACCCTGACTACCTCAAGTGCATTTACATTTATCTGGTGCGAGGCCCGGAGGTCATCGCCCAGAGCAAGGTGAGCGAGGACGGCAGCTTTGCCCTGCCAATTGCGCGGCACGCAGCAGTGGCGAAGGGGCACGCCCTGCAGGTTGTGGTGGGGCCCGGAGGAATCGACAAGCACCTGGATCACATCCCGAACTTGCAGCGCGTTTCGATCAAAAGAGACCATTTCGAGAAGGCCGACACCGAGTTTCGGGTCCCGACGGAAAACTTGAAGTTCAGCGAAGAGATCCTGAAGCTGTGGTGGAGGTGGTGCCGCTGGTATTGCGTCAGCGGCAACGTAGTCGGGCCGGACGGCTGTCCGGTTCCCGGAGCCCAGGTGACGGTGTATTCCGTCGGATACGAGCCGTGGGGGTTCATCAAGACGCCGGAAGCCACGGTAAATGCGGACCAGTACGGCCACTTCACCGCCTGCTTCTGCTGGTGCACCTGCGCCTATTGCTTCCCGTGCTGGCCATGCTGGCCGATCTGGTGGGAGTGCTGGCCGTGGTGGTGGGAATTCGACATTCTGCACGTCCTCGAAACGCTCGAGCAGACGCATCTGCAGCCCAACCGCAACTTCGCGGGCCTGCAGACGGGCGCCGTGCTGACCCGGCCCACTGGAAAGGACCTGATTCGCGGTCAGGGCTTTGCAGGGGTGCGCAAGGCCGGCGTGGAGTTCAAGCCCGACGCCACGCGGACCGCTAACATCAAGACCAAGCTCGCCAACCCGGCGTTGCGCGCAATCTTTCCGTGGTGGTGGTGGTGCTGCGACGACCCCAATATCGTTTTCAGCGTCAGCCAGGGGCCCACTACGATCGTGGACGAGAATCCGGCTACGGACACCCGCTGGTGCCTGGAAGACGGCAGTTCGGTCACTCTGGTCGGGAATTCGCAGACGATCAGCGCCTGCACCAACCAGCAGGTCCCCGAAGGGTTCGCCTGGACGCGAGTGGGCAACATCCCGGCCGATACGGCGCACATCAGCGGTGGATACGCCGTGGGCGGGCCGGCGAACGGTCTCTCTGCGGACACGGCCGATTTGCCCTTTGCAGGCACCCTTGACATTTATGGAGGGTTCGCCGACACCACTGTGGCTTACTACCAGGTGAACGCCGGGCTGTGGACGCCCGGTCCGCCGCCGAATCCCGCCGATCCCTCGCGGGGCGGGACGCCGCCCGGCTCGACTTCGACGATCGCGCCGACTCTCTACAATTACGTGTTCATCTATCATGGCGCGACATTGATCTACTCCGGCGCGGTGCAGATGGGGCCCTTCAACCAGGGCGGTTATACCAATCTGTACACGACGCAGTCGGCGCGACAGGGCACCGGAGGGCCTCCACCACCGCCTCCGGGACTCGCTGCTTTCCCCGCCTATTCGCCCGGCGACTTTATCCTCTGGGCGTACGACGGGCGCATGATCTCGGCCAACGCCAGCGCTCTGATCGGAGGTGCGAACGTGGGCGCGGTGGATCTGAGCGTCACCGCGTTCGATTCCGGTCTCACTCCGCTGAGCCTGACGCCGAGCGGCGTTCTGACGCTGGCGATTGACAACACCGGTCTGACGCAGGCGGGCATCAACGCGGCGGATTTCGCGGCCTACACGGCGGCAAATGCTCCGGCCCCGCTGACCAACGCCGGCGATTGTCCCGCCTACGACCTGGGACCCGGCGGCTACGTGCAGATCAGCGTAACGGTGAGCGACGCCAACGGGCACCTCTGGGAGTACCAGTTGGAGGCGGACCGCGGCCACGGCATTGTGGACATCGTCAAGCTGCGCGGCTATGGTCAGAACCCCATCACTTTCCCGCCTGCTCCTTATGAGGCGCCTGACATCAGTACTCCGCCCGTGGCCGGCGAGAAATCGTTCGGCGGCGGCACCGAAGTGCTGACCTATTATCCGCCGGAGGACTGCTGCTATGACTTCCGTCTCACGGCGGGTAAACGGGTAACGAATGGCTACGATTACCCGGTGCTTTCGACGTATGACTTCCTCACTTCAAGTCTCAAGGTGAGCTCGTAGGCGTCGACTTGTTGGGGCGAGCCCGGACAGCCGTGAGGCTGTCCGGGATTCGCTTCAGGCTGCGGCAACGGCCTTGGGCTTCGCCGGTCTGAAATCTTCATCTCGAAGATGCACTTCTACTGGTTCCTGCTGGGTACGCTCGCTGTCTGGCGCATCGTCCATCTGCTTAACGCCGAGGACGGGCCTTTCGATTTATTGCTCAGGCTGCGGCGGCTGGCGGGCGCCGGGTTCTGGGGAGGGCTGCTCGATTGCTTCTACTGCCTGAGCGTTTGGGTTGCGGTTCCGTTCGCCTGGTTTTGCGGCGAAAGCTGGAGCGAGCGCCTGTTACTCTGGCCGGCCTTATCGGGCGCGGCGATTCTGGTGGAACGGTTGACGTTGCGGGAGGAACGCCTCCACCGGCAATCTACACCGAAGACAAAGGGGGAGAGGATGTGCTGCGGAAAGGGTAGGTCTCAGTTTCGGGGTGGGATGCCCACCCCCCCATCTCATAGCACGGCCTACGGCTCAGCGCCTCAACCGTTGCTTTCCCGCTACGCCGGCGTGGGATTCGAGTACGTCGGCAGAACCGGACTCACGGTGACCGGACCCGTCACCGGGCGCCAGTATCGGTTTGACCGGCCGGGCGTGCGGGTCGAAGTGGATCCACGCGACCAGGCGTCGATTGCCGCGATTCCGGTTTTGAGGCAAGTTCGGTAGGCTGCGCCCCCCCTGAAGCGGCGGCTTGAGACGAGTGGCCGTCAACTCCTTGATTCTGAACAGGATTCTGCCGCGCCGTTCACGTCAATTTTAGTGCCATCTAACCTTGCAAAGGCGCCGTTCGGCAGAAAGTTGTTATATTCCGGCGTAATAAGGCATAATCTTTGGCCCATAGGGTGCCATAGTCCCCTTTCGTGTACCCCGGGCGGGCGGGCCCGGCGCTGCCCGACGGCGGCAGCGATTCTAAAGATGAAGTGAGGAGAGAACATGCCCAGAGTCAGAGGCCAAAGGTTGATGAAGTACCTCGATAGCGCCATTTCCGTCACGGCGGGCGCAGCCTTTGATACGATCCAGTTCTTCAATAAATACAAACCGAATCCGGCCTTTACCCCGAGGTGGTCCGACAAGCCGATGCTGAAGTCGTGGCAGAAGACGCGCCCGCAGCTCGGCTGGCCGCGCGAGACCGACTCGCTGTGCCCCACCTGCGTGAAAGAGGCGCGCGAGCGCATCATCAACGGCGAGCAGGACCTGAGCACGCTGCGAAACCAGAAAGTGGGTGAGATCAAGGCTCGCATCATCGAGCGCGACGGCCAGGTCTGGATGATCAAGGATTGCCCCATTCACGGCCATTTCGAGGACATGATGGCCGTGGATTCGAGCTTCCTGAAGTGGATCGAGTCAAACTTCCCCGGCCGCGACATTCGCGCGCACAATGACAAGGACCTGCACAATCATGGATCGAGCACCATCAAGCACGGGCGCGGCAGCGTGCTGACGGTCGATTTGACCAATCGCTGCAACATGATGTGCGACCCCTGCTTCATGGACGCGAACCAGGTCGGTTTCGTGCACGAACTCAGCTGGGACGAGATCAAGGAAATCCTCGATAATGCCCTGAAGATTAAGCCGCGGCGCCAGATGAGCGTCCAGTTCTCCGGCGGCGAGCCGACCATGTCGCCGTACTTTATCGACGCGGTGCGCTACGCGCGGAAGCTCGGCTATAACAGCGTGCAGGCGGCCACCAACGGGATCGAGTTCGCCAAGAGCAAGGATTACTGCCGCCGCGCCTTCGACGCCGGGCTCCGCTACGCCTACCTGCAGTTCGACGGGATCGGCAACGACGCCAACAGCCATCGCAAGGTCGGCAACCTGTTCGACGTGAAGCTGCAAGCGATCAACAACATGCACGAGGCGGGCATCGAGATCATTCTCGTAACCACGCTGGTGAACGAGGTCAACAACGACCAGGTGGGGCCGATCATCCGCTTCGCCATGGACAATCCCAAGAAGATCGCCTTCATCGCCTTCCAGCCGGTCTCGTTCACCGGGCGCGACGAAGACGTTACGCCGGAGCGGCGTCTGCGGCAGCGCTACACGCTTTCGCACATGGCGCGCGACGTGAAGAAGCAGGTCGGCATCACCGAACCTACGCGCGACTGGTTCCCGATTTCGCTCTTCAGTACCTTCTCGGACTTCGCCGACATCGCGCACGGTCCGGATTACCAATGGGGCATGGTGAGCTGCGGGTGCCACCCCAATTGCGGGATCGGCACCGCGCTGATGATCAACAAGGAGACCCGGGAAGCGGCGCCCGTGCCCGAGTTCCTGAACATCCCGCAACTGATCCGCGACGTTCAGAAGATCACCGACGCCAGCCGCGGCAAATGGCTCTCAAACGCCATGATGGGTCTGGCGCTCCTGAAGAACTACCGGCCGTTCAAGGCGCCGAAGAGCCTGGCGCTGGTGGATCTGCTGAAGAAGTTCGATAAGAGCTTCGCGCTCACCGGCGAGACCAAGGCGAAGTACGGCGACTCGAGCCCCGAGCGCACCTACGAAGACGCACTGAAGCGGCGGTCCGACCCCTGGAATTTCCTCTTCATCGCGGGCATGTGGTTCCAGGATCTGTTCAACTACGATTTCCGCCGCACCGAGATGTGCATCATCCCGTACGCCACGCAGGAAGGCGAAATCTCCTTCTGCGCTTACAACACCGGCATCGGCTGGCGCAACATCATCGAGAACATGCACAAAAACGCCACCGTGGCCGAGTGGTACAAGTCGCACGGCAAGCACGAAATCTATGCGCGCGGCAAGAGCGTGGACCTCGAGAATTACGAGCACTCGCTCAAGCTTCGCGAAACCGACGTGAACGCCGTCCGCGATCGAGCCACTGACATCCCCATGACCGCCGCCGAAGAAGAGAAGATGCGGCGCAAGGCCGCCTACGAAGCCAAGCAGGTCCGCGAGATCTACGAGGAAATGGTGCTGAAGAAGCCCAAGCCGGAACTGGTGTCGATCGGCCCGGTAATGGCGAATTCCAATGGCAACGGGAACGGTCATGCGAACGGCAATGGCCACTCGAACGGCAACGGCCACGCCAACGGCAATGGTCACGCGAACGGCAACGGCCACGCCAACGGCAACGGCCACGAGGCGCTGGTGAGCCTCAACGAGAAAGCGTCGGTGTAGCTGAGCTATCAGGCATCAGGAAGAATCCTCGAAGGCCGCCTTGAAAATGAAGGCGGCCTTCTCGTTTTTTGGACCGGTTCAGGCACCGGATTCAGCGGGCGCCGCCCGCGGTATAATCGCAGAGGCTGGTTATGGGCCGCAATCGGGTGCTCAAGAAGCGAATCGCTGCGCTCAAGCTCCGCGGGCCGGAACACAAACTGAAACAGCATCGCGAGTTGGCTCGCGAGAATTCCGGCATGGCACAAATCGCGCATCGGCAAAATGAGATCAATAACCGGAAGGAACAGATTGAGCGTGCGGAGGGAAGGCTCGAAAGGCAATGGGAGCAGGCTTCGCACCAAAGCCGAACACGCTAAAATCGCGATCGGCGAATATACGGAGAGTCTGGATCAGGTGGTTTATGGTGATCAGCACCAAGTACACCCATGCTGACCTGCTCGTGATGCCCGACGACGGCAAGCGCAGGGAAATTCTCGACGGGGAGCTGATTGTGTCGTCATCACCCTTGCTTCTTCACCAGAGGATCATTCGACGGCTATTCGAAGCAATCGCCGGATATCTCAATCGGCATCCCATCGGAGAGATCTTTGTCTCACCCCTGGACGTCATCTTCGATGACCTTGATGTATTCGAACCGGACCTCATCTTTGTCCGCAGCGACAACCGCGGCATCCTGCAGGATTGGATTCGCGGGGCACCGGACCTGGTGATCGAGGTACTCTCGCCAAGCTCGACCTTAATTGATCGTGGACCCAAGCTTAAGGCTTACGCGCGCTTTGGCGTGCCCGAGTACTGGATCGTCGATCCCGACGCGCGTGCTATCGAGGTGTATCGCCAAGCCGAGGGCGGATACGAATTAGTGTCGATCTACGACGAGCATGATTCCGTCACATCCCCACTCTTGCCGGAATTTGTTCTCCCGGTGGCGCAAGTATTCGAGCGCTAACCGGCTCACCATCGCGAGGTCCTGGAGTGCCCGCTTTCGAAAGTACCAGGCTGAAACTCAAAGACGGTCACACCTGGAGATGCAGCCCCGGATACAAGATCTGCGTCCTGGCGGAGGGGGTGCTGCGCTTCGATGTGCCTCGCGAGTGGGTATCCGGACCCGGCGAATCGTCGCTGAAGGTTTACGATCTTGCGCCGCCGGACGATAATTGCCGCCTGGACGTGTCACTGCTCCGCCACTCACAGATCGACTGGAGCGGACTCCGCCTGGAACAACTGATCCGGAATTCGATCGGCGCCCGGGGCGGGGAGAATCTCGACATTCACCGGCAGCGCCCCGGGGTGGAGATCGCCTGGGTGGAAAGCTCGTCCGTCGAGGACGGCAGGGAAGCGCGCTCGCGGCTGGCGATCGTGCGCGGCCTCAACGCTCATGCTGTCTTCACGCTCGACTTCTGGGCGAGCGATGCCGGTCGATTCACACCCGTCTGGGATGAGATCATGCGCTCCATCGATATGGGGCTCAAGGTGGACGACCCCACGGTGGGTATCCGGCCTGTCTGAGCAAGGCTCTCCGTAGCCCTTCTGAAAAATTCTTCCCTTGCCACCGCCTTCTCGCGCGGTGCTAGAATACCCTCTGTTACGGGTTCCAGGTGCCTCCAGTCCAATTTCCCCGGAGGTGATCGATGGACGTAGCGGCCTTCGCCCACCGCATTCAGTTCGCCCTCACCGTGATGTTCCATTACCTGTTCCCCATTCTGACGATGGGGCTGGGCTTCTTCATCGCCCTGCTTTCCACCCTCGAAATCTGGAAAAACGACCCGCGTTACGGGGCCGCGGCGCGCTTCTGGGCAAGAATCTTCGCCATTAACTTCGCCATCGGCGTGGTAACGGGCATTCCGCTCGAGTTTGAATTCGGGACCAACTGGAGCCGGTTTTCGGCATACGGCGGAGGCGTTTTCGGCCAGGCGCTTCCCCTCGAAGGCGTCTACGCGTTCTTTCTCGAATCCGGATTCCTCGGTCTGTTCCTCTTCGGGCGCGGCAAGGTGAGCCACGGCGTGCACTGGCTGGCCGCCATGGGAGTCGCGGTGGGATCGCTGCTATCCGGCTATTTCATCGTCGCCACCAATGCCTGGATGCAACACCCAGTGGGCTATGCCGTGGACGCGAACGGCGCCATCCACCTCACTTCCTTCTGGCAGGTGATGCTCAATCCCTTCGCGGGCTGGCAGTACTTGCACACCATCAACGGCGCGCTGCTGACCGCCGCTTACGCCATCGGCGCCGCGGGGGCCTATTACCTTCTCTCCGGGCGCCATACCGATTTTGCGCGCCTGTCGGTGCGATTGGCCGTTATCGCCGGGTTGATTCTCTCGCTGACGCAGGCTTTCCCGACCGGCGACATGAACAGCCGGAACGTCACCGATTATCAGCCGCTGAAGCTGGCCGCCATGGAAGGCCTGCTCAGAACGCGGCCGGACGCGCCGCTGGCCATCATCGGCATGCCCGATCCCGGCGACGACAAGCTGATCGACCCGGTGTATGTCCCGGGGCTGCTCAGTTTTCTGGCCTACGGAAATACGCGCGCCAGCGTCAGCGGTCTCGATGCCTACCCGAAGGACCTCTGGCCGCCGGTGGAATTGACCTACTACGCCTATCACACCATGGTCGGCCTGGGGACGCTGTTTGTGGCCCAGATGGCGCTCGGGCTTTTTCTCCTCTGGCGCCGAAAGCTCGAGCGCGCGCGCTGGTTCTTGTGGACGCTCATGCTGGCGATCCCGTTTCCCTACATCGCCAACGAAGCGGGTTGGACGGCCACCGAGGTGGGTCGCCAGCCGTGGCTGGTCTACGGTTTGCTGAAGACTTCGGCCGGCACCTCGCCCACCGTGGCCTCCGGCGAGACGATCTTCACGACGATCGGTTTTGCCGGCATCTACGCACTGCTGGCTCTGCTCTTCGCCTTCCTCGTTGGACGCGTCATTGTGCAGGGGCCGGACGAAACCAAAGCGCAGGAGAAGGGAGCGCCCGGCGCCGGGAGGGAGCTGGTGTCATGACCTTGAATGCGATCTGGTTCTGGGTTCTCGGCGGGATGCTGATCGCCTATTCCGTGCTCGACGGCTACGATCTCGGCGTCGGCGCCATCTACCTGTGGGCGGCGAAGGGTGATGAGGAACGGCGCACGGCCTTGAACGCCATCGGCCCGGTGTGGAACGGCAACGAAGTGTGGCTGCTGGCGGCAGGCGGCATGCTGGTGGTCTCCTTCCCCAAGGTCTACGCCTCCGGTTTCAGTGGTTTCTACCTGGCGCTGATGCTGGTGCTCTGGTTTCTTATTCTTCGCGGCGTCTCCATCGAGTTTCGCAGCAAGCTGGAGAGCCCGCTGTGGCGATCGCTGTTTGACGCCGGATTCTGGCTGGGCAGCTTTGCCCTCGCGCTGCTGCTGGGGGTCGCGCTGGGGAATGTCTTGCGCGGATTGCCGGTGGGCGCCGACGGAACGTTCGCCGGGAGTTTTGCGCTTACGCTGAATCCTTATGCCCTGCTCACCGGCCTGCTGAGCCTCGCGACTCTTGCCTGGCACGGCGCGAATTATCTGAGGGTCAAGACCGAAGGCGCTTTGCAGGAGCGCGCCCGAGGCTGGGCCGCGCGGCTGTACTTCGTGGTACTCATTCTCGTCATCGCCGCCACGCTCATGACATTCCGTGTGAGCCCTACCGTGTCTGCGAACTATCACGAGTATCCGGAGGCCTGGGCCTTCCCTTTGGTGGCTCTCCTCGGGCTCACCTGGGGATTCCGCGCGCGCCAGGCCGGGCGTGAGCGCTGGGCCTTTCGAGGTTCGATCGTGACCATCATCGGACTGCTGGGCGCCGCCGCCATGACCGTTTATCCCAACCTGCTGTACTCCACCGTCAATCCGGACTACAGCCTCACCATTTACAACTCCGCATCCTCCGAGCACGCCTTGCGCGCCGCGCTGCTGGCGAATGTGGTGGGGATGATCGGTGTGATTATCTACACGACTTACGTTCACCGCACCTTCAGCGGCAAGGTGCATATTGGGGATCACGGTTACTAATGACAACGCCTGCTGTAGCGGCGGTCTAATGACCGCCGGCCGATCTTCTTGGAAAAGCCGGCGCTCGATAGACCGCCGCTACAGCAGGCGTCACTATATTCAGTAATCGTCAATAGGGCCCGATAGAGATCAGAACCAGCCGCTGCGGTAGGCGAACCACCAGCTCACGACCACGATGGGAATCGTGGCCAACGCCGCCCAGAGGAAGGGCAGCGTCAGATCGGCGATAAGGCTGAGAAGCAAGAGGCTCAGCCAGAATATCTTCTTTTGCATAACAGGTTGCTCGGAGTTCACGTCGTGCGACGAGCGCGACGAGCTCCATCTAAATTCTATTCCATCCATGCCCCGTAGGGCAGGAGCAACACGCCGGGCGCTGCCCTGATTGCGAAGCGGGATCCCTGTCTCCTCTGTGCGCCCTCCGTGGCCTCTGGGTTAAGGCTTCAACACCGAGGCCACAGAGGCCCCTGGAGTTCTATAGAGGATTACAGAATGGAGTCATAGCGGTGCGCTGTAGCGCGCCTGTCCCAGGCGCGAAAATCGCGGGCGGGGACGCCCGCGCTGCAGCACGGTCTGTCACCCTGATTCGTAATCGTCATTGATCGCGCCTCACTGCACCCGCGCGCGGCTGGACGCATCGAAATAGCATCATCTTTGAGGAGGTGCTTTATGTTCGCAATTACAGGAGCGACCGGGAATACCGGGGGCGTGGTTGCTGAGAAGTTGCTGGCGGGCGGCGAAAAGGTCCGGGTGATTGGACGCGACACCAGCCGCCTGGCGCGCTTTGTGCAAAAGGGCGCCGAGGCCTTTCCTGCAGATGTCACCGACGGCGCGGCCTTGACGCGCGCTTTCGAGGGCGCCACCGGGGTCTACGCCCTGATCCCGCCCAACATCGGTACCGCCGACGTCAGGGCTTATCAGGAGAGAGTGACGGACGCGCTGGCGTCGGCCTTGCGGCAAGCCTCGGTTCCGCGAGCGGTGACGCTGAGCAGCATTGGCGCCGACAAGTCGGAAAAGGTCGGCCCGGTGGTCGGGCTTCACAACCTGGAGCGGAAGCTCAATGCCATCGAAAGGCTGAACGTCGTTCACCTGCGCGCCGGCTATTTCATGGAGAACCTGCTGCCCCAGGTGGATGTGATCCGCAACTTCGGCATGGTTGGAGGGCCGGTGAAGGCAGACCTGCTCCTGCCCATGATCGCCACGCGCGATATCGGCGCTGTCGCCGCCGGGCTGCTGAAGTCCGGCTTCACGGGCAAGCAGACCCGCGAACTGCTGGGCCAGCGCGATGTGAATTACACCGAGGTGGCATCGGTCATCGGGCGAGCCATCGGCAAGCCGGAGCTTCGGTATGTTCAATTGCCCGCGCAGCAACTGAAGCCGGCGCTCATGCAGATGGGGATGTCGTCCAACATGGCGGACCTGTTGCTTGAGATGGCGGAGGCTCTGAACAACGGCCACATGAAGGCTCTGGAGCCGCGCTCGGCGGAGAACAACACGCCGACGTCGATCGACGTGTTCGCCAACGAGGAGTTCGCTCCCCGCTTTCGGGCCAAGGCAGCGACGGCGTGAAAGACGCCCCGCCGATGTCGTGCTGAGCGAAGGTTTCACGCGCCTTCGGTTCTCCACCTGGGATGAAAATGGCTTTTTGCGGCCCTCTGTGTTCTCTCTGGGGTTGCTCTGTGAACTCCGTGTTAAGAGCTTCTAACACCGAGGTCACGGAGACCTCACGGAGGACACAGAGGGAGTTCCAGGCCTGCCTCGAAAACGGAGAGCACCAGGATTTCGAATTGCCTGGAATGACGGATGGGCGGAGGGTCTCCGCAGATCACCAGGCTAGGATGGCGCGGCCTGATGCACGATCCGCAGCAAACCTTCGAGCGAGCGCCGCGACGTTTGCTCGTGCGTCATTCCGGGAGCCCGGAATTCACATTCGAGCGACATGGTTCCGTCGTAGTGATTCCGCTCGAGCGCCCGCAACTGGCCGGCGAGATCGATTACGCCCTGATCGGCGAAGGCCTCTTTACAGTCCTTCAAGCCGGCTCCGCACGCCATCCCTTTCAGATGGAGGTGCCAGATCCGGCTCTTGTCGAGCGCGTCGTAGCCGGCCGGATAAGAGACCTCGCCGTGCATGTAGCCGTTGCCCACGTCCCAGTTGATTCCGAGATTCTGCGCAGGGGCCAGCTTCAGAATGGCTGCCAATTCGTGGCCCGTGCAGCCGTTGCAGGATTCTTCGTTTTCGATCACCAGTCGCACCCCTTCCGTACGCGCCACACCCGCCGCCTTCTCCAGTTCCGCGGCGACGCGGGTGAACACTGACGGCGGTTCGGCCACGCGCCAGAAACTGAATCCGCGCACTTTGTCCGTCCCCCAGGCGTGTGCCCGGTCGGCCGCACGCTTCAGCAGATCCATCTGGCCGGAGTAGGCGTACGCGTCCCGCTCGGTCCCGACCGGTTTGGTTCCGGGAAGCGTGCACTTGTAAAGAGCGGAATCCACCGCGGAGCACTTGAAGTCATACTGATCGAGAAGGTGCCGGATGCGTTGAATTTCGGCGGGCGTGGCTTCGGTATTATACTTTCCCCAGACTTCGCGAATCTCCACCCAGTGGAGACCGTAACCCTTCATAATCTGGAGCGCCTGCTCGAAATCGCCAGAAAAGCCGTCACTGATCGCCCCGATTTTGAATTTTGCATCCGTTTTGGACCGCGGGGGCGGGTTATCGGACCGAGCGCCATCCCGCGCGTCCGCGGTCATCATGCCTGCGAGACTGTGGAACCGCGGGCGAGCCAGGGCGGTCCCGGAGAATAAAGCGGCGTTCTTGAGAAAAGCACGACGGCGCATAAGAAGACGCTCAGGCCGCGGCAGGCTTCGCCGAGCCCTGTCATCTTATCGCAATCGCAGCCGCAAGGGAATCGACTCGGAGGCCGCGCAGTGTCTCAGTTTGTGGTGCAGGCATCTTGCCTGCGGCGTGGGCCCACACGCAGGCTGGAAGCCTGCACCACAAACTGAGACACTACGGGGCGGCGTTTGCATTCCTCGTTGTGGCACGGTCTCCCGACCGTGCCACCGCCCCGACCGAAGGTCTCCATGCTCACACTACCGATCTCCGCACTCCTATGCCACCCTGGTGGACGAAATGGTGGGGAATGGTGGCAGGGTCAGGAGACCGCGCCACAACGAGTCCCGTGTCACCCGCTGCCACTGCCACTGCCACTCGGCACTTGCCAGCCGGGTTCCCTTGTGGTAAGTATCTCGCTTCACGATGACTCCACTCGAAAACTATCTGCGCGAGTTGCGCGAAATCCGTGCTACGGGCGCGGGTGTCGAGGAAGAATCCTATTACGCGCCGCTCGCAGCCCTGTTCAACGAGCTTGGCAAGAAGCTGAAGCCCAGGGTCAAGTGCCTCCTGCAGCTCGCCAACCGAGGTGCCGGCAAGCCGGACGGTGGACTTTTCAGCACTGAACAGTTCGAGAAGTCGCACGACCTGGAGCCAATCCAAGGGCAAGCCCCGGCACGCGGTGCCATTGAGGTGAAGCCCACAAAGGATGACGCTTGGGTCACGGCCGAAGCCAGGCAGGTTACGAAGTACTGGAACAGATACCGCGAGGTGCTTGTGACCAACTATCGCGACTTCGTGCTGGTGGGCCAGGACGCGGAAAGCAACCCTGCGATCCTGGAGACTTATCGGTTAGCTGAGACCGAGAAGGCGTTTTGGCGGGCGGCAGGCTCGCCGCAGGCGGCCGCATCGAAACAGAACGATCGCTTCGTCGAATACCTGCAGCGCGTGATGCGCCATGCCGCGCCCATCGCGGCGCCTGAGGACGTAGCTTGGTTCCTCGCCTCCTACGCGCGCGACGCCCTGGCCGGAATCCGTGACGCCGAACTTACGGCGCTGGCAGCGGTGCGCACAGCGCTCGAAGAGGCACTCGGCCTGAAATTCGAGGGCGAGAAGGGCGACCACTTCTTTCGCTCCAGCCTGGTCCAGACGCTTTTCTATGGCATTCTCCCGGCCTGGGTTTTGTGGTCCCGTCACAACCCTCCGGCTTCCAGGAAGAGATTCGATTGGCGGCTCACCGGTTGGTCCTTGCACGTTCCCATGATCTCCCGCCTGTTCTCGCTTATTGCCAATCCACATGAGCTTGATGTCCTCAACCTCTGCGAGGTGCTCGACTGGACGGGCGCCGTGCTGAACCGGGTGGACCGCGCTTCGTTCTTCACTACGGCGCTAGAGTCGCTCGTGTGGCCCCAACACCGGCGGTGGGATCAATCGGGCAGGCACGAGCGGGGCCCCTACGATCAGTCACCTCTCTGGGCAACATGGCGAGCCTCTTTCCTGTTGACGCCTTTTATCGAATAGTATATAAAACAATCGTACCCGCAAATCCCCGGTTCGCGCTTGAGAGTGGCTGTAGCGGCGGTGTCCTCACCGCCGCACCCGATTCACCGGCCTGTCGGCACCGCCGCACGGCGTCACTGGGCTTTCGGCGTGAGGGCACCGGTCGGTTTCGGCGGTGAGGACACCGCCGCTACAGCCGCCAATGAGGCAAGGTCCTCCCATGGGCGTGCTGACTTCGAACTCCACCTCCAAAAAACCTCCGAGTCCCGGCCGGATGCGCGCGCAGCGTGCCAATGCCCAGCGCTCGACGGGTCCGCGCACCCGCGAAGGGCGGCGCCGCTCGGCGCTCAATCGTCCGGGCGCCAAGGCGTCGGGCTGGCGTGCCTTCGGTGGCTTCGGGATGCACCGCCGGCGCGACTTTCTGCGCGTCTGGCGCGATCTCGTGGCCCTCTTCTGGTTCATCACTCCTGAGGACGGCCGGTCGAACATCGTCACGCTGCGCGAAAGCATCGAGGCGCGCCGCAGCAGCTTTGCGGAAGCGGAAAAGACCGCAAAAAAGCCCTCTGTAGCTTCAGTGCAAGCGAACCCGTCTTTGTATCCTTCGGCCGAAATTGGAGTTAACCCCGTTTTTGTGCCTCCAACCCCCGAGATTTTTAAAGAACGAACCCAATCGCGCAAGCCAAAGACAGGGAAAGAGTTAGGGCTGGAATGGCCGCGCTTTCGGGTGAGATTTTAGAGCCCGGTTTTGGCATGAAAAAGCCACTTTTTGTGCGCAGTTCCGCCTGTCGAATCGAACCGAGCAGGAGGAGGGTCGGGCAGACGCTGGATCGCGAAAGGCGGCTTTCGCACACGCGTTCGAACGCCTCTGGACCATTTGTAGCCTAGCACGGGTCCATAAGGCTCTAGTCGTTGACACCGGACCGGCGCCCCGTTAGCCTTGAAGTAGGCGGGCGAGCGGCCCATTCCTCGTCCGAGGGGCGGGGAACCGGCTACTCGAGCCCGGAGTCGATCAGGTCACTCATGAAGAACAGGACCATCGCGCCCATCGCGCCTGTGCTCGATTCTTTCAGCCGTCCGCTCCGCAGCCTGCGGCTCTCGGTCACCGATCGCTGCAACCTGCGTTGCCGGTATTGCATGCCCGAGGAGGAATACCAATGGATCGAGCGCAGCGAGATCCTCACCTTTGAGGAACTCGTCACCCTGGCGCATGTCTTCATCGGACTCGGGATTGACCGCCTGCGTCTGACGGGCGGCGAGCCGCTATTGCGGCGCGACCTGCCGCAGTTGGTCGCCATGCTTCGCGAGGCCGGACGCCCGCCCCAACTGGCCGCGAACGATTCCAGCCCCCTGACGCCGGCTTCGGGGCTGCGCGACCTGGCGCTGACGACCAACGGGCTGCTGCTCGCCAGTCAGGCGCGCGAGTTGCGGCAGGCAGGCCTCGATCGCGTCACCATCAGCCTTGATACGCTTCGGCCCGGCCGCTTTCGCGCCCTGGCACGTTATGGTGCGGTCGAAGACGTGCTCGCGGGCATCCGCGCCGCCTGCGAAGCCGGGTTCGAAGCTCTGAAGATCAACAGCGTGGTGATCCGTGGTTTCAATGACGACGAACTCGCGGACCTCATCGCGCTTGGACAAAGCGTCGGGGCCGAAGTGCGGTTTATCGAATACATGGACGTGGGCGGCGCCACAGAATGGTCCGCGAGCCAGGTGGTGTCGCGCCTGGAAATTCTCGACCGCCTCCGCGAACGATTTGGCGCTATTGAGGCTCTTAATCTGGAGTCCCAGGGAGCAGCCCCCGCCGACCGCTTCCGTTTGCCTGATGGCACGACCTTCGGCATCATCTCGTCCACAACCGCGCCTTTCTGCGCGCAATGTGACCGCGCCCGCCTGACACCGGACGGGTTGTTTCTGCTTTGCCTTTACGCGCGCCAAGGCCTGGACCTGAAGCATCCCTTGCGCAGCGGCGCCTCGCCCGGCGAGTTGCGGGCGCTGATTACGGAACGTTGGCAGGCGCGCCGCGATCGCGGCGCCGAGGAACGCAAGGCGGTACGTGCCCGGGGCCCGCTATTTCAAATCGAGGATCTGCGGCGGGACGTGCACCTGGAGATGCACACCCGGGGCGGCTGATCGGGGAAAGCTGACGAGATGGCCGAACACTACTTTGATCGCAACGAGGCGGAAGCCCTTCTGCCCATGATTTCGAATGTTCTCGCGGAGGCGCGTGAGCACAAGGAGAAGATGGACGGGCTCGATCGCGAGTTCGCCCAGGCCGCTGCCAAAATCATGATCCTGGGCGGCTGGATTCCGCCCTACAAAGAGCTTGCGGAGAAGCGTGCCCTGCGCAATGAGGCCAACGAGAAAATCCGCGAGGCGGTCAGCCGAATTCAGGATACGGGCTGCGTCCTGAAAGACCTCGATGAGGGGCTGGTGGATTTTCCGACGGTCCGGGAAGGGCGCGAGGTGTACCTCTGCTGGAAACTCGGCGAGGAGCGGATCGGGTACTGGCACGGTATGGATGAGGGATTCGCCGGGCGCAAGCCGCTGGATGATGATGACGCTGCCCAGGAGTCGGAAGGCCCGCCGCCGGGGCGTGGACGCGTACACTAAGACGTCGGCCGGCGGCCACTACCCCCGGCCCATCCCCAACGAGGAGCGGAGCAGATCGCGCCTGCGGTGGCCAGGCTTTCCCTCCTCACTTGATAAGGCGGGGAGCAGATCGCGGATATGGCGGCCGGGCTTCTCCCCTCCTTGATAAGGAGGGGCCGGGGGTGGTGATTGCGACAAAGGCCCAAGGCCGATGCCGGGCAGGACCAGATCCTATGAATGAAGCAGCCAGTGTCGTCAATGGCTTGTCGGCTGCCGCCAGCCCATACCTCCGCAGCGCCGCTCATCAGCCGGTCGCATGGCAGGAATGGGGTGACGCGGCATTCGAGCGCGCCCGGCGTGAGGACAAGCCGATCCTGCTCGATATCGGCGCGGTCTGGTGCCATTGGTGCCACGTTCTGGACCGCGAAAGCTACGAAGACGGCGAAATCGCCGGCATCATCAACCAGCACTACGTGGCCGTGAAGGTCGATCGCGACGAACGGCCGGACATCGACGCCCGCTATCAGATGGCCATAAGTGCCCTCACCGGGCAGGGCGGATGGCCACTCACCGCCATTCTCACCCCCGACGGCAAGCCGTTTTTCGGTGGAACCTATTTCCCGCCTGACGACCGTTACGGCCGCCCCGGTATGAAGCGCATCCTCGAGACCATCGCGCACAATTACCGCACCCATCGCGGCGAAATACACACAAGCGCCGAGCAGATCGCCGAGGCGCTGGGCAAGGTCGAAATCTATAAGCCCGCGGGCCAGGCTGGACCGCCTGTCGTGGAGACGATCGTTGCCAGCATCAAGGAGCTTTATGACCCGGAGCACGGCGGGTTTGGCCGCGCCCCCAAGTTCCCCCATCCCGTCGCGGTGGAGTTGCTGCTCGATCAGTACCTCGAGCGAGGTGAGCGCCGTCTGCTCGACATCGTGACCCATACGCTCGAAGCCATGGGCCGCCGCGGCGTCTACGATCAGATCGGCGACGGTTTTCACCGCTACTCCGTGGATGAGCATTGGGGCGTGCCTCACTTCGAGAAAATGTCGTATGACAACTCCGGGCTGCTCGTGAATTATCTGCACGCCTGGCAGCTCACGCGCCAGGAGGTCTTTCGCGAGGTCGCTCTGGGGATTCTCACGTTCGTCGAGAAGGTGCTCGCGCGGCCCGGCGGCGGGTTCTATGCCAGCCAGGATGCGGACGTGAATCTGGAAGACGACGGCGACTACTTCACCTGGACTCTGGACGAGCTTCGCGCCGCGCTCGACGAGCAGGAAGCGCGTGTGGCCGCACTGCGTTTCGGCATCGGTAGCACGGGTGAGATGCATCACAATCCGGCCAAGAACGTTCTTTTCATCGATCAGCCCCTCGAGGCGATTACGGCGCGTACGGGGCTGAGGGCGGGGGAGGTTCTCCGCATTCTTGAGCGCGTCAAGGCCAAAATGCTGGCGGCAAGGCTACAGCGTCCCACCCCTTTCACCGATCCCACCATGTACGCCGGCTGGAACGCCATGATGGCCTCCGCACTGCTCGAGGCCTATAAGGTGCTCGGTCTCGAGGGCGCGCGGGACCGCGCGCTGCAGACCCTTGACCTGTTCATGGAAAACGCTTGGGACGCGCGACTCGGAGTTGCCCACCTGCTTTCAGAGCGGCCGCCGCAGGGTGATGACGGCACCCGGGCATGGCGCCCCTCCTTTGTGGAGACGTCCTCCAGCACGCCGCCGGAGCGGCTCGCTGCCTCCAACTTCGATCTGCTCGACGACCAGGTGCTGGTGGCCTCGGCGCTCCTCGATGCTTTTGAGGTTACGGGCGAGAGCCGCTACTTCGACCGCGCGCTAGCGCTCGGCGAACTTGTCGTGCAACGCTTCTGGGACTCAACCGCAGGGGGCTTTTTCGATATGGCCATTGACGCCGGCGATCGGCGCGGTGCGCTGGCCGTGCGGCGTAAGGCGTTGCAGGATTCCCCCACACCGGCGGGAAACTCCGTGGCGATCGCCGTACTGGACCGCCTGGCGCTGCTAACCGGGCGCCGGGATCTCGGCGAAAAAGCGGACCGGACTCTGGACCTCTTCGCAACCAAGGCCGGTGAGTACGGCCTGTTCGCGTCAACGTACGGTCTCGCTCTCGCTCGCCATCTGCGCGGGTCCGTGGAAATCATAGTGGTCGGCCTCGCGGCCGATTCTCGCCGCGAAGAGTTGTGGCGCGCTGCCCAGGATGCGCCTGTCCCAGGCAAGCGTGTCCTTGCGCTGACCCCGGAGGCGATTGCCGGCGGCTCTCTGCCCTCCGGGCTGGCTGCTACTCTGCCTCATCTGAAGCCCGGCCACAATTCGTTTGGGTTGGTTTGCACCGGAAACTCCTGCCAGCCGCCAGCCACCACGGCTGAAGATCTGCGCGATGCCCTGCGCCGTTCAGGAACGGCCCAGCGGAGTGATCCGCCCCGCCACAACTGACACATTCCGAATGCGGGCCGCAGATCGAGTTGTGCTACAATTCGGGAAGTGATGGGCCGTTAGCTCAATTGGTAGAGCAACTGACTCTTAATCAGTAGGTTGGGGGTTCGATTCCCTCACGGCTCACCATCCACTCCTTCGCCTTCAGTGCTTCCTACTCTCATCGCCAAGCCAAACGTCTTCGCATTTCGGTCCTGCTCGCAGAGTCTTGGCAGGTACCCATTTCGATGCGCGGCTAAACGAGCCTGCGCGCTGTTGCGAATCGGAGACGGCGGCGACAGGTAATTTGTCACGCTAAACAATCATCCGCTTAACACTAATGTTACGTTTAACATCCGCGCGCTGATTGATACGGTAATTTTCCATCAGCGAGTCAGGGTTTGAACCGATTGTGGCTTCAGCCCTCCGGAAGTTAACCTCTCCTTTCTGGCAGCAGTGGAGGCTATGAATGAAAACCGCTTTTATCCGTCGGGAACTTGCGCGGTAGTGGGTTGTTGGCTGCAGAGACCTGACGAGCATGCGGGCCTTCAGTGCGCTAAGGGACAGCACATCTTGCCGTGTGTCGGCTCGGAGTTTTGAAGCTCGCGGAACCGAGTGCAGAGGAAATCGGTGCCGAGGGCCAATCGACGAGCCACCTGCAGGGTTCAGGCTGACGCGCAGCCGCATTGGAGCAACATCTGATTATCCAGTTCAAGGGGGAGCTGGTCATAAGGGCAGGCGCCAGACACCCTGTAAATCGCATAGTGGAGCTATGCAATACCCAATGGCGAACGAGCGCTTCGCGATCCAATCAGACGAGATCTCCTTCTGGTATGCGGCGTATACGCGTCATCAACACGAAAAATCTGTTGCCGACATGCTGCAGAAGAAGGGTTTTGAAGTGTTCTTGCCCTTGTACCAGACCCGCCGCCGCTGGAAGGATCGCCTGAAGCAACTCTCTCTCCCGTTGTTTCCCTCGTATGTCTTTATCCACGGAAACATCGAGCGGCAACTCCAGATTCTCACTACACCCGGCGTCCACTGGCTCATTACGGCGGCCGCGCATGTGGCGGTTATCCCTGACGTTGAAATCGCCGCGGTCAAAAGGCTGGTGCAGAGTTCAATGCGCCTTGAGCCTCATCCCTTTCTGAAATGTGGAGACTGGGTCCGGGTCAATGCGGGCCCGCTGGAAGACGTCGAGGGCATCTTGGTGCGAGTCAAGGGCATCTGCCGCCTCGTCATCTCCGTCGAAATGCTTGAGAAGTCAGTTGCCGTTGAGGTGGACGCCTCCAACGTGGAGCGCGTCGAGAAGCGACCCGCCAAAGAAAGGCCCTGTAACCCCCCGGCGTGGTCTACGAAACAAGTACCTGCAGCGCTCGACGACGTGCGGCCCATTCGCTTTCTTCCATCCAATTGAACAAAGGCATAACACCTGTGACGCGGTGAAATGAGCTGCCGCGCCAGCCGTGCCGTGGCGACGATGAGGAGCGGCCCTTATGGACGACCGAATAACTGCACTGACGGTGCTTGGGCGCCATCAGGGCCGCTCTCTGCATCCCTTCCGCCACGGGCTGGACTAGGCCTCGCCGAGACCCCAGGCGCTTTCCGTGCTGATCCAGGAGCGCATGGCACTCAGGGACTCGCGCTTGATCTGCGACACGCGACCTTCGGTGACTGCGAGCCGGGATGCAATCGAGTTCTGCGCCACGTCGTGCATGATGCCCAAAATCACCTGCCTTTGCGTTTCCGAAAGCAAACCCGTGAGTTTCTCAACGTCAACCCGAGTCTCCACCTTGCCGAGTTCGTCGTTATGGACCGGCTGACACTCGAGTACGTTGACGCTCTCCTTCGCGATCGGCTGGCCATCTTTGAAGTAAGGAAAAGAGCGAAGAAAATCGAGAATGGCCCACCTGATTCGCCGGGTGAAGTAGGTCTTTGAAGTAGAACGCGCGGGATCGAAGTGTTCGATTGCCGCCAGCAGTCCCACGGTTCCGGTTTGGATGAGATCGTCGAGATCAATCAGCAGCAGCTTTGTCAGCCCTCCCAGGCGTCTGAACTCGCTGGCAGCGATTGAGCGGACGAGCGGCAGCCAGTGGACGACAGAGTCCTCGTCGCGCTTCTGACCGCCGTGAGCGCACACCAATACTGTTGCACGTTTTCGAACATGCATCCTCAGCCCTCCCCGTCGACGATCCCGGGAATCTGAAGAGCAGAACTTGAGCTAGTCGATGCGCGAATACGCATCGGGACGTACATTCGGAGACAATCGCCCGGCGCGATCCAAATGACACTACAGGACCCGGTTCGCCTGCTTTTGACAAATCCATACATGGAATGGCAAGGTTAATCACGTGCGCCCTGGGTTTTGGCATTTTCCGGGGCCGCCGGTTGAGAGATCGGTCTAATGTTCCCGGAGGTGCGGCGATGATTTTAAGACCCTTTCCCGCTGTGGTGAGGCATCCATATAGCTCGGCCGCGGTAGCAGGCGTGGGGGGCCGATCCGGTCTTCGGGCTGTAAAAAAGGACGTGAAGGAGCCGGCATTTTGAGTTCGATAAGCGTATTCGGTTTGGGGTATGTGGGTTCGGTGACGGCGGCGTGTTTCGCACGCATGGGCCACTCGGTCCTTGGCGTGGACCTGAGCCGGCCCAAGGTGGAGATGATCGAGGCGGGCCGCAGCCCGATCGTCGAGGCGCAGATGAGCGAGTTGACTGCCGCCGGACGCGAGTCGGGGCGGTTGCGTGCCACCACCGATGTGCGGCGGGCGATCGCCGAGACGGAAGTCTCTTTCGTCTCCGTCGGCACTCCGAGCCTGCACAGCGGCAAGCTTGATCTCAGCCACGTGGAGCGCGTGGCCGCCCAGATCGGCGAGGCGCTGAAATGCAAGCAGGCGCGGCATACCGTCGTCTTGCGCAGCACCATGCTGCCCGGCAGCACGGAATCGCTGGTGATTCCGGGGCTCGAGAAGGCCAGCGGACGACGCGCCGGCGCCGACTTCGCTGTCGCCTACAATCCCGAGTTTATGCGGGAGGGCAGCGCGGTCGAGGACTTTCTGACGCCTCCCTACACGGTGCTGGGCGCGCGCACGCCGGACGATCTTGGCGCGGTGCGCGAACTTTACCGGGAGATGCCGGGCGAGGTGTTCGCGACCGGGATTCCGGTGGCCGAGATGGTGAAGTACGTCTGCAACGCCTTTCATGCCTTGAAAGTCGGCTTCGCCAACGAAATCGGCGCACTCTGCAAGGGGCTCGACGCCGACGCGGAAATGGTGAACCGGATCTTCACCTCCGACAAACGGCTCAACATCTCGCCCGCCTATCTTTCTCCCGGATTCGCCTTCGGCGGCTCCTGCCTTCCCAAGGACCTGCGCGCCCTGACGCATCGGGCGCGGGAACTCGACGTCAACCTGCCGCTGCTCGAATCGATCCTGCAGAGCAATGCGCGGCATCTGGACCGCGCGGTGGAAGCGGTGCTTGCGACGAAGAAGCGTAAGGTCGGGATGCTCGGTCTCAGCTTCAAGTCCGGCACCGACGATCTGCGCGAAAGCCCGCAGGTGCAGTTGATCAAACGCCTGCTCGGTGAGGGCTGCCAGGTCTCGGTCTGGGATCCTCAGGTCTCGCTCGGACAGGTGATCGGCTCGAACCGGCAGTACATCGAGCAGGTGATTCCGCACATCGGCTCGCTCCTGTCCGCCGATTTCGAAGAGGTGATCAAAGCGGCCGAAGTCGTAATCATCGGAACGAGATCGGTTGACAACAAGAAGCTGGCGGCCTGCCTCGGTCCGGAACAGCATGTCATTGATCTGGTGAATCTCGAAGCTTCGCGCCGTCTCCAGCACGGGGCGCGCTACGACGGAATCTGCTGGTAAAGCCACAGCCGTCACCCGTTCTCCAGGTCAAGGTTGTGCCGGCGCTTTCGAGGTCCAAGGATACGGTTGCAGGTAGCAGGTCGAGGCGCTGTACGCCAGCACGTTCTGATCGGTTGCCGTCCCGCCGGTGCCGGTCCCGGGATCTGAATCCAGGGGCAGCGTGAACGTGATCGTCGAGCCATTTCCTCCTGTGACCTGCCATGTGCCGTTGTACTGACCGACACTGACCCCGCCGACCACGATTGCCGCAGTGCCGTTGATCGCGCCTTTCCACGCCGACGACAAGGTCAGCGTGGCGACGTTTGACGACCAACTGGCATTCGTCACCTTGTAGGGAACCTGGTAATTCCTGTCATAGGCTGTATTCACATAGCAGAGCTGTGCCGGGATGGCGTAGGAAAAGCCTCCTGCGCCGTCTAGAGCATCTCCTCCGGTCACATCGGGCCCGATGGCGGGCCAGGGCGGTATTCCGTAACGCGTGGCCCAGAACGGTGGTGCTGAGCCGAGATACAACGATTTCGGCAGCGAAGTGGTAGGGGGCACGGGATTGCCGTTGATAAAGGCCACCCCAGCCGTGGGAATCTCTGAAGTGCTGTTGCAGGTTGTGGTCCAGCCCGGATCGAACGAATTACCGCACCAGCGCACCGCGTTCGTATAGGTGTCGTAGTTGCCCCAAGGCAAGAGGCTGTTTGAGACCGCACTGTCTGCCGTGATCGCCGTGCCGTTCTGAGACGTGCTGCCCAGGCTATAGATGTAACCGCTGGGAAATACCCTGCCGGTTGTGATCTGGTAGCCGCGGGTCTCGGCGGTGCCGGTGCCCAGGCTGTTTCCGATGAAATTCTCGGCGCGGTTGAAGGCGTGATCCGTCACCGCCATCAGATGCTGCCGCATGGCGGGCGTATCCTGCCCGCGAATGCGATTGCGGAAGAAGGTGAGCGAGGTTCCGGTGCCGTGAATATTGTCCGCGAGTTCCTGGCTGGCGTCATTGCCTTCGTAAAGCTCGGCGGCGTTGATCCCATGGTTTGCGTACAGCGTGGCGCCCAGCCAGCCGCGATTATTCTGGACGCCGCAGATCTGGTAATTGTACGCAAAAACGCTGCCGGTGTCCTCCTCGGGCATCATCATCTCGACGTTTTGGAAGATGTCGTTCTGGATCAGGCTGTCGGAGTTCTCGAGAAGATTGATTCCGTAGGCTTCGGGCCCTCCGTGCTTCTTGCCGTAGAAATAGGAGTCCACTACTTCAATCTGCGCCGCGCCCCATTCCGCCATGACGTGATTGAGGCCGCCGTAGAGACTTCGAATGTTCTTCACCCAGCACTCGGCCGCCTGGGAGAACACCAGGCCGCCGGAGCCGGGTTTGCCGTCGCCGGAGTAATCGAGCGTCATGTTCTCGATGCCCACCCGGTACGCTGTGGCTCCGTTCCACCAGATGCCCGGCGCCTGCGAGGTCCTCCAGTTCGTCATCTCCACGGGCGGCGTGACGGTAATCGTGCGCGCCTTGCGATCAATGGAGATCACTTGCTTCACTTCCTGCTGGCTGCGCCGGCTTACTTCGCCGGTCTGACAGGCCGCTACCTCATGTCTCAGACCGGTGCCGCAGGCTTGGCCGATATAGGTGTTGTTCGAATCGATGCAGGCATTGCTGATGTCGCAAATGAAGACCCCACCCGTATCCCTGGCCACGTAATCGGTCGGGGTGCCCGGTCCGCCGCCGAGTCCCGTGCGCGTCCAGGTTATCGACCCGCCTGACGAGTGCGTGCCAGGATCGGTGCCGAGCGCGTAGGTCACGAAGACCGTGCCGTTCGACGCTTTTCCAGTGAGAGCGCTGAAACTGCCGTTATAGCCTCCTGGACCCGATGAGTTCAGCCCCGTGACCGCGAGGGCATCGCCGGCATCAACCGACTGCTTTCTGCAATTCAGCTTCAAGGTGGCCGTGTTTGGCAACCAACTCGCGCCTGTTACGGAGCAGGTCCCGTTGGCATTGAATTGGAATTGTCGATCCTTAAGACTGCCGCCCCCGGCGGCGCAACCGCTGCACGGCCCCGCGGCCGAGATTGTCCAGACGCCATGATACCCGGAGTTGACGAAACGCCGGCCTCCCATTTGCCGCCCGACCATCACCGTGTCGCCGGTCGAGAACCCATGGGGGACCGTGGTGGTGATGGTGACGACCGAACCTGTTTCCGATTCTCGCGCCACGCCGATCGAGTCGTTGCGCTGATCGAGCACGATCAGATTGCCCGGGGCTCCGGGAGTGGTGCTGAAGCCGGAAGTCGAGCCCACGTCGAGCACCGTTGCCCCTTGCTTGTAGATTCTGAGGTTGCCGTTGGTCCCGGTCCAGGTCGTGCTGTTGAGTATTCCTCCGTCGCCCTTGATGCGGACGTCGGAAGGCGGGTTGGCGGCGACAGTCTCCGTGAATTTCAGAATCGTCTCGAGCGGCCCTGCGCCGCGAAGAACGACTTGCTGGAGGGCGTCCTTCGGCAGAAGCCCCGCCACGTACCAGGTGCCTGCGGGGATTATTACGGCCTGGCCGTTTCCGGAACAGGCGTTCAGCGCTTTCTCGATCGCATTGGAGTTTGCCCGGCCGTCGTCGGAAGGATTCCCGGTATTTCGCAGTGCCACGGTCCGGCAGACCTCGGTGTAGTTGGGGATCCCGCCCGGGATGCCCGCCTTCGTCCAGTCGGTCGCGCGGCTGGGATCGAGAATCCCCGACCAGGGTGACGTCTGGCCGAGCGCGGTAACGGATGACAGCTGAAAGGTAGCAGCAAGAAGTAGCAACAGACAGCCTCGCCACTCGCCGCTCCCCACTTGCCGGCCACCCTTCTTCTCTGCCATTTCTCGTCTCCCGCTCTTCCCGGCAGGGTCCAGTCCCCCTCTCGTAGCAGGCTGCTGAAAAACGTGTAGCGGCGGCTCTAGGCCGTCAAACGCGTGTTGCGAGTGTTGGACTTATGGCGAGGTAAACTTCCCGCTACCCTTACCCTCTTCAAATCGTGTTTTGAGCAGCCTGCTAGCCCTAGCCTTGTCTCAAACCGTCCAGTCATTGGCTCTGGCCCCTGGCCTCTTAGCTCAATTGACTACTCGCCCAGTCACGACGGCGGCCCCTGTCGTAATGCTGGCACTCGACGGGTAGGCCAGCGGATAGGAATTTGAGGCGTCGAACGCCAGAATGTTCTCATCGGTCGCCGTTCCGCCGCTTCCGGTTCCAGGATTCGAGCCCAGAGGCAGGCTAAAGGTCACGGTATTTCCGCTGCCGCCCGTCACCTGCCACGTGCCGTTGTATTGCGGCACATTCACGCCGCTCACGATGATGGCAGAGTCGCCGTTGGTATAACCCTGCCATGCTGAGCCTAACGTGAGCGTAGCGGTATTGTTTGTCCAGGCAGCGCTGCTGACGCTGTACCGAACCTGATAATTCGTGTCGTAAGCCGTGCCGGTATAGGCCAGTTGAGCCGGGATTCCATAAGAGTGACCGGCGGCGCCGTCTGACGCCGTCCCTTCCATCACATCGGGACCAATCGCAGGCCAGGGCGAGGCGCCATAAGGCGTTATCCACCAGGCGGGCGCCGAAGCGGAATTCAGATAGAAGGATTTCGGCAGACCCTGCGAGGCGGGCACTGGATTGCCATTGATGAAGGCGGCGCCTGTAGCCGGCACCTCCGAAACCCCGCCGCAATTCGCCTCCAAACCCGTACCGCACCAGCGAACCGCGCCGGTCACCACATCAAAGTTTCCCCAGCGAAGCAGGGTGTTCTTCACCGCCAGGTCGTTTGGAATCGGCGTCCCGTTCTGGCTGGTCGCGTTCAACATCCAGATATACCCGCTCGGGAAAAGTCCCTGTGAGCCGTCATCAATTTCGTATCGGGTCTCGGCCCCGGTGGTTCCAATGACGTTGCCGACAAAATTTTGGGCACGATTGAACGCCCGGTCGGTGACGCCCATCAGGTGCTGGTTGGCAGCTGGCGTTTCCTGGCCCCGGATGCGGTTACGGAAGAAAGTGATCGAGGTACTGGTTCCGTGAATGTTATCGGAAAGCGCCTCGTTCACGTCGTTACTTTCAAACAGGTCGCAGCAGGTAACTCCATGGTTGCCAGTCAACGTGCTGGCAAGAAAATTCAGGGCCGTTGTAATCCCGGAAATAGTGTAGTTATACGCAAACACGCTGCCCGTGTCCTGCTCGGGCATCGACATCTCGGCGTTTTGGAAGATGTTGTTTTGAACCAGTGTGTCAGAGGCCCAGTAGGTGTTGATACCGTAGGCCTCGGGGCCGCCGTGCTTTTTGCCGAAGAAGTACGAGTCCACAACCTCATTCTGACCCGTCCCGAACTCAAACATGACATGATTCAGGCCGCCGTACAGACTCCGGACATTTTTCACCCAGCACTGTGCAGCCTGGGAGAACACGACGCCGCCCGAACCTGTGTTGCCGTCGCTCGAATAGTCCAGCGTCATGTTCTCGATACCCACGCGATAAGCATACGCAGCGTTCCACCAGATGCCGGGGGCATTGGCAGTGCGCCAGTTGGTCATTTCGAGGGGCGGCGTCACCACAATCTCTGAGGCGCTCGCGCAGGCTGCGGCGGGAGTGCCGTTGCCGGTGCAAACCGCCGTGATCAGCTCCGACTCTTGCGGGGTTCGCCGTGAAACCTCTCCCGCCTGGCAGGGAGCCTCATTCTGACCTGCTGTTCCTGTGCAGGTCTGACCAAGATAGGTGTTGTTGGCATCGATGACAGTATTCCCGATGTTTCCGACCTCGACGCCACCCGTGTCAACACCGGCATACTCGCCTCGAGAGCCCGGCCCCAACGCCAAACCGGTTCGCGACCAGGAAAGCGAACCGCCAGAGGCGTAGGTACCCGGATTGGAGGTGAGCGGGTAAGTGATGGAAACCACGCCTGCGCATTGGGGCGGGCATGATCCCGACCCGCCAAAGCTCGCCGTCGCGGCAGTGTAGATTCCGTTGTAACCGGAAGGGCTGATGTTTAAAACTGTGATCGCGTCCCCGGCATATAGCCACTGCAAGTTGCAGTTGAGGCGCAGCGTAGCCGTACCCGATGACCAACTCGCGCCAATGACCGCGCACGTCCCCGCCGCGCTAAAAGTGAACTGATTTGGCGTGGGCACGCTGTCAATCGTCCACTGGCCGTGATAACCATAGTTGAGATTGCCGCACTGCGAACTCGCCGATCCGCATTGCTGGCCAATCATTACGGTCTGGCCCAGTGAAAACCCGTGGTTGATTCCGGTGGTCACCGTAACCTCAGACCCGGCTTCAGACTCCATCGTAATATTGATGTCGTCGTCGCGCTGATCGAGCGTAATCAAATTGCCCGCTGCCCCCGGCGTAGCACTGAAGTTCGCGTTGCTGCCCACATCAAGCACGGTCGCCCCTTGCGTGTAGTTTCCGATGCTGCCGTTCGTTCCGGTCCAGGTGGTGCTGTGGAGCGTCCCGCCCGCGCCCTTAATACGGATGTCGGAGGCTGGATTGGCAGCTACTGTTCCGGTGAATTTCAAGATGGTCTGGAGCGGGCCCGCGCCGCGAAGTACCACCTGTTGAAGGGCGTTTTGCGGCAAAATTCCGGCAACCGGCCACGTGCCTGCCGGAAGTAGAACCGCCTGGGCCGTTCCAGAGCAGGCGTTCAGCGCATTCTGGATTGCGGCCGAGTTTCCGGGGCCGTCCACGGAAGCATTCCCGGTATTCTGCAGTGCGACCGTCTGGCACACGGCCCGGTAATGGGGAATTCCGCCCGGGATGCCCGCTTTCGACCAGTCTGTCGCGCGGCTGGGGTCGAGGATCCCCGACCAGTTTGGCGTCTGGCCGGCGCTTGTTAGGGGTGACAACTGGCAAGCGGCTGCCAGAATCAGTAACAGGCAGACTCGCCCCTCACCCCTTCTCACGTGCCAATCACTCCTCTTCTCTGATACCTCTCCTAGCTCTCCTGCTTTTCGCATCTTCTCCCACCTCCCCTGATCCTGATCGCTGCTCCTCGCCTGATCGGCCTTCGAGTTTGACTTTACAGAGCGGTATGGGGTTCTTGAGGAACCGTCGTTCGACTGGTGTGATCCGCGTTCGGACCGATAAAATGCCATCCTCCGCGCAATCAATAACATTCCGGCTTCGCTCGCGCTCCTTGAAGGCAGGTTCGAGAAATCGCGGTCCGTTTACGACGAGTTGAGCTTTTACCCGCCAAGGCAGAAGCTTGCGATCGATTCGTTTGTTCGGGAAAAACGGCCATTTTTCGAGGTAAGCCGCTGAAATAAAAAGGAATAGGCTCAATGGCTTTGGAGAGCGCGAATTTTTGGTTATCTTACTGATTTCGCGAGCTTTAAGCCCAATGGCTTTGCTGGCTTTGGATTCTTGGTGATGACCCTGTCCCACGATAGCCATAAACCCACCAGCCTAAACTCCCTCCTGACCCGCCGCCCTTGGGCTGGATCTCCGAAGGCCGTGAACTGCCGACGGTGAACTGTCGACTGTCAAGTCGAGCCTACCACCCGGAAATGGGACAATGGAGAAAAGTGAGAAAAGTGAGAAAATTGGGAAGATTTATTTCTTGTTTAGAATCAGCTGGTTAGCTGAAATCGCACTGCCGGGCCTCTTCGAGGGCTCAAAATGGACTCCCCGCGCCACGGTGACAGAGCGCGAGCGTGCGGTGAGTGGTAGGGGTTCAGTGACCGCCGTTTCTTAGGCCCACTCCGTCCGAGACGCGCCGGCTGGAGTCTACACGCTGTCCGGCGTGGGATGCACCCACGGGCTGCGATAAGGACGGGCCAAAAGCCGGTTGGCCTCCTCGTCGCCAATCACGCGACCCTGCTGCGGGTCCCAAGCCATCGTCCGGCCGGTCTTCATCGACAGATTGGCCAAGATGCAGCTGGTCGTGGAGATGTACCCCTGCTCGATATCGGCCACCGGTCTACCGCGCTTCCCGATTGCCGCCACAAAATCCAGCATGTGGTGCCGGATCGCCGGTGCGCACTGCGTCTCGAGGTCCTTCTCGGTCTTGTCCTCGGGATACTGCTCCAGCTCGTATGTGACGTCCTGATGAATCGGCGACTCGCCCTTCACGGCAGGTTCGAAGTCGTAGCTGTAGACGCTTGCCTTCAGGGTCCCCTTGTCGCCGTACAGGGTGGCACCCCACTGATATTTGGGGTCCGGGGGATTACCCCAGGTGCGGTGCTGCCACACGATTTTGACGTCGTCATAATCGAAGGTGGCCAACTGGGTGTCGGTAATATTGGCTTTGCTGTGTCTGTCCACGAGAATACCCCCGCTCGAACTGATCCGCCGCGGCCAGCCGAGGTTCATCATCCAGCGCACCATGTCGAGCATGTGGACGCCCATGTCGCCCATGATGCCGTTGCCGTACTCCATGAACTCCCGCCAGCTTCGAGGGTGCACGAGCGCGTTGTAAGGCCGCATGGGTGCGGGACCGGTCCACATCTCGTAGTCCAGGTACGGAGGCGGCGCCGTGTCCGGCGGATTGGTGGTCGCGCGCATATGGTAGTAGCAGTAGATCTCGACCAAGCCCACCCTGCCCAGCTTCCCCGCCTGCACCACCTTTTCCCGCGCATCCACCAGGTGCGGCGTGCTGCGACGCTGCAAACCCACCTGCACCACGCGGTTGTGCTTGCGCGCCGCCGCCAGCATCGCCTGGCCTTCGATCACGTCCACGCTGATCGGCTTCTGGCAGTAGACGTCAGCGCCGGATTTGACGGCTTCGATCATGGCCAGCGCGTGCCAATGGTCCGGCGTGCCCACCAGCACGATGTCCAGATCCTTTTCGGCCAACATCTTGCGGTAGTCACCGTAGGTGCGCGGCTTCCTGTGTGACGTCTGCCGCTCGGCGGTCAATTCCGCCGCCCCGGCCAGCATGTGCGAATCCACGTCGCAGAGCGAGACTACCTCCACCGGCGCGACCTGGATCAGGCGGAATAAGTCCGTCTTTCCGTACCAGCCGCAGCCGATCAGGCCCACCCGGAATTTCTTCTGGTCCGCAGCGGCTTGCCTTGCCCCGGCGCCGCCGGCCAGCCAGGCCAGGCCTGCGGCGCCGGTCCAAACGAATTGACGGCGATCCATAATCGTTCCCTCCACTGTTCACCCACGGCTTCCTCCAGTGTACTGAATTGCCCGTTGGCTACGCCGGGAACCTGCGGGCGGCTGTTGCGAACGGCCTTTCCTGCCACCATCTCGATCTCGCCTCCGAATCAGAGCCTTTTTCCAATTTCCCCTCGAACATAGCGGGCGGACCGCACTGACGGTGCCGTGGTTTGCCGGGCCCTCGTCTGTTCTTCGGTGCCTGAAAAGTAACTCTTCGATGGTCCATCGTCAGACTCCGACTATGCATTCACTAGTTTATCAACTTGTCAACACGGCATCGCCGTGGTAAGCTACAGCCGGGGTCAGAAAGTTCCTGCCGATTCAAGTCCGCGACTGTTTGCTGCTCCCCGTAGTTTTCGGACTCAGACCGGTTGTTGTACGTCTGCTGGTTTTATGTAGTTTATTGTATTATCACCCGGTTAATCTCTTGACCTTAGGTGAGATAAGACGATATTGTTAAATGAGTTGAAGCGGAGCCATAAACCGCGCTGGGCTGGAAGAGGTGAAACAACCTGTTCTGCTGTTCTTGCCAGCAATCTGGCGCCGGCCACGACTGATTGGCGCAGGCACTCAGGGGGACGAGCGGCAGGGGAATTGTCCCAAGGTTATACAGTTTGGCGAGCAGACCCTCAGCAACCGGGGGCTCAGCGATGAAATCACGCTCACCATTGCGCATTTCAGGGAAACGTCATGGCGCCGGTGATCGAATCATTTGAATCCCCGATTCGTGACCAGGGCGATCCAGGCGTGCTGAGCGCCGCGCGTACGCTCAACTCCGCACCCGCCCGGGAATCAGGCCTCGTTCGCTTCCCTCGTCATGCAGAGGCGGCGGGCCACCTGGCAAGGGAGAGGTCTCTGCCTGGCAAGAAGGACTAGCATTCAGTGGTTCGAATCCTCAACGTCTATTATCCCACCCGAACTATCGTCCTGGCGTTCGGCGAAGTCCTGATCATCTACCTGTGTTTTCTGCTGGCCGTGGCCTACTTCAAGCTCGACGCCACTCTCTTTCTGACCTACGAGCACGGCTTCTATAAGATCGACATTGTTTGCGCGGTTTTGATGGTTTGCCTTTACTATCACGATCTGTACGATTCGCTGGTCGTCAGCAATCCCCGCGAGGTGGTGACCCGACTGATCGGGACGCTCGGGGCTGCCTGCGTCATCATGGGCGGTGTGTATTACGCTTTTCCTGCAGTGCGGCTCGATATGAGCCTGTTGGGATTCGGTATTCTGCTTTCCGGAGTTCTGCTGGGTGCTTGGAGGAAGGCTTTCCTGGTGCTGAACAGCTCCGATCGATGGGCGGAACGGGCCGTGATTCTGGGTTCCGGCTCGCTTGCCGCCTGCGTGAGCTCCGAGATCGAAAAGCGTCCTGCCTGGGCGTTTCGGCTGGTCGGCTATGTCGCCGAGCCGTCGGCACGTTCGGTCGAATTGAACGGGCTGCCCTGGCTCGGCAAGGTCAACGTTTTGCCCGGTCTGGTGAAGGAGCAGGGCATTCGCCGGGTCATTCTCGGGATGAACGAGCGGCGGGGTCAGATGCCGGTGGAAATGCTCCTCCAACTCCAGGCCGGCGGCACCATCATCCAGGATGGAAGCGAGGTCTACGAAGCCCTGACCGGCAAGGTGGCTTTGGATTCGTTGCGGCTGAGCTGGCTGCTTCTCTCGCCACGGTTCCAGGTCTCGCAGCTGACGCTGGCTTACAAGCGCGTGTCGAGTATCGTGCTGGCAACTACGGGTTTGATTCTCACCCTTCCCGTGATGATTCTGACGGCGGTGGCGATTGTGCTTGATTCAGGACGCCCGGTTTTGTTCCGGCAGGAGCGCGTAGGCCAGAACGGCAAGAAATTCAAGCTCAACAAGTTTCGAACCATGCGCGTGGGAGCAGATAAGGACGGCCAGTTTAAGCCGGCAGAGGCCAACGATCCGCGGATTACACGGGTCGGTAAATGGCTGCGGCGCACCCGCCTCGACGAGCTGCCCCAGCTCTTTAATATAATTGTTGGCGATATGTACTTCGTCGGGCCGCGCCCCTTCGTTCCCAATCAGGAGGAAGAATGCGCCGCCAATATCCCGTTTTACAGCCAGCGGTGGAACGTCAAGCCGGGAGCAACCGGATGGGCACAGGTAAAGCGCGGCTACTGCGCAACCCTCGAAGATAACGCCGACAAGCTCGCTTACGATCTTTTTTACATCAAGAACATGTCGACCGGGCTCGACTTGCTCATTGCGTTTGAGACATTGAAGACGCTGCTCCTCGGGCGCGGGGGCCGATGATGATCATCCTGGTTTCCGTTGGAGTCCTCTGGCTCGGCTATGTCTACTTCGGGTATCCCTCTCTGCTGTGGATCCTGGGGCGCTTTCGCCGGGCGCAGACGCCGGCGAGCGAAAGTGATCTGCCGGGCGTTTCGGTGTTGATTTCAGCCAGGAACGAGGAGAAAGACATCGGATGGAAGGTACGCGAGACTCTCGCCTGGAATTATCCTGAGGACCGTTTGCAGATCCTGGTTGCCTCCGACGCCTCTGACGACCACACGGATGACATTTTGCGGAGTTTTTCCGATCCTCGCCTCAACTTTGTCCGAATGCAGAAGCGAAGCGGAAAAGCCGCGGCTCTCAACCGTCTCGCCGCGCTGGCGCACGGCGAGGTGCTCTTCTTTACCGATGTCAACACGCACATCCCACCTGACTCCCTCCGGCTGCTGACCCGCCACTTTGCGGACGCTCAGGTTGGGTGCGTCACCGGCGGCACCGATTTGTTGCAGGACAAGGAAGAGACAGTCGTGGCGACAGGAGGAAGTGCGTTCCTGAGCTATGAGAGCGTGCTGAATGGACTCGAGAGCCGCCTGGGTTCGGTGCTGGTTTGTGACGGCGCCATTTTCTGCATCCGTCGGTCTTTGTTTTCCGCGCTTTCGGCCGATTTGGCGAATGACCTCGAGCTGCCCATGCGGATCGGTCACGCCGGCTGGAAGGTGCTCTACGAGCCTGGAGCACGGGCCGGGGAGCGGGACACCTCATCGCCCTGGGAGTCATTTTCCCAGAGGCGGCGGATTGCGGCTCAAGGGTTTCTTGCCATGTGGAGATTGCGGCAGACGCTGCAGGGCTTGCGAGGGTGGCAGTTCATCTCAAGAAAGTTCCTGCGCTGGCTGACGCTTGTTCCCTTGCTCCTGATTCTCGTCGCCGCCGCGAAGCTTGCGTCAGGACGGTTACTGATTCCGGTCCTGGCGGCTGAAGCTGCATTTTGGGTGCCAGCGCTCGTCGGGTTTCTGGCGGCTTTGATGGGCCGTCGCGGAGGCCGCCTGGTATCCATACCCTTCTACGTTCTGCTCGGGAGTGCAGCGACTTTCACCGGAGTTGTGGATGCGTGCCGGGGCCGCCGGTTTGCGGTGTGGGAGACGCCCGCGCTCTCCCGCGGCTCAGCGGCCGATTAGAAGGCAAATGAATCTCGCGTCTCGCGGGAGGATTCTAATTGAGACGCCGTAGCGAATGGGACAATGAAGCAGCGGGTCTGGTCGATATGACGGAGCAGAGCGAATGTGCGGTTGCGGACCGCCAGGCCGTGGCGGGTTCGGCAGATCGAAAGCCGTCCCCTAGCATCCCGGCTGGGCCAGCGCTCCACACTTTTTGGAAAGGGCGGGTTGCACTCTACGCGGCTCTGAAGAGCCTGGGAGTCGGAACTGGGCAGTGCGTTATTGTGCCCGCGTACACATGCTTTGCTGTTCCTTTGGCAGTCCAACTAAACCGAGCCCGGCCGGTATACGCGGATATTGACCCGAGCACGTTTGATCTCACGCTCGATTCGGTCGAAGCCGCTTGGAACCACCACCGAGGCGATTCGATCAAGGCCCTCATCATCCAGCACACCTATGGGATTCCGGCGGACAGCCGGGTGCTGGTGGATTGGGCCCACGCCCGCGGCATCGGTGTGGTTGAGGATTGCGCCCACGTTTGCGGCGGAAGTTATCGGGATAACGACGGCACGTGGCGCCCTGTCGGGTCGTTCGGCGACATCGCCATGTCCAGTTCCCATTGGAGCAAGCCGGTTTCGACCGGGTTAGGTGGCTGGGCTACGACTTCGAATCCGGAGCTTTCCCGGAAGCTCGATTCATTCCGGGAAGGCGAATGCTTGCCTCCGACGTGGCGGGAATCGGCGAGCCTTGCTGCCGCCGTGGCGCTGAGGGAAACTTTCTCTTTCCCGTGGATGTACTGGCTGGCCCGGAGTGCTTATCGGACGGTCTCCGGTTTCGGACTTCTTGTCCCTTCCTCCACTCCGGAAGAGGTTGAGGGCACGCTGACTCGTGATTTCGCGAAACGCATGTCCCCGATTCAGGAGTGGTTGCTCAAAAGACGGCAGGTGGACCTCGCCGAACAGGTCCGGCGTCGAGCTCTGAAAGCTGAGTACGATTCTGCGCTGGCGCGAGCAGGTGTACGCCCGCTGGAATTGCCGGGCTACGCGGATCCCGTGCTTGCCTGCTATCCGGTGCGCGTCAACGAAAAGCCGAAGGTGCTGGAACTCGCGAGACGGCGGCGGATTGAGTTGGGCGATTGGTACCGGAATCCCGTCGACCACCCGACATCCCGTCTGGAGATCTTTGGCTATCGGGCGGGAACTTGCCCGATCGGGGAGGGTGCGGGACAGCAGGTGGTGACGTTGCCCATGCACCCGCGTATCACCCGCCCGATCGTAAGCCGCACGGTTTCGTTCATCCGCGATTTCGTTCGGGCGGACTCAAGGTTGGATTGAACATGGAGACCGGCGCCAGAACAGGAATGAGGTCCGTTTTCTCGGTCGATGTCGAGGATTGGTTTCATATTCTGGACCTCAAATCGGCGCCGGCCGTTGCAGAATGGGCAGCGTTGCCATCCCGCGTCGAGAAGAATTTCATGAAGCTCCTCGACCTGTTCAGCGAGGCGGGCTCGACGGTCACGTGTTTCTTTCTCGGCTGGGTTGGCGAGCGTTTTCCACATCTGGTGCGTGAGGCGCATCGGCGCGGACACGAGATTGCGTCGCACGGCTACGCCCACCGGCTGGTGTTCGAGCTCAAGCGGGAGGAGTTTTTCGAGGACGCCCTGGTCTCCAGGAAAATTCTGGAAGATCTTACGGGTGAGCCGGTGATCGGGTACCGCGCCGCCGGCTTCTCGATCACGGAAGACACCGGCTGGTTTGCGGAGAAGCTGATCGAGGCCGGGTACCTCTACGATTCCTCGGTGTTTCCTGCGGCCCGGCAGCATGGCGGGATGAAGGGCGGCTGCCACGCGCCCTGTTTTATCGGTGAGCCTTCGAAGGACCTGCTCGAGTTCCCGATGACTGTGGGCAGTCTGCTCGGGCTGCGGTTTTGCTTTTGCGGAGGCGGCTACTTGAGGCTTTTCCCCCTCGCCTTCATCAGGCGTATGGCAAATCGCGTACTGGCGGAAGGCCGCCCAGTGATCTTCTACGTTCATCCGCGTGAGATCGATCCCGTACATCCCCGGCTGTCCATGCCCTTCGTCAGACGCTTCAAAAGTTATGTGAACCTGCGGTCGACGGAGACCAAAATCCGGAAGCTGCTCGCCGAATTCGAAGTCACGAGCTTCCGCGAATTGATCGCCAGCGATTTGGAATCGTTGCTGCCGCCTGGATCAGAGGCTGACATCTTGAGGTTCAACGGCCGGCTAACGCGGGCTTCTGAAGTTAATCGAATATGAGAGTTGAGACGTGCGAGGACGGGAGCCTGTGGGACGCGTACGTTGAAGCCTCTCCCTACGCGTGTAATTATCACCGTTGGGTCTGGAAACAGGTGATCAACGAAACCTGCGGACACCGTCCGTACTATCTTGCCGCGGTGAATGAAGACGCTCTGCAGGGTGTTCTGCCTTTGTTCTTGATCAAGAGCCGCACGTTCGGCAACTCCCTGGTCTCAATGCCGTTCTTTTCTTATGGAGGCGTGCTGGCCGGCACCGAGGAGGCACGAGACGCGCTGCTGGCCGAGGCCGTTGCCCTGGGACGCGAGCTCAGGGTGCGTCACGTACAGCTTCGGCAGGGAACGCCGTGTGCTGCTGGTTGGCAGGAGGCCACGCGCAAAGTCACTATGCTGGTCGACCTTCCCGCCACCACGGATGAACTGTGGAAGGGGCTGAGCACGGGGATGCGAAACAAGATCCGCAGCGCCCGCAAACGAGGCCTGACCAGCGATTGCGGCGGGGTCGAGCGGCTGGACACCTTTTACGACATCTTCGCCACTAACATGCGGGACCTAGGGACGCCGGTGTATCCTCGGTCGTGGTTCGACAGCATCTGCCGGCACAACCCGGACACTGTGAAGGTCCTGACGGTTTGGGACGAAGGACAACCCGTGGCCGCCGGTCTGATATCGCTCTTCCGCGAAACGGCCGAGTGGCCCTGGAGCGCTACCGCGGCTTCGGCGCGGCGCAAATACGGCGCCGTCTTTCTCTACTGGTCGCTTCTCGAGTGGGCGATGCAGAACGGGTACCGCTGCGTTGATTTCGGCCGTTGCACCCCAGGGTCGGGCAACTGGGAGTTCAAGCGGCACTGGGGATGCGTGGAGAAACCTCTGAATTGGTGGTGTTGGCTGGCGCCGGGCGAGCGTGCGCCTGACCTGCATGCTGACAACCCGCGCTACCGGCTTGCGGTGCGGATCTGGCAGCATCTGCCGCTCGGCGTGGCAAATTGGCTGGGTCCGCGTGTGGCTCGCTCCATTCCATGAGACCATCGTGCCATTAGGGCTGTAGAAGAAGCAGGTAAATGGACACTCAGAATACAAAAATCGCGATGGAAGATGACGGGCGGGCGCCGTCATCCGCTACTTCGGAGCGCCGGCTGAGCATCTTTGTGCTGATCGACGCTCTGGGCTGGAAATTCCTGGAGGGGAAACAGTTTCTTTCCGATTTACTACCCTATCGCCGGCCGCTCCGGACAGTTCTCGGGTTCAGCTCCGGAGCCATACCCTCGATGCTGACCGGCGTTTCTCCGGCGGAGAATGGCCATTGGAACCTCTTTTACTATGACCCTGAGGGGTCGCCCTTCCGTTGGCTGCGTCCTTTTCGGTTCCTGCCCGAGCAAATCATGGGGCACCGGGTTACGAGAAAGCTGATGAAGGAAATGGGCAGACATCTGCTCGGCATGGGACCTGCATTTGACTGCTGCGTGAGCCCGCGACTACTCCCCTGGTTCAACTTTGTCGAACGCCGCGATATCTACAGCCCCAGTGGGATTGCCTGCGCCCGGTCGATCTTCGACCAGCTTCAGGAGCGGGGCATTCCGCATCGGGTCTATACCTATCATCGCTGGAAGGACGAAGAGATCCTCAAACGGGCCGTTCGCGATGTACGGGAGAGCGAGGCGCGCTTCTTCTTTGTGTATCTCTGCGAGATGGACATGCTCCTGCACGAGCAGTGGAAGGATCCGCAGCGCGTGGAGAAGCGGCTCGAATGGTACGCGGCCGGGTTGCGGCGCTTGTTTGGCGCTGCACGCGACGTCGATCCCGGCGCAACCTTCACGATCACGTCGGATCACGGCATGACCCCGGTGCGAGGTCACTACGACCTGGTGAAGGATGTCGAGAGTCTCTCGCTGAGAATGCCCGAGGATTATCTCGCCGTTTATGATTCCACCATGGCGCGGTTCTGGTTCTTTTCCGAAAAGGCGCGGCGCGCCGTGATGGATCTGCTCGACGGGCTTTCCTGCGGGGAAATTCTCACTGATAATGAGTTGCAGCAACTGGGCATCTTCTTTCCCGACCGGCGATATGGCGAAACGATTTTCCTGCTGAATCCCGGAGTAATGCTGATGCACAGCGATTTTCACGGAGACAGTTGGATGCCGGTGGGCATGCACGGCTACCATCCCGACGATCCCTATTCGGACGCGGTTTTCCTGAGCTGCCGGGAACCTCCCGTCCCCGTGAATTCCATCACCGACGTTTACGCCTGCATGCAAAAAGCGCTGGCGGAGGCGGCGCCGGCGAAACTGAGCCCCGCGATAACGGCCTGATGGTTGCCGCGAGAGCGCGGCCAAGGGCAGAGAAGAGAGCTGAATCGATGACAGAAGCCGGAGAAAAGAGCCTGGTGGTCCTTCGGGGCGTCAAGGATGGCCCGCTTGGCGAGGCCGTGCGGCAGTGCATGGAGCTGTGCAATTGGACGGAGTGGGTCAAACCGGACGCCAGGGTCGTCGTCAAACCGAACCTGTGTACCGCGATTCCCGGCGAAATCGAGAGCGCGAATACCGATCGCGCCGTCACCGAGGCGGTTTGCGAGGTCCTGTTGAGCCGCACGAAGCGGATATCGATTGTTGAGGCCGATCATGACCGGCAGACCGCGTGGGACGCGTTTCGCGAGTCGGGCTACGTGGAAATGGCCAAGCGGCTGGGCGTCGACCTGGTGAATCTGTCGGAGGTCCCCGCGGTGCGCACGCCGTGCCCGCCGCTTGAAGGCTTGAACCTGCCTCGAATGCTGCTCGAAGCCGATGCTTTTATCACCATACCTGTGCTCAAGACGCACGCCCTCACCTATTACACCGGAGTCCTGAAGAACCAGTGGGGCTGTGTGCCCTCCTACCGGGAGCGCATGATTCACCACCGGCTCATCCATGAACTGCTGGGGTCGATCCATCGCGTGCTCAAGCCCGCGTTCGCCCTGATCGACGGGATCGTCGCCATGGAAGGGCGCGGACCTTCACACGGCAGAGCGAGGCGCCTGGACATCATCCTGGCGAGCCGCGACGGAGTCGCTCTCGATGCGAGCGCCATGCGCCTGGTCGGCCTGGACCCCTCCCGGTGCAAACACGTGGTCCTCGCGGCTCGCCATGGCCTGGGCCGCATGGACCCTGCCGGGATCGAAGTCGATGGGGACTGGGAGAAGTACCGGGTCCAATTCGAGCCGGCGCCGAAGGACTGGCTGAACTGGGCCGCTTATCACATGTGCCAGTTTCCGTGGTTTGTCAAGTACGTGATGGAGAACAACGCGATCTATTACCCCGTGCGCGGCCTCGTACAACTCCTTCGCAAAATCGGAGTGGTCGGTGGCTGAGGAGCCATCAGGCGCCGGGGCGGGATCGAGCGGCAGCGACCCGGATGCCTGCATGATCCGCTGGCCGGTTCCGGTCCTTCACTTCTCAAATGTGCCGGTCCGCGCCGGGGTGGAGGAGCACATGCTCCGGCTGCTTCAGGGGTTGGACCGGACGTATTTCAGACCCTTGCTCGCCTGTCCGCCGGAACTGGTGCGAGCCTTCCGCCAGGACGTGCCCGCGGACGTTGAAGTCTTCCCCGTGTTTCTTGAATCTCCCTGGCACACCGCGGCCGCCCGGCAGCTTGCGCGTATCCTGCGCGAGCGGAAAATCCTGATCCTTCATTCCCACCAGTTCCGCGCCGGCCTCGCGGCTTCCCCGATCGGACGCTGGTGCCGCGTTCCTCTGATCATCGGGACCGCGCACGTTCGGGAAACGTGGCGCAAAGGCTGGCTCAAGGGAAGCTTTGTGATTGACCGCCTGGCGGACCTGTTCATCGATCGCTATATTGCCGTCTCCCACGCGATCGCCCGCTACCTGATCGAAGAGAAGCGGCTGCCGGAGGAGAAGATAACCGTCATCCACAATGGCTGCGATCTTCAACGCTTTAATCCCGATCATGCCGCCCCGGGAGGACTTCGGCCTGGCCTGGGTTTCGCCGAAGACGATCCGGTGATTGTGGTCCTGGCGCGCCTTGACCCGCAAAAGGGCCACCGGTTCCTTCTCGACGCGCTCCCGGCCGTGCGGTCGGAATTCCCGCGTGTGCGGCTGGTCTGCGCGGGCGAGGGTGAACTTCGCGGAGAGCTCGAGCATCAGGCGCAGGCTCTTGGAATTGACGATTCGGTGCGCTTCGTGGGTTTCCAGTCGAACACCGAGGATTGGCTGGCGCTCGCGGAGCTTACAGTCTTGCCCTCTCTTTACGAGGGGCTCCCCGTTGTGGCCGTGGAATCCCTGGCAGCGGGAAAACCCATGGTGGCCACGGCCGTCGACGGTACGCCGGAGATCGTGCTCGATGGCAAAACGGGGCTCACGGTTCCGGCCGCGCGGCCCCAGCCTCTGGCCGGGGCCATCTGCCGGCTCCTGCGTGATCCGGATCTTCGGCGGCAAATGGGCCGGGCCGGGAGAGAATGGGTCATGAAAGGCTTCAGCCATGAGCACCAGGTTAAGGCGACCGAAAACCTGTACCGCCGCGGATTGGAGCAGCGTCTGAGCAAGAGCGCAATCGAGAATCCGCTGACAGAGGACCGTCGGCAAAGCGTGCATTGAGGGACGTGGCGCTCCGCATGACATCGCTTGAGGACATAATCTGCCGGGAGACAGCCGGGATTTCGAGCGGGGCAATCGGTTCGCAGTTGCGCGCAATCGTTCTCACGGGCAGCATGGCGCGCGGCGAGGCCACCAGCATCGCAGAGGGCGGAATCGTCCGCGTGCTGGGCGACGCCGAGTTCTTTCTCGTTTTCAAGGATGACGCTCCGTTTCCCTCCCACAACAGCCTCACAGAACTGGCGGGCAGACTTCAGGCGCGCCTCAGCGAGGAGAAAATCCGCTGTGCCGTCGAGCTTACGCCCGTTAATCCCGAATATTTCCGCCGCTTGCAGCCCACGATCTTTGGTTGCGAGCTGCGCGCCTGTGGGCGGGTGGCGTGGGGCGACACGTCGGTGCTCTCGCTCATCCCACCTTTCTCGCCCGCCGATATTCCGCGCCCGGATGCCTGGCGTCTGCTTCTGAACCGGACGATTGAGTGTCTGGAGGTTGTCCCTGGCCTCGTTCAGCCCGGGAGTGATTCTGCGCGCGATTTCTCTTATCGGCTCACGAAGCTGTGCCTTGATTTGGCCACCTCGTATCTGGTCTTCGCAGGCAAGTTCCAGCCAACGTACCGGGCTCGCACCAAATTGATTCAGGAGATGGCGGAGCGCGACCCTGTGGCCGCGAGCTGTCCGCTCGACCTCCGCGGATTCTCCCGGCAGCTCGCCAGGTGTACAGAATCCAAGCTCGGCACCGGTCAGCCGGAGGCGTTCCAGGGAACCTGGGTAGAAGCGGCAGGGCGGGTTATTGAGGACGTCCACCGCTTGTGGCGTTGGGAGCTCATCGCATTGACGGGAGCGCCAGCCGCCTCAGCCGATTGGGAGCTGATGGACCACTGGATGCGCCGCCAGCCACCGAGCGCCCGGCTCCGAGGCTGGATGGTGGTTGTACGGGAATGCGGATGGCATCGAAGCTGGCGCAATTGGCCCCGCTGGCTCGGTCTGGGCCGCCAAGCCTCGCCCCGGCACTGGATTTACGCGCTGGCCGGCGAGATCTTCTTCTCACTGCCGAATCTGCCGGGCTTCGCACTGGGAGGGTCTTCCGGGGAGGGCGAATTACCCTCGGACGCGCTCAGCTTTGGACCGCTTCTTCAGGACACGCGCAACGTAGAGAACCGTTCCGAGTGGGACCGCAGGAACTCCGCGCTCCCAATCGTGTTTCAGTCTCCGCTCCGGGCCGTTGCTCCCGAGTGGATGAAGCTGGCGATGAACATTGCAGCGAATTATCACGCCTTCGTGGAGCACACCGAAGCGTAGCTTGGCCGGTTAGAGGCTAAGTCATTGAAAATGCTAGACAAATAAACTTTCTCAATTTTCTCACTATTCTCAGTTTTCTCCATTGTCCCATTTTAGGGTGGTACGCTCTAGGCATGCTCGAACAGGGTTCGGCAATCCGTGGTTTGCAGGCCGGCGTAGGGCAGGGGCGGGTGCGGCGACCCGCCTCCCAAACGTCTGGCCTGAATTCATGTGACTTACAGAAGAGCGGTACTGCCGCGGAGGG
>DASYZG010000047.1:0-19780 GCA_035946575.1 Terriglobia bacterium | reverse complement strand
CGGGCCATACTCATACGCGGGCTTCCTTCTGCGCCAGAGTGAGACGACCTCTCTCGCCGCCTCGGTCCACAAACACCATAGTCCACTCGAGCCCATTTTCGTCTTTCGTTGCCGTGCTGAAAGCACGGTGGATTACTCATACCTGAGCGCCACCATGGGACCCACTTTCGTGGCGCGGCGGGCGGGAATGTAGCAAGCGCATAGCGCCACACCGGCCAGCACCGCGAAGGCAGCCACGAACGTTGGCGGGTCGGCCGGCCCAATGCCATACAGGAGGCTCGACATCAAGCGCGACAGGACGTGGGCTCCCACCAGGCCGATTCCGCCTCCGGCCAGCGCCAGAATCATCCCGTGCTGGACGACCAGTCTTAGAACGTCCAGGCGCGCCGCACCAAGCGCCGTGCGAATCCCTATCTCCCGGATGCGGAGGGCGACTGAATACGAAATCAGGCCATAAACTCCCAAAGCGCCGAGGAACAGAGCGAGCGCTGCGAACCCTGCCAGCAACAGCGTGTTGAAGCGGGGCTGCGCCAGTGACTCGCTCACCACCCGATCGAGGGGCTGGATCATCGCTACCGCCTGATCCTTGTCCAGTTCGTGGACTGCGCTCTGAAGCGTCCCGGCAAATTCCAGAGGGTTTGCAGACGTGCGCAGCACCAGGTTCATGCTTCCCGCCACACCCCCTTCCACGCCTTGCGCATGGGGCGAAAACACCTGCGGAAATCGCGGGTCGGTCAGGCTCTGGAGTGCCGCGTCACCCACCACCCCGACCACCGAAAGCCAAGGTCCCTTGGACGGGTCCTCGCCCATGCAGATCCGTTTACCGATCGGGTTACTGCCTGAGAAGAAGCGCCTTGCCAGGGTGGCGTTGATGATGGCCACCTTGGGGCTTTGGCTGGTGTTGTCCGCGTCATTGAAATCGCGGCCTTGAAGAAGGGGAATTCCCATGGCGCGAAAGTAACCGGGCGTGACCTGGGCGAAGCTGACAATAGGGACCGATTCCCGGGTGGGCGCGGGATGTCCCTCGATGTTCAATCCGCCCCAGAAGCCGCCGCCAGATTGGAGAGGCAGCGTCATAGTGGCGCCGGCGGCCGTGACGCCGGGAAGAGCACGCAGCCGCACCAGGAGTTGCTGGAAGAACGCTACAATCTGCGGATCCTTGTACTTCGTCGACGGCAACGAAATCCGGCACGTCAGCACCTGATCCGAATCGAATCCCGGATCGATGGCGCGCAGATGCCGGAAACTATTCAGCAACAGGCCGGCGCCTACGAGCAACATCAGCGCCAGCGCCATTTCCCAGATCACCAGCAGGTCGCGCACCCGGCCTCCGGCGTCCTGCGAACTCCAGACGCGGCCTCCTTTTTTCAGCGAATCGCCGAGCTGGCCCTTGAATGCTCGCAGCGCAGGGAACAACCCAAAGCCGAGCCCGGTCAGCACCGCTAATCCCAGGGTGAACAGCAGCAGGCGGCCGTCCATTCCGATGTCCTGCGCGCGCGGAACCTGCCCCGCGAGGACCGATCGCAAATAGCGAATACCACCGGCTGCAAGCAGAATTCCCACGGCGGCGCCGATGGCCGCCAGCAGCCCGTTCTCCGTCAATAACTGCCGCACGAGGGCTGCGCGGCTGGCGCCAAGAGACGCGCGGACCGCAAACTCCTTCTCTCTGGCTGCCGACCGCACCAGCAGCAAGTTGGCCAAGTTTGCACAAGCGATGAGCAGAACAAGACCTACCGCACCGAGGAGTACCAGCAACGCCGGCCGGACGCTTCCCGTAATCTGCATTGCGGCCGGAACCAGATACGCCGTAACTCCTGCGTCTTCCGGATAAGTCTGGGCGAGGCGGCGGGCGATGGTGTCCATGTCCGCCTGAGCGCTGGCGATCGTCGCATCGCGCTTGAGGCGCCCGATTACCCGCAGGAAGCGATCCCCGCGGCTGGCAATCGACTCCGCACGCGCGGGCCAGGGAACCCAGAGCTGAACATCCGGGAACGGCGACGAGAACTCCGCCGGCATCACTCCCACAACGCCAAAGGGCTCGCCGTCGAGAATAATCGTCCTTCCCAGCAATTCCCGATTAGCTCCGAAGGAGCCGACCCAGAGGGCGTGGCTCAGCACCACGACGCGATCCTTGGCGGCCTGTTCCTCATCCGTGGCGAACGTTCGGCCCAGTTCAGGCCGGACGCCGAAAACATCAAAGAAATTCGGTGAGACTGTCCAGGCGTTCACCTGCCGTGGTTCGTCGCCACCGGCCAGATTGTAGGTTCCGCTCCACCATCCAGTCAGGCCGTCGAAGACGCGGTTCTGCTCCTTCCAGTCGTGCAAGTCCGGCAGGGAGACAGTGCTCTGGTTGATCCCGCGCGCCTTCTCCGCCGACCACACGTACACCAGCCGGCTCGGGGCCTCGTAGGGGAGCGGTCGTAACAGGGCCGCATTCACGGCGCTGAAGATTGCCGTGTTGGCTCCAATACCCACTCCGAGCGTCAGCACCGCGACGATGGTGAAGCCCGGGCTGCGCCGCAACTGGCGCAATCCGTAACGAATGTTCTGCCCCAGCATCTCCAGCCAGAGAAAGCTCCACATTTCGCGGCTCCTTTCCTCCGCTGAAGTCACGTTGCCGAAGCGCCGGAGCGCAGCGTAACGAGCCTCGCTGGCCGGCATGCCGGCCTCGATGTTCTCCTGTTCCTCAAGCCGCAAATGAGAGCGGATCTCGTCTGCGAGCTCGTTCGCCGGTTTGCGTCGGACGAACAGGGCGCGCAGCTTGGCGAATTGTGTTCTCCAGCTCACGGAGCAGTTTCAGCAATCAGCCATCAGCTTTCAGCAGACTGACAACTGACGATTGACGATCTCGCCGTTTGCCAATCGTTCACTCGTATCGAAGCGCTACCATGGGATCGACCTTCGTCGCGCGACGCGCAGGCAGATAACTGGCGACGGCCGCGACGCCTGCCAGCAACAGCGCCGCCATGGCGAAGCTTGCGGGATCGGTCGGGTGCACGCCGTAGAGCAGGCCGGCCAGGAACCGAGTCAGTCCCAGGGCCCCGGCCAAGCCGAGTGCGGCGCCGAGCAATGCGGGCCGCAGTCCATGAAACAGCACCATCCTGACAACGTCGAACGGCCGCGCGCCCAGAACCAGCCGAATGCCGATTTCGTGCGATCGCTGCCGGACGAGATGCGCAAGCACACCGTAAATTCCCGCTGCCGCCAGCAGCAGCGCCACCAGCGCGAAGGCGGTGACGAACGCCGGATAGAACCGCCGCGGCGCGACGGCGTCGCTCAGCTCGCGCTGCATCGTGGTCACGGAGCCGATCAGCGCCTGGGGATCGGCGGCCTTGATCTGCGCCGTCAACGCGGCGGCCAAAAGGGGCGAGGAACGCGCCGAGCGAACTACCAGCGTCACCTCACTGACGGGACTCTGGGCATAGGGAAGATAAACCTCGTTGTCCAGATGAGGGTCGCCGCCCGTGAACCAATGCATCACGTCGCCGATCACACCCACGATGCGCACCATGCCCGGCTGCACCGTGAACACCGTGTTCATGGTATTCGGCAGGATCTCGAGCTCACGGCCTACGGCGTGCCCGTCGGGAAAGAGACGCTTCACCAAACGCTGATTGACGATGGCCACGCGTTCGCCGGTGGGAGAGTCGGCCGCACTGAAGTCGCGGCCTTCGACGACGGGAATTCCGGCCGCCGCGAAGTAAGATGGCGTGACCACGCGCGCCATGGCATTGGGCGGATTGGCAAGCGATGCGCCGGGCACGGTGATCGGAGGCATGGGTGCCACGGCCTCGCTGCCCAGAGGAATCGAGCTGGTCAGCGCCGCGGATTGAACGCCGGGGACACGGCGGACCCTGCCCCGCAGGTCGTCGTAAAAGGCAATTCGCGCCGCGGGCCCGGCGGTCTTCGAGAGATCGGCCAGCGCCAGGTTTTCGACTCGCAGCCCGGGATTGGTGAGGACGAGGTCGTAAAAGCTGCGCAAGAGGAGTCCGGCGCCGCAGAGCACGGTCACCGCCAGGGCCACCTGAACCGTCACCAGCAGATTTCGCAGGCGAAGGTGTCGGGAGCCGCTCGTTGTTGAAGGTCCGGCTTCTTTCAACGACTGCTGAAGGTCAATGCGCGAAAGCTCGAGTGCGGGAAGCAGCCCGAAGACAAAGACGGCTGAAATCGTGACCAGAGCGGCGAAGCCCGCGGCGCGGGTATCCACGGTGACGCGGGCGAGCTGTGGAATGGCAGCCGAGCCCAGGGCCGCCAGCGCGCGCGTGCCCCATTCGGCCAGCACGAATGCCAGGGCTCCCCCGAGAGACGCCAGCAGAAAACTTTCGGCGAGCAACTGCCGGATGATGCGCCGGCGCGAGGCTCCAAGCGCGGCGCGCACCGAGAATTCCCGGCGACGCACGAGGCCGCGCGCCAGAAGCAGACTGGCAACGTTTCCGCAGGCGACAAGCAGCAGAAATACCACCGCGCCGAAGAGAATCCACAGAGGCGACTTCAGAGAGTCAGGCGTCTCATTGAGGCGTGCCGCCCGCGCGCTTTCATTGCGATGGACCTGCGGGTAATTGCGCCCCAGCTCGGCACCGAATGCGGCCACCGCCACGTGCGCCTGGCTGAGGCTCACACCAGCCCGCAGGCGTCCGAGAAGATGAAGGTTGCGTGCGGCGCGGTTCGTGAACCCCGCGCCCGTCGCGGCAAGTGACAGCAGAATTTCGTAGTGCTGTCCCTCGACGAGCGGCAGAGGGAAATCCGCCGGCAGGACCGCAGCGATCCGGTAAGCCTGCTGGTTGACTGTGATTTCTCTCCCCAAGATATCGGATCGGCCGCCGAATCGCTCGCGCCACAGGTGAAAGCTGATCATGGCGTCGCGGTCGATGGCCGTGTCATCCATCGCGGAGGTCGGGCCGAGCGCAGGGCTCACGCCGAGCGTTGCAAAGAGATTCGCGGAAGCCTCGATTGCGCGGGTTCGAAAATGCTGGTCGAAGGCGACGACATTCGCCGGATCGGCCTCACCATAGGCGGCGAGGCTCTCGAACACCGTAGATTGCGCCTTCCAGTCGAAGTAGTCTGGAACCGACGCGTGTCCCCAGCCTCCGGTGTCAGGACCGGTGCCCCACACCATAAGCAGCCGCCCCGGATCGCGAAAGGGCAGCGGCCGCCACAGGGTGGCGTTGAGGGCGCCGAAGATCATTGTGGTGGCGCCTATGCCCAGCGCCAGGGTGCAGACGGCTACCGCGGCGAAGCCTGGAGCCCGCCGGAGCATTCTCAAACCGTAGCGCACATCCTGTAGCAGCGTCGCAAGCGAGTCCCAGCCCCACGTTTCACGGCTTCTTTCCTCGTTCAGGGTCACATTGCCGAAACGCCGAAGTGCGGCGTAGTGTGCTTCTTCCGAAGACATTCCAGATTCCAGGCTCTCCTGCTCCTCCATCTGCAGGTGAGCGCGAATCTCTTCCGCGAGATCGTCGGCCGGCTTCCGTCGGGCAAAGATCGCGCGCAGCCTGGCGAATTGTATTCTCCAGCTCATGAGCAGCTTTCAGCGATCAGCTTTCAGCCATCAACGACCGGCTTTCAGCCTCCGACCTTCTCTTTCAGTCCCGGCAGTTCCCTCCCGCTCACGCTCTTTCCGGCAGCTGGCGGATGAGAGTGACAGCGTCGCCCGCCCCGACTCGGCCGTTCGTCAGGCGAAACCGGCTCCTCACGCCTTTTCCTCCGACTCTGCCGGGCGCAGCACTCCGGTAATCGCCCGCACAAAGCGCTCCCAGCGCGACGTTTCCGCCACGAGCTTCCGCCGTCCCGCCGCTGTGAGCCGGTAATACTTGGCGCGCTGGTTGTTTTTCGAGACGCCCCACTCGGCGGTAATCCAACCCTCTTGCTGCAGGCGCTGCAGTGCCGGATAAAGCGACCCGTGCTCCACCTTGAGCGCGTCCTCCGACATGCGCTCGATGGATTTGGCAATGCCATGCCCGTGGGTGGGCCCCCAGCGCAGCGTACGTAAGATCAACATGTCGAGCGTGCCGTAGACCAGTTCGACGCGGTCCTCCGATCTTGGTTTCGTCATAGTGGTAGGCATTCTACTACCGTGGAGGTAGACTGTCTAGGACTTTTTCGAGGTCCGACCCGATGGGTCACCAGCTACTTTTCGCTTGACTTTGACTTCGACTTATACCATTGTTAATAAAATAATGCTAAACGTCTCCAGCCACGCGCTCGACGCTGGCAGACGACCCGCCCTCGGACGCGTCCTGCAAGCGGACCCTGGAATCTGGCCTTTCGGGCCCAAAGCGGTCAAAAAGGCATTTTTTTCGGCAGTCGAAGCCGGAAAGTCGTTTAGAATCAATGTGGATTGGAACACGAAGCCATCATGTTGTTGAAAACACAAGAGTTATAGGCACTTACCCAAATATTGACGCCAGACATTTTGTTTTCAGTCATTTGCCGGTTATTGCAGATTGCAAAGCCGTTAGGTGGCTGAGCCCACGCAACTTACCTGGTATATTGCTGCTATCTTATTGATTTTTGCACATGTTATGGCTAGCAATCGCGGTCGAGTTGAGGCCACGCGGCAGCGTTTTCTCCTCTAGTTCGAGCATAAGGCCATCAGGGTTGGTGATTCCAACTCAGTTACCAACAAGGTAAGGCGCTTCTTCAGGAAGGGACTCCGGCAGCGCCAGGCGCAGATTGCGGTGCAAGGCGGGACCGTGCTACGTTCGAGAGTCAACTGACATGATCATCTCTCATCTTCCCGCCATGCTGCTCTTCGCGTTTCTGGTTTCGGTGGTGTTCGGCGTGATCGCCAGGAACACCACCCGCGAGCGCATCCTTTATGGGGCGAAATCTTTCGCTCTGTTCGTGGGAATAGCCCTGCTCATCGGCTGGCTGATGTACCCGTTCCCCAGGCTCTAAGACCCGTTGATCACCGATCCCCAGTCGCCGCGGTAATCGAAAGCCAGCAGAGCTTGAGCCGCACTGGAGTTCGTCACTTTGAAGCTCTCACTGTCCCACCTCAGCTTCTCTCCGGTGCGCAGGGCGATGTTGCCGAGCATCAGCGTCTCGCCGATCGGAGCTTCGAACTCGAAGTTCGCGGCGGCCGCCGGCCCTCCTTTGGCGGCCCGGATCCACTCCTGGTAATGGCCGGGCGAGCGCGGAAACCTGTCGGGCGGCGGGATGAAGGATCTCTTCCGTGACTCCGGCAGAATCTGCGGGTGCTCGCCCTCAAACCCTGCCATGATCATGCCGCGATCGCCGACCACGAGCAGACCCTCGTTCTCCGCGCCAAATTCCTGCCCGTCGGGGAGCGCGTCGGGCCGCGGCGGCTTGAGGCCGCCGTCGTACCAATTGATCTCCACCGGTGGCATTTCACCACGGGCCGGGAATTCCCAGTGGATCAGCGACGCCTCCGGGAAGGTCTCCTTGAAGGGTTTGGTGGAGCTGGCCTGGACGGTTGTCGGCGCCGTGAGTTTCAGCATACGGAAAATCGTGTCGAAGCTGTATTGACCCATGTCTCCGAGCGCCCCGTTGCCGAAATCGAACCAGCCTCGCCAGACGAAGGGCAGATAAACATGGCTGAAAGGGCGTTCAGGCGCCGGTCCCAGCCACAGGTCCCAGTCGAAACCGTCGGGGATGGCATCGGCATGATCGGGCCGGTCGAGCCCCTGGGGCCAGAACGGCCGGCTGGACCAGTTCTCGACACGCCGCGCCGGGCCGGTCGCTCCCGCCATGATCCATTCCTGCAGCACACGCATAGCGGCGGAAGCCGAGTTGCCGACGGCCACTTGTGTCGCCACCTTGGTCTCGCGCGCCACCTCCGCCATGCGCCGGGCTTCCACGGCCGAGTGGCTCATGGGCTTCTGGCAATAGACGTGTTTTCCCAGTTTCATCGCCATGATCGAGATGGGTGCGTGCCAATGGTCCGGCGTGCAGACGACCACGGCGTCGAGGTCCTTCTCCTGATGCAGCGCTTGACGAAAGTCGTTGTAAGCGGCACAGCCGTGATGTCCGCCTGAGGCTTTCGCTTTTCCATAGTAGGCCTCGACGATCTGGCGCGCCGGATCGCGGCCTGCTGTCGGGCCGGTGAGTGTGCTGCCCCAACCGGGATCGGCGAGCAGCGCCCGGACCTTGTTGCGCAGCTCGTTCTTACCCCATTCCGAGTAGTCGCTGCTTTGGCGATTCACGTCGCAGACGGCAACGACCTGGACCTCGGGCAGCTTGAGGAAATCCAGCATCACACGCGTTCCCTGCGCGCCCACGCCGATGCAAGCCAAGGTCAATTTGTCACTCGGCGGCACGTATCCTGCGCCCCCGAGCACGTGACGCGGGATAATTGAAAACGCCGCCGTCGACGCGGCGCCGCCCAGGAAGGCGCGGCGGGAAATGCCGCCTTCCTGATTTCCGGTGTTGTTTCTCAGGTGAGTTTTCACAACGGTCCTCCGTGGAATCTCCGGATCCTGGCGGAACCGAGATCAATGCAACCTTCAAAAACTACGCCGGAGGGTTAGCCCAGGTCAATACTGTTGCCCGCTGTGCTGGCAGAAGGGAGAGCGGCCCGTGTTGCGTTTTTATATACTGGACAGGGCGGCCCTTGAACCAGCAGTGCCGCCGAATTTTTTTCCGAGGTCCATGATGATGAGCGCCGATGTGAACACCCCGCCTGCGGCGGACAAGTCGCCCGCCGCAGCGAACTCGAACGAGCAGGATGCTGTTTATCAGGGCGGGCGCGTCGTGGCCAGAGTCCTTGACGCGCGCGTCGACGCCGAAGCCCGTGAGATCCACTTCGGCGAGGTCTACAATTCAGATGATCTCCTACTGCCTGATGATTGCGAGTTCCGCGAATACCGCATTCTCATTCGGCATATCGATTTTGCCGCCAAGGAGGAGCGCGGGGCGGCGCACAAAGGGCGGGTGCTGAGGGGTGTGACGGCAGAGGTTCTGGGTTACCGGGAGCAGTAGGACTCGCCGCGACCAGCAACGGTCTGATTGTTCGCTAGTGCCGGGGAGGAACCCATCCCCAAGGCGCTTCCCAAAAGTCCTGTGCTTGCCCTTCCTGCGCCTCACTCTCGAGCGCCTTCAGAGCTTCAATCAAGGTAAGACCTTCAGAACCTTGAGCTTCCATCCGCCTCACCGCTGCAGCGACGATGGAGCTTGCACACTCCAGACACAAACAATTGCGGCCCGGCGCGGCTGGATTGCCGCTATGACACGAGGCGCACGGCCAGTCCTTCTGGCAGTGAATTAAGATTCCCGTGGGTACAAAATCGGCCATAGGCGTCCGAGAGAACTATCGGTCAAACAGATCGCCGAGGTGAGAACGCTGGGGAATTGTGCTTTTTTGATGGCGCTTCATGTAATAGAGCCAATGCACCCGCTGAATGAGTGCCTTGGTACTTGACAGAACAGTAAGAGGAGTCTACACTTGGTCTTCTGAGTGGGCTATTATCCGATTGCTCATACCGTGCGGCCGTACGAAAGACGACGATGAGCTGTGCCCCGACATTGCGGAGTTCGGAGACCCCCGGCCGCGAGGAGGCATACTTGCCTCTCTATCACATCGTGGAAGCGCAGCAGTTTGACCGTCCAACGCTGCTCGATCTTTTCGATCGTGCCGCCAACATGGAGCCTGTCTCCCGTAACGGAGGCTGCGCCTGCTATCCGAACGCCATCATGGCCACGCTCTTTTATGAGCCCTCGACGCGTACGCGGTTCTCGTTTGAGACGGCGATGCACCGGTTGGGTGGCCGGGTCATCAGCACCGAGAATGCGGCCGAATTCTCGTCGGTCTCGAAGGGCGAGACTCTCGAGGATACGATTCGGATCCTGAACGGTTACGCCGACGTCATCGTGTTGCGGCACTACGAGGTCGGTGCGGCCCTGCGCGCGTCGAGAGTCTCGCGAGTGCCGATCATTAATGCGGGTGACGGGGTGGGCCAGCATCCCACCCAGGCGCTGCTCGACCTCTACACGATTCAGAAGGAGATCGGTCACATCGACAGCCTGCGGATTGCCATGGTGGGCGATCTCGCCCAGGGCCGCACCGTACGCTCGCTGGCGTACTTGCTGGGTAAGTTTAGAGATGTCCGGATATGGTTCGTGGCGCCGCCGCCCCTGAAGATGAAGGAGGACATCCTGACGTACCTCGGCCAGCATGGGGTCCACTACACGGAGGAGAGCTCTCTGGAGACGGTGCTGCCGCAGGTCGATGTGGTTTATCAAACGCGCATCCAGAAGGAACGGTTTGGGGATCGAATCGCCGAGTATGAGCAATGCCGGGGCATGTACGTCATCAATCAAGACAGCCTGCGGCTGATGGGGCCGGGCGCTATCGTGATGCACCCTCTGCCCCGGGTCAACGAGATTGCTCCGGAAGTAGACGCGGATTCGCGCGCCGCCTACTTCCGTCAGGCGGAAAATGGGCTTTACGTGCGCATGGCGCTGCTCTCCCTGGTATTGGGAGAGTCGGCGGCTGCGGCGTGATGGAGGGGGGTGCCTGCACGCACCCATGGGGGTTGAGGCATTTAGAGCCGGGGTATGGACTCAAAGTACTCCAGTTATCAACCACCTCGTGTTAGGGGGAAATCGACTCAGGGGGCGCCAGGCTTTCTGGGATTTAAAAATTAGGAGCTAACAGCATGTTAATAGGTCAAAGAATCCGCCAGCTTCGCGAGCAGAAGGGGCTCTCGCAAGGCGATATTGAGAAGGCCAGCGGCCTTCTCCGATGCTACATTTCTCGCGTGGAACACGGACACACTGTCCCTTCCCTTGAAACCCTGGAGCGTTTTGCCGCCGCTCTGGACGTGCCGCTGTACCGGCTTTTCTATACGGGCGAAGACGCCCCGGCGACTCCCCACTTGAGCCCCCGGCGTTCGCTCGAAGAGTTGGCTGACGAGGCGGGTCCCAATGGGACGGAAGCGCGCTTCCTCCTGAAGCTGAAGGGCTTGGTCGGCAGGATGGTGGATTCCGACCGCGCCTTCCTGCTGGATTTCGCGCGCAAGCTGGCTACTCGGTAACGATCAAGCGACTACAGTGACGAGGAGCCGCCGGAGCTCAGAGTTCCGGCGGTCCTCAGTCCCTGACGGGCAAGCTTCTGCACACAACTGATGAAGATCGGGCCGCGCCCAGAAGCGAAGCGCGCGGCAGTGGTTTCGGCGTAAGCGGCGGGTACGTACTCCCGATCGCGGCTAGTTGCGCAGCGGCTTTCCCTTCTTCAGCATGAACTGCATGCGCTCAACCGTCTTCCTCTGACCACAGAGCCGCACGAACGACTCCCGCTCGAGGTCAAGGAGGTACTGCTCGGAGACGCGTTGGGCCGACGTAAATTCGCCGCCGCCTGAGAGTACCTTCGCGAGTTCTGTGCCCACGACAACGTCATAGTCGGAAATGAACTCGCCGCGCCGCATCAGGTGCAATCCCAGTTTCATTTTGGCAAATGCAGGCTGGCCGAGGACCATGACGTCCTCGCGCGGGCTTCCGGGCCGGTACCCCAGCTTCACCATATCAAGCGCCACCTGCTTGGCGTCGGCGATCAAACGGTCGCGATTCATCGTGATCGAGTCGCGCGGACTCAGGTAGCCGGTCTTGTACGCTTCCTGAGCGCTGCTCGATACCTCGGCCAGACCGATGGTTTCGAAAACGTCCTTCACATAAGTGAACGGATCCGCTTCGGGATCGCTGGGGAGCGCGTCCATGGTCCGCACCAGCATTTCTTTGGTGCCGCCGCCCGCGGGAATCACTCCGACGCCGAACTCTACCAGTCCCATGTAGGTTTCCGCGGCGGCGCGCACGCGGGCCGCGTGCAGGCAAATCTCGGTCCCGCCGCCCAGCGTGAGCCCGAAGGGCGCGGCGACCACTGGCTTGGGTGCGTATTTCAGGGCCATGTTCGCACCCTGGAACTGCCGCACAGCCATGTGCACGTCGTCCCACTCACCCTCTTGCACGGCAACCAGCAGCAACATCAGGTTGGCGCCCACGCTGAAGTTCGGCGCCTGGTTGCCGATCACCATGGCGTCGAAGTTTTCATTCAAGGCCTTGAGCCCGGCGTGAATCATGGCCACGGTGTCGGCGCCAATCGTGTTCATTTTGGAGTGGAATTCCAGACCGAGGACACCGTCGCCAAGGTCGACAAGGCTCGCGCCAGGATTCTTGCGGACTTCACGGCCCTGCGCCTTTAACGAGTCGAGAATGATCACGCCGGGCCGCTCGGGCTTGGGCCGGTAGGCGGACGTGGCCAGATCGAAGTAGCTCGACTCTCCCTGGTTGTCCCGATAGAACGACTTCTGTCCTGAACTCACCAGCTTTTCCACGAGAGGCGGAATCGGCCGCTGTTCCTTTTTCCATTGTTCAACGATCTTCTCGACCCCCACCGCGTCCGACAGTTCGAAGGGGCCGCGTTCCCAATTGAAGCCCCACCGCATCGCACTGTCGACCGCCACGATGTTATCTGCGATCTCCGGGATCCGGTTGGCGGCGTAATGGAAGGTGTCACTGAGCGTACGGCGGTAGAACGCGCCCGCGCGGTCAGTCGCATCAAGGAGCTGCGCCACGCGCTGGCCGATGTCCTCGACGCCGCGCAGCATGTCGAGCGATGCGAATTTCGGCTTCTGGCGGGGACGATACTCAAAAGTCGCAAGATCGAGGGTCTGGATCTCGCTCTCCTCGCCGGCCGCAGCTTTAAGCTTCCTGTAAAAGCCCTGCCTGGTCTTGTCGCCGAGCAGTTTGCGCTTCAGCATCTCCGTGACAAACGCCGGCGCCTCGAACAACTCGCGGCGCTCGTCGTTGGGCAGCGACTGCCGCAGATTCTCCACCACGTGCGCCAGCACATCGAGCCCGACCAGGTCCAGCGTGCGGAAGGTCGCGCTCTTCGGCAGACCCATGGCCGGCCCGGTCAAAGCGTCGATCTCCTCGATGCTATAGCCGTCCTGCTGCATGATCCGGAAGACATTGAGCGTGACGAACGTGCCGATGCGATTGGCGATGAAGTTTGGCGTGTCCTTCGCCATCACGATCCCCTTGCCGAGCACGATCTCCCCGAAGCGCGACACGGCTTCGGTGACTTCCGGCAAGGTCTCAGGCGTCGGAATCACCTCCAGCAACTTCATGTAGCGCGGCGGATTGAAGAAGTGCGTGCCCAGCCAGTGCCGCCGGAAATCCTCGCTGAATCCCTCGGCGATGCTGCCGACGGCGATGCCTGAAGTATTTGAGCTCACGATGGTGCCGGGCGCGCGCAGGCCCTCCACGCGCTTCAGCAAGGCCTGCTTGATGGTGCGGTCTTCGGTGACGGCTTCGATGATCCAGTCGCAGTCTTTCACCAGGCCAAGGTTGTCGTCGAAATTGCCCGTGGTCACCAGGCGCGCGGCTTCGTTCACGAAGAAGGCGGCGGGCTTCGACTTCAGCGCGGCGTCGAGCCCTGACTGCGCAAATCGGTTGCGCACCTTCGGATCGGCGGTCGTCAGACCCCTGGCCTGCTCCTCGGGCGTAGGCTCCTTGGGCACGATGTCGAGCAACACGGAAGGGATCGAGGCATTGGCGAGGTGGGCCGAAATGCGGGCGCCCATCGTCCCGGCGCCGAGTACGGCGACTTTGCGAATCTCACGCACGATGACCTCCTGAGCCGCAGGCTTCGAAGGCAGGCCTGTGGCGGCAGCGCCCTTGGACTACTTGATTTAAGGGCGGGAATGGCAGAAGCAATCGCTTAGAAAACAGTATGTTGGAAGGCTCACGCGTGGTCAAGACTCAGGCAGGTTGATGGCGGTTCGGTTACGGTGGCACTGGGCGGTCTGGGGCTAGGTTGACTGGCCCTTGTCCCCTGATCCCGGCTCCCTACGAATCCCCCGTGCCTTCCACCAATTCGAAAGTCAACAAGGCCCGGCACGACACACATAGTACCTGGTTCGGAGGAATCGCGTCACCGGAAACACCGAACAACCGATACTCCCCGCAGCGGGCGCACGGCGCCGTCGGACCCGTGCTGTCGACCTCGGGCACAGCCCCGAGTTCTCCCGTGAATTCACCGACCCGCGTTGTCTCAGGCTCGAACGTTGCATAGCACTGGCTGCAGACGTGATTGAAGCAGCACGACGGGCTGCAGGAGTAGAACACAGCCGTGGAACCGCACTTTGGGCAGGCAAACGAGAGTGGAGTGAGAACAACCACAGGTTAAGGTCGCCGAACACCAGCCGCGGCGTCAAGCTCAACCCCCAACGAGAGTCTATGCCTGCTCCGCGCCGAAGCCGGGCGCGCAGCGTTTACCAGTTGTGTAGATAAGGGGCCGTAATCAGAAGGATAAAAAGAATCGCTTGGCGCCTGCACGGACCTTTCCATGATAATCACCGCCAGAGTTCAATCAACAGTCCAGCGGATCAGGCGGTCCGCGTCATAGCGCAGAGGCGGCGCGGCGCAGCCGCTGCCTTGGGTCGTAGCTCATGAGCAGGATCGAGGACTATAAGCGCGAACGGGACGGCCTTGAGTTGCTGGACGATCTGCCTCGCTTCGCGCTCGAGGGCTGGCAGACAATCTCCGAACCCGATCGCGAACGCCTGAAGTGGCTCGGCATTTTCTACCGGCGCCGCACGCCGGGCGACTTCATGATGCGCATCCGGATTCCCAACGGCATCAGCCGCTCCGCACAGTTCCTGGCTGTTGCTCAGATCAGCAAAGAGTTTGGCAAGGGTTTCGCAGACATCACAACGCGGCAGCAGATTCAGTTGCGCTGCTTTAAGATCGAGCACGCCCCGCTGATCCTGGATCGCCTGAAGGCTGTCGGACTCTCCACTCTGCAAACCGGCATGGATAATATTCGGAACGTGGTGGGTTGTCCGGTGGCCGGACTCACTCCCAACGAATTGCTGGATGCCTCGCCCATTGCGCGCCAGTTTACCGAGATCTTTCTCGGCAATCGGGCCTACACGAACCTGCCGCGCAAAGTCAACGTCACGATCACAGGCTGCCGCGATAACTGCACGCATCCCGAGACCCAGGACATCGCCCTGGTCCCCGCGATCCGGCAAGGGCCTGAGGGCAACAAGGTGGGCTTCAACGTGCTGGCCGGCGGCAAACTCGGTTCCGGCGGGTACCGCATTGCCACGCCTCTGGACGTCTTTGTTGAGCCCTGTGCGGCAGCCGAATTGGCCGCGGCCTTGGTGCTGATTTTCAGAGATCACGGTCCGCGCGAATCCCGTAGCAAGGCGCGATTGGCTTTTCTTCTGGATCAGTGGGGAGCGGAAAAGCTGCGCGAGACGCTCGAAGAGCGGCTGGGGCGGAAGCTGGAGCGCGCCGGCACCGACGCGCGCGAGCGTCACGAGCGCGACCATGTCGGCATCTTCGGGCAGAAGCAGCCCAGCCTTAACTACGTCGGGCTCTCCGTCCCGGTCGGCCGCATCACGGCAGATCAACTCGTCGAACTGGCTCGCCTTGCCGAAGCCTATGGCAACGGTGAGATCCGCCTTACAACCGCGCAGAACGTGATCCTGCCCAATGTCCCCGACCGCAAGATCGGCGATCTGGTGGAGGAACCGCTACTTAAGGAATTGCGCTACGAGCCGCCGGAAATCATCCGCGGATTAGTGAGCTGCACGGGCATCGACTACTGCAATCTGGCGTTGATTGAAACCAAGGATCGGGCGCTGAAGATCGCTCAGTCACTGGCGCCCAGGCTCCCCCGGAACAAGCCCCTTGCAGTTCGCTGGTCCGGCTGCCCGGCAGGATGCGGCAATCACAGTGTGGCGGACGTCGGGCTGGTAGGGAAGAGGATCAAGACCGACCGCGGCATCGTGGATGCGGTAGACGTTTACGTTGGCGGCTCCTCAGGACCCCGGCCGAGCCTCGCTGCCCGGCTGATGGAAGACGTCCCTTGCGACCGGCTGGAGGGCGTGCTGGAAGGACTCCTCCGCTTCGGCGCCTTCGAGGCCGTGCGCGAACAACTGCGCGCCGTCGCGCAGCCGTCGCCTGCGCCGGCTCCCCCGCAGCCAGTCTCGCTTCCTTCGCCTGTGGCCAAACCGCCTGGAATGCCCGCCCTGGCAGACTTCCCGGAGGGCAGGGGCACTTTGGTGAAATTGGAAGGTCTGGAACTGGCCCTCTTCCGGCGTGGTGGCTGTTTGTTCGCACTTCAGAACAGCTGCCCGCACGAAGGAGCAGCCCTCGCTGACGGTGAGACTGACGGAGATTATGTGGTCTGCCCGGGACACGGTTTTCGCTTTAACCTTCGCACCGGAGCCTGTGCCAATGCTCCCGACCTGCACGCCCGCACCTACCCTGTAGTACTGCGGGACGGCGCACTCAAGCTCGACCAGGAGTGACCGTGGGCGGCTGCGTGCGCCGATCCCTGTCCGAAGGAGCGCACACTCAGACGCGCAACGCCTCCATAGGATCGATTCGCGCGGCGCGGTGTGCCGGAACGTAGCTGGCGGTGAGCGCGGCCAGGAGAAACAACACGGCGATGGCGGCAAAGGTTATGGGATCCGTCGTGCTGACATGGAACAGCAGTGTCTTCATGAAGCGCGTCAGGGCAAACGCCCCGGCAAGCCCAAAGACGATTCCGATAACAGCCAGCGCGAGGCCCTGCCGGACAATCAGCCGTAGGATGTCGGCTTGCTGCGCGCCCAGCGCTCGCCGGATTCCAACTTCCTGCCTCCGCTGCGCGACCGAGTAGGCAATTACGCCGTAGATTCCGATAAGAGCCAGCAGCAGGGCCACGCCGGCGAACGATCCCAGCAGCTTCAGCAGCAACCGCCGCTGGCCGACCTCCGCCTCCACCAGGTCATCCATCGTGCGCACGTTAGCGATCGCCTGGTCGGGGTCCACCGCCTGCACCTGAGCCTGTATGGCGTGAGTAAGCGACGGCGGATCGCCAGATGCGCGTACGGCCATCATCGTGAACGGCACGGCAGCCTGGGCGAAGCACACGTACACGCTCTCCCGCCAGATCGTGTCTTCGAGGCTCTGATGCACGTTGGCGGCGATTCCCACGATTCTCGCCGGCTTCGGGTTCACGCCCCCGACCAGCAGACGCTGGCCGACCGGGTCGATGCCCGCGGGATAATCTGGCCAGAAACGGCGCGCCAGGTTCTCGTCAATGATGGCCACGCGCTCGCCGTCCTCGGTATCGTGTTCGGTAAAATCGCGGCCGCGAATCAGCGGAATCTGCAGAGTTCGGAAGTACCCCGGCGTGACCGGCAGGTACTTGACGATCGGCCGCTCGTTCAGTCTCAACGCCGGTTTGGCGGCGTCCTGCACAGGCGTTCCCGGAAACCCCATCATCGGCAGCGACATGGCGGCTGTCGCCGAGCCGACGCCGGGGAGAGACTGCACGCGCCGGATCAGATCCTGAAAGAAGGCGTTCTTCTTCAGGTTCGTGTCGTAGCGCGTCGGAGGCAGCGAAATGCTCAGGGTGAGCAGGTGCGATGGATTGAATCCTACGTCCACGCTGCGCAGGCGCGCCACGCTTTCCATCAGCAGCGCCGCGCCGATCAGCAGCACGATGGAGAGCGCGATTTGGCCGGCGGACAGCACGCTGCGGACGCTCAGCCCCGCCAGGACCTTTCTCGGCGACGCCTTGCCGGCGGCCTCGCCGCTCGATCGCAGCACGTCGATGAGATCAGGTCGTGAGGCGCTCAGTGCCGGCGCCAATCCGAACAGTACTCCGGTTGCGGCCGAAAGCGCCGCGGCAAAGCCGAGCACCACCCAATCCATATGAATCTCACCGGCGCGCGGCAGATCGAACGTGGTCATGTGCGGAATCGCGCGCAGGCTCCACGCCGCCAGCAGCGCGCCGGCGCTCCCTCCCGCAAACGATAGCAGCAGACTCTCCACGAGAAGTTGTTCGATCAGGCGGGCACGCGGGGCGCCCAGGGCCGCCCGCACGGCGAATTCCCGCGACCGGAACGTGGCCCGCGCCAGGAGCAGGCTGGCCACGTTCGCGCAAGCGATCAGCAGCACAAACCCAACAGCCCCGAACAGGAGCCAGAGCATCGATCGCACGCCGCGCACGAGGTCGTCCTTCATGGGCGCGACTTCTTCGGGCGTCTTCGATTTGGCGTCGAGCATGGCGGGATGAGCCACTGCGTACTGATGGCGAAGGACCTTCAACTCCGCGTTGGCCTGGGCCATCGTCACCCCAGGCTTCAGCCGGCCGAATAGGGTCAATGTCGGGCTGAGCTCTCTGGACTTGCGAGGGACTTCGGGATCTTCGGTGGGCGCGGTCATCCAGACGTCGATGCCCGGGAAGGGAAAGCGGAAATGAGGAGGAAGAACGCCGACGATGGTGTACGCCGTCGTGTCGAAGTTCGCCGTCTTGCCCGCGATTTCGGGATCGGAGCCGAAGCGCCGCCGCCACAACTCGCTGCTGATCAAAGCGACCGGCGCACCGCCCGCGGAGTCTTCCTGCGGCAGGAAATCGCGTCCGAGCACGGGCGCGACGTCGAGAACACGGAGAAAGCCGGCCGAGACGCGCGTCGTGTCCAGGACTTCCGGTTCGCCCGCGCCCGCCAGCGTCACGTTTTCGTCTCCGGTGAATGCGCCGAGGCCAGCAAACGACCGGGCATTGGCCCGCATCTCGCGGAACCGCTCCGGCGTGGCGCCGCCCTCGACGTGCACGAGGCGATCGGGGTCTGGGTAATCGAGCGGCTTCAGCAACACCGCGCGGATCACGGTGAACATCGCGGTGTTGCCGCCGATCGCGAGCGCCAGCATGAGCATCGCGGTCACGGCGAACGCCGGATTTTTGCGCAGGGTGCGCAGCGCGTAGCCGGTGTCCTGCAGGACGGTATCCAGAAGCTCCGGGGTCGTCATAAAGTCGCCTCGACCAGTCTACCCCAGCGTACGGCATCGCGCGCGACACCATGGCGACGCCTTGCGAGGACGTTCGCGACTCGAAGCGAAATTGTGAGCGAGCCTTCGAATCTCGATTTGACCTTCGACTGGACATCGCCGCTACCGCGAGCACGCTCGTGGAGTCAGCTCGCCTTCAGGGTGTAGAGTCTAGATTTCGGACTTCGGAGTCGAATCCGGTGGGAGGTGAGTAATGCCGCGGAACGCTCGGGCGAAAGTTCTATTGTACGCGATGGCGACGGTGGTTCTGGTCGCGCTGATCGCGTGTGCTACGTCGCAGGCGGCCAACGAGACCGCGAAGCTTTACGTGACCAACAGCCAGGGCGACGACATCACCGTCATCGACCTTGCGACGATGCGCGCGGTGGCCGATATCAAGGTGGGCGATCATGTCCACGGCATCTGCGCTCCGGCCGGCGGGCGCGAGTTGTTCACCACCATCGAGTCGGAAAACAACCTGAAGGTGATCGATACCGCCACCAACGCGATCACCGCCACGATCCGGCTCACCGGCAGGCCCAACCAGTGTGGCGCCACGCCCGACGGGCGATTCGTCGCCGTGCCCATCCGCGACGGAAACAGCGTGGATATTCTCGGCATGAACGAGAAGCGGGTGGTCAAGGTTCTGCCGGTCAAGGTGCCGCACAATGCATACAACGCCGGCAGCAACGACCGGTTATATGTCTCCTCGATGGGGAGCCATGAAATCGACCTGATTGACCTGAAAAAGCTGGGCTACGCGGCCCGCATCCCGGTGGGCGGAATCCCGCGGCCCTACGCGGTCAGCAGGGACGGCAAGCGGATTTACGTGGCCTTGACCGATCTGCACGGCTTCGCGATCGCCGGCATTCCGGAGAAGAAGGTAATCTCGCGCGTCAATCTTCCCCCGGCGCCCCCTTCCACCTGCGCCCTCGAACCGCACACGCCCACGCACGGCCTCGAGCTTTCGCCGGATGGCCGGGAACTCTGGGTG
>DASYZG010000046.1:0-13224 GCA_035946575.1 Terriglobia bacterium | reverse complement strand
AATGATGCCGCCGTGGAACACTACGGCTACAGCCGCGAGGAATTCCTGGGAATGAAAGCGACGGTGCTGCAGCCCGACGACGATCAGGAGACATTCCGGGAGCGCTTGCGGCGGCTGCAGTCAAGCCGAGGGATCGCCGCCCAGCGGCGGCACCGCACCAAGGACGGCCACCTGATTAACGTGGAAGTCAGTTTCCAGACCATCGACTTCGGGGGACGCAAGGCCTCTCTGACCATCGCCCAGGATGTCACCGAGCGAATTCGTGCCGAAGCCGAAAACATGCGCCTGGCAGCCGCGATTCAACAGTCCGTCGAAGCGATTATCATCACCGACGCGGCGGGAACCATTCAGTTCGTCAATCCCGCCTTCAGCCAGATCACGGGCTACAGCGCCGGCGAGGCGCTGGGCCAGAATCCCAGAATCCTGAAGTCCGGCAAGCAGGATCCGGCTCTCTACGAGGACCTGTGGTCAACGATCCTGGGCGGACGGACCTGGCGGGGCGAGATCGTCAACCGCCGCAAGAACGGGACGCTTTACTCCGAAGAGATGACCATCACGCCGGTGCGCGACGTGTCGGGGACCGTGACCAACTTCGTTGCCATCAAACAGGACCTCACCCATCACAAACGCGCCGCTGAGGCCCTGACGGCGTCGGAGAAGCGCTACCGGCAGCTCTTTGAGCGCAACGCCGCCGGGGTTTTCGCCACCACGCTGGACGGGCGGATCCTGAACTGTAACCAGGCCGCCGCGGAAATGTTCGGTTACCACTCACCTTCGGAGGTCCCACACCTGCGGGTGGTCGATCTTCACTCGTCATCGGACCCACGGCCCGTCCTGGAGAGGCTCCGGCTGGAGAAAAGTCTGACAAACTGCGAGTTGCAACTGATGCGCAGCGACGGCACTCCGGTGTGGGCCATCGGCAACCTGAATCTCGTCGAAGGCGGCAACGGCCAGCCCGGAATCGTGGAAACCATCCTGGTGGACATCACCGAGCGCAAGCGGGCCGAGGAGGCCCTGCGCCAGAACGAGCAAAGCTTCCACCTGCTCTTCTCGGACAACCCGCTCCCCATGTGGGTCTACGACGTGAGGAACCTTCGCTTTCTGGAGGTCAACACCGCAGCCGTGGCGCATTACGGCTACTCGCGCGACGAATTTCTCGGCATGCGGATCGCCGATATCCGCCCGGAGGACGATCTCCCGCTTCTCGATCACTCCCTGCACATGGAACGGCCGGACCTGGAGGAATCGGGTCCATGGCGCCATCGTCTGCGGGACGGCCGGATCATCGACGTGCAGATCATCAGTCATCCCATGATGTGGCACGGAGTGAGCGCCGTTCTGGTGGTCGCCCAGGACGTTACCGATCGCAAGCGCGCCGAGGAGGCGCTGCGCCAGTCGGAAGCGCGTTACCGGCTGCTGTTTGAGCGCAACCTCGCCGGAGTGTTCCAGGCGGAAGCCGGCGGCCGCCTGACCGACTGCAATGACGCCTGCGCTCATATGCTGGGGTACGCCTCGCGCGAGGAAATGGTCAACATTCCGTTGGGCGATCTGGCCCTCGATTCCGAGGCGGCACTCGCAGCTTCAGAGTGCCTGGCCGAGCAGAAGGCGCTGACCAATTTCGAAATCGCCCTTAAAGGACAAAACGGCGAGCCGGTGTGGGTGATCGCGAACGTGAGTGTAGTTCAGAATTGCGGCACTCACTACGAAGGCACCGTCATCGACGTGACTGCGCGCAAGCGCGCCGAAGAAGCGCTCCGAAGCCGGACGGTGGAACTCGAGCGCTCCAACGCCGATCTGGAGCAGTTCGCCTACGTCGCCTCCCACGACCTGCAGGAGCCCTTGCGCATGGTGGCCAACTTCACCCAACTGCTCCGGGAACGCTACGAAGGCAGGCTGGACCAGGACGCCGACGAGTTCATCGGGTTTGCGGTGGAGGGCGCCACCCGTATGCAGAATTTGATCGCCGGCTTGCTGTCCTACGCCCGCGTCAAGTCGCGCGCCCGGGAGCTCGAGTCCGCGGACAGCGAAGCCGTGCTGGGCCGCTGCCTGACGACGCTTCGGGCCGCCATCCGGGAGTCCGAGGCGCAAGTCACCCACGATCCTTTGCCGGCCGTCCTCGCGGACGACCTGCAGCTCGAGCACGTCTTCCAGAATCTTGTGAGCAACGCCCTCAAGTTCCGCGGCTCAGATCCTCCGCAGGTTCACATTTCAGCGGAGCGCAATGGCGCCCAGTGGGTTTTCTCCGTCAAGGACAACGGAATCGGCATCGATCCTCGTTTCTACGAGCGGATCTTTGTCATCTTCCAGCGCCTGCACACGCGGCAGGCGTATCCCGGAACGGGCATCGGGCTGTCGATCTGCAAGCGTATTGTCGAACGGCACGGAGGACGAATCTGGGTGGAATCCGAAGAGGGCAAGGGCGCAACGTTCTACTTCACCATGTCGGCCGTCCCCGAAGGGGACCGGCGAGCGTCCGGCGAACTCCTGCAACTGACCGCGTGAACCCCATTCAACACTCTAAAACTTACTTTGGTGCCGCCGGCTGCCGCAGACCTTCCGGCGTGATTCTTAACCCTGCTCAACCATCGTCACAAGGTCTGCGCCAGGCGGGCCCAGAAAAACATCCGCAGTGTTATGGCTTAAGCTGGCCGGCGTATCCGGCAGCCACGATGTTCCTCTGAACCGCTTCCATGACCTGAGTGTTGGGCATTCCCCTGGTCATCACGCTCTCAAAGAAGTAGCCCCTGGCCCAATTGCTGTTATCGCCGCCGGTGCCGAGGATGATGGCTCCTTCCTGCCGCATAGGCTGATAGCCCCTGGGAAGAGGGATGACGCCGGTGGTGGTGAGGGCGCCGCGCTGGGCATTGCCCTGGTAAATGGCGTACGTGTGCTGGCCGTCGCTCGCGCCCATGACCGTGACGAAGGAGGTGCCGGCGGGAACCTTGAGGTGGCCGTAGATGCCATCCTCCATGTCGAGCCCGGCGTCGGGACGGCAGGGGTTGCCATGGCACATGATGTTGATGGCGTCCATGTGGCCCGCTTTGTTGTCGAGATTGTTGGTCTCGGCGTTGCCGAAATCGAAGCAGCACTTCTCGTTGAGATTAAGGGCGGACGTGACCATGTAGACGCCCTCGGGCTGACCGTTGACCGCCGTTTGTTTCGGACTGTCGTTGCGATAGCCCATGCCGGGGGAGATCTCGATGCCGTAGACCTTGTGCCCGGCGACGGTTGCGGGGAGAGCGTTGGCTACGGCGGGAATGTCGTAGCCGTTGGGGCCGGGTCCGCGAGCGGCGCCACCCGGAGGCGCGGGCATCAGATCGTTGTGGTTGGGTGACTGGTCGTAGAGCCTGGTTATGGTGCAGGATGTGTGAGCACAAAAGGCATCCTGCGCGGCGGCGTTGGCGTAGCCATCGGAAAGGAGGCCAATGTCGGCGCGGGTTTTGTCAGACGCCCGCGTGACCTGGTAGAGCGGGCCCCGGTAGGCGCTGTACAGGGCGCGAGTGGTGCTGAAGGCAGCAACGCAGGGAGTGGCAGATGCGTAGAGGTCACACGGACGAGGTCCGATCGTTTGCGCTGAAGCGACGCCGGCCGGGGGGATCGCGACCGCGAACAGAACAACTGTGGACGACAGGATCTTTCCGAACCACCAGTGCGGTTTCAGGGGCATGGAATCCTCGCGAGCTCCTTTGCTCTATCGATTTCGCTTCCCGGCCTGACAGTCTATCAGAGCAACACAACCTTCGAATATAGCCCGATCCGCTGCGTTGGCAGGTTCGTAATCCCATCTTCTGACGGGGGCCGCGCCGCGAGGCGCCTGCATCAAGAAGCGAGGTAGGTGCCGCTCGAAGGCATCCCCGTCACAGGGCGGCCGGGACTTGTCGCAGTCAGGCGCGTTAACGAGTTGGTGAATTGACCGAAGGAGAGTCAAAACGGCTCTAGCGGGGCGAACCGGGCTACCCGAGTACCACCGGTTTTAGGAAGCATTGTCTTTTCAACAACCTAACGGCTTCGTTTGGCAGAAACGAGTGTTACTGGGTTTACTTACTAGTTACCCATGGAGTCGCGACCGACTCCGAGCGCATCCGCTACACGGTTGATATAGTTGAACCAGGCCGCGATCAGCGTTATCTGCAAAATGGCCTGGTCGTCGAACCCGTTCGCGCGCAGGCGTTCGTGGTCCTCAGGGCTGACCCTGGTCGCGTCCTTCGTGATCTTCACCACGTAATCCACCATGGCGCGTTCCGGTGGGGCGAGCGGCGCCTTGGTGTAGTCAGTTTCCAGCGCCTTAACCAGGTCTTGATCCAGCGTGACTCGACGCAGAAACTCTGCGTGCGACTCGATTCAGTAAACGCACCGGTTCGTCACCGAAACCATGGTCGCGATCATCTCGTGATGGCGGCGGCTGAGCGGCAGGTCCGGCGACATCAGGACGCCGAAGGTCGAAAAGGCGTGGTACAAGGCCTCGGGAATCAGGCTGTGCGAGGCCACGATGCCGGGCGCTTCGTCCTTGTTGTCGCCGGTGACGTGCACGGGCGTAGCGTATTCCTGCGGATACAGCCCCCGTTGGTCGCTCATGGCCTTCCGCAGCCGCTCGTCGGCCTCCGTCATCGGAATCGTTCGAATCCAAGCCATGCTCTGAGCCTCCGTCAAAAACATCCTGTCCAAAGACTGCCCGCGCCGTCGTCGCGATGTCAATCCTTATATCTGCAGCTCGGTATCGCGATCAATAGTGCGAATCCACTATGGTTCAGCCATTTATGCGCTAGGGCGCCACCGTCGAAACCATGGCATTCCCGCGGACGAGTCCAGGCAGACTCGTCGACATCTTCGGCGATCTCGCCGCCAGCGACCAAGTCTCCGTCCATGGCAGGGATCAGCTTCGCCCCGGAACCGGGGTTGAAGCCGGCCTGCAACCGTCAAGTGACCGCCCCGGCAAAGACGCGCGACCGCCGCATGACAATGTGTCCTGAAAATCTCCCACGTTGTTCAAGCTGATAGTCCATTACTATGATCGACATTGTTCCATCTTTCCGCTTGACAAGGGTCGCGATTCGCTAAATAGTATGTCTATGGAGTTGATAGACTCGCTGGGACAGATCGCGCTTAGGAACTGACGAAGGAAAAGGTCATGCTAAAGGAACGACAAGATGCGCAATCCCGAGCCGGCAACCACCGGAGACCATTAGTGTACGGATTGTGCCTCATCGGCGCATTCTGCCTCGGCGTGGAGGGCAGGGCGCAATCCAACCAGAACCAGACGCCAGTGGTAATGCAAGACTCATCCAGCGGCCAGCCGGCCGCGGCGTCTCCATCGGCGGCGCCGGCCGGGGTGACGTCGGCCAGTTACTACACCGGCGGCGAGGGCAATGCAAGTCCTGCGAAAGAACCCGCGCATTCCACGGCTACCAAGGCGAAGGCACCGCCCGTGGCGGCTGCGGATGCGGGCTGGACGCCGGCCACGGCGATCAACGCCTGGCTGCCCCACTGGCTGAAACTGAGCGGCGAATTTCGGAACCGGGAGGAAGGGCGCACTGGAATCGGATTCAAACCCGGCAACAGTGATGCCTACGGACTGACTCGTTTGCGGATCGGCCTTGATGTCACCCTCAATTCCTGGTTCCACGGCTTCGTTCAGGCCCGCGACTCCGAAGTTCTCGGAGCCAATCCCAAGAACGTAACCAGCTCCATGAGGGACGTTTTCGATCTGAGCCAGGCGTACGTGGAGTTTCGCAACGGCGAGCACGGGTGGGTCAACCTCAAAGCCGGACGCCAGGAGCTCTACTTTGGCGACGAGCACCTTGTCGGCCGGAGCAATTGGTCGAACGCCTCGCGGTCTTTTGACGCGGTCCGGCTGACGCTGGGAACCGTAGCCAAAGGCGAAGTTCTCGACGTCTTTGCCGCCTCGGTGGTGAAGAATTACCCGACGAGCTTCGACGAGCCCCTCGCGGGCCGCAACTTTTACGGGGTCACCCTGACGTTAACCAAGTTGATCCCCAGAGCCACGGTAGAGCCCTACGTCTATTTGAAGAGCGTGCCCAGCGTCAAGGGTGCCGACAAGATTGCCGGTAACGAGCGCCTTTACACCTCCGGACTCCGGTGGAGCGGTACCCTTCCGCACGGATTCGATTACCGGGCCCGCTACTCAATTCAGTCAGGTCACTTTGCCAACAATTCAATCCATGCCTGGGCCTGGTACGCCACCCTGGGCTACACGATTCCCAGCCGGTTCGAGCCCCGGTTCTCCATTGACTACAACTACGCGAGCGGGAGCAGATCCATCGGCGGTCCGGTGACCGGGACCTTCGATCTCTTGTACCCCACCACTCACCAGTGGCAACGGATCACGGATTTGTTGGGCGAGCAGAACATCAGGGACCTGAAGCCTGGGTTCGACTTCAAGCCGACGAAGAAGATGAAAGTCTATTTCGAGTTCAGCAATCTCTCGCTCGCCAGCCGCTATGACAACCTGTACGACAGCACCGGTGCCGCGCTAATCAAGGTGCCCAAGGGCGGAGCGCTCAGCAAGGACGTCGGCAGGGAAATCGACGTTTACGGCACCTATGACATCAACCGGCGGCTGCAGCTCGGGTTCGGGATAGGGCACTTGTTCGCGGGACAATTCCTCAAGGAAAACAGTCCCGGCAGCAGCGCCTCATACCCATACGGATTTCTCAATTACACGTTTTGATCCGGTTGGAGAGGGCATATGAGAACGATTGCGACGATGGCGGGCGCGGTTTCCGCTCTGGCGATGGCGCTGGCGTTCGGCAAGGCCGGTCCAACAGAGGTCAAACTCCTGAACGTGTCGTACGATCCCACACGCGAGCTTTATCAGGCGGTCAACCAAGCGTTCGCCGCCGATTGGAAGGCCAAAACGGGCCAGAGCGTGATTATCAATCAGTCGCACGGCGGTTCCGGGAAACAGGCGCGAGGCGTGATCGATGGCCTCCAGGCCGACGTGGTGACGCTGGCCCTGGCTTACGACATCGACGCCATCGCCCGGCAGGGGCGCCTGCTGCCTGACAATTGGCAGTCTCGCCTGCCCGACAGCAGCTCGCCTTACACGTCAACGATCGTGTTCCTGGTTCGCAAAGGAAACCCGAAGCAGATCAAGGACTGGACTGACCTCGCCCGGTCCGGCGTCCAGGTGATTACGCCAAATCCCAAGACGTCCGGCGGCGCGCGCTGGAACTTCCTGGCCGCCTGGGGCTATCAACTCCACAAGACCGGCGGGAACGAGCCGGCTGCCAGGGAGTTCGTGACCCGCCTTTACAGGAATGTTCCTGTCCTCGACAGCGGCGCGCGGGGGGCCACCGACACCTTTGCGCAGCGTGGGATCGGCGACGTATTGCTGGCCTGGGAGAATGAGGCCCTGCTGGCACGCCAACAGTTCGGCGCAGAGAGGTTCGAAATCGTTGCCCCGTCTGAAAGCATTCTGGCGGAGCCGCCCGTCGCACTGATCGACAAGAACGTGGACCGGCATGGCACCCGGCAAGTGGCCGAGGCCTATCTCAGGTTTCTTTACAGCGAGCAGGCACAAACCCTCATCGCCGAGCACTACTATCGCCCGCGCCTCAAGACGGTTGCGTCAAAGTTCGCCAGCCAGTTCCCCAGGGTAAAGCTTTTCACGATTGATGAGGTATTCGGCGGCTGGCAGAAGGCCCAGGCGAAATTCTTCAGTGGAGGCGGCGTTTTTGATCAGATTTACGGAGCAAACCGCTAGCGCCGCGGGGGGCCTTATGAGCACTTCTTTGAAAAGCCGATCGGCGTTGCCCGGCTTTGGACTCGCAGCCGGGTGGACAATCTTCTATCTCAGCCTGATTGTTCTCATCCCGGTCTCCACCCTATTCCTTAAGAGCGCCTCGCTGACCTGGAGTGAGTTCTGGAGCGTGGCCACGGGCCCACGGGCGCTGGCCGCTTACCGGTTGAGTCTGGTGGCGTCACTGGTGGCGGCGTTGGTGAACGGCGTGTTCGGCCTGGTGGTGTCCTGGATTCTGGTCCGGTACCGGTTCCCGTTTCGCCGCCTGGTGGACGGCCTGGTTGACCTTCCGTTTGCGCTGCCCACTTCGGTCGCCGGAATCGTCCTGACCACGCTGTACGCACCGAACGGCTGGATCGGAAGCCAACTCGGAAAACTGGGGATCAAGGTGGCGTACACACCTCTGGGCATCACGGTCGCGCTCATTTTCATCGGTCTGCCCTTCGTGGTGAGAACCGTCCAGCCCGTCTTACAGGACCTCGACCCTGAAATCGAAGAGGCAGCCGAGAGCCTGGGAGCCAACTTTGGACGGGCTTTCCGCCGCGTGGTGCTGCCCGAGATCCTTCCGGCGTGGATCACCGGCTGCGCGCTGGCCTTCGCGCGCGGCCTGGGCGAATACGGTTCGGTGGTCTTCATTGCCGGAAACATGCCGATGCGGACCGAGATCACGCCGCTGCTCATCATGACGAAGCTGGACGAGTTCGAGTACGGTCAGGCTACGGCGATCGCAGTCGTGTTTCTGGCCGTGGCGTTCTCCCTGATGCTGGCCCTGAACGTCCTGCAACGCCGAAAGGTGGCGCTTCCGGTTCTTGGATAAATGCCCATGGCGACGACGGTCCTTTCATCGGCGACAATGCGCGCGGTAAAGACAGCGGCCCGGCACGATCCCACACTGGTGCGCAACGGATTGATTGCCTCCGGCCTCTGCTTCGTTGCCCTGTTCCTGGTGCTGCCGCTCGCGGCCGTGTTTGCCGGCGCGCTCAGCGGCGGGGCCGCGGCCTATTGGTCGGCCATCCGGCAGCCCGAAGCGCTTTCAGCGGTCCGGCTGACGTTGCTCGGGGCGTTGATTGCCGTTCCCCTGAACGTGGTGTTTGGCCTGGCGGCGTCCTGGTGCGTTGCGCGCTTTGATTTTGCCGGTAAGCAGTTTCTGATCACGCTGATCGACGTGCCCTTCACGGTTTCGCCCGTGATTTCCGGCATGCTCTTCGTGCTGCTGTTCGGAGCCCAGGGCCTTTTCGGCAACTGGCTGATCGATCACAACATCAGGATCGTCTTCGCGGTTCCCGGGATCGTCTTGGCCACGATTTTCGTCACCTTTCCTTTTGTGGCCCGCGAGCTGATCCCGACGATGCTGGCGCTCGGGAGCGATGAAGAGCAGGCAGCCCTGACACTTGGCGCCGGCGGCTGGCGCACCTTCCTCCGGATCACGCTGCCGAACGTCAAGTGGAGTCTGCTCTACGGCGTGATTCTGTGCAACGCCCGCGCCATGGGTGAATTCGGCGCGGTCTCGGTCGTTTCAGGTCACATTCGCGGGCTGACCAACACCATGCCCCTGTACGTGGAGATCCTATACAACGACTATCAATTCTCTTCCGCCTTCGCGGTAGCGTCGCTGCTGGCCATGCTGGCGCTCGTGACGCTGGTAGCGAAAAGCGTGGTGGAGTGGAAGTCGGAGCGCGATCTCTCGGCGGTACGACGGCAGGAGAACGCTGATGAGTATTGAAGCCAGGGAAATCACCAAGCGGTTCGGAAGTTTTGTGGCGCTCGATCGCGTGAACCTGCGCGTGGAGGCGGGCGAGCTCGTGGCGTTGCTGGGGCCGTCGGGATCCGGCAAGACGACACTGCTTCGCATCGTCGCCGGCCTGGAATTTCCCGACTCGGGTTCGGTGCTGTTCGACGGCCGGGATACCACGGAGCGCAGCGCGCAGCACCGCGGGGTCGGATTCGTTTTCCAGCACTACGCGCTCTTCCGCCACATGTCCGTCTACGACAACGTCGCCTTTGGCCTCACGGTAAAACCCCGCCGCCATCGCCTTCCGGCCGCGAAGATCAGAGCGCGAGTACACGAGCTGCTGAAACTGGTCCAGCTCGACTGGCTCGCCTCGCAGTACCCGTCCCAACTCTCAGGCGGCCAGCGGCAGCGCGTGGCGCTGGCCCGAGCTTTGGCCGTGGAGCCGAAGGTGCTTCTGCTCGATGAGCCGTTCGGAGCGCTCGACGCCAAGGTGCGGCAGGAACTTCGCCGCTGGCTCAGACGCCTTCATGACGAAATTCATGTGACCAGCATTTTCGTCACTCACGATCAGGAGGAGGCCCTCGAGGTGGCGGACCGGGTCGTCGTCATGAACTCGGGGCGAATCGAACAGGAAGGCTCGCCGGGTGAGGTTTATCATCATCCGGCCAGCCCTTTCGTTTACAAGTTTCTGGGGAACATCAACCTGTTTCATGCGCGAGTCGAAAATGGCCGGGTCTTCATTTCGGAGCCCGTCAACGGACGGCCCGTGGGGGCGAGCGAGCCGGTCGCATACGTACGGCCTCACCTGATGAACATTGAACGGGAGGCTCGCAACCTGAACCAGCTTCCCGTATGGGTCAGGCACATCAACTCCGCCGGCCCGCTGGTCAAGGTGGAACTTGCCACCGAGCACGGCGATCAGATCCACGCGGAAATCTCGCACGAGCGCTATGAAGAGCTTGAGCTGAACGAAGACGAGGCGGTCTTTGTCAGCCCCAGGGATGTCAGGGTGTTCTGAGGCCGCGGCGATGCGGGACGGGCAGACTGCACGAACAATCGAAAGCTAGCCTTCCTCAAAGTCGCCAACCCACACGGCTCAGGACCTTGAAATTGACGCGCTTGTCGTCAACGATCTGGAAGGCCTCCACCTTGAGCTTGTGCAGCTTTCCGTCCCGAGGCAACTGACGCGAATACACCAGGCGATATTGGAATGCGATATCCTGCAGAACTCCCCTCATGACGTCGCCAAATGCCGTCTCAAATTTCGGAAACCAGGCTTCACCGCCGCTTTCGTCGGCGAGCATCTGCATAAATGACTGGGATTGTCGAAGCCTCATCTGGGCGTCGCTACTCAGGTAGGACTCATACCGCCCACGCAGATTGGAGCCCGCTCCCACCGCATACACGGTGACGTTGGCAGCATGAAGGCGTTTCCGGACATCATCGAGGGTTCGCCCGCTGAAGGTGTCCATTCCCGACCCGACCACGATCAACACACGGCGTCCCGGAAGCCTTGCCAGAGCGTCAAGCGTGTCATAAACCGCGTCGTAAGTGTTGATCTCACTCCAGAGAGGGGACGGCAAGCCGGCAAAGGCGTCGGTAATCTTTCCCGAGAGCTTGGTGAAGTCGACCTGCACGGTCATGTCCCGGGAGAACGTCGAGAAGGCGTACCAGTTGTCTTCGGGCAACTGCTTCACAAAGCTGAGAACCGAGGATTGGATGTCGGCGAAATAGAGATAGGAGCTGCGGCTGTGCTCCACCAGCAGGGCGATCGAGGCCGGCGCTTCGGGCTTGACGAGGCGAAAGTCGCGGGCTTGCCCGTCCTCGTAAAGGCGGAAGTTTCCCTGAAGAAGCCCGCCGATCAACTTGTCGCCCTGTACAACGGTGACGTAGAGCGACACCTCTTCGCCCGATGAGGCCTGGGCTCTGCCCGTGGCGGCGGCCGAGCCAACAACGGCAAACGCGACGAGCGCGGCTAGCGCCTGGCTTCGATGGTTTGTACGGTCGCGGTTGAGCATAGCGTCTCGATCGGTTGGCCGGGTTTGTATTCGACCTTTTGAGGAGCTGCACATCCCTGCTCGGCCGAGAGCAGGCTGGGGCGGCCCTTCTCCTCTTCCGCGGCCTTGGCGCTGACCTGGGTGAGCGCCGCCTTCATGTTCTCAAAGCCGGCTGACTGAACGATCAGGTCTTTCCGGGGCAGAAACCGGATCTCACGTTCACCGTCGGCCATGCGCTGGTAGAAGGGAGGGTGAGTGCGAAACCAACTGGTTCCGTTGATGTAGCCCTCCTTGGTCGCGATCTTGTCAAAGAACTCGGTGAATCCATCCGGGCTATAGCCGGCGTTCCAGGCGTACTGGATGCCCAGTTGATCGGCCTCCAGCTCGTAGTCCCGGCTGACGCCCAGCAGTTGAAGATTGAGCACGAGGCCGAGGCCATAGAACCCGTATTGCAGTGCGTAATAGGTGCCGATTCCCGCCACTCCACCTGTCAGGACGATGGCCGCCACCTGCGCGGCCTGGAAGATAATGCCGGCGATGGTCCCCTTTTTCATCAGCCGTTTCCCGTGCCGGGCGACTACGTGGGACATCTCGTGCGCCATAACGCCGGCCAGTTCTGATTCGTTGTCCACGGCTTCCAGCAGTCCACGCTCGAGAAAGAGGTAGCCGCCCGGAAATGCGAAGGCGTTGATCTCTTTGGAATCGAGGATCGTGATGTTCAGAGGAACCTGAAGATCGGAGTGCGCAGCCAGATTCTCGCCGATGCGTTTCACGTAATCCACGACGGCCTTGTCCTCAACTTCCTTGGGCATCAACCCGGCCAGCTTCATTTGCCGGAGAGCATCCTGACCGATCTTGATGTCGTCCTTCTGTCCTTTCTGAATCTGGCGAAAGCCGATGTCCTTGACGTCGCCCCAGCGGCGGCTGTGATAGGAACCGGCGGCCATCTGCTGATCGATCTCCCGAAGCTGGCCGGGCCAGTTCTGAATCAGGTCGAGCTTGGCGAGACGGTTCTGATAAGCCACCGGAATCGCATTGTTCGCGAGGACGTCCGCCTGCTCCTGGAGCACCCGCAGCTGCTGGATGCGGCAATGGAGATCGTGGCGCTGTGCCTCGGACAGCTTCGAGCTGTTTCTCTTGAGCTCGGCTTGAGCCTGTTCCAGCTGCCGCTTAAAGGCGTCGCGGCGCTGCTTGAACTCCCGGGTGCACTTCTCCTGGGCCGCCTTCAGGGTGCTGCGCGTCCTCTCGAGTTCGGCGGGGCTGTACCTGAAGCTGCCGGCGTCGCGGAACAGGTCGAGATAAGACCTGCGCAAATCCTCGGGCAACGAACGAGCAGCTTCAGACGTCTCCACAACCGGCGCCGCAGCGGTACTGCCCGCGGTCACGATCAGGACCTCGCACAACGTCACGGCGATCACAGACCTGAGGTTCCAGTTCACGGTGCACCTGCGCCCTCGTATTTCCAAACCCAAACTCTTTCATAAAGACGTGGAGCAACTTGCTTGCCGCATCGCGACTGACACGCGGCCTTTGGTATCAAGACGCTCGACGAACGTTCCAGTCGCTCCGCGAGAATAATGTCAGAGGCTTTGAACGGCTTGGTGGCAATGTTCAAACCTTTGGACCGGTGAGCCGACCGTCGACAGTTGATAATTCCAAAAACATCGAATTAATCCCAACGCTCGGGTTTCCAGCAGCTTCCGCCCCCCTCGGAGATACTCGTTCTAAAGGACTTA
>DASYZG010000045.1:0-32207 GCA_035946575.1 Terriglobia bacterium | reverse complement strand
CTGCGATACCAGACACCTTTGAGCGAAGGTACCTTGTAGTAGCCGGTACCGCGGCGCGTCTTGAGCGCGAGGTTAGGATCCGTGCCGACGGAGATCGGCATGATGTCGTACCTCTGCGAGGCTCCGGCAGGGGGCGTGAAGCCTTCCGCCAGGGTCAGTTTGTTGTTGGTGTACAGCGGCGGGGTGTGGCAGTTGGCACATCCTGCCTTCTCAAAAACCCTCCGGCCGCGCGCGGCCCTCGCATCAAACTTGTTCGGATTGGGCGGCGGTTTCAGCGAGTAAACGTAAAGCGCCAAAGCATACAGTTGCTCGTCGCTGTACCGCCCCTGAAACACAAATCCCGCTTTGTCGGGTGTGTCGAGCGTTTTGAAATTCGGGAAGTCCGCCGGGATGAACCCGTCATAGCTGGCGAGGTCATCGCCTCCCTGATTCAGCGCTGCGTAGCGCACGAGATCAACGATGGAACGGTGCTGCTGCAACCCGGTGCGGTCGAGATACCGGCGATCCCTCACGCCGATCAGATCTGGAATCTGGACCGGATAGAACGGGCTGGCTCGATGGCGGGCCATGACGCCGGCCGGGATCGAATCATGGACCGCGGCGATTTCATCCGACGACATCTGCAACATCCGCGCATGCACGTCATCCTTCAGCCACGGAACCCGAAACAGAGAGATCTCAACCAGCCCGGCGAACTTACGCGTCGGATCGTCGGCCGCGGCCGATCGCAGTTCCAATGCCCGGTTGTGGTCGAACGGGAAATTGCCTTGTGCGCCCTTCAGTACCGTTCCATCCGGCATGACACGACTGTGGCAGGAAGCGCAGGAAAGGTCGCCCAACTCGATCTTTCCTTTCTCGGAGATCAAGTAATGATAGCCCGGCAGCACGCCGTCCTTGCCGGTTGGCGCTCCGATCTTGGCCCACCATTCCGGGCTGGTCGCCCGGTCAACGGTCATGACTCCGCCGGTTTGGGGAGACGCCTCAAACACCAATTCGCCCGCTTTGATCCAATCGGCTTCGGTCTTGAGCGGTGGAGCGTGGCCCTTGTCGTCCCATAGAATCACCGGCTCCTGCCCTTTCAGCCATTCCATATAACCCGGCGGTTCGTGGCCTGGCGCATAGACCGGGTACTCCTTGTAAATGGGCCGCACCGGGATTTTGTAGTAGTAGTCGGCGGAGACGTGCTTGGGTGAGCCGATTGGATTTGCCAGCGGGACTTCCAGACTCGACAACGCCGCATCATCCCACATCTTCGGAACATGCGCCTGAAAGCCGCCTGTCGGCTTCTGATTGTGGCCGCTCCACCCCAAATCGGCGAGGCCCAGAAGAAGACAGAAGCCGATTACGGGAGCCAAGCGCTGCGCCCTTTTCATCGAGATCTCCTCATAAAGTCCTGAGAAAAGCCATGAGTGCCCGCTTGTCCTCTGCGGAAAGACCAAGGCCGAAGGGATGGCCCTTCACCGCATAGGTCTTCGCGCCATAAGGCCTAAAGCCGGTGGGAACGTAGTCGTCACGCGTACGGCGGGGATCGAACCAGTCTTCGAGCGTCGCGCACCAGCCGCTGTGCCCGAACATGCTGCGATACCAGACACCTTTGAGCGAAGGTACCTTGTAGTAGCCGGTACCGCGGCGCGTCTTGAGCGCGAGGTTAGGATCCGTGCCGACGGAGATCGGCATGATGTCGTACCTCTGCGAGGCTCCGGGCGGGGGCCTGAAGCCTTCCGCCAGGGTCAGCTTGTTGTTGGTATAGAGCGGCGGAGTGTGGCACGAGGGGCAACCTTCGCGCTTGAAGACCTTCTTGCCGCGCGCAGCCACGGCATCGAAACTGTTCGGATTCGGGGGTGGCCTTAGCGAATAAACGTAAAGCGCTAATGCATAGAGCTGCTCGTCGCTGTAGCGGTCCGCCTGAGTCCGGAATCGGTCCAGCTTGTCAGGAGCGGGCAGTGATCTGAAGTCGGGAATCGCATCTGGCACAAAGCCGTCGAAGTTGGCAAGATCGTCGCCGCCTTGGTTGAGTGCAGCGTAACGCATGAGATCGGCGATCCCACGATGCTGCTGCAGACCGGTGCGGTCGAGATAACGACGGCCCTTGACGCCGATCAGGTCCGGTACCTGGACCGGATAGAAAGGACTGGCGCGGTGACGCGCAAGCACCCCGCCCGGAATGGGGTCGTGAGTGGCGGCGATCTCGCCCAGCGACATCCGGAGCAGCCGGGCCTGCGGATCAGGATTGAGCCAGGGCGCGCCATAGAGCCGGTAGTGTCCCTGGCGGGCGTCCTGCAAGGCCTGAGGGGGGAGATTGCGGAAGATGTACGCCAGCGCGCGGTCAAACGGGAAATTGCCCTGGGCGCCCTCGATCACCGAGCCGTCGGGCATCAGGCGGTCATGGCAGGAGGCGCACGACAGGCTGCCGACTTCGGCCTCACCCTTCTTCCGGATCACGTAGAAATAGCCCGGCAGTGTGCCGTCCTTCGCAGGTCGAGCGCCGACGCTCGACCACCACACGGGATTTTGCACGTCCTCGGTTGTGGCAACCGCTCGGACCCCCTGAAACCCCGTCGGCGCCTTGAACACCATTTCACCGGCCTTAATCCAATCCTCGTTTGTCTGTAGCGGCGGTCTGTGACCGGCGTCGTCCCAAACGATCACCGGCTCCTGCTGCTTCAGCCGGTCGCTGTACCCGGCCGGTTCTCGCCCCGGCGCATAGATGGGATAACTCTTGTAAATCGGCCGCACGGGAACCTTGTAGTAATAGTTCGAGGAGACGTGTTTGGGTGAGCCGATAGGGTCCGCCAGCGGCACTTCCAGCTTGGCCATCGCCTCATCGTCCCAGGCCCTGGGAATCGCCGGCGAAGAGGCTGGTGGGCTGGTGCTTTGGGCGAAAGCGCGCTGGCTTGAGACAAAAGCGGCGACCGCGAGGACCGCGCAACCGATGACAAACGCGCTCAGCCTGCGGTTCATGGAAAGCTCTTCTTCTGGCGGATTGATCCCCACGCCCCAACAATCGTAGTGACGCGGGGCGCCTGATCATATCAGAGCCGGCATCTGCAAGCGCGGGGGCGTCCGGCACCCTCAACTCTCGCCGAAATCGATCATGACTGGCTTCTCGCGGAAGCCGCGCGTCTTGACAATAAGGAGGACCAGCCCGAGGGCAAACCAGACCGCTCCCACCTTCTTGGCGATCGGATTCAGGTTCCACCAGATCAGGCCGCAGAAAGCGAAGCCGAACAGGGGCAGCAGGGCATCGACGATGATCCTGCGCCCCCGCCCGTGCCGCTCGTGAACGGCGAATTGCCAGAAGGTGGCAAAGTTCACGCCCATAAAGGCGAGGAAGGCGCCGAAGTTCAGGGTCTCGCCGGCGTGCTCGTAGGCGTTGCCGATATAATTGAGCGCTACGGCGCCTCCGAACGAGGCCACGGCGATAAAGACGATGCTGTAGGTCGGGATACCGCTCCTGGCGCCGACGTGACCGAAGAGCCGGCGCGGCAGCACGTTGTCACGGCCCATGCCGAACAGGAGGCGCGCCGCTCCCATCCCGCCGGTCAGGGCACTGCCAAATGCCGCCACGATGAGGATGATCCCCATGCTATGAAAGAGGAGAAGCCCACCGACGCGGCGGCAAACATCCATGAAAGCCGTCTCCAGATTCGGGAACGTCTGCCAGTTGGGCCAGACGCGGGCGCCGAGATAAACTTCCAGGGCGCTGAATACGCCCGCGAATATGCAGGTGAGCACCGTCGCCAGCAGCACATTCCGCTTGGGGTTTTCCACCTCTTCGGAAAGCGTGGTCACGCCGTCGAATCCGATGTAGGTGAGAGCGGCAAATGACGTGGCGCCCATGACGGTCGGCCAGTTAAAGGTGGCCGGATCGTAAAATGGCTGCGTGGAAAGAACACCGGACCAGCCGCTGGTGTCGAACAGGTAGCGCACGGCCAGGTAGATGAAGAATCCCACGACGATGAACATGACGGCCAGCAGGACCTTGTTGGCCGCGGCGCTGGTCTTCACACCGCGCAGGTTCAGGATGGTGATGATGGCCACGATGATCGCCGCCCAGAACACGAAAGGAAGTTGTGGAATATGATAGGCGCGGTAGCGGGCGTGAAGCGCGGTGGAGATCCAGACCGTGTTGATGACCGGCTGCAGGATGTAGTCCAGGATCATCGCCCATCCGGCCAGGAATCCGAGGTGCGGGTTGAGCCCGCGTCCCACGTAGGTGTACGCCGACCCGGCGGCTGGGTAGAGCGACGCCATGCGGCCGTAGCTCACGGCCGTGATCATCATCGCCAGCATGGCCACGAAAATCGTGGTCACGAAATAGCCGTTGGAGAGCTTCTGCGCCACCCCGAACAGCGGCACCGGCGCGATCGGCTGGATCAGGACGATTCCGTAGAAGATCAGGTCCCAGAGCGTGAGCACGCGCCGGAGGTGCGGCTCCGGCCTTGACGATGTGGATTGCGCGGTGGACGATGGTTCAGGCATGCGTGAATCGCGGCCGTCATTTGCGGGGCGCGATACTGGATTCTAGGCGAGAGCACGCCGGATGGGAAGCGGTTTTCGACTTGCGCCAGCCAGTCCCGCCGGCACATATTAGGACGTGCCCCGCCGCCGGCGCCCAACTGGGGAGCCGGGCCGAGCGTGGACGAAGTGGGTAACCCCGCCTACAATATTAGCCAAGTGAACGGATTGCCGCGTTTTTTGGCGGGGATCGGAGATTTCCACAGCCTAACCTATTGATTCAAGGGCGCGAATATTTTTGTCCCAATTTTCTCATTTGTCTCCATTGTCCCATTTTGGTCTGCTAGTCTTCACAAGAGATGGAAAAAGCGTGCGAAACAGTGGAGCGAGCGAAAGAAAGGCGGCGGCCAGCCCCGATGGCAGGAATTGACATGGTCCGGCAAGAGAGATCCGCGGAGCCGCCCGCTCCGTTAGCTTGCCCGGAGGTGCAAGATAGGCTAGTTGACTACTGTAGGCATCGGCTCACCGAGCAGAAACAGCACCCCCTCCCCCCGGTCGAATTTACCCCGCCCAAAGCCACTAAGATATGTAGGATCAACAACGCGTCGCAAAAAAAAGGCGAAATCGGGCGCTGCCAAAGCCACTCGCTCAAGGCCGAGGGGCTAGGGGCTGGGGTCACGGTCAGCGCGTCTCGAGGCCGCGTGGCTTGGGTGCCGCCGGAGATCGTCTTCAGAACATCTTTGGTATGCGGTGAGCCTGCAGCCGTTGAATGCAAGTATCTGCAATGAACACTGAACCCGCCACTGCGACGTCTAGCGCAGCCGCGCGGCTCGAGCGTCTGCCGCTCGGCAAATTTCATCGCCGCTTTGTAGTTCTGGTTTCGCTCGGATGCTGGTTCGATGTCTTCGACATCTTCATGATGGCGTACCTGGGCGCGGCCCTGCAGAGCTCGCACTTTCTCACACTCTCTCAATTCACCGACCTCATTGCCGCGGGCTTCCTCGGCATGTTTGTCGGCACCATCATTCTCGGCGCGGGCAGCGACTCGTTTGGCCGCCGGCGGGCCTTCATTCTGATGTTGCTGATTTACTCGATCTTCAGCTTGGCGGGCGCGTTGGCCCCGAGCGCCCGCATGCTGCTGGCGGCGCGGGTGCTGGCGGGCGCCGGCATCGGTGCGGAGATGGTTGTGATCGACACCTACGTCTCCGAGATGGTTCCGCGCCGCGCCCGGGGACGCTACGTAGCGATCACTCAACTGATCGGCTTCACGGCCATTCCGATTGCTGCGCTGCTGGCGCGAGTCCTGGTGCCGACGCACTGGTTGATGGCCGGATGGCGATGGGTGATGGTCATCGGCAGCGCAGGCGCGCTTTTCGCCTGGTTCCTGCGTCGCAACCTGCCGGAGTCGCCGCGATGGCTGGAATCGCGGGGACGAGCGGACGAAGCGGCGGCGGTCCTTGCAGCCCTCGAGCGCAATGCCGCGCAGGAATCAGGTACGCCTTTACCACAGTCGACAGCGGATGCGAGCTTCGGTATCGCTGAAGCGGGTGGAACCACCGGCGGCGGGCGCCGCGTGCCGTTTCGCGAACTTTGGAAGCCGCCTTATCGCGGACGGACACTTATGCTGACAGTATTTCATCTGCTACAGACCGTCGGATTTTACGGATTCGCAAACTGGGCGCCAACGTTCCTGCTGCGTCAGGGTCACGACCTGCGCACGTCCCTCGACTACGGGTTTCTGATCGCGCTGCTGAGTCCTGTGGGACCTCTGCTGGGAGTCTTGACGACGGAACGCATCGAGCGCAAGCGCGCGATTGTTGTGCTGGCGCTGCTGGTAGCGGCGGCAGGTCTTGCCTTTCCGGGCGCCTCACGCCTGGCCGCGTCGTCAGGAGCAGTCGCAATCGTCAGCGTCGGCGCCCTGATTACCGTCCTCAGCTACTGGTTTTCTTCCGTGTTGCATGCTTATCAGGCCGAACTCTTTCCGACGGCGGCACGCGCGACCGGCGTCGGCTTCACCTACGGCTGGAGCCGGTTGAGCGCGGTGCTTTCCACGCTCGTGATCGGAGCACTCCTGGCGCGGAGCGTTAACGCTGTTTTCGTGTTCATGGCCGTCGCCATGACCGGCGTGGCGCTGGTGGTGGGCGCCTGGGGGCCCAGGACTAACGCGGCGTTGCTGGAGGAGATCTCGCGATGACCGGGGTCGACGAGTCAAAAGTTACCGGTCAACACTCAAAGCCGCCTGGCCCGGCACCGTGCGATTACTACTCGACCGATTAGGGACCGTTCAGTGTGGACTGTTGACTGTCGACTTGCAGATCACAAACAGACGTAATCCACGTCACAGACCTCAGCAATCTGCTCGGCACAAACTGAACTCGTAACAGCGGACCACAGTACCAGAAGGGCGAGGTAACCCCCGTCCATTCTGTTCTAAGTGCTGAAGTCCGAGACCTCAGTCAACCGGCGCCGCGCCGGGGGCGGCGTCGGCTGATTGGGGTAAAGACGATCGGAATCACTGGCCGCAGCCGGTCTGACTTGCAGGTTGAGGCTGACTGCGGCTTCCAAGAGGGAACGTGGCCGGCTTGGTCCGCTGCGTTCCCTCTTCATTTGTGCGGGTTTACCGCTCCCGAAGCGAATCTGTCAAAAAGTCCTGGCTCTCAACCCTGCACCAGCAGGTTGTTGGTAACGGAGAAAACGCCCGGGACACCGTTGGCGCGGATGCCGGCCAGTGTCTTATCCATCTGGGTTCCCACCACGCCGACCAGCGTCACGTGTCCGTTGTCGACAATGATGTGAATCGCCGGATTCGCTCCCATGGCGTAGCGGTACAGCCCATCCGCTCCGAAGACCGCCCGGTAGGTGGCCAGTCGAATGTGGTCATCGAACGCTGAGACCGGCAGCACCTCGATGTTGTCGGTGATCCTGTCGACGCCTTCAATCCGCTTGACCGCGTTCGCCGCGTCGGACTTCAGCACCGGCCAGGTGACCTGACCGGACAGCGTCACGTGACCGCCGTCCACCTCGAACTCGATATTGTCGAAGACGTTGTAGTACGGCAGCATGAGCAACTCGTGGCGGACGCGCCTTTCGAGCGCCGCCTGGCTCCCGAGCGCTGGCGCCGCTCCCTGCGGCTTCGACTCCGCAAAGCACGCGAGCGGAGCGGCTGTGAGTAATGCCAAGATGGCAATGAATGGCACTCTGATTTTCAGGTTTTTCATGATCGTGATTTCCTTTCTGCCGGCGGGTCACCCCGCTCTCGGGCGGGTTAACTGCGGCTGATTTGTCCCTCCACTATTTAAGACACTTGAGTTTGCCCGGAGTTGCGGCCCGGCGCGGTCTCTCCACAAAATAAATACGGTTCCTGGCTGTAACCCCGGGGCTTGCTTAATACGTCGCCGCGTCGCACCCAGTCAGCCGGGTTAATCCCGGCAATCAGCACCAGGGAAGCCCACAGACCAACAGCCCGGCGGGCAGAACCCAAGAAACGCGCCCGCAGAGCCGGGTAACCCCAATTACGCCCCCGCAAGTCCACAGAGGCGCGCCAGAGTAGGACCAAATGGCCCTGGCTCCCAGCCTGGCAGCCCGGCAACAACCGGCCACAGAAATCCGCTGCCGGCAACTACGCCCAAGGCTCGGGCACCGCAGAGCCGCCAGCAGCGAGGTGAAATGTCTTGCGAAACGAAAGGTCGGGGCAGCGTCTGAACCTGCCCCGCCTCCCGCCGCCAATCGAGTTGTACACGCGGGGCGATTGGTGCCATAATCCCGGATACCAAGGTAGTTAACCTTCCAGGAGGACCCATGAGCCCCTGCACGCATCGGGTTGGGACGCCAATGCTGGCGGCTCTACTCCTCACGGCCGTCGGTGTAGTACCGACAATCGTGGCGGAAGAATCGCACCAGCTCGGCACCGTCACCATCGACTACCCTGCCGGGGGCAATCCGCCTCCCGCGACGTGGGGAACCCTGAACGGCAACGGTTGCCCGTCCACGGTAAATGGCGCCACCTACAGCGTGACCTGGGCTCCGTCCGCAAACTGTTATCACGCTGTAGTCAGTTGCCCTTCTGAGAAGATTCCCGACATCGGGGTCACTTTCGGCGTGGCGAGTCCACAGGCAAATGTGAATGGCACCATCGTGTTCACGCCCTCGACGAGCCGCGGCGAGAAGGTGTCGGCCCAGTACGTGAGCGGACACCTCCTTTATGCGGCCTACAACAGCGGCTTCCGAACGATCTCCTTTGCATGGGACGGCGCCTGGGCGGGGCATGGCTCCGTCGGTATCATGCCCGTGGACATCACGTCCACCTTGTGGCCAGACGGCGGCAGCTATAAGCTGGCGGGCTGCCGGATAGGAACTCTCTTGAACTATTTTTACACCCAATACTATGAGGCGGACGGGAACAAGATGCCCTCGGCCGGGATGTGCGCCGAAGGCGCCAGTATTGGCGCGGGTCAGATCGCCAACGCGCTCACCTTCTACGGCGCCGGAACTTATCTGGACAAGGTGAGCCTGGGTGCCGGCGTGAACCTGACGGATCTGGTGAAGGGCTGCAAGGTACCCTACTCGAACGGTAGCCTGACGAACGTCCCCTACGACAATATCTGCCCCGCGGGCGCCTTCGGTTGTAATCCAAGCGTCCCGACCTGGACCGGCATCGAAGCCTATACGGGCGAAGAGGCCAAACTTCTGACCCTCACCGGCTACAACGGCTGCGCGGTGGCAGGTCAAGCCACCTCAGCCAGCGAGAATTCCAAGTGGGCCGCGATGAGCCTCACCGACAGCCTTTATGGTTACAACGACGCGACAACGTCGTACCCGCAGACTGCCATTTCAGGGTGGCTCTGCGACATCGACAATGCGGCAAGCAAGAATCCATCGGCGGCCCAGGCCTGGATGTTTTTCTCGCAGATCACGTTCAGCAGCCAAGTCGCCGGCGGCTGCGTGAATCAGCACGTGGCCGGCGGTACCACTGACCCGGCTTACTACGATAGCCAGGGCGACTGCCTGGCCGTGACCCGAGCCGAGTACTGCCCGGCGCCCGAGAGTTACGGTGAAGGTTATGTGTACAACATCAGCGATGGGCTGTTCGACATCCCGGGCTCAGTTGCCGAACAGGCGGATCTTCTCGATCCGGTGAATGGCTGCACGAAACGGCATTGATCCAGGTTCGGGAAATTCATTGACTCGGCGGGCGAGGAGGGCTCAAACCGCGGCTGGCTCACGTCGGAACACCGGCCAGCAGGCGGGCGTGGGCCTGTTTCAGAGTCTCCCCCTGAATTTGCAAATTGTGGACATTTCGTGCGGGCTGGAAGAGTACGTTGGGGCCCATGACAAGCACGAGAGCCGAACGGAGAATGGGAGTGGGCGGGCGGCGATGGATGGCCGGCACGGCACTGGCCGTCGTAGTGACTTTGCTCACGCTCCTGGCGCGATCCGCAGTGGCGCAGAAGTATGGGGTGCTCTACTCCTTTAAGTGCGGCACCGATGGGGCCGCCCCTGCAGACGGCCTCGTTTCGGATTCGCTCGGAAACCTCTACGGCACCGCCTCTTTAGGCGGAGCGACGGGCAACGGCAATGTCTTCGAATTACGGCCGGACGGAAGGGAGACGGTGCTCCATAGTTTCGCAGGATCGCCTACCGATGGCGCTGCACCCGATGGAAACCTGATTCGGGATGCGGCCGGCAATCTATACGGCGTTACTCAGAACGGCGGCGCCTACAGGGAGGGTTCCGTTTTCGAGGTGGCCCTGGGCGGCGAGGAGACGATGCTCTACAGCTTCACGGGCGGTCTGGACGGAGCGGCGTCAATCGGCGGGATGGTGCGCGATCTTGCTGGAAATCTCTACGGTGTCACCTACGCCGGCGGGACGAACCAGCAGGGCGTCCTGTTCAAGCTCAGCCCGAGCGGGCTGGAGACCGTTCTGCACAATTTCGCGGGCGGATCCTCGGACGGCGCTTACCCCGACGGCGGGTTGATCCGAGACGCGGCGGGCGATCTCTATGGCACAACTTCCCGTGGCGGATCTGGCAATTTCGGGACAGTTTTTTTGATAACGCCCGCGGGTTCCGAGATTCTGCTGCACTCTTTCGCTGGATCCCCAGGCGATGGCTCGCTTCCCGGTGGCGGTCACTTGCTGCGCGATGCCAAAGGAAACCTCTACAGCGGTGCCTATGACGGCGGAACTTTTGGCGAGGGAATGGTGTTCAAGCTGAACTCGGCCGGGAAAGAAGCTGCGCTTTATAACTTCGCAGGCCCGGAGCAGGGCGCATTTCCCAACGAGGGTTTGGTCGAGGATCGCACCGGAGACCTTTACGGAACCACGGATCAGGGCGGCGATCTTCAGTGTGGCTGCGGCCTGCTCTTCGAGCTAACCCAATCCGGTGAGGAGTTCGCGCTGCACCGATTCACCGGCGGCCCCGCTGACGGCGCGAATCCGAACGGCGACTTAATCCGGGACTCGGGCGGCAATCTCTACGGCACCACAAGTTCCGGTGGAGATTTGGACTGCGGAACGGTCTTCAAGCTGGCGCCGTGATGGCGACCGTCAGAGCCCGTTAGTGTTGCACGGACTCCTCATGGCGGCTCCAGTTGGTGTCCATGCAGGCAAGATGCCTGCACCACAACCTAATGTTGCACGGACTCCTCATGGCGCCATCCAGTTGGTGAGCGGCCATTATCTGAGGACAATAAAATCGAGAAATGCTGGCAAGCATTGAAAAAAGTGGCAGGCGTGGAGGGACTCGAACCCCCGACCCTTGGATTAGAAATCCAATGCTCTATCCAGCTGAGCTACACGCCCGTTAGCAACCGGCACAACCCCGCCCTGAACGTAGCGTCGCTTGTGTCAGCTTGTCAAGCCTATGCGACAGCCTATGCGACAGCGTATGCGCCAGCCTGTGGTAGATCAACTTCGAGGCTATTCCGACCCCGATTTCAAGCAGACTCTCATCCGGTCGTCGACCACGTTAGCGCAGCACGAGTCCCTTCCAAGCGTGGAGATCGTTGACTGTGCGGCAGCCGGAACGTACGATGTTCCGGTCATGCGCGGGCAGACGCGGTGGCGAGCGGCGAACAGGACACGTATGAACCGGCCGGGACCGCGATCGGACTTGAGCTCTCTTCAAAGAGCCTGCTGGGCCGCGGCCCTTTTCCTGTTCGCCGCCACGGCTGCGGGCGCGAGCGCGCCGGCCGGTATCCCGCGGGAGCTTGCTCGCGAGCGCGCGGCGGAGATCTCCGGCGTTCGCTACCACCTGAGCTTCACGCTGACCCCGCACGCCGATACGACGCAGGGAACTGAGGAGCTGATCTTTGCGTTGCGCAGTGCGCACCCGGTCCTGCTCGATTTTCGCGACGGCGCCATCAGCAGGCTGACCGTGAACGGCGCCGCGATCGGGGCACGTGATGAGAACGGCCACATCGAACTTCCTGCCGCGCACCTGCGGGCTGGGGAGAACACCGTGCGCGCCGAGTTCACGGCCAACGTAGCGCCTTCGGGAAAGCCGATCACGCGCTACGAAGATCACGACGACAACTCGGAATACATTTACACGCTCTTCGTCCCCATGGACGCCAGCATGGCGTTTCCGTGTTTCGATCAGCCCGACTTGAAGGCTCGCTTCCAGCTGGCGCTGGTCGCGCCTGCGGATTGGACTGCGATTTCAAACACGGCGCCGGAGTCCCAGTCGGCGCCGGGCGCGGACCAGCGCCGGACCGTGTTCCACCAGACGCTTCCCATCAGTACGTATCTCTTTGCCTTCGCGGCCGGGCCTTTTCGCCGTCTGAACGAATCGCCGGGATTGCCGGGACTTTACGTGCGAGCCTCGAGGCTCGAGCAGGCTGAGCGCGAGGCTCCGGAGGTGCAGCAGATGGCGGCCGACGGAATCCGGTATCTCGCCGGCTACTTCGCGCGCCCGTTTCCGTTCCCGAAATACGACATGGTATTGATCCCCGAGCTTGCTTATAGCGGCATGGAGCACGCCGGCGCCACCTTCCTGCGCGAGCAGTCGGTGCTGTTCCGGAGCGCGCCTACGCACACCGATCGGTTCAACCGCGACACCTTGGTGCTCCACGAGCTGACGCATCAGTGGTTCGGCGACCTGGTGACGATGCGCTGGTTCGACGATTTGTGGCTGAAGGAAGGCTTCGCCGAGTATATGGCTTACCAGACGCTCGCCTCTCTGAAGCCAGGCGAGAACACGTGGAAGCGGTTCTATGAGTCGATCAAACCCGAGGCCTACGAGATTGACTCCGCCCAGGGCACGACGCCCATCTACCAAGACATTCTTAATCTCAGCGACGCCAAGTCGGCTTACGGCGCCATCGTCTACTCCAAGGCTCCGGCAGTCCTGAAGCAACTCGCCTTCGTGCTCGGTCCGGAGAACTTTCGCGACGGCCTGCGGCTGTACCTGAAGGAGCACGCCTACGCCAATGCCGAGTGGAGCGATCTGGTACACGCCTTCGAAGCGGTCTCCAGGCGGAGCCTGGCGCACTGGGCGGACATGTGGATCCGGCACCGCGGTATGCCGCAGGTGGACGTGGCATGGTCTTGCGCCGGCGGCCGGCTCCGCGAGCTGTCGCTCTCGCAGCACGATGTGCTCGGAACGGCCGGTATCTGGCCGATGGCCACCGAAGTGCGGCTCGATGAAGGGAAGGCAGCGGCGGTCCGCCTGCGCGTCGAGTTGGACAGGCGCACTGAGGTGGTTTCCGGCGCGGCAGGCAAAGCGTGCCCGGTCTTCGTGTTCGCCAACGACGAAGACTTCGCCTACGGCCGTTTTTTGCTCGATACCGCCAGCCGGACGGCGGTCATTCACCGGCTGGGCGGGGTTGATGACCTTTTCCTGCGCACGCTGTTGTGGGGATCGCTCTGGGAATCGGTGCACCAGGCCGATCTGGCGCCGCGCGCCTACCTGACGCTGGCCCGGCGCCTGCTGCCCGCCGAAAGGGATCAATCGCTGACCGCCCGTATCCTCTCGCACACCGCCACGGCGTTGCACCGGTACGTTCCCGACGCTACGCGTCAGGAGTTCACTCCTGCTTTCGACTCCATGGCGGCGGATCAAATGGTCAACGACCCGGACCAGGACCTGCGCATTACCTGGTTCCGCGCCTTGGGCACACTGGCCGGGTCGACTCAGGGCCTGGCGAAGATCGAGGCGGTCCTCGACGGCAGCCTCTCGGTTCCCGGGGTGCGTCTGCGGCCTCTCGATCGATGGCGCCTGGTGACGGTGGTGATCGCGCTCGGTGACCCGCACGCACCGCAGGTGTTCGACACCGAGCGTGCCCGGGATCCCGGCGGAGACGGCCCCGAGTACGCCTACGCCGCCGGCGCCGCGCGTCCCGACCCGGCGACGAAGCGGCAATACTTTGACGATTATCTCCACAATTCGGTGCTGTCCGAAGATTGGATCGCGCAGAGTCTGGGCGCCTTCAACTATTGGAACCAGTCGGCACTCACCGCGCCCTACTTGAAGCCGGCCCTGGAAGCGCTGCCGGAGATTAAGCGCAACCGCAAAATCTTTTTTCTGATGATCTGGCTCAACGCGTTCATCGGGGGACAACAATCGCCCGCCGCCCAGGCCGAGGTACACGAGTACTTGCGGACGGCCGCTCTCGATCCGGATCTGCGGCGCAAAATCCTGCAAGCGGTCGACGAACTCGACCGCACGGTGAGGATACGCCAGCGATACGCCCAATGAACTCTCGCGATATGTAACGCTCTGATTTTTCCGCCGGGGGCGCGGTCCAGCCGGAATTCTCCAGGAGGCGATGATGAGACGCTTGATGGTCGTCCTGTGGTGCCTGCTCAGCTTTCCGCTTTTCGCTCAAGAGCCGCCTGAGATCCGGTACCAATCTGTTCCGGATTTTCTGAAACTTCCGCCTGACCTGTACCTCGGCGAGGTCGCGGGCGTGGCGGTGAATTCCAAGGGACATGTCTTCGTCTTCTCGCGTGGCGATACCACCGGCCCCGCGTATGGCGCAGCAGCGGCCCAGCTTCTGGAATTCGATGCCGACGGCAGATTCGTTCGGGAGATCGGCCGCCACTTGTATGCCTGGTCGTTCGCCCACGCCGTGAAGATCGACAAGGACGACAACATCTGGGTGGCGGATAAGGGCTCGGACATGGTGATCAAGTTCAATCCCCGGGGCCGCGTGGTCATGGTCTTTGGGCGCAAGCAGGAAGCGGCGGATGAGGGGACGGGGCCGCTGCGTCACTTCAGGCCTCCCTTGCCCCCGGTTGACGGGATGTTCCGGCAAGTGACCGACATGGCCTGGGATGCGGCGGGAAACACGTACATCAGCGACGGCTACATCAACTCGCGAGTGGCCAAGTACGACAAGGACGGCAATTGGATCAAGTCGTGGGGCGAGCCCGGCAGCGGGCCCGGACAGTTCAACACTCCGCACAGTATCGCGGTGGATGCGCAGGGGCGCGTCTACGTGGCGGACCGGGGCAACCGGCGCATCCAGGTGTTCGACGGCGAGGGCAAGTTCCTGAAGCAGATCACCATCGACGTGCCGGTCGATCCGAACGCGCGGCCGGCCATCGGCAATAAGCCCAGCGCCACCACGGGCGCGATGTCGCCCGGCGCCCCCTGGACGGTCTGCATCACACCCGGCCCCAACCAGGTGTTGTTCACGTCCGATGGATTTCCGGGCCGCATCTACAAGCTCACGCTCGACGGCAAGATTCTGGGCGTGCTCGGAAAATCGGGCAAGCAGCTCAAGGAGTTCGGCTGGATTCACGAACTCGCGTGTCCCTCGGAGACCGAGCTCTATGCCGCTGAACTGTTGAACTGGCGCGTCCAGAAACTAGTCCTCGAGGCGGGACAGTAGCGTAGACCCACGCTACAATCGGCAAGGAGCGTGTGCATGAAGCACTCAGAGGCTTTTGTTCGGCTGGTTAACGAATCGCGAGCGCGCATCAAGGAGACCAACGTGGCGGAGGTGAAGGCGCGCCTGAACGCAGGCGAGAAGCTCACCCTGGTTGACGTGCGCGAAGACAACGAGTGGGCGCGCGGACATCTCCCCGGAGCCGTACACCTCGGTCGAGGCATCATCGAACGTGACATCGAACAGCACTTTCCCGACAAGAGCGTCGAGTTGGTGCTTTACTGCGGCGGCGGCTACCGTTCGGCGATGTCGGCGGAAAATCTGCAGAAGATGGGCTATGGCAACGTCAGCTCAATGGATGGAGGCTGGCGCGGCTGGCTTGAAGCAGGACTACCGACCGAGACGCCGTAGGGCGGGTTTGAAATAACCCGCCCCTACAACGGTGGCTCACTGACCCTGACCGCTTGCGGCCGCACCCGAATTCAACTGTGTCCCGATGACACTGCCGGAGACCAGCATGTCCACGCGGCGGTTCATCTGCCGGCCCTGCGACGTGTTGTTGCTGGCGACAGGATTGGCGGACCCGAAGCCTTGCGACGTGATGGAGTCGGGCGACACGCCCTGCGCCACCAGGAAATTACGCACCGCTTCGGCGCGCTTGTCGGACAGAGTCTGGTTGACCTCGTCATTCCCCGTGCTGTCGGTATAGCCGTCCACCTCAACCTTCAGCCCTGGATAAGCCAGAATCACGCCTGCCATTTTGGCGAGAGCCATCTTGGCGTCAGGCGTGAGCTGATAATGACCGGTGGCGAAGAGCACGTCGGACATCCGCACCACGAGACCGCGCGGCGTGTCCTGGGTCTGCAGGATGGAGTTGAGCTGCTGCAGCAGCCGGCTGCGCATCTGCTGCTCGCGCTGTTGAGCCTGTTGGGCCTGTTGTTGCGCCTGGGCTGCGTTCTGAGCTGCTTGCTGGGCTTGCGCCTGCGCCTGCTGCTGCGCGGCCTCAGCCTGTTGTTGAGCGGCCTGCGCTTGCTGCTGAGCTGACTCGGCGTTGGCTTTGGCCTCGGCGTCGGCCTGCGCTTGTGCCTGGGCCTGCTGCGCCTGTGCTTGTGCCTGCGCGGCCTGCGCCTGCGCGTCGGCGGCCTGCTGCCTCAATTCGGCCTGATGCGCTGCGTTGCTCTTGCTCAATGAGATCAGGCGCGCGTCCTCGGCGAGTTGGACGGCTTCGCGCGAGTCGCTGATGACGTCTTTCCGGTCACCGCGGTGTTCCTCTCCGGCTTGCGCGTTCTGCAGGTCGGTTTGAGCGCGGTCGAGCGTGCCGGACGCCATCTGGTCGGCGCCCGCCCATCTCGCGATGCGAATGGCGTTCTCGGCTTCATAGATATCAAGCGGCGCCTCACCGTTGATCGGGAACGGCGTTACCTGGCCGCTGGTCACGTCGGTCGTGTAAGAGCCGCGTTTTAACAGTTCGAACTTGGCATCCACCTGCTCGATCGTGCCCGTGGTGTCGGCGAGGACTTCGTTCTCGGCCACGACCATGTCACTTGGACGCGTGACTGCAAAGTAAGGCTCGGCGGTTACGAGCAGCGCGAACGACTGGAGATCCGAGGCCGCTGTGATATCGGCGTTACCATCGTGGTTGGGGATAATCTCACCCAGGTTAGTCGGCCGTCCGTCCGGTGTTACGGCCCAAAGTACGTAGGTAAGGTAGGGCGGCCCAAATTGGGTTGATGCGTGCGTCAGATGCTTGAAGCTGCCGTGGATGCGAGTTGAACCTTGCTTGTTTTCGACCGTGGCTTCTCCCTTTGCACCTGGGAGAAGACTCGTACCCGCGAATCCGATGTGCGTGGACTCGCGATTACGGTAGTTGATCGCTTTCACAGTTCGGCCGATCACCTCCACTTTGAAGATAGCCACCGTGCCGTCGGGCAGCCGGTCTTTTTCCGTCGGCGTGGCCTGCGCCTGGTCCAACTGGTCCTGCGGAGCCTGTGCCCACAATCCCGCCACGCACACGGTCGTGAGCAGCGTCACATAGAGAAGAAAGTTGCGCATGATCCGCCTCCTTAGTCTCTGCGGCCGTGCCGTAGCGACCTGGTTCACGTCAGGATTCGCTCGCCCCTCGCGAACGGTCCGCCTTCCCCTGCGTTCGACTAACCTGGCTGTCACGCAATCGGCCTGCCGGAACCGGCGGCGTAATTCTTAAGTCTCGAAATACCAGTGGGATTCGGTGGGGCCACGCTTAGGTTGATCAGCGGTTGCCGTTCGACGGAATGCGGTAAGAATTACATCCGAACCAGCGCTTCCTTGTAATGGACGATTGGCCGTTGTTTTGTATTTCTGACGTTCGGTACTATCCGGCTGTTCATGGACTCTTTCGCAAAGTGCCTCGGTTATGTATCCTCTTGCGGTTACGTGATAGCATCTTTGATCCGCCATGGGAGCGCGCATTAGGGCGGTTGTGCACAATGAGGAAGCAACGACGATCTGGAGGGGAGACCAACGCAATGGCTCGAAGGCTCGCGCCTGGGCAATCCCAGGCTGAAAACGTGTCATGGCTGGTTCCGGCGTTTGCAGCCGCCGTCTTTTTTTGTATCGCGTCCGGGTTGCAGGCCCAGGCGCCTCCATCGACCGCCCTGCGCAATCTCAGCAGGGATCCATTCACCAACACGAGCAGCCAACACGCTACCGAAGTCGAGCCGGATACTTTCTCCTTCGGCTCAACCATCGTGGCGGCCTATCAGACCGGGCGATTCAACAACGGCGGGTCGTCTGATATCGGCTACGCGACTTCGCTCGATGGAGGTGCCACCTGGACCTATGGTTTTCTGCCCGGTATCACCAACGTTCAGGCAAGCGGCAATCCCTACGACCGGGACAGCGATCCGGCAGTCGCCTATGATCCTAAGCACGGCTTTTGGCTGGTCTCTTCGCTGCCGATCGTGGATAGCGGCGCGTCGATTCCAGCCGTCATCGTGAGCAGTTCCACCGACGGCATCAACTGGAACAATCCGGTGAGTGTGACCAGCCCGGTAACGAGTTCAGACAAGGACTGGATCGTTTGCGACACCTGGTCGGCCAGCCCGTACTACGGCAATTGCTACGTCGAGTGGGACAATCCTGCTGCGGGCGACCAGGTCATGATGAGCACTTCCACCGACGGCGGCCAGACGTGGGGAACCGGCCAGCATCCCGCGAACGCCTTCGGTCTCGGCGGCCAGCCGGTGGTGCAGCCGAACGGGACCGTGGTAGTGCCTTTCGAGGGAAACGGCATTCAGGTCTTCACCTCCACCAATGGAGGCACCAGCTGGACCAAGGCCACTACCGTCTCCACGATCAGCGACCACTTCGAAGCGGGCAACATCCGCAGCGGTCCGCTGCCCTCAGCCGCTGTGGACGGCGGCGGGACGGTGTACGTGACCTGGGGGGACTGCCGGTTCCGCGCGAAATGCGCGGAGAACGACATCGTGATCAGCACCTCGACGGACGGGGTCACCTGGACCTCGCCCGCGCGCGTGCCCGAGGATCCCGTCACCAGCACCGTGGATCATTTCATCCCCGGTCTCGACGTCGACAAGACCACGTCCGGCAGCAGCGCGCATCTGGCGCTGACCTACTACCAGTACCCGCAAACGAGTTGCTCGTTCAGCAACTGCAACCTCGAAGTGGCGTACATCTCTTCCACCAACGGCGGCGCCACCTGGAGCAGGCCGATTCTGCTGGCGCAAGGCATGCATCTGAGCTGGCTTGCGAACACCACGCTCGGTTACATGGTGGGCGATTACATTTCGACCTCGTTTTCCAACGGCAAGGCGTTCGGCGTATTTGCCGTCGCCCAGGCCAAAACCGGAACGACGTATCACGAGGCCATGTACACTACAGCGTCGGGCCTCAGCGTCGATCAAACGGGTCCTCAATTCAGCTCTGCCGGTGAGAAACCCATACCCGGAGCCAAGTCGGACCACGGACCGCGCAAGGAACAGGGGGAGCGTGGACCGCATCCGCCGTCGCGCAGGTTGCGGCGCGTGGCTGATAAATAGACGATCGGCCGGGAAGGGAAGAAACAGCCCTCCGGACGAACAAGCGGAGGGGTGGGCGCTTTCTCGGTATCTATCCAGGCTGCTTTGCGCCTAGCCAAGAGTGGCTGCGCCATGGAGAGGAATACGAGTGCGTTACCTGAATCGGCTGGCTGTCTCAGGAGCCTCCATTCTGCTTCTGGGTGCCACGGCGACCGGCTCGAATAGTCCCGTACGCATCGACACCGGTCTGATCTCCGGAATCACCGAGAGCGGGGCCACCGCATACCTAGGAATTCCCTTCGCCGCGCCCCCGGTAGGCGACCTGCGCTGGCGCCCTCCGCAGCCGGCCGCGCACTGGAAGGGGGTGCGCGCCGCGGATCACTTCGGCGCGAGTTGCATGCAGGACGAAGCCGGATCGCGCCTCCCATGGACCAAGGAGTTCATGACGCAGGGTCCCATCAGCGAGGATTGTCTCTTTCTCAACGTCTGGACGGCCGCGAAGCCGCCGCGAGAGAAGCAGGCTGTCATGGTGTTCATTTACGGCGGCGGTTTCAGCGAAGGATCGACAGTATGCACCGTCTATAACGGCGCAGCACTCGCCACCAAGGGCGTCGTCGTGGTCTCGATGAACTACCGGATCGGCGCGCTCGGGTTCCTTGTTTACCCCGAGTTGACGAAAGAATCCGAACACCACTCTTCGGGTAATTACGGGCTCCTGGATCAGATTGCCGCACTTCATTGGGTGCAAAGGAACATTGCGGCATTTGGCGGCGACCCCTCCCGCGTGACCATCTTCGGACAATCTGCGGGCGCGATCTCGGTTGAGGACCTGATGCGCTCGCCGCTGGCCAAAGGACTCTTTGCACGCGCAATCGCCGAAAGTGGCCCCGGCTTGTTCCCGGAGAACCTCATGGGAGGCGCCGATACGCTGGAAAAGCGCGAGCAGCAGGGCGTGAAGTACGCCGAAGCGAAGGGCGCGCATTCGCTCGCTGACCTGCGCGCCATGCCTGCAGGGGATTTCTTCAAGCACACCCCAGGCGCGCCCGGTGTCGGCGGCCCCGTGACCGACGGCTGGGTCCTTCCGGCAGTGCGGCCGCCGCGTGAGGTGCCGCTGATCGTGGGCATGGTCACGGGTGACACGGCCTTCTCGAGCATGTTCGGACCGCAAGCGCCCGCCACCGTGGACGGCTACAAGAGCGTGGCGCAGAAGGTCTATGGTGACAGGGCGGCGGCTTTCCTGCAGCTCTATGCAGTCGAGAAGGACAGCGACGTGCCCGCGGCAAAAGCTGCCAGCCAGGTTGACCGCACTCGCGTAGCTCTCGACATGTGGTGCGTGACCCAAGCGAAGCGCAGCGGAACGGTCTACACCTATTATTTCGATCACCCGATCCCGTGGCCTGCGCATCCCGAGTTCGGCGCATTTCACAGCGCTGAACTGCCGTACATTTTTGAAACTCTCAAGGTCATGGATCGGCCGTGGACGCCGGAGGATTTCAAGCTGTCCCAAGTCATGTCCTCGTATTGGTCGAACTTCGCCAAGACGGGCGACCCCAACGGGCCGGGGCTGCCCCCATGGCCCGCTTACCATGCCGGAAGCCACACGACTATGGAGCTGGGGGATCACGTCGGACCGATTCCCGAAGCCGGCCCGGCCAAGGTCAAATTCTTCGTCGACTACTTCAAGAAGTGACCCGCGGCCGATTTTATTCCCCCACGGTCCCGCGCACTCAGATCGGAGCAAGCGTGAACAATAAGCGGCTTTCGAATTGGCCTGTCGTCCTGATCGCGGTTCTGCTGGCTGCCGCCGGGCCTGCCCGTGCGCAGACGGCGGAGGCCGCGGTGAAATCCTCCAGCCGGGCTTCCGCGCGGGCGGCCGGCAGGTTCGATCTTTCCCTGAACAGCCCCGAGTCCGTCGGATTCTCCTCCGAGCGCCTCGATCGCCTTCACACCCTGATGCAGAAGCTCGTGGATCAACAGCAGATTCCGGGCATGGTCACCATCCTCGCGAGGCGTGGCAAGGTGATCGACTATCGCGCCTACGGGGTCCGCGACCTGGCGAGCGGCGCGCCGATGACCAAGGACACGATCTTTCGCGATTTCTCCATGACGAAGCCGGTGGTGGGCGCGGCCATGATGACGCTCTGGGAGCAGGGCAAATGGCTGCCCGGCGATCCCATCGCAAAGTATATTCCCGAGTTCGCACACCTGAAGGTTTTCAAGGGTTTGGATTCGGACGGCAAGATGATCCTCGAGGATCCCATCCATCCGCCGACCATGCAGGAACTCATGACGCACACCGCCGGCTTTACCTATGGCATCTTTGGCGACACCCCGGTCGACAAGGCGTACCGCGCCGCCAACCTGTTCCGGTCGACATCCCTGAAAGACTTCGTTGACAGGCTTTCCAAGCTTCCGTTGCTCTATCAGCCGGGCACCGAGTGGGTCTATAGCATGTCGACGGACGTTCAGGGCTACATTGTCGAGAAGCTCTCGGGCGAGTCGCTGCCCGACTACCTCGAGCAGCACATCTTCAAGCCGTTGGGCATGAGAGACGCCGGATTCTTCGTTCCGGCGGAGAAGCGCAATCGTTTTGCTTCGCTTTATCGAGCCGACGACAACGGCGAGCTGATCGTCGATGACACGGGCGGCGATTACGCCGCGCCGCCCCGGATGCCCTCGGGTGGCGGCGGGATGGTCTCGACCGCCGAAGACTATATGCGCTTTGCCGAGATGTTGGGCGGCGGCGGCGATCTGAACGGTATCCGCGTCCTGTCGCCCGCGGCGGTGCACCTGATGACATCGAATCACCTTGCCGCCAAGCTGCTTACCGGCGAATTCGGGATCGGGTCGCTCAAAATGCGGCCGGGCTTCGGATGGGGATACGATTGTGCCGTGGAGTTCAACCCGACCGAAATCGATCTGCCGGATGGGAAGGGAACATTCGACTGGGGCGGCCTGGCCGGCACCTGGTTCTGGGTCGATCCCACAAACGACATCGTCTTCGTGGGCATGATCCAGCGTATCCTCGGCCCGATGAGCCCCCCTCTCGAGTCCCTGAGCCGGTCGGCGGTCTATCAGGCGCTTGTGAATCCGAATAGGTAGTGGAAAGGCTGATCAAGTCCTGACGATGGCGGAGGGGAAGCCCCGTGAGACGAAGAGAAGTTCTGGCGCGCACGAGCAAGGCAGCAGCTGCGGTGGCAATCGGCATTCCTCCAGCCGAAACGGCGGAGAGCGGGGCGCTCACAGCGGACGAATCCGTCCACAAACTGAAGGTTATTGTCGCCGGTGGACATCCCGGCGACCCTGAATACGGTTGCGGCGGAACGGTCGCGCGGTACGCCAGCCTCGGTCACGAAGTCGTGCTTCTGTACCTGAACAACGGCGAGTGGCCGGCATCGAAGGGCGGCGCGCCGGCGAGCACGCGCATGGCGGAGGCGAGCAAGGCCTGCGGGATTCTCAAGGCTCGTCCGGTTTACGCGGGCCAGATCAACGGTCAGGCGGTGCTCGATGCGCCTCACTTCAACGACTTCCGTAGGATTCTTGAGACCGAGCGGCCGGACGTGGTCTTGACCCAGTGGCCGATCGACGCTCATCGCGATCATCGAGCCACTTGGGCGCTCGGCTTCGACGCCTGGCTGCAGATGGGCAAGAAGTTTGCCCTCTACTATTACGAAGTGTCGGACGGCGAAGACACGCTGCAATTCTCCCCCACGCACTACGTGGATATAACCGCTGTGGAGCCCACCAAACGTGCCGCCTGCTACGCCCACGCCTCCCAGACGCCCGACCGGTACTATGCCCTGCAGGATCAAGTGGCGACATTCCGGGGTATCGAAGGGGGATTCGAACGCGCCGAGGCCTTCATACTGCAGCCCCGGAGTCCGTATCAACCCCTGCCGGGCAGCTCGTGAAACCGCCCACGCGGTTCTGAGGTGTCGACCGTACGGCCCCGCTCGTCATCCTGCGTTAAATCCGTAGAGAGAGCCGTGGACGAACCGGATTGAATCGTTTATATTAGTTCGCATGACCGTAGCATCTCGTCTTGGGCGATCCGCCTCCGTTATTCTCCTTCTGATCTCTCCCCTTCCGTCCTTCGCGCAGCTGTCAGGCACCCTTTCCGGCGAGATTACCGATCCCTCGGGTGGCGCCGTGACCGGCGCTGCCGTGACGGTGACGAATCTCGAAACCGGGGCCGTCCACCGCGCGACGACCGGCGCCAATGGGCGCTTCGCGTTCTTCGCGCTGTCCGTCGGCCGGTACGAAGTCCGCGTTATACGCGAAGGGTTCGAACAAGAGATTCGAAGTGGCATCCGCCTGAACGTCGACGCGGTTGCGAGCGTCGATATGACCCTGCAGTTGGGGCATGCCAGCGAGAAGATTACGGTCAATTCGGACGCGCCGCTGGTCAGCGTGAGCACGGCGGACATCGCGGGCCTCGTCGGGGAGCAGCAGGTGAAGGAGCTTCCCTTGAACGGGCGAAGCTATGATCTGCTGTTGCCGCTGAATCCCGGAATTGTCAACTTTACCTCGGAGAAGACCGGCGGCGTTGGAATCTCGAACTCGACGACCGGGAACAATTTCGCCGTTTCGGGCAACCGGCCGCAGCAGAATCTGTTCCTGCTGAACGGCGTCGAATATTCGGGCGCGGCCGAGAACAACATGACGCCCGGGGGAGCGAGCGGGCAGTTGCTGGGCGTGGATGCGGTGCGCGAGTTCAACGTCCTGCGCGATTCCTACGGCGCCGGGTATGGCAAGCATCCCGGCGCGCAGGTGCTGATCGTGACGCAGTCGGGAAGCAATCGGTGGCACGGGTCGGTTTACGATTTCCTCCGCAACAGCGCCTTCGACGCCCGCAATTTCTTCAATCACGGGTCGCCGCCGCCGTTTCAGCGCAACCAGTTCGGGGTCTCCCAGGGCGGCCCTATCCAGAAAGACAAGACCTTCTTCTTTACCAACTATGAGGGATTCCGGCAGAACCTGCACCAGACGTCGGTGAGCTTCGTTCCCGACGCAACCTCGCGGGCCGCGGCCGTGCCAGCTGTGCAGCCGCTGCTCAGTTTGTGGCCTACGCCCGTGGCCGGCGCGCCCGACTTCAATGGAATCGCCGAATATTTCAGCAGCCCGCTGCAGACCGTTCGCGAGGACTTCGGCACCACGCGCCTGGATCACATCTTGAGCCGCGCGGACTCGGTCTCCGCGATTTATACAGTGGATGACGGCGCGGATTTCACCGACACGACCACCGATCCCTATGGTGCCGACATCATGAGCCTCCGCGAGCAGGTGCTGAGCGCGGAGGAGACCCACACCTTTTCGGCTTTCGCGCTCAATACGTTCCGGATCGGCTATTCGCGCGCTGCCTACTTCTTTACCGGTGAGCCAACTCCGGGCACTCCGGCTGCGTCGGTTCCGGGATTCCTGACGGGCCTGCCGGTGGGCGCTGTGGTTGTGGGTGGAAGCGCCGCCTCGAATCCGCAGGCCCAGATCGGCCTCGCCGGCCGCAATAACGGAAGCAACCTCCGGGTGGCGCGCAATCTTGTCACCATCGAGGATCACCTCACGCTCACGAGCCAGCAGAATCAACTCACCTTCGGCGTCTGGCTGCAACCCTTCCAATCGAACGAGACCCTGGCGCTCAGCCAGTACGGACAGGCGACGTTCGCGAGCCTGCAGACGTTCCTGGCGGGGACGACCTCGTCCTTCCTTTATGACCCTGCGCCGACGGAGATGAATTATCGCTCGTTCTTCGGCGCCTGGTACGGGCAGGACGTCGTACGTGCCGGCCCGCGGCTCAGCATCTCCATCGGTCTCCGCGACGAATTCAGCACCGGCTGGAACGAAGCCCACGGCCGGGCCGCCAACTTCGTTTTCATCAACGGCGTGATGAACACCCAACCAGCGGTGGGGAATTCGCTCTTCACGGAAAACAAAGCCATTCTTCTGCCGCAACCACGCCTCGGCCTTGCCTGGAGCCCGTTCGGCACGAAGACCGTGGTTCGCGCGGGCTTCGGGATGTACAACGATCTACAGGACGCGCTCGGCTACCGCGCCGATCAAAATGCGCCGTTTAACCCGACGTACAGCATCGCCGCTCTGCCGGTTTCGAGCCTGCCGATCAATCCTGCCGCGCCCGTGCCGTCAGACGCGAAGGTGCTCCCCGGCGGCGTTCAACCCGATCTGGACACGCCGACGCTGGTCTCCTGGTCGCTGCGCGTCGAGCGAGAGATCAACCCCAACACTGTCCTCATGGTGGGCTACGTCGGCTCCCGCGGCTATCACGAGCTGATTGGCATCGATGCCAATGAACCGGCCCCGACGATCTGCCCGGCGGCGCCGTGCCCTGCCACTTATCCGAGCGCGAATCCCGATGCCGCACCGCCGGTCAGCATCATGACCGGCTTCCCGGAGGGATCGCCGCTGGCCGGCGCGCCCGTGCCCGCAGGCAGTTTCTACATTCCCGCCGGCGCGAAGAGGGCGAATCCCGCCCTCGGGCCCTCGTGGACCTGGTTCTCGTACGGCAACAGTTCCTACAATGCGCTTGAGGTCGACCTCGATCATCGCTTCAGCCACGGTCTCTCGCTGCGCGGCGTCTACACGTGGTCGAAAACGCTCGACGATGGCGATTCATTGAACCAAACGACGGCAGCCAACGCACCGGGGCTGGTTTCGAACCCCTTCGATCTCAGGGCAGACTGGGGCGCGGCCACCTACGATGTGCGCAACATGGCCGTGGTCAGCATGAATTATGATCTGCCCTTCGGCGCGGGCAGGGCTTTCGGCGGCAACCAGGGCTGGACGGGCGCGCTCATCAGCCATTGGTCGGTGGACAGCATCGTCACGCTGCGAAGCGGTTTTCCGTTCACGCCCCAGCTCAGCTACAACCCTTCGAACAACGGCGACACGCGCAATCCCGTCCGGCCGTTTCTGAACCCGGACTTCACGGGTCCGGTGATCGAAGGCAAGCCGTCGCAGTGGTTCAATCCGGCCGCGTTCATTGCGCCTCCCGCCAACGGCGGTTTTTACGGCAATCTCGGCAGAGACACCTACACCGGTCCGGGTCTTGCAACCTGGGACTTCGCGGCGGTGAAAGATACCAGCGTGCGGGAAGGGATGCGCCTGCAGTTTCGCGCCGAGCTCTTCAACGTCCTGAATCACGCCAACTTCAATACGCCGAACCTCATTCTCTTCACGCCGCCGACGGACACGAATCCGACCGGTCGCTCTGCGACTGCCGGTGCGATCACGAGTACATCGACCACGGCGCGCCAGATACAGTTCGCACTCAAGTTGCTGTGGTAAGTTTCCGTATGAGCAGAAGGCAGCCGGTTTGCTCCTGGTCCGATCGGGGGTGAAGGATTCGGCTGCAAATTGATGCGGAATAAGGAGAGGTTGATCCGGGCCGCCTACACGCATTCCGACGAGTTGGGTAAAGAGGTCGAGGCACTGGCCGCCTCGGGCCCGACTCCTGAGCGTCTGGGGAGGCTGCGCAGACTGGTGAATGAACAGTTCGGGAACGACGCCGAGCTTGTCTACGGCACTGTTCTTTCCGTGCTGTACCCGCCCAATTGATCCTCCCCGACTCGAGGGGACTCTGCGATGTTTTCCCTCACTCGCCGGACTCGGGAAAGGCAAGTCTCCGCATGCTGCTGGCACTCGGCGCGACGGATCGGATCTTCGCAGAGTTCCGCCAAGTCTTTCCAGATCCCGGCGAATTGAATCCAGAAGGCGATCTGGCGTTCGAGTCGGCTCACGACTTTCCCATACGGAACGGTATTCGGAGCGCCCGTCCCTGGCAGCGGCTGTTCAGAGGTTCGCGGAACGGCGCTGGACGCTTCTGCAGCAGGTGCTTTCCCGCTTGAGACCATGGTACGTGACCACGGAGCGAAGTGGTCAATACCACGATTCCATGAGCTATCGAGGGGATTGCCCTGACAGGAACACCCCGCCGGATGGCGGCGCTGGCGCGGTCCTTGAATGCAGTCGAGTTGTGTTTCCGAATCCCGGCTACTCGCCATCGCGGCCACTCGGGGACGCGCATCACGCCGCCAGTGTGCCCTTGTCCGTTCGCGCCATCGACCGTGATAGACTTCAAAGATTGCGGCGCAAGATTGCAGGAAGCGCCGATGGCCGCGTCAGGTTTCGGATCTCCGGAGTGCGGGGAATCCAGGCGAGCCAGAGAGGAGATCGCATGGTCACTTTGAACGACGCCCGCAGGGTGATCGCGGCCGCGGAAAAGAAGGCTGCCGAGATCGGCCAGCCCATGAACATTGCGGTGGCGGATGGTGGTGGGAATCTGGTGGCTCACGTCCGCATGGACGGAGCGTGGATCGGCAGCATTGATATCTCGATTAAGAAAGCCTACACGTCGCGCGCCTTCGACATCGCCACCAAGGACCTGGCCACCCACAGCCAGTCCGGGCAGCAGTTTTTCGGCATTCATGCGTCCAACAACGGAAAGATCATGATCTTCGCCGGCGGCATTCCCCTCAAGCGCGACGGCAAAGTGGTGGGCGCCATCGGTGTCAGCGGCGGATCAGGCGATCAGGACCATTCGGTGGCCGAAGCGGGCGCCGCGGCTTTCTGATCGTGTGTGCATGCCCTTCCGGGCAAAGCGCGGGATCTGCTTTGGAGCCGGTACGGGAATTGAGTTTCCTCCCTGCGCCCGGCATGGCAGACTTTCGCTCTGACGTTGCGGATCGCACGAGCAACGCCCGTGAACGGTCCGCCCGCCGCTCGGGGGAGAGCTGCAAGGCTTTTCTAATAATCCAACAAGGCCGTTCTGGCCATCAGGAGGCTGACAATGGCGGGCAATCGTGGTCTGGCGTACATGGGAACCGGACGCGTGGAAGTGAAGGGCATTGACTACCCCAAGCTTGTTCTGGGCGACCGGAAGTGCGAACACGGCGTCATTCTGAAGATCGTCTCCACCAATATCTGCGGCAGCGACCAGCACATGGTGCGGGGGCGCACTACCGCACCCCAAGGTCTGATCCTGGGACATGAGATCACGGGGGAAGTAATCGAGAAGGGTCGCGACGTGGAGTTCGTCAATGTCGGCGATCTGGTTTCGGTTCCGTTCAATATTGCTTGCGGGCGCTGCCGCAACTGCAAGGAGCGGCACACGGGCGTTTGCCTGAACGTGAATCCCGCGCGGCCGGGCGCGGCGTACGGCTACGTGGACATGGGCGGATGGGTCGGCGGCCAGGCCGAATACGTCATGGTGCCCTATGCGGATTTCAATCTCCTCAAGTTTCCGAACAAGGCACAGGCGATGGAGAAGATTTGCGACCTGACGTGTCTTTCCGACATCCTGCCGACGGGCTATCACGGCGCCGTCACGGCGGGCGTCACGACCGGCTCGACCGTCTACGTGGCGGGCGCGGGACCTGTTGGACTCGCCTGCGCGGCAGCCTGCCATCTGCTGGGCGCGGCGGTGGTGATCGTGGGCGACATGAATGCGGATCGCCTGACGCAGGCGCGGAGTTTCGGATGCGAAACCGTCGATCTGTCCAAGAGTGACAAGCTGGGCGAGCAGATCGGGCAGATTCTCGGCGCGCCGGAAGTGGACTGCGCGGTGGACTGCGTGGGATTCGAGGCGCGCGGCCATGGCGCGCAGTCAGGACACGAAGCGCCCGCAACCGTGCTGAACTCGCTGATGCAGATCACGCGCGCCGCGGGCGGCGTGGGCATTCCCGGCCTTTACGTCACCGACGATCCGGGCGGCATCGACGACAGCGCCAAGACGGGCAACCTGAGCATCCGCATCGGGCTCGGCTGGGCCAAGTCGCTCCACTTCATGACGGGCCAATGCCCGGTGATGAAGTACAACCGCGGGCTGATGATGGCCATTCTGCACGACAAGATCAAAATCGCCAAGGCGGTGAACGTGCAGGTGATCACCCTGGACGAGGGGCCGAAGGGCTACCGGGACTTCGACAAGGGCGCCGCCAAGAAATTCGTGATCGATCCGCATCACAGCATCGCAGCCTAGATGCCTAGCCTCCACGCCCGGTCCGGCGGGGCCCGAAAAGGCGGCCGCGCCGGACCGGGCCAAGTGCGGCAGAAGCTCGCCAAAATGGGTGCAAAAGGGGCGTTTATTTGGCTTCGTTTTGGCCTTGTTTCTGGCGACCCGTACTGATTCCAAAGGACTTTTTGGCTTCGCTTTGCAAAATATTAGGATCTTTTTTTCGTCAGATTGGTGCATCGCAAGTTGATTCGGGCCTTGCCAGATGCCGGCTGGCAGCCCGGCTGGCGTGCCAAGCAGTGCGGGAGACGCCCCGATTCCGGGGTCAGCGCCGCTCGCTTTGGACCTGGGTGTGCTCACGCGAACATCGTGCCACACCAAAATGGGAAAAGGGAGAAAAGTGAGAAAATTGGGACAAATTTATTTGCGCCTTAGATTGTGTGACTTAGCCTGTGGAAAAGGCCCGGGGCGTCAACAGGCCAGCGCTTTCCGAAGTCGAGATGATCTATGCCAGGCAGTTTCAGGCTCGACTACTGTTGCAGAATATTGTGCAAGGCTGAGTTCATTTCGTCACCGGGCAGCCCTCACCCGGCCCGCTCCGGCTGATGAAAGCGCCGGCAGCGGCCCACCCTCTCCCGGTGGGAGAGGGCAAAAAACCTTGGGGAAAACAGCCCTCTCCTTCTTGGGAGAGGGGGGACCGCGCAGCGGTGGGTGAGGGCAGGCCCATCTGCTGACGGTCTTAGCCGCGAGGACCACCTGCGATAGGCAAGGCCCTTTCTATGCGACCTGCGCCTCAGCAGCCTCCCGTAGCGCCCCGACGAGCGTCTCTTCGTGCCGGAAGATGAAATCGTTCCGCTCGCGCACCAGATCGGCGATCCAGCGGCGGCAATGAGCTTGAAGGACCGACGTTGATAACGTGTTTGGCGCGCCATCCGAGTAGACGTGCGAAAGGCTCTCAACCACGTGAAACAGCATTTCGTTGCTCTCCTGCGTGATCGCTCGCACGCGCCCTTTATAGGTCCGCATGCCGGGAAGCTGCGGAAAGAGGCGGTCGAGGATGGCGATTTCGTTCCACAGCCAGTTCAGCTGGGGAGACAACGCCCGGTAGCCGTGGACCCATCCGGTGACGTCGACGGTGCGCGCCAGTTCTTCATAAAAGGCGTCGAGCCGGGGGTCGAGAAAGTTGTAGCTGGGATTGCAGACGTCGCCGCGTAGCCGGCCCGCGCGCTCCAGATCGTCCTTGATCGGGGTTCCGTCGTAGGGCAGCATGCGGCAGAAGACCGCGCCCGCGCTGCCGTCGCCCACGATCGTGCGCAGGAAGCGCACGTTCTCGCGCACCGATTCGAAAGTGCTGGAGGGGTCGAAGAGCATGAAGCCGAACTCAAACATCAGGCCGACTTGCTTCAGGATCTCCACCGCCCGGAGGTTCTGTTCCACCGTCACCTGCTTGTGCAGCGTCTTTAATCCTTCCTCGCTGCCGGACTCGAGGCCCATATAGACCAGGTAGAGTCCGGCGTCGCGCATGGCGCTGAACATGGCGGCTTCCACCACATCGGCGCGGCAGTTCATCTTCCAGATCACCCGCCCTGCCAGAGCGCTCTTGTGCAGCTCGCCTACGAATTCGTTGGCCCAGCGATGCCATACCGGGCCAAAGAGCGGGAAGTCGTCATCCTGAAAAAGAAAGATGGTGATGCCGCGCTCTTCGTGAAGGGCGCGCATTTCCCGGACGACCTGGGCGGGCTTGCGGGTGCGCACCATCTTGCCGGGCGCCGTGCGGTAAAACATGTGAATGGAGCAGAACGAGCACGTCCGCGCGCAGCCGCGGCTGGCCAGCAGCGGCATGGCCTTGCGTCCAAGCACCTTTTGCGGCTCCCAATTGCGCTCGGGGTAGGGCAGCACGTCGAGATCGGGCACCAGCGGCCGCATGGGCGTGGCGATGAATTCAGAACCCTGCCGGTAGGCGATGCCCTGGATATGACGCCAGTCGTGCCCGGTGCCCAGAAGATCGACGAGTTCGAGGAGCGTCAGCTCGCCTTCGAAGCGGACCACGCTGTCGAGATCCGGAACCAGCTTCAGGGTGTCCTGATAGTTGAGGCTGGCGAAATGCCCACCCATGGTGAAGTGACAGGCCACGCCCTCGGCCCGCAGGCGACGCAGCAAGGAGTCGAATCGGCGGATGTAGAACTGAAAAATCAGTGAGAAGCCCACCAGAATGGGATCCGCAGCCTTGATCCCTTCGACGATCTCGTCCTCGCTCGCCTCGACGTCGAAGACTTGCACGGAGTAGCCGCGCGAACGCAGTGTAGAGGCGAGATACCCGAGTCCCAGGTTGCCCTGGCGTTGGAATCCGACCAGCACCACCGGCCGGGAAGTGTCTCGCGAGCGCTCTCCCAAGGCACCACCGTCGAGGGTGGTAAACGGAGACAGTTCTGGCATGGCAGTCCTCCTTCGCGTGAACACGAGCAAACTCAGGTCCTGGGAGCGCGGTCATCCTGCCCGCAGGAGCCGAAACGCCTGCGAGTGCAGATGGCGGGCAGGATGCCCGCGCTCCCGGCCTGCGAACCGCACCCTGTTTCGCCCGCCAAAGGGCTAGAAATTCGCCTTTTCGAGGACAGCCTTGGCCGCCTGAACGGCCTTGGTCTGAGCCGCCAGAAGGTCCTGCTGATAGTTGAGCCTGACGAGGGCCAACTGCCGCTGCGCCCCGGGATCAAGCTGCTTGTTCTCCCAGGGGGGGCCGATCGGGTCCCAGAAGATATGCGGGTTGTAATACAGGGCTTCCCTGAAGTCTGACATGATAGTCTCCTTGTGCGCCGGTTAAACCGGCGAGGTGTAGTGAATGAAAGAGTCATACGGTGAAGGATTAGCGACCCACACCGGCCCCGAGTCATGCGGAGCCGCTCGCGAGGGCGGCGACGAAGCGTTGACAGGGGAACGTATG
>DASYZG010000044.1:0-3129 GCA_035946575.1 Terriglobia bacterium | reverse complement strand
GTAGCTACCGATGAGCGGGAGTAGGGGAAACGGCACGTAGCTCCTCCTGGTAGCGGTCATAGTATCACAGCCTGTGATATCCTGCGCCCATGCAACCCGAAGAAGTGGGCCGGTGGGTCTTCATAGCCATCACCATTGTCTTCGGGCTGTATATCCTCAAAGTCATCAGGCTCACGCGGGAGTCACTGCGTCCGATTCTCAGCCCTCGGTGGCCACCTGAAAACCGGCCATACGTGGCCACTTCAAAACCGGCCAACGGAACCGAACCAGGACAAGAGTCTTTATAACCTATCGGCGGCTGTTTCTGCAAACATTTTTCGCAAATCCTTCCTGAAGAGGGCTATACTGGCCAGGCCTGGACGGAGGGTACGGCAACGCGGGGACGCGACCGGAGCGCCGATCCGGGGCCGGAATGGCGGGCGGCGCAAGCCGCCTCGCCCCGCAGCCATTCTGGCGGAAAGCGATAAATCCCAGGGGTTTGGGGACGGCGTCCCCAACTAAGGTGAGTTTCTTTCCTTACGACGCCGGTGCGGTTTTGGTGCGCCAGCTTCGAGGTCCGCACTTGAGCACGTGGCCGTGATGGAGCAACCGGTCGAGCATGGCGCTGACCGCGGCGACATCGCCCAGCAGTTTGCCCCAGTCCTCGACTGGACGGTTCGACGTGAGCAGCGTGCTGAAGCGCTCGTAGCGGCGCATGACGATCTCCAGCAGGTCCTCGGCGGCGGTTTGTGGCAGCTTGCGCATGCCGAAGTCGTCGATGATGAGCAGTGGCACGGTGGCGACCGATTCCATGTACTCTTTACGCGTGCCATCGGCCACGGCGTCGGCGAGTTCATCCAGCAAGACGTGGGTTTCGCGATACAGCACGCGATAGCCTTGCTGAATCGCGGTCTGTCCTATGGCTTGTGCCAAGTGACTTTTGCCCGTGCCTCCGGGACCGAGGAACAAAGCATCTTCGCGCTTGCCGATGAACGCGGCGGTGGCCAGATCGAAGATCAGGCTGCGATTCATTTTTGGATTGAAGGTGAAGTCGAAGTTATCGAGCGTCCGCTGGGCGTCGCGGAAACCGGCCTGTTTGCGGCGCCGGTCCAGCAGGCGATCGGAGCGGCGCGTCAGTTCGTCGGAAACCAGACACGAGATCAGATCGATGGGCGGCATCGATTCGGCTTGTGCTTGGCGTAAGCGTGTTTCGAGCACCGCCGCAATGCCGCCGAGGCGGAGTTGGGTGAGCGCGCGTTGGAGTTCAATCAGGTTCATGGGGAGTTTCCTCGTTTAGGATTGTGGAGTCTTGCTGAGAGCGGGCTTGAATGAGATCGCGGTACAGCGTGAGCTGGCGGATGAGCGGATCGACCTGTCGCAGTTGCAGCGACAGTTGCGGACTGTGCTCCAGATAGCGGCGCACGAAGTGGTATTCGGTCGCGCCTGTTTCCAAGGCCACGGCGCAGGCGTCCTCGGCGGAGGCGACGCCATACTTTTTGGCCATCGAGAGCACGCCCAGAATGCGGCGCACCGCGACTTCGCCGTGATGGCGATGCAGGCCGTGGCAGAAAGCGCCGATGTGTTGGCCCACCTTTTCACAACGCGCCAGCAGTTGCCTGGTGGACAACGGGGTCTTCGAAGGACGGTCTTCGTCTTTGATCCGGTGACGGCCGCGCTGTTGGCGCAAGTGCTCGCGCAGCAGGTTCCCGGTCAAGGGATCGAGCAGGCGAACGTGTGAATCATCCCACTGCACTTGTACGTGACGGCCGATCCAGCCGGGAGGCGCGCCGTAGTAAGCCGCTTCCACCTCCACACAGCCATCCAGATGCACCGTGCGTTCGCCGTATTGGTAATAGCGGAACGGTTCGACGGGCAGCGCCAGTAACGCCGGTTTCTCTTCCGCGAACATGGCCGCGACTTGCCTTTTCGTGGTGCCGTGAATGCGCGTGTCGGCCCAGCGCTCTTCCCAGCGGTCCAGATACGCTTGCGCTTCTTCCGGAGTCTCGAAGCGCAGGCCCTTGAGCGGCGTCTTCTGCGCGTGGCCGACGCCTGACTCCACCTTGCCCTTCCGATCCGGATCGTTCACGCGACACGGAAGCGCGACCGCGCCGTAATGTTTCAGCACGTCGCGGTACAGCGGGTTCAGCGCCGGATCGTACAGATCGGGCGTAACCACGCCTTCGCGCAAGTTATCCAGCACCACCACGCGAGTCGCCCCGCCCAACCGGCGGAACGCTTTCTCATGCAGCTCGGCCCAGGTTTGCGTGCTGGAGCGGAACACCAGCAGGCGGACCGATTTCCGGCTGTGACCCAGCGTGAGCACGAACATCCGCATGCGGCGATACTTGCCGCTGTTCGGATCGCGCACCATCGGACCTTCGCCGTAATCCACCTGCGCTTCCTCCCCCGCTGCCGTTTCGATCACCACGCGAGCTTCCGGAGTCGTGACTCCGCGCTGCTGGCGGACGAACCGCTTGACGCTGTTGTATCGCCCGGGGAAGCCGTGGTCGTCGACCAGATCCTGCCAGATAGCCATCGTGTTGCGGCCACGCGACAGCCCCAGTTCGATGAGTTCCCGGTAAGGCTCGCAGGCGCTGGAAGAGGGACATCGGCCCGGCTGGCGCTCCGCTTCTGGCGTAGGCAGATCGGGTGGTTTTTCGGCCGCAGGGTCGGTGGCCACCTCTATGGCCGGTTTTGCCGCTCCATTGGCCGGCTTCCGCCCCCAACCGCCCGGCGGGCGCAGTCCGATCCCCGCGGCTTTCAGATACCCACTGGCCGTTTCCCGCCGCACCCCGGTGGCTTGCTCAATCCGCCGCAGCGACCAGCCCAGCCGGCCCAGGGCAATCACTTGCTGTTTCTTTTCTTCGCTCAAGACATTGCTCACGTTGACGGAAGCGTACCCCCGTCAGGCTCAATGTCCTAGTTCAGTCTTCTATTGGCCGGTTTTCAGGTGGCCACCTATGGCCGGTTTTGGGTGGCCACCGAGGGCTGAAAGATGTAAAAGGTTGGAGAGGAAAAAAATTGGCCTCTACGCACCTTCTGCGTGGCATCAGAGGTTTCCGGACGGTTTTATACGGTTTGGAAATAATTCTGGCTGGCGCGCGGGGAGATTATTTGACCTCAGGCACCGGACGATCAACGGGACCCCAA
>DASYZG010000043.1:0-1715 GCA_035946575.1 Terriglobia bacterium | reverse complement strand
GGCGTTCAGCGGTCGTGGGTCCGCGGCATGCCGCGGACGCCCGTGCAAGGGCCAAAGCGTAGCTTTGGCGGGAGCGCAGGGACGCATGACCTGGATCGCGAGCGGAGCTGATGCGTAGCGCTGCGAGCACGGGCGGGCCGGCCGGCGAAGCAGGATGCGAAGCCGGGGAGGTGGCGTAGCCACCCCGCTTCTTTGATGCACGACTGATTGCGAATCCGAAGTTCAGGAGATGATGCAACTCAGCCGCCATGAACCTTCGCGATCTCATAGTGGCGCACGCGCAGGTCGTATTCCAGCATCATCGCCTGCACCACGGCGGGCACCACCGCCGCTTCCGGGTCGTCACCCGCGAAACCCTTTATGACGTCCAGGGAATCCCATTCCGTGATGATCACGAACTCCGTGCCCGTGGCCAGCTCGCGCCGCAGGATGGAGGCGCGCATGAAGCCGGGGATGCCCGAGAGTTTCGGGAAGGTCTCGTCCGTCAGGTGCCGGATGTAGTGGCCGGCCTCACCCGGCCGTGCCAAAGCGCGCCAATGTCTGGAGATCATGTTTCTTCTCCTTTGCGCAGCAATTCTATCGTGCGGGCGAAGGCTTCGAGGCTGCGCCGCAGGGAAGCCCGCACCTCGGGTGTAGCGAGCTTAGGCGCCGCTTCCTCCGGCTTGCTGCCGCGCAGGCGCACCGTGAGCGCCGCCTCCGGCACGAGCCTAAGCGACATCGTCACCAGGATTTCCGCCAGGGCCGCCTTGGCGTGTTCGCCGTAGGGCGAGGTGTTGTAGAGCGCCACGGGTTTGAAGGCCAGTTCCCCCCAGCCCACCATCCAGTCCAGGGCGTTCTTCATACCGCCCGGCACCCCGTGGGCGTATTCGGGCGAAGAGATCAGCAGCCCGTCGCAGGAAATCGCCAGGCGGCGCAGCTCCGCCGCGGCCGGCGGCAGGTTTTCGGTGTGGTCCGGGTTGAAGAGGGGGAGGCTGCTTAAGTCTTCGTAGAGCCTGACTTCCACTCCCTGCGGCGCTGCTTCAGCGGCGGCACGGAGGAGCGCGGAGTTGGTCGAGGCAGCGCGGATGCTGCCGGAGATGGCGAGGATTTTTATCACTGTCCGGATCTGGGTTTTCGCCGTCACCCCGGCGTAGGCCGGGGTCCAGTTGTCCAAAAACAGGTGCGGTTTGCCGGGAGCTGTTCAGACGATATCAGGATACAAGTCTCGCCATTCAGGGTTCGATTCTTCGATCAGCCTTAACTTCCAGGCACGCTGCCATTCTTTGATGGCTTTCTCTCGGTTTATGGCCGATTCCATCGTCTCATGCTGCTCGTACCAAACTAGGGTATGGACGTCGTATTTCTTGGTGAAGCCTTCCATGGAGCCGTTCTTGTGCTCCCAGATCCGTTTAGCCAGATCAGAAGTCACGCCGGTATACAAAGTCCCGTTCCTGTCGTTCGCCAAGATATAGACGCAAGGCTGTTTCATTTGGAACTGGACCCCGGCCTACGCCGGGGTGACGAATGCAAATCAGACTATTTCCACCGCCATCGCCGTGGCTTCGCCACCGCCGATGCACAGCGAGGCCACCCCGCGCTTCCCGCCCCGGTTCTTGAGGGCATGGATCAGCGTCACCAGGATGCGCGCGCCGGTGGCGCCGATGGGGTGGCCGAGGGCGCAGGCGCCGCCGTTCACGTTGATGCGCGAGTGGTCGATCTTGAGCTCCGTCATGGCG
>DASYZG010000042.1:0-20724 GCA_035946575.1 Terriglobia bacterium | reverse complement strand
CAGTTTCTCAAGGTTCTCATAGGCGCGCGGATTCTTCTGCCGCTCCCGCAGGATGGCGAGCGCGGCTTTGCCCTTCTCAAAAGCGAACCAAAGCTCACCACCGGTTTCAAAGAAAAATTGTTCGTGGATCAGCCCATGATTGACGATGGATGCTGCCATGTCCCAATAAGACGCCACCATGCGGAAGAACGCGTTCTCTTCCGATCCCGGCGGGCACAAGCGGTCGAATTCCTCCGCATTCTGGGCTCGGAAGTTGCGCCCGAACCACTCGCGAGCGCGGCGAAGCTTCTCTTCCCTCCGCAGCTCGTAAAGACGCAGCAACAACTCGGCATCATGATGGTCTGGATTGCCGTGCATCGTTCTTCCCTCCGATTCCCGCTCGCTTCGCGAGCCATATCCCACAGGGCGACTACTGCGCCGGGCGCAAGGAGCGGTCAGCGGGCCTCGCTCCGGCAGCATGCCCATGCTTTGATTATCGCCTACTCCGAGCCCGCGACAGCGTCCGACGACGGAGGCTTCGCGGCGTAATTCTGCAGGAACTTCGTCACGCTCGGCTCCTGGACCCGCTTGTAGGCGATGCAAAGATTGATCTCCTCCAGCATCTGCGCCAGGTTCCGCGGCCCGCCGGTGTACTTCGTCGACCTTCCGTCGAAGAAGTCCCTGGCATCCCGACGATGCTGCTCGTCACAGTAACTTCCCGCTACGAACGGCAGAAACGAGCCGGTGTCGGTCGGGAATTTTGCGATGATCGCGTCCCAGTTCTGCTTGACGAAGTCATAGGCCAGGTCGCGGGTCTTCGGAGAGATGGTGGCGCCGAAGAGAATGTTGAGAGACTCGCGGCTGTCGAACTCATTGGTCAGCAGGATCGGCAGCGCGCTTCGGGTGATATCAGGATCGGGGAACTCGCCGAGGCAGGCGAGCAGGGTGCCCCGGATATTTTCATCCTTCTCCTGCCTGGCCGCCGCGCGCATCTGGTCGAACAGGCTGCGATCGCCGTGGCGGGCGGCGGTCGAGAGCACCACATTGATCATGTCGGGCTGAACAGCCTTATGATCGCTCAGCCATGCGAGGGCAAGCTTATCGGCCTCAGCGATGGCCTCCGGGTCGTCAGCATCGTTCGCCATGACGTTTTCCAGGGAAGGACGGAGCAGGCGGTTGTCATCGCTCTCGCCCGCCTTCGACTCCCACCCCAGCTCACGCGCCCGGGCTCCATAAACGCCCGCGAGATACTGCCGGTAGCGCGGCAGCAGCCCGGTCTCCACCAGGTTGTACTGAAGACCGGTGGTGATCTCCATCGTTTTCGTGACCACCTGCCGCGCGGGATCGCTGGCGAGACCCGGAGCCAGCTCGAGCGCCTGCCCCAGCGGGATCCTGCCGTTCTGCGTCAGCGCGGCAACGTCGCCAATCAGCGACACTTTCTCCGGTAACGACAGGCCGCTTTCCGCTTTCAGCAGCGCAGCCAGTTGCTGCGGCGGGTAGAGAACACGATAGTAGCCATCGGCGTCGGCATTCACGTCGAGCCACTTGGGACAGGAACTCGTTTTGAGGTCGATTTCGCCCGCCGCCTGCTGGAGGAGCGTGCACTGCCGGCCCGCGGGATATCGCGCGCACACCGGGATCTTCCAGAGCTCTTCTCCCGAACCGTGCGACCCCAGCGGCAGGAATCTCTGCTGGGAGAGACCCACTTTTGCGGTACTCCCATGACACTCGAGCGACGCCGAAAGCAGCGGAACGCCGGGCTGGTCCAGAAAGCTCGAAAAGGCCGCCGCGATCTCATGATCGTCTCCGGCCAGCGCCGTTAGAAACTCCGCCGAGGTGGCGTTTCGCCATTCGTACCGCTTGAGGTAGCGCTGGATGCCCGCGCGGAAGCGCTCCGGGCCCATGTAGCTCTCGAACATATTGAGCAGCGCGGAGCCTTTGTTGTAGGTGATCCCGTCGAAGGCGTTGGCGATGTCGTCGTTGCTCCTGATCGGCTGGCGTACCTGCCGGGCGCTCACCAGGGCGTCGTTGTCCATAGCGCCCTGATAGCCATTCAGCTCGCCGATATTCATCTGCCATTCGGGGTGATACTCGTTGACGATCTTGTTCGCCATCCAGGACGCGAATCCCTCGTTCAGCCAGATGTCGTCCCACCAAGCGGTGGTGACCAGGTCCCCGAACCACTGATGAGCCATTTCATGCGCGCATACGCTTACCCATTGGCGCTGACGGCCGAGCGTGTCGGCCTCGGGCTTACGCAGGATGATATAGCCGGAGTGAGTGATCAGGCCCGGGTGCTCCATCGACAAACCTGAGAGCGGGACGGCGACCTCGTCGAGCTTGTCGTAAGGATACGGAATGCCGAAGTAGTTCTCGAGCAGGGTCAGGATGGCTCCCGACGTCTTGGCCGCATACGTCGCCTCGACCGCGTGGCCTTTGGGCACCACGATTCGGATCCGCGTGTTCTTCTTCCCTGCGGTTCCGGCATCCACCAGGTCCATGTTGCCGACCGTGAGCGCCACCAGATAGCTCGGCAGCGGCGGCGTCTCGGCAAACTTCACCGTCTTCATGCCGTCGCCGGTGTCGGTTTCGGAGAGAATGTTGGTATTGGAGAGCGCAATCTGGTCCTTTTTGACGTGCAGCGTCATCTGCCAGGGCACCTTGTATTCCGGCTCGTCGAAGCACGGGAAAGCCCGCCGGGCCCAGATCTCCTCGAACTGCGAATAGACGTACCACTGGCCCCCATCTTTCATCTGGAAGATGCCCTGCTGGTCCTTGCGATTGATCTCGCCCTGATAGCTGACGTGCAGCGTGGCGGGCCCTGGGCCCACGGCGTGATCGAATTGGAAGCCGACGTAATCGTGAGGCTCGGTCAGGATCCTGGCCGCGACCGTGCCGCCGTCAGTGGCGAGCGATGCATCCTTGAACTGCAGCCTCTCGGCATTCAGCCAGAGAACCGGCGTCGCCCGCTTGAAGTTCACCTTCACGTCAACTGCGCCGGTAAACGTGTCCTGATCCGGGACGATGGTGAGGTCCAACGCATAACGGACGGGGGCGACGATGTCGGACGGGAGACGGAACCTGGGCGGGGCCGTAGGATTGTCCGCCTGGGCGCTCGCCGGGACGGCGCCAAACAGGCCCGAAAACAGAATACCGGCTGCGCCCACGCACACCACGAGCGCTCGAATCGACGCTCTCTTCATAACAGCCTCCCTGATGGGATTCGAGTCAGACGCTTGAGCGCTCTGAGCAACGAAGCCCGGATACTCCTCCGGCCGCCCCGGCAGGACACCGGTTGCGCCCTAAGACTATACGCTATTTTCGATTTCCAGGTAGGCTCGGCCTGGGAGCGCGGGTACCCGGCCCGCGGTCGGCTGGCAGCGCCCTCGTTTAAGAACCAACAAAGTGCCCTGTCCACAATTTCAGTAACGATTCGGTGTGGCGCTTCGTAGGGCCGGGGCTTGCTCCGGCCTTGCGGTTATCGGCGTGTTTCGCGGACTGAATCGGGCCGGGGCAAGCCCCGGCCCTACAAAGCGGCAATTTTTCGTCATCGTAATTACGAATGCCCGTACGAAGTCTGCGGGCAAAGGTGCCCGCTCCGGCGCTGCCCTACCTCGAATTTGCTTTCTGGATTTCGGAGAGCAGCGCGCTGACATGCGACTCGATCAGATCGCGGACGCTGCGGTAGCGGTCGAGATCGCCGAGGAAGGGATCAGGGATATTCCATTCGATCACCCGCCCCTTGAAACCCGCGGGCACCGGACAGGCGACCTCGCAACCCATCCCCACCACCACGTCCACCTCGGCCACCGGCACCTCTCCGAGGCTCTTCGACCAGTGTCCCTCGAGCGTCAGGCCCTTCTCCTGCATTACGGTGTAAGTCTCGGCGGCAATCCAGCCGAGCGGAGCCGAGCCCGCGCTCCAGGCGCGTACCCGCTCCCGGCCCAGGTGGTTGAGAAAAGCCTCGGCCATTTGACTGCGGCAGGAGTTTCCCACGCAGAGAAAGAGGACCTTGCTCGCGCCCCTCAGGCCTGAGGGCTGCACGGCGTTGGTTGCCTCGGTGCCGGCCGGCGCCGCCTGCGGTGCGCGCATCCTGCGTGCGCTTTCGGGATCATCGTTGACCGTGTCGGCGTTTCCCTCAATCCCGGCCAACAGAACCCGCACCTGCGCCTCGATCAGGTCGCGCGTGGCGCGGTTGGATTCGAGATCGCTCGAAAAGGCGTCCGGGATGTCCCACCGGATCACGCGGCCGTTGAACCCTGCAGGTACGGGAACGGCGAGCCCGTCCCCCGCCATATCGACGATCAGGTCCATTGCCGCCGCGGGCACCTCTTCCAGTCCTTTCGACGATTGCCCGTCCAGCGACAGGCCTCTTTCCTCCATGACGGCGTGGGTCTCGGGAGGGATCCAGCCCACCGGAAACAGTCCCGCGCTCCAGGCGCGGACCCGCCCTTCGCCCAGGTGATTCGCAAAAGCTTCCGCCATCGGGCTGCGGCACGCATTTCCGATACAGACAAAGAGAATCCTCTTTGGATTTGCCGGACACTCCCCGGCGCTCTTCGCCTTCGCACCACCCGCCTTCGCCTGTTTTGCCCTGGCGGCGCCCGGTCTCTTGTAAATATCGGGATCGAGTTTCTCCATCAGCCGCTCCGGCATCTTCGGCGGCTCGAACCCGAATTGGCGGTAAAGGCCGTGGGCATCGCGCGTCGCCAGACTGAAGCGTCGCAGTCCCTGCAGATCAGGATGCGCCATGATGGTCTCCATCAGCAACTTGGAGAGGCCCCGGCCACGGTGCGATTCGAGGATGAAAACATCGGCGAGATAGGCAAAAGTAGCCCGGTCGGTGATGACGCGGGCGAAGCCCACCTGGGTATCGTCGGCATAAACGCCGAAACAGAGAGAGTTCCGGAGGGCGCGTTCAAGAACATCTCGCGGGATGCCTTCAGACCAGTAGGCGTGCGTCAGGAACCCGTAAATGACGCCGACATCGAGCCGCGCCGGATCGCTCGATGCGACCGCGTTGTCGCGGCGGCGCTCGACGATCGGATTGTCGAAATTCGGCATCACGTTCCGGGAGCGCGGGCATCCTGCCCGCGCCCATTTCCGCGGGCGTCCTGCGCGCCTGCGTTCCTGGAATCAAGATCTCACCCCATTGGGGCGGGCAGGGATGTCCGCGCTCCCGCCTCTCACTGCGGGATAACCGGCAGGATAATCGCCGAGGGATGTTCGCGGTCGTGATAGATCGTGTTGGTGGCGATCTCCATTCGCCGGTTCAGATTGAGCGGCTCGCCAGTGTTGGGGTTCACGTCGAAGCGTGGGAAGTTGCTGCTGGAGATGTCCACGCGAATCCGATGGCCCTTCTTGAATACGTTCGAAGTCGGGTACAGGTGGATGGTGAACGGATAGACCGTGCCCGGCTTCATGAGCTCCGCGTGCTCGAGCGAATTCCGGAAGCGCGCGCGAACAATGCCGTCCTCCAGGTTCATATCGATTCCGCCCGGAAAATCGTGGTTCGGCGGGTGGATGTCGAGCAGCTTGGCCGTGAAGTCGGTATCCAGCGCGCTCGATGATGCCCACAACTTCACGTCGATCGGCCCGGTGACCTCCATATCGTGATCGAGGGGTGGGGTCATGAAAACCAGAACGTCCTGGCGCGCCGAAAGGGGCAGTGAGTCGTGGCAATTCCACACCGCGTCGCTGCACCGCTGGTCCCAGGCGCCCTGCAGCATAATGCCGTTCCCGGACGAGATGTTGCCGCCGATGGTCGGCACCGGGTTGTGCGGGTCAAAGTCGTAGGTTGTGCTGCTGGCCGCCTCCGCGGGCTTCGCGGTCGAGAGCGAGCCGTCGCCGTGCAGATAATACGGCGTCCAGGCGGTGCGGGCCAGCGGCCACTCGTGCTCGTCGCGCCACACGCCGCCGTGCAGGTGCCGCCCGTCCGGCGTCTTCTCCTCGCTGCCGCCGCCCATAACGAAGATCTTCACCGGCGCGTCGCCCTCCGCACCGTTGCCGATCCCTTTGAGCCAGCGGTCGTACCAGCGCAGGTGGAAGGCCGCATCGTCGATGGCCGCGTCCGCGCCAAACTCCACCTGCCCGTGGGCGTGATGCATCTGCTCGCCGTGAATCCACGGGCCCAGGATCATTTTGATCGGCCCGTGCTTCGCGCGCGCCAGCGCCATGTAGGACATGGTGGTCTGCAAAGCCCAGGAGTCGTACCAGCCGCCGATCAGATAAACCGGCACGTCCTGGTAGCGCGCCGTTTGGTCCGTCACATCGAATCCCGGCTGCTTCCAGTAAGCGTCGTTCTCGCCGTGTCCCATGGCGTAGGTCAGCCACTGCTCGTACTCGGGCGCGAGGTGGAGGGGCGTGACGCCGGGGCGCAACGGCAGCGCGAGCAGGTAGTCGCGCCGGTGATCTTCCATATCCCGAAGCACCGCGCGCGTTCCGGGATCGCGCGACTCGCGGCTGCCCTCCGGCGCTCCAGCCCAGAAGATCCAGTTGAAGAAGCGCAATTCGAAGGCGCCGCCATTGCGCATGCCGTAGTAGCCGGCGTCGGCGACCGCACAAACCGGCACCACCGCTTTGAGACCCGGCGGATCCGACTCCGCCATGGCGTGCTGCGTGCCGCCTGGATAAGAAGTCCCGATCATGCCGAAGCCGCCGTCGCTCCAGTCCTGGCGCACCAGCCATTGGGCCGTATCGTAGCCGTCGTTCACGTCGTCGGTCATCATGTGCCACACGCCTTCCGACGCGTAGCGGCCGCGCGTGTCCTGCACCACTACCGCGTATCCGTGCTCGACGTAGAAGCGAAGATAACCAAAGGACAGGTCTTTGTTGTAGGGAGTGCGCTCCAGGATGGCAGGAAATTTGCCCTCGAGCCTGACGCCGTCTTTGGCGGGAAAGTAGACGTCGGTGGCGAGGTGCACGCCATCGCGCATCGGCACCATGATGTTCTTGGCGACGGTATAAGTGCCTGGGGATTCGGTTGACGCCTGATGGGCGGCGGGTGGATAAGCCGCGGTCAATAGAACGACCGCGGCAACGGACACGATTACAGCTCTTCGCGCGAGGCGCGTCTTCCCCCTGAGTTCCATTTTCCTCCGGCATCATACGGCACCCTTGTGGGCGCCAAGCCTAAGGTTCCGCAGGCGCTTTTGAGTGCGGCAGCTTGCTGCCGCTTTGATCAGGCCAGCTTGCTGGCCGTGAAATCACCTGCTTCCGGAATTGCTTGTTTCTAGCGATCAAGCTCGCGGGGCGAAAGCGGCAGCAAGCTGCCGCACTCAAAAGCTTCGCAAGCGCCCCCCTTCATGGAGTGCCTTACTCAGGAAGTAGCGGTGAATCGTCTCATCGTCCGACAGTTCGGGATGAAACGTCGCCACCAGAATATTGCTCTGTTCCACGAGAACCGGCAAACCCTCGGCGCGCCCCAGTACACGGACGCCGTCGCCGATCCGGCGGATGATCGGCGCGCGAATAAAGACCATCTCAATCGGCCGGCCGCGCTCGCCCGGCCCCTCTAGACTCCCGCTTTCGCGGGAATGACAATCGCGAAGCACTTCATCGTGCCGCTCGCCAGCCTGACCCTTGCCCGTCTCACCGGAGGCGCCATTCATCAGCACGCCCTGCCGGATCGCACTATCGATCTGCCGGCCATACGCGTTGCGTTCAACCGTGATGTCGATAAGGCCAAGGTGCGACTGCGGAGGATTCAAAACTTCCTTGGCCAGCAGAATCGCGCCCGCGCAAGTGCCGAAGATCAGTTTCCCGGCGGCGGCGAAGTCGAGGAGGGCGGGTCCCAGATTCTCGCCCTCGAAAAACTTCAGCATCGTGGTGCTCTCGCCGCCCGGCATGATCAATGCCCCGGCCTCGTTCAGATCGGAGGCATGCTTCACCAGCAGCCAGGGCGCGCCCACGCGGTCGAGCATTCTGGCGTGGAGGGCAAAGTCACCCTGGACAGCGAGGATTCCGACCGCACGCGGTCGATCATGCCTCGCCGGCGCAACTGACGATTCACGATGAACAGAGTCAAGCATGGGATTCTAAATTCCGCTCAAGAACTCTTCATCGCTGACGCCCAAGTCCTCAATGATGCCTCGCAGTGTCTTCGGTCTCTGCCGGAATGCATCGGGATCACCACACGTCTGCCTTCGGACGGACGCACATAGATGGCATGGCTTCCGCATTGGCGCCGGAGCTCAAAGCCCATCCGCCGGGCGAACCGGGAAACACTTTTCCCGTAACCGACGGCAGCTTCGGGCTCACGCCGTAATCTCAATGGGCTTGATAAATATATCTTCGTCGGGCACCGGCAGCCCGTCTTCAACGAGGCTTCCGACGTAGAGCTGAATTGCCTCCCGGATGTTCGAAATGCCCTCCTCAACCGTTTCACTTTGGGTGTGGCAGCCCGGCAAAGTGGGACAGAAGACGTGATAGCCCCCAACCTCTTCCTTCTCGAAGATCACCGTGAAGCGGCGTGTTACCGGTGTCCGGCGCTCAGCCTCCATGTGGCCTCCGTCTCGTTTTGATTCCATCAAGCAGAACCGACTTCGGTCTCCCGGAGGTGGGCTTGGATGCCAACCCGCCCGGAACACCCCCAAGGAGAAATGGCCGATGGCCACCCTCCACCGTTCAGCTTGAGAACCGTCTGCCCGCTACCCTGTGGTACTCTCCGGCATTCGAAGCCGGCGTTCACACTGCCACACTCACCAGCACCGCCTTCAGATTGATCGGCACGGCCGATAGCGCCTTGGACACTGGGCAATTCTTTTTGGCGCCCTCGGCGAATTCCTGGAACCTGGCGGCATCGATGCCGGGAATTTCGGCCTCGGTATTCAGATCGATGCTGGTGATGGCAAACCCTTCGGCCACTTTGTCAAAGTGCACGTTGGCTACGGTACGCACTCGCTTGGGCGTAAACCCGTTCTTGGCGAGTCCCGCCGAAAGCGCCATGGAATAGCAACCCGCGTGCGCAGCGGCGATCAATTCTTCCGGATTCGTTCCGGAACCTTCCTCCATGCGCGATTTGAAGGAATAGGGCCCGTCAAAAGCACCGCTGCCGAGCTTCATGTGGCCTTTGCCTTCGAAAAGATTTCCGTTCCATTCCGCTTCTGATTTACGTACAGGCATGATTGCCTCCTTTTTTCGAAAAAGTGGCGAATGACGAGCGACAAGTGGCGGGAACCCACTCGGGAAACAACCGCTCTGACCCGGAACTTGTTTTCGCCCGCTGCCAGGTCCCGTCCGCAGCACGTTAACTCTAACCCCGGGTGACTCGTCACTTGTCACTTGGCGGTCACTTCCACCCCATCCTCTCCCGCAGTGACGTGATGTGCCCCACATGATGCCGGCAGTGCCAGCCGTACATCGCCAGCAGGTAATCAAGGCTGACCACTCCCAGCTCGGGGTGATTAACCTTGCGCGCGAAATCCGCCGGCGACATGGCTCGCAGCAGGTTCACCCAGCGCTCGTGCAGCGCCTCGAGCAACGTCAGCGACGTCTCCACCGGCGTGTTCTTCGAGTCCGGAAGCTCGGCCCAAAGCGCCTGCTCGTAGGTTTTGATGGCCGGCTGATCCTCGGTGAGTGCAAGCTTAAAGCGCACGTAGGAATTCATGTGACTGTCCGGCAGATGATGGACGACCTGCCGCACGGTCCAACCCCCGGGACGATAGCAGGTATCCATCTGTTCCGGCGTGAGGCCCCTGACGGCTTCGCGCACCCGCGCGGGCGCATCGGCAATCTGCGCGATCAGCTGAGCGCGGTCCGCCTCGGCAAGTTCGCCCTTGGTATGGAATTTCCCGATCGGATATCGCAGATCAGCCGCAGTTTTCGCCGTTTCCATTCTCGCCACCTCAGGTCAGGACAAGTTGCCCGCCAACTCTACGTCCAAAACTCAGGATTGGGGATTTCAGACTTGAATGTACTCCGGAGTTGAAACCGGCTCCGGAACGGAAGTACCGTCTTCCCGCATACTCTCCAAATGCAGAGGTATCGCTTCGCGAATCAATTTCAGAGCTTCCTCGCGCGTATCGGCCACGACTGCACAGCCCGGCAGATCGGGCACATAAGCGCCGTAGCTGTTGGAGCCGCGCTCCACAATCACCAGATAAGTCATGGGTGCCGCCTTCCTTTGAGCCGCGCCTGCTTCAGAATGCTGTTCAGCGTGCCCGGCGGGACGTCGTGATTTGCTCTGCCCGCCACCGTCACAGTCCCCGACTTTGCCGGGTGCTTATACTGCCCGTGGCTGCCAACCGTCCTGGCCAGCCGCCACCCGTCCGCTTCAAGCATCCTGATCACGTCGCGGAATTGCACTACTGCTCACTGACGACTGACAGCTGACACCTACCACCCGCGCGTCTGCAGCAACTCCTCCGGCTTCAGCTTGGCGACGTCGAGCCCGCGCATCGCTTCGCCCAGTTCCTCCGAGCACTCGGCGACGATCTGGGGCTCGCTATAGTGGGTGGTGGCCCGGACAATCGCCTTGGCGCGCGGTCCCGGGTCGTCCGACTTGAAGATTCCCGAACCCACAAAGACAGCCTCGGCGCCCAACTGCATCACCAGCGACGCGTCCGCCGGGGTGGCGATGCCGCCGGCCGAAAAATTCGGCACCGGCAATTTGCCGTTTCTGGCCACGTACTGCACCAGTTCGAACGGGGCGCCCAGGTCCTTGGACTTCGCCATCAATTCCTCGTCGCGCAGGATGGTAAGTTCGCGCATCTCGCCGGTGATGGCGCGCATGTGCCGGACGGCCTCCACGATGTTGCCCGATCCGGCTTCGCCCTTGGTGCGGATCATGGCCGCGCCCTCGCCGATGCGGCGCAGGGCTTCGCCCAGGTTGCGCGCGCCGCAGACAAACGGCGCCTTGAAGTGCCACTTGTCGATGTGGTGGGCCTCGTCGGCCGGCGTGAGGACCTCGCTCTCGTCGATGTAGTCCACGCCGAGCACTTCGAGCACCTGGGCCTCGGCGAAGTGCCCGATGCGCGCCTTGGCCATCACCGGAATCGACACCGCGGCCATGATCTGCTTGATCACGCGCGGCGACGCCATGCGCGCTACACCGCCTTCCTTGCGGATGTCGGCCGGCACGCGCTCGAGCGCCATCACGGCCGCGGCGCCGGCGTCCTCGGCGATCTTCGCCTGGTCCGCCGTGGTCACGTCCATGATCACGCCGCCCTTGAGCATCTCGGCGAGACCGACCTTGAGCTTCATCTGTTCGTCAAATTGCCACATCGAATGCCTCCCGAAGCACAGCTCCAACCCCTGGAGCGCCGCTGATTACCGCGACAAACGGCCTGAAAGCCGTCAAAATCTCGTCAATTTGCGCCTGTTTCAGTGTGTATAAATCTTATACACCTACTGATTCTAAAGGAGATGGTGGGTTCGTTCCTCGATTCGGCACTTTCGCAAGATGCTCCTCTTCCCACCCATCCTATCCGACTCCGATTTCGACTTTTAACGACGGCCTCAGATCGTGATCTGCGTCACGTCCGACCCTGACCACGATACCGGCTACAGCCTCGGCGTCCGCCAGCGTGGACCGGTAGTTGACCACGCACGCCCGCAGCAGGAATCGACCGTCGACCACAGCGTTGGTCAGAAACGCCTCGCCGCCCCGCTGGAGCCGCTCGAGCAGTTCGGTATTCAGCTTGTTTAGATACTCCGCCACGGGAGCGGATTCGCGATTCGACGCGAGATCCTGCGGAACGTACCGCAACGTCGTGATGCTGAGCGCCTGGGTGACCGCCTCAAGCTCGGGATGAGCCGCCGCCGCGCGATACAGCGCCTGCGCCACGCGGATATCGTCCGTCACCGAGTTGACGTAGCCTTCGCGCCCCGCCTGCCGCAGCGCCAGCCAGACCTTCAGGGCGCGGAATCCGCGCGAGTTCTGCAGGCCGTACTCGAAGTAGTTGACCATCTCGTCGTTCGGGTCGCCCTCGTCGAAATGATAGTAAGGCGGACGATGGCTGAAGGTCCGCAGCATCACGTTGCGGTCCCGAACGAGCGCGCATCCTGCTTCCAGCGGAGCGTACAGCCACTTGTGAGGATCGACGGCGACGGAGTCCGCCTCGGCGATGCCGGCAAGATCGGGCACGGCATGCGGTGAGGACGCAGGAAGCACCGCAGCCACCGCGCCATAGGCGCCGTCCACGTGGAACCAAACATCTTGCTCGCGGCAGATGCAGGCGATCTCGGGCAGCGGATCAACCGCGCCTGTGCTCACCGATCCAGCCTGGCCCACCACGAGGAAGGGCAAATTGCCGTCGCGGCGGTCGCGCTCGATCTGAGTCCGCAGGGCATCGGTGCTCAGGCGCTGGTCGCGGTCGCAGGGAATCCAACGAATGGCATCCGTCCCGAGACCAAACAGGTCAGCCGCCTTGTGGATCCAGGTGTGGGTCTCGCTCGACCCATACACCCGCAAAGCGCGTCCGGACCGCAATCCAGACTCATGGGCCGGCCAATCCACCTTGGAGCGCCTGGCGGCAAGGAAAGGCACGAAGTTGGCCGTGTTGCCGCCGCTGACCAGCAATCCGCCGCAGTCTCGTGGATATCCGATAAGCTCCGCGATCCAGCGGACTGTCTGGCGCTCGATCTCGGTGGCGACGGGCGAGAGGATCCAGCCGCCGGCGTTTGGGCCGACGGACGAAGCGAGCAAATCGGCCAGAGCGCCGATCGGCGCCGGACCGGCGTTGATGTAGCCCCAGAATCGCGGATGCGCGCTGAGGAGCGAGTTATCAAAAAGGAGCCGGGCGGCGCCTTCGAGCAACACCGCGGCCGGAGTTCCCTGCTCCGGGAGCGAATCCGTCCCCAACGCCTGGCGCAGGCCGCGCGGAGTAACCGGCGGAACGACTCGGCGATTCGGAATCGACTCCAGGAAGGCGGCGATTTCGTCCACCAGCTTGTGCCCGGCGGCGCGGAACTCCTCCGGGCTCATCTCGAGAGCCGCATGACGCGCTTCAACCTGCTGCTGGGTCGCTGAATCCATGGTTTTGGATTTCCCCCACTTACAAATGTAAGGCCCTTGCTGTGCGGAGTAAAGGGGTGAAGAGTCAAGGATTGCCAATTGCAATTTTGCGGTGCGCTCGCCGCTCAGGCGGTGTCTAATGTTCCGGTGACTCACGGACGCGGCGACGCCGGGGACGGTAATGATGAGGTCGCTGGACTCTGGTATCCTAGAGCCAATGAGGTTTCCATCTTCTCTTAGAACTCTCGGACCCGGCCTAACGCTGGCCGCCATGCTGGGGCTGATCGGCATCCGTGCGCTAGACGCGCAGGACAAGGGATCGGTGGTGACGCTGATTCCGACCGCGCACTGGCAACTCACCAGTTCGAACCCGGTCAATGCCTCCGCCCTGGGAAGTTGGGGCGGCGACGCGGCCATCGAACACGAATACGGCGTGACGTCCTACACCGCGCACTCGTACACGTTCGCAAATCACAAGGCTGACGTACTGATTGAGCAGGCGGCCGACCCCTCGTCGGCCTACGGATTGCTGACTTTCTATCGCACACCCGCCATGACGTCGCTCGACGGATCGGCACTGACGGTGGCGGCGGCCGGCAAGGCGCTGCTGGCGCGCGGACCGGCATTCATCCGCGTTTCCGTCTCGGCACCGGAAGCTCTGCCGCTTGGGGACTACACGGCTTTGCTGCGGCTCATCGGCGGACCACCGCCGCCCCGGCGCGCGCTCAGTCAACTGCCTGAGCCCCTGCCTTCGCGCGGCTTGGTGGATGGATCACAGAAATACGTTCTCGGTCCGATCGCGGCGGCCAAAGTCCTGCCGGCCTTGAAACCGAAGCTGATCGGGTTTGACGAGGGCGCCGAACTGCAGACCGGAACCTATCGCACCGGATCATCTTCAGGAACGCTGACCCTCGCCGCCATCAACTATCCCACGCCGCAGATCGCGCGTTCCGAGTTCGACGCGATCAACAAAGCGCTTTGCCAGCCGGGCACGAACTCTTTCGCGTGCCGGCGACGCGATACCTACGTGTTGATCGCCATGAATGCTCCCTCGCAAGGCGCGGCCGACCAGTTTCTGAAAAGCTTCACCGTGTCCAAAACGATCAGCCAGGATCAGGGGAATCCCGGGGACGACGGCAGCGTCTGGCAGATGCTTCGCCTTTTGATCGCCAACGGTGTCCTGATCATGACCCTGGTGGTTTTCTCATTCGCCGGAGGCATTCTGGTGTTCGTCTCTAAACGCTTGGCACGAAAATGGTTCGCGAATTCCATTTTTGTAGAAGCCGAAGGCGCCGGAATCATCATTTTGGACTTGAGCGACGTAAGGCGCTGATTTGGGGTGCTTTGCCAGTCCGATTTTGACCATAAAATTTCCCCGAAACCTGTGGAAATCCCGCCGGCGGGCGAGTTCGCGTTATGGCCGTATATCATTGAAATAAATAAGCTTACGACGGTAAAAAATCTTGGAAAATTTCCTTGACAGAAAAACTGGCTTCACCATATGCTCGCAATCGAGTTTAGGAGGCGGAGCGCGTCCGTCATTCTATTCTCCTCTCAATGCTCACCCGCAGGCTTGGCGACACCGTCAGGGCCTCCGGGTGAGCATTTTCGTCTCTCGCGCCGGCCGGCGTAGCTCAGTCGGTAGAGCAACGGTTTCGTAAACCGTAGGTCGGAGGTTCGATTCCTCTCGCCGGCTCCAGCCTCTCAATTACTCACTCGCTTGCTGACATCAATGGTTCCCTGGTTGGTGCAATGTGTGCAATGTGGTGCGTCGCTCCGACGCCCGCATGCGCGATTTGTAGCGGCGCCAGATGAAGTATTTGAGGAGAAAGAGTCCGGTGGTGATACCCCAGCTCGTCTTTTCGATGTAGTCGCGCAGGGTGCTAACGTCACTGGCGAACGCATGCCCGATCAGGGCCACTGGGGTTACCCAGGTGCAAGCCATTTTCGATCGTCTCCGGGCTCTCGACTATGAACTGCGACTGTGGTACAACGGGTCGGGTCGCGAGCGCTTCAATCGATTGGAGGGTGATCGATGACTAACTCGAGGACAGGACGGCTGACCACTCCGCTGGTGCGTGACCACGGCGAGCTCCGCCCGGCCACCTGGGAAGAGGCTCTGAACCGCGCCGCCGGCGTCTTTCGCCGCGTGAAGGAGAGCTACGGACCGCAGGCGTTCGGGATGTTCAGTTGCTCAAAAACCACCAACGAGCTGAACTTCCTGGCCCAGAAGTTCGCCCGCGCCGTGATGGGCAGCAACAACATCGACAGCTGCAACCGCACTTGACACGCCCCCAGCGTCGCCGGTCTGGCGGCGGTTTTCGGAGCGGGAGGCGGCACGAGTTCCTATCGCGAGATCGAGGAGACCGATCTCATCATCCTCTGGGGCTCGAACGCGCGCGAGACGCATCCCATCTTCTTTCACCATCTTCTGAAAGGCGTGCGGCGCGGCGCCAAGCTCTACGTAATCGATCCGCGGCGTACCAGCTCCGCGCAATGGGCGGATGTGTGGCTCGGCCTCGACGTGGGTACTGACATCGCGCTGGCGAACGCAGTTGGCCGCGAGATCATCGCCTCCGGGCTCGAGAACCGACGCTTCATCGACAACGCCACTTCTGCGTTCGAGGCCTACCGCAACTCGGTTCAACCGTACACGGTGGAGTACGCCGGGAAGATTACCGGCGTGCCCGCCCATCTCATCCGGGACCTCGCGCACGCCTATGCGCGCGCCGACCGGGCACAGCTCTGCTGGACCCTCGGGATAACCGAGCACCACAATGCCGTCGATAATGTTTTCGCCCTGATCAACCTCGCGATTCTCACCGGGCACGTCGGGCGTTACGGCTCCGGCGTGAATCCGCTGCGCGGCCAGAACAACGTCCAGGGCGGCGGCGACATGGGCGCGTTGCCCGATCGTCTGCCGGGCTTTCAGGCGGTGGAAAACGACCAGCTGCGGGCCAAGTTCGATCATGCCTGGGGCGTGAAGATTCCACCGAAGCGCGGCTGGCACCTGAGCGGCATGTTCCATGCCATGGAAGAAGGAAAGCTGCGCGCGCTCTATGTGATCGGAGAGAATCCGCTGCATTCCGAAGCCGACCAGAACCGCTCGGAGCGCCTTCTGAGGGGCCTCGACTGCCTGGTGGTGCAGGACGTGCTCCTCACACCGACGGCCGAACTTGCCGACGTGGTGCTGCCCGCCGCAGCGGGGTGGTGCGAGAGCGAAGGCACGGTCACCAGCAGCGAGCGTCGCGTGCAGCGCGTCCGCAAGGCCATGGACCCTCCGGCGGGCGCCCGCGACGACATGGAAATCATCTGCGAGCTGGCAGGCCGGCTGGGCCAGGATTGGGGTCAACCCAGCGCGGAGGACGTCTGGAACGAAGTGCGGCGGCTGAGCCCCATGCACGCGGGCATGAGTTATGCGCGCCTGGAGGCCCTGGGCGGCATCCAGTGGCCTTGCTATGACGAGTCGCATCCGGGCGAGATGTTTCTGCACGGCCGGCTATGGGAGGAGCCGATCATTGGGCCGCGGGCGCAGTTCAGTCTTGTAGAGTATGAGCCGCCGGTCGATACTCTCAACGAAGAATATCCCCTGAGGCTCACGACCGGGCGCCATCTGGAGTCGTTCAACACCGGAGTGCAGACTTCCGGGTATACGTCGCCCTTGCGGGCGCCCGAGACGCTGGGACTTTCGCCGGGAGACGCCGCGCGCTATGGGGTTCGGGATGGGGAACGCGTTCGCGTGGCTTCGCGGCGGGGTTCGGCGGAGGCGCCGGTGCGCGTGGATGATTCCCTGCGGCCGGGCCTGGCGTTTCTGAGTATCCATTTCCCGGATCAAGTGGCAACGAACCTGCTCACCATCGACGCCACCGATCCGAAATCCGGCACGGCGGAGTTCAAAGCCACCGCGATTCGCATCGAGAAACTGGGCGGCTTGGAGGCGGAGACAGGCCGCTCGCAGCGCGCGCAGCCGCTCAGCGTGCCGATTTCGACGTGAGGTCGCGTACTCTGTGCTTCCTCGTGCTCTCTGTGGTGACAGCTTCTAACACAGAGCCCACAGAGGACTCACAGAGTTCACAGAGGTCCGTAGGTCGAGATCCGCACTGAGCTGAACGAGGAACCTGGTGGACACGCACTTCACGCCCGGCAAGGCGACCGCTGAAGAGCAGCAGGCCGTGGACTCGGTTGTCGGCGAGTCTGGTCCGGCAACCCGCAACGGGTCCGACCGGCCGAACCGTAATGGTCCTGCCGCGCCCGGCGGGGATTCCGCAGGCGGGCAACGGCATCTGCTCTTACCCGTGCTGCATGCCATCCAAGCGCGCATCGGCTGGATTTCTCCCTTCGCTCTTAACTACGCCTGCCAGAGACTCGACGTTGCGCCGGCCGAGGCTTACGGCGTCGCCAGCTTTTACGGCCTGTTCTCGATGGAGCCGCGTCCGCCGCGGGTGCTACACGTGTGCGACGACATCGCGTGCCTGACGCGGGGGGCCGAGGAACTCTGCGGACAGCTGCAGCGGACGTTGGGCCCGGCCGGATCACCCACACCCGATGGCAAAGCCATCTGGTATCGCAGCCCCTGTCTCGGCATGTGCGAGCGCGCGCCGGCAGCGCTGATGTCGGCGGCCGGCGAACATCATCGCGAGAAGGTCCTGGCGCCAGTAAGTGCGGAGCAAATCGCGGAAGCTCTCGCCGGCGCTGCCCGCGCTACAGACGACGCCAGAGCCACAAACAGAAATGGCGCCACCGCCGAGCCGCCAGACCACTTTGACGCGACTGTCTCTGTCCCGCAGACGCGCAAGAACGGTTCACCAGGATTGACGCTTCTTCGTCGCATCGGTCTAGCCGACGCCGAGAGCATCGATGACTATCGCGCTCACGGGGGCTATGAAGCGCTGCGGCGCGCGCTCGACCTCGGCAGGGCCTGGGTGGCGCGCGAGGTGGCAGCGTCGCGGCTGGTAGGACGAGGCGGAGCCGCTTTCCCGATGGCTCGCAAGTGGGACCCGGCGAACCAGCCGCAATACCTGGTGTGCAACGCCGACGAGTCGGAGCCTGGGACGTTCAAGGATCGCGTGGTGATGGAGGGCGATCCCTTCTCGGTGGTCGAGGCGATGACGATCGCGGGCTACACCACGGGTTGCGGGAAGGGCTATCTCTACATTCGGGGTGAGTACCCGTTGGCCGCGGAGCGGCTGGCGCAGGCGATGGCAGCCGCGCGGGCGCGAGGTTTTCTGGGCGACAATATTCTCGGCCGCGGCGCGCGCTTCGACATCGAGATCCGGCGCGGCGCCGGGGCCTACATCTGCGGCGAAGAGACCGCGCTGTTCAACTCCATCGAGGGATTCCGGGGCGAGCCGCGCAGCAAGCCGCCCTTCCCCACCCAGGCAGGACTATTCGGGAAGCCGACCGTCGTCAACAACGTCGAGACGCTCATCAACGTGCTGCCGATCGTGCGCGACGGCGGAGAGCGCTATGCGTCCATCGGCACGCGCGACTCCACCGGCCCCAAGCTCTTTTGCCTCTCGGGCCACGTGGCCCGGCCGGGCGTGTATGAGGTGCCCTTCGGCGCCAGCGTCCGGGAACTCATCGAACTCGCGGGCGGCGTCGCAGGCAGTGGACGCTTGCAGGCGGTGCTGCTCGGCGGCGCGGCCGGAGCTTTCATTTCGCCCGCCGAGCTGGATACGCCGCTGACGTTCGAGGGCACGCGCTCGATCGGCGCCTCGCTCGGTTCGGCGGTGGTGATGTTGTTCGACGACACGGTGGATCTGCGCAAGATTCTGCTCCGCATCGCCGCCTTCTTCCGCGACGAGTCCTGCGGCCAATGTGTGCCGTGCCGCGTGGGCACGGTCCGGCAGGAGGAACTCCTGCGCCGGCTCGTGCGCGGCCGTGCGATGGGTTCTTTGGATACCGAGATGGCACTGTTGAAACAAATCGGGCAGGTGATGCGCGACGCGTCAATCTGCGGCCTCGGTCAGACGGCGTCGAGCGCGATCGAATCGGCCCTGCGTCGCTGGCCGCTGTTCGAAAGTTCCCGGCCCGAATCGGCTCCCGGAACCGAGGAGAGGAGCGCACCATGAGTGAGGCTGCTGTCACCGTGCCGCCGCTTCCGGAGCAACCCTCGATGTCCGTCAATCCCACGCCGCGCGGGCCCGTTCCCGCGATTCCCGCGCCGACGCCGCGACGGGCGCTGCACTTGACAATCGACGGCCGGCGGATCTCGGCGCCCGAGGGCACCACGCTGCTCGAGGCGGCGCGAGAGGCTGGAACCGAGATTCCCACGCTGTGTTTTCTGGAGACGCTCACGCCGGTTAACGTGTGCCGCATTTGCCTGGTCGAACTGGAAGGCTCGCGGGCGCTCGTGCCTGCGTGCTCGCGCAAGGCCGAAGAGGGCATGGTGGTAAAGACGGATTCGGAGCGCGTCCGCCTGAGCCGCCGCCTGGTGCTGGAATTCCTCGCCTCGTCGGTGGACATCTCAACCTCGCCCGAGATTCGGGACTACCTCGCGGAATACGACGCGCATCCGGAGCGCCTCGGTCCGGCGCAGGCTCCGCCGGCAACGAGGGACGAAGCACGCGCGGGCTCCCACACCGCGAACAACAGCCCATCGGCGGCGAACGTGGCGCAGCCGGTCAAGATCGACAACGAGCTGTACGTGCGCGATTACGGGAAATGCATTCTGTGCTACAAGTGCGTGGAAGCGTGCGGGGCCGATGCCCAGAACACGTTCGCCATTGCCGTTGCCGGGCGCGGCTTCGATGCCCGCATTTCGACCGAGTACGCCGTGCCGCTTCCCGAATCCGCCTGCGTTTATTGCGGCAACTGCATCGGCGTCTGTCCCACCGGGGCGCTGATGTTCGCGAGTGAATACGCGATGCGCCGCGCGGGAAGGTGGGACGAGGCGCGCCAGACGACAACCGACACCATCTGCCCCTACTGCGGCGTCGGGTGCACGGTGACGCTGCACGTCCAGGACGGCCGGATCGTCAAGGCCAGCTCGCCCATCGCGAGCGGCGTGACGCGCGGTAACCTCTGCATCAAGGGACGATTTGGGTGGCAATTCGTGCAGATTCGCGAGAAGGCTCCGCAGCCCCCTCTCAGCCAGAAATAGCCTAGTCAGATAATCGGACTGTAAACTGCCGGGCTGACCCGGGCAGCCCGCTAGCGGCTGATCGCCCACACGTAGGCCGCCAGCGCCTTCAACTGGTCAGGCGTGAGCTGCGCGCCGCCCATGGGCGGCATCGGGCTGCGGTAATTCTTGGGGTGCGGCACGCCGGCGCGAATCGTCTTCAGGATTCCGTCATAGCTCCCATTGCTCCACAGCCATTTTTTGCCCGTCAGGCCGGGGCCCAGAGGGGAGCCGGTTGCCTTCGCGCCGTGGCAGCCGGCGCAGGCCGCCCCGCCCACCTGCCCGTGGTAAATGCGATCACCGAGCGCCACCATCGCGTGGGTGGCGCCTTCGGGAACCGGAAGATTTCCCGTGGCCGCGCCGGCGTTGGCATGTGTTCCCTCGGGCGGTCGCGCATGAGCGCCCCCGACCTCACCGGCCGACGCCGACTCGCTCGGGCACGCCGTCACGGCTGGTGCGCCGCTGTTGAAACCGGCGCCTTTATAAACGATTCGATAGATCCGGCCCCGGATATCGTCTGAAACGTAGAGCGCTCCATCCGGTCCGACCGCGACGCCGGAGGGACGGTGCACGGCGCCTTCCGGAGTCTTCACCGGTCCGGCAAACCCGCCGGCGAAGATCTCGCAATTGCCCGAGGCATGATCGCCCGAGAGCGGCTGGAAGACTACGT
>DASYZG010000041.1:0-2965 GCA_035946575.1 Terriglobia bacterium | reverse complement strand
TCTACACGGGTCCGGACAATCAAACTCACGCCGAAGAGGTTGAACTGAAGTTCACCCCGGGAAACCCTGCGGAAGTTTCCAAAATGATGGCGATAAGTAGCGCCGAACTCCATCGAACGGCGGGCGGCAGCGTGGACGATTGGCATCGTGCGCCGCGCCGTCAGTACGTGATCACGTTGAGCGGCCATGGAGAGGTCGAAGTTGCGGGCGGAAAAAAGATATCCATGGGGCCAGGGCACATCGATCTGGTGGAAGACACGACCGGCAAAGGTCACATTACGAAAGTTGTGGGCGCGGAGGATCGAGTAACGCTTCAGCTACCGCTGGCCGATCAGTCTGGCCGATAGGATCTGGCCGATAGTTTGGCCCAAAATGTCGTCGGGAACGCGCGACAGGGTGTACTATGGCGCCATTCTCGAAGCGAAAATCCTGGTCAAGGATTATGAAGAAGACATCTGTGATTGCCATCGCCGGGACGTTGCTGCTGTCGTTCCACGTCTCAGCGCAGAATGCGGGCTCGGATGCTAAGGCAGCGATCGACACGGCGGTTGCTGCCATGGGCACGGCGGCGCTGCAGTCGATTCAGTACAGCGGCACGGGCTCCTTCTATGCGACGGGGCAGGCCTACGAGCCCGGAGGTCCGTGGCCGCGGTATACGCTCAAAAAATATACGATGCTGGTGAACTACACCGCGCCGGCGATGCGGCAGGAGTTGGTGCGAATCGACGACGAGAAGCCTCCGCGTGGTGGCGGCGTAGGAGGATATAACCCGGCCACCTTTCAAGGCGGGATCAGGCCCGCACCTGGCGACATGGTCGAGAACGAGAACACCGACGGACACGCTGAAGCGGGTGCGGTGCGGATTTGGCTGACGCCCCATGGCTTCCTCAAAGGGGCTGCCGCGAATGTGGCTACCGCAAAGACAACGACCATGCATGGGAAGAAGGCAGTGTCTTTCACCGCGTTCGGCAAATACAACGTGACGGGGACTTTTAACGCTGAGAATCTGGTCGAGCACGTCGAAGCGCTGATGGATGTGCCCTATACCGGCGACACGCAGATGGAGGGAGTCTACTCGGACTACCGGGACTTCGGCGGCGTGAAATTTCCGATGCACATCGTCATGAAGGAAGGCGGTTATCCGACGCTGGACCTGACCGTAGCCGATGCGCAGCCAAATATCCAGGCCGCACTCGATGTGCGGGGCGCAAACCCTGCCCAAGGCGGCGGGCAGGCCGCCCGAGCCGAGCGTCATGCCGAAAAAATTGCAGACGGTGTATGGGCTTTAACGCCTGGAGCTGAAGGAAGCATTCTCGTTGAGTTCAAAGACTATGTCGTCATAGTTGAGGGACCCGGAAACGATGCTTATACGATGGCGACGCTGGCACAAGTGAAGGCCATGGAGCCTAACAAGCCGATCCGGTACGTGGTCAACACCCACCACCACGCCGATCACGCCGGCGGTCTTCGAGCCTATGTGGCGGAAGGCATTCCCATAATCACGCATGAATCGCACAAGAAGTATTACGAAGAGCAGATTTTCAAGAATCCTCACACGCTCAATCCAGATCGTCTGGCGCGCGAACCGCGAGCGCCGATGCTGGAGACGATGAAGGACAAGCGCGTGTTGACCGACGGCAACATGACGATCGATCTCTACTTAATGCCAAACCACCTCCATGCCGTAGGCTTGGTGATGGCATACCTCCCAGCGCAAAAATTGCTGATTCAAGCAGACTCCTACATACCACGTCCGGGCGCGCCGCCACTGCCGGCTCCGAGTCCTTACACAATCAACCTGGTCGACAATGTTACGCGCAAGAAGCTGGACGTCGCGCGGGTCGTGCACATCCATGGCGGCGTCAGCCCTTATAGCGACCTGGTGGCCGCGGCCGGGCGATAGTAGCATTCGACGGTTGTTCGAGTCGAGGGCCTGTACTCGTCCACATGATTAGTGACACTTTTGGATTTTGGGTTTGGATTTGTGATGACGCTGGAGGAACTCCAGTGGCGTCGCATATCCCAGAGCTTGGTGTGGGCGGATAGTGTTATAGGTGCGCTCCCAGGCCAGCAGTTGACGATTTACCTCCAGCAGGTTCCAGCGCTGCGGTGTGACCTCGTAGAATTCCTCGTTGTGTGTGCGATGGGCACGTTCGACCTGACCATTGAGTTTAGGCGAGCGGGGAGGCAGCACGAACAGCGGCAACTGTCGAGCCTGACAGGCTTGCTCGAATTCGGCGGCGAATTCGCTGCCGCCGTCGACTTGCACGGCGCGGATGGGAAAGGGCATGCGGCGCAGCAGGGCTTCCAGGAAGGTGAGCGCGCTGGTGGCGTCCGCTCGGGAGTGAGCTTGCAAGACGTCCCACCGAGAGACCAGATCGCGCGCCGAGAAGTGGTGCAGGACCACGCCGGGTTCCGGACGCACCTGCTTGGTGTCCAAGGCCACCAGATCGCCGGGCTCGCGCACCCGCCAAAAACGGGGCTTGCGCGTGGCCCAGGGACGATGGCGCAGCTTGCGGCGCTGTCGGACGAGCACGGCCGTTCGGGGAGCTTCCACCAGCACGCCCCGGCGTTTCAGATCGGTGAGCATGCGGCCAATCATGGAAGCCGACAACGAAAGGCCCTGTTTAAGGAGGATGTGACGCAACTTGTCTTTGCCCCAGCGCGGATACTGACGGCGCACCGCGAGCACCCGGTCCGCTTGCTGGGCCGACCAGGAGGGTCGGCGGAGCCGGTGCGGACGATGCGAGCGCCCCTCCAGCGTAGTCAGCTTGTGTGGGTCATAGCGGCGCCACCAGCGGTAGAAGCATTGCCGGCTGATCCCGAAATGGCGGCAGGTGAAAGCCGCGTTGCGTCCGTGGTGCAGGTAGTGATTCATCCACTGAAGCCGCCGAACCGCGTCGCGGCTCAGCTCCCACCCCGAATCCGCCAGCTGGCGGAGTCGGGGTGGCTTTCCCCATCGAAT
>DASYZG010000040.1:0-131566 GCA_035946575.1 Terriglobia bacterium | reverse complement strand
CGGGGCAACCGGCGCTCGTAGAGCGCCGCCACAGCAGAGGTCGTCACAGTGTTCTGGATCTTCATTAACCCCTTCCGGTTCACGGGTAGTAGCTGCCGGGATTGCTCATCGGCAGGCCCAGCGGCTGGGGAGGCAGGTACTTGCCTCCGCCTTGCGTTTGGTTGACTGTCAGGGCGCCCGCCAGATTCAGCGGACGAATCTGGGTTGCCATGTCATAGTACTGGACGGTGTTGGTCTCAAGACTCGCCGGATTCACCGCCACGCAGAGATTGATCGTCACTGTTCCGACCACGGTTTGGACGTTGGGTACAACGCCGACCGTGGTGGACACGTAGGAGAAGAGCGGCTGCCCGGTGGGCCCCTGCTTCAACGCCGCACTGTAGAGGACGTTCTGCACCATGGGCGAAGCCGGATTGTTCGTGGCCCCGGCGGCGAAAGTCACCGGGGTCGAGGAGCGATAGAGCGTGTAGAGGGTGAACGCATTCCCGTTGATCGTGACCGTCTGGGCTCCGGCGGGCGCCTCGAGGCTGTAAACCACGTAGTCGAGCCCCCCGGTTGCATTGAGGTCGCCGAAGAACATCAAAGTCCTGTCGTCGGAAGTGCCGGTGCCCTGCAGAATCCCGCTCGGGTACGGAGCCTTGGCTGACGCGATCGGGTACGGCGCCGGAGATCCGGTTGCCGGGCAGCCGTCGAGAGCGCTGGTGTCGTTATGGCACTGCTCGAAAATGGCTGAGATCTGGTTCGAGCCGGAACATGCCGCGAACCCGGAGAGGGCTCCATTGCTGGTGGCGACCACCTGGACCTGCTCGTAGGAGGCACCCGTGTCCACGGAGAGCCAGTCGCCCGGAAACACCGAATTGATGTCGCTGGCCGTCATGCACTGTGCTATCGGTTTCGCTCCTACCTTGGTGCTCGAGGTCTTGTTGTTGACGAAGGTTGGATTGGCGCCCGCCTGCCCGATCTCCTGCGACATCACTTCGAGCGCCGCCCGCGCGCTCTGGTTCGATTCCGTGACAACCTGGTTTCCCTGGAATCGCTTCTGAGCGGCAACCATGAAGGAAAACACCGCACCCATCAGGATGGTGATGATGGCGACGCTCGCCAGCATTTCGAGGAGAGAAAAGCCGGGAGCGCAGCGACAGGTGCCAGGTGAAGGGTGACGGGCGATAGGTTGCCGGCGTCGAGCCGGCAGAATTGGGTTCCCTGCCTGCCATGGACGCCCGGTTTCAGGTTGCGAATTCTCTCGAAGGCAGGCCATCTTGCCTCTCACTCAGTTCGGATTCGAGATCACGCTGGTCACCACCACAATCGGCTGTCCGCCGTTCTTGCTGACCGCGTTGATTGCGTAGACCGCCACCGTGACCTGTTTCCTCGCGGGTCCGCCCGTGAATGGCGTCAGATCATCGATCTGCCACATCCGCACGTAGGCCACCGGGCTCGTGATGCTGCCGCAGGAACTGCCTTGCAGCTGGGTCCCGTTCGCGTCCAGAGAATCCACATATCCCATTGAGAGGCCGCCGGAGGGGCAGGCCTCCGGACCGAGAGGCCCGGTCTGGCCTCCCGCCAGCAGACCTGTCGCCCAACCGGCGCCGCTGATGCCTGTTGTGTTGCACTGCGGGGGCGGTGAGGTCTCAGCGCAGGGAAACTGGGGCGAGCTGACAGGGTCCACCTGCGTCGTGCCGAGCGAAAGGAGTTTCTCCATTTTATCCTGCGCGTAAACCGTGGCCCGCGTCGCCTCCTGGCCCTGATTGGTGCCCGTTGCGGTGGCCTGGAAAATCACCGTGCCGAGCCCGAAGACCCCCACCAGGGCCACCAGCACCGCCATCATGGTTTCTACCAGCGTCACGCCGTCGGCAGAGCAGCGACTAGTACGGCGTAATCCAAAGTGGTGCCACAGCCCGGTAGGCTTGTCATGCTGAGCGAAGCGAAGCATCTCGGTATTTAAGAACGAAGGCAATGCCGGGATTCTCCGTCGCCTTCGGCTCCTTAGAATGACACCGCTCCAATGCGTCACCTTCTTCAGTTCCGCGACACAAGCGCTGAGCGGCGAGCGATGAGAGCAAAGCGAGAGACGGGAGACGAGAGGCGAGAGACGATTGGACGGGGAACGGCGCCACGTCTCCCTGCATTTTGCTGGGTCGGTATTGCGCGGGCTGCGGCGTGAGTCCATAGTTACCTTAAGGTCCACTGGCTGCTCGATACGTTCCAGAACCAGGTACCTGCGCGGCCTCCGGGCGAGACCGTAACTGCCTCGGTCATCCCGTTCTGGTTCGTGGCGTAAAGAACCGCCCCGCCATTGCCCAGCGGGCTTCCGGTCTGGTCTACGGGCGCCCCACGGGTGTTGAAGTAGATTTGCAGCACGGAGGGACAGCCGGAGGCATCGGCGGTGACCGTGCCCGGGTAAACGGATATCCCGTTTGGGCGACAGCTTGAGAAACTGTCGCCTTTTGAAGCGTATTGGGTTCCCAACTCATACGCCGGGTTGGAGAGTGGCTGGTAAGCCGGGTAAGTCCCGGCGCAGTTCGGATCGCTGTTGGGACCCGAGGCGGGCGTATTGCCGCAGAGCCTCTCGATCACGTAAGTCCCCTGGGCCGTGTCGACGTCCAGCCGGTAGGGCGCGTATTGGGAGGCGGCCTTCATGCGCGCGACGTTCAGCATCCCGGCAACGTTAGAGACGTCGGCGTTCAGTCGATAAGACTTCACGGCGTTGCCGGCGGACGGCAAAGCGATGCTCGCTACCGCCGACGCCACCATCACCACGATCATCACTTCAATGAGCGTGAGACCTGTATCCGGTCTGTTGACGCACGGGTGACGTGCGCAGTCGTTTTGTCCGGCGGCGTCGATTCGCAACTTGTTCCCTTTTTTTTATCGGCAGAGCGGCCCGGAGTCTTGAGCCGGGTCAAGGGTAGCGCCCGGTTTTCGTTGTGGTGCAGGCATCCTGCCTGCTGGTTGCGTCAATGCCCGGTTTTCGTTTTGGAATGCAGGCTTGAAGCCTGCACCACAATGAAACCGGACACTACCGGGTCAACATGGGACTTGACTTGTCTGTCCGTTTGCAGTAGTCTTAATACGGACATGGAAATCGGTTCCAGCCGCGCATCGCGTGCTGCTGGACGGGTAGTTTTTCGCGCCGCTTGCCAGCAGCAAAAAGCCCCAAAAACAGGCTGTCGGACGTCAGAAGGCCGCGGGGGAAGTGTTTTTGATCGAACGAAGCCTAAGACTCCTTTAGAATCAACATGATTCTGTTGCGGAGCCGGCGGAAAGCCGTTAGGTTATTGAAGATGTTAGGCTTAGCTCCTGAAAGCCGTTACCTTGCTGATTGCCTGAGACTTAGGCTCAAAAACCCCGTCAATTTGAGGGTCTTGCCGGCTGAAATTGCGCGAAATTGGCCTCATTTTGACCCATTTGGCGGTTCGTTTTGAGGGTCTTAATGGCGATTACGGCTGTGCAAGATGCAGACAAGATATGATGAATCACCGATGCCGAACCGCATGACCTACGACGCGATCGTGGTGGGCTCGGGCGCGAGCGGCGGCTGGGTGGCCAAGGAGCTGTGTGAGAGCGGCCTCGGCGTCCTGATGCTCGAAGCCGGTCCGCCGCGCGTTCCCACCAAGGACTTCACCGAGCACGTGTGGCCTTATCAGCTCAAGTACCGCGGTTTCGGCAACCGGCGGGCGCTGCTGGAGAATCAGCCCGTGCAGCGGCTTTGCTACGCCTGCGACGAGTACAGCCACCAGTTCTTCGTGAACGATCACGAGAATCCGTACACCACGCCCGCCGACAAGCCCTTTATGTGGATTCGCGGGCGCCAGGTTGGCGGCAAGACCTTCTGCTGGGCGCGCGAGAGCTACCGCTACAGCGATTACGAGTTCAAGGCCGCCAGCCGCGACGGCTACGGCGAGGACTGGCCGTTCAGTTACAAGGATCTCGAACCCTATTACGACAAAGTGGAGAGCTACATCGGCGTCAGTGCCTCGCGCGAGGGTCTGGAGCAGATGCCCGACGGCCAATTCCTGCCGCCCATGAACCTGTCGTGCGGGAGCCTCCTGGCCAAGAAGGTCATCGAGGAAAAGTTCGGCTGGCGCGTGATGCCGGACCGCGTGGCCAATCTCACCGTGCCGCATCGCGGGCGGCCGGCCTGCCACTACTGCGACGAATGCCAGCGCGGATGCTATACCGCGTCGTACTTCAACAGCCCGTCGGTCACGCTGCCGGCGGCAGCGCGCACCGGACGCTTCAGGCTGATCAGCGACGTGGTGGTCAGCCACGTGGTGATGGACTCTGACCAGGCCCGCGCGCGCGGCGTTCACGCTGTCGATCGCGTCACCAGAGCTCATCGCGAGTTTCAGGCGAAGGTGGTGGTGCTGGCGGCGAGCGCGCTCGAATCGACGCGCATCCTGCTCAACTCGCGCACCTCGCGATTCCCGCAAGGCGTCGGGAATTCCGAAGGCGTGCTCGGCCACTACTTGATGGACCACTTCACCATCGAGGGCGCGGGCGGCGTGATCGCATCGCTGAAATCTTCCCAGCGCGAGCCCATCGGCAATCCGGCCGGATTTCTCATCGCGAAGTACGCCAACACCGACGGGCATCGCAATCCGAATTTCCTGCGCGGTTACCGCTTCGACGGAAGCTCAAGCCAGGAACTGTACGGACAGGCGTTCGGTCTTCCCGGTTTCGGCGTCGAGTGGCGGCGGCGCGTGCGCGATGAGACGCCGTACTACTGCAGTTTCGAAGCGCAGGGCGAGTGCCTGCCTCGCTCCGACAACTACGTCGAACTCGATCCCGAGGTGAAGGACGCCTGGGGAATTCCGGTGTTGAGCATTCACGCGAGCTACGGTGAGAATGAGCAGGCGCAGGCCAAGGCGATGCGCCAGGACATCATGAACGTCCTCGACGCCCTCAAGCTCGAGCATCCGCAGATGCCCGCGACCGGGCTGAGCATCTTCGGAAAGAACATTCACGAATGCGGCACCGCGCGCATGGGCGCCGATCCGAAGAAAAGCGTTCTCGACCCGTACAATCGCGTCCGCGACGCGAAGAACGTCTTCGTAACCGACGGTGCGTCGTTCGTAACGCAGGGGTGCTACGAGCCGACGCTGACCATCATGGCGGTCTCGTGCCGCGCTGCGGATTACATCGCAGAGGAATTCAGACGGGGAGCCCTTTAGGCTAGACGGGAACCGGGTGGACTGGCCTCTGTGCCCTCCGTGAGTTCTCCGTGACCTTCGTGTTGAAAGCTCTTGACACAGAGTTCACAGAGGAATTACAGAGCGCACAGAGAGACGAGGCGCAGCTTCTTCAGGGGCAGGGATGCTGGGCGAGACTGAAAAGTCCGGGAAGCAGGTCGAAAAAGCCGGCGAGAGTCCCTCCGGACTCACGCGCCGCCAGTGGCTTCTTCGACTCGGTGAAGCCGCGGCACTGGCAGGATTCAGCGGGATGTCGGCCGCCGATCTAGCCGCACTACCTGCGGAGACATCGGCTGCGGCGGATCTGCAGGCATCGACATCCCTGTCCGCCGTTGCGCTGCCGCCGGGTCTCTACGATCCTTCGGCCGATCACCTGACGCACGTCCTGATGCGCGAGCAGCGTTTCGTGACTCCCCCGCCGGGCACCGAGACCGAGTATGCCGCACCGCCTCCCAAGCCCTACACACCAGCTTTCTTCTCCGCCGCTGAGCTTCCGGTGCTCCGACGACTTGTGTGGCTGATGTTGAACGCATCGTCTGAACAACCGGCGCCGAGCCCGCCCGTGGACGCGGAGACGGTGGGCGAGATGGCAGTGTGGATCGATCTCGTGGTCTCGCAGTCGCAATCGGTGCGCGAGGCCGCGCGCAGTTTGTCGGCGCCGCATCGCGCGCTCGCCGTCCGGTACTACGGCGCCGAGGAGGTCCGGCAGCTCGAGGCGTCCGATCCGCAGAAGGTCTGGAGACACGGGCTGGCCTGGTTGCACGAGGAGTCCAGCCGGCTCGCGAGCGGCGGTTTCCTCAATCTGAGCGAATCGCAGCAGTCGACCCTGCTAAGTAGGCTAGATAAGTTGGCCTCAGGACCAGCGCCCGAAGCCGAACATCCCGGGCCGCGGCTCTACCGGCTGCTGAAGCGCCAAGTGATCCAGGGCTACTACACCTCCGAGGCCGGCCTCAAGGAACTCGACTATCAGGGCAACGCCTTCCATGGCGAATCTCCGGGGTGCCCGAAGAAGTGAGTCCCGCCGAAACTGGCTGAATTGGCCCTTGTCTTTTCGAGTATCATTGCGGTGCGGCAGTCCATCGGCCCAATACCGTTGCCTGAATGCTCGGAGTTTCGAGAGGTTCTATGCCTGGCGAATCTGGAACGAACAATGGTCAGGAAATGCTGGCGGAGTTCACCGGCCGGGTCAAGTCGGGCACGGCGAGCGTGGGCGTCATCGGCCTGGGCTATGTCGGACTGCCCCTGGCCCTGCTCTTCGCGCGTCGTGGTTTCAGCGTCCTGGGTTTTGATACGGATTCGCTCAAGGTGGACGCCTTGAGCCGCGGCGAGACCTACATTCATCATATTCCCGCCCAGGCGATTCGTGAGCAGGGTGATCGATTCTCGGCCACGACCGATTTCTCCCGGCTGGCCACGGTGGATGCCTGCCTGATCTGTGTGCCGACCCCGATCACCGAGTATCGCGACCCGGACCTGTCCTTCGTCCGGCAGACGGCGGAGGAGATCAGCCGGCACTTGCGTCGCGGGCAGCTCATCGTGCTGGAGAGTACCACCTATCCGGGTACCACGGACGGCGATGTGTTGCCCATTCTGGAACGTTCCGGCCTGCGCTGCCCCATCCAGCCCTATGACGCCGTGAGCGTTTCGGCTGAGCAGTGCGGGGACGTGTCCACCGATTTCCTGCTGGCGTTCTCGCCCGAACGCGAAGATCCCGGGAACCGGAACTTTTCAACCCACCAGATTCCCAAGGTGGTGGGTGGCCTGAATGCGCCCAGCGCCCTGGCGGCGCACGCGCTTTACGCGGCGGCCTTTGAGAAGGCGGTTCTCGTGGGCTCGGCGCGCGTGGCGGAAATGGCCAAGATTCTCGAAAACACCTATCGGGCGGTGAACATCGCCCTCATCAATGAAATCAAGCTGCTCTGCCTGCGCATGGGCATCGACGTCTGGGAAGTGATCGAAGCCGCCAAGACCAAGCCTTTCGGCTTTACGCCGTTTTACCCGGGTCCCGGCCTCGGCGGGCACTGCATTCCCATCGATCCCTTCTACCTTGCGTGGAAGGCGCGCGAGTACGAACTCACCACGCGATTCATCGAGCTGGCGGGTGAGATCAACGCCTCCATGCCGGGACACGTGGTGGACGCGGTGGGTGATGCTTTAAACCGCCGGCGACAGTGCCTGCAGGACGCCAGAATCCTGGTGCTTGGCGTGGCCTACAAGAAGGACATCGACGATTTGCGGGAGTCGCCGTCGCTGCGCGTCATCGAGCTGCTGATCGAGCGCGGGGCGCGCGTGGACTACAACGATCCGTACTTTCCGCGCCTGCACAAGATGCGGCGTTACGATCTCGGGCTTGCCTCGGTGGAATTGACGGCCGAATCGCTGGCCGGCTACGCGGCGGTGGTGATCGTGACCGATCATTCGAGCTACGACTACGAATTCATCGCGCGACATGCGCGGCTGGTGGTGGATACGCGCAACGCCACCCGGGATCTGCGTCACTACCACGAGAAGATCGTGCACTGTTAGCCGCGGGCGTCGGCGTCGGCTCCGCCAGTTCTCTTATAAGCAAGGCGGGTAATACCCTATTACTTAGATCCCGACAAGCTGTTTGGTTTGGTATATCCTTAGCTTGAGTCACCTCTTCACGGATCGGACCGCCTGGGTTGGCGAAGGATAGCGGATGAGCAGCGCCGTCGGACCGAATATTGTCCTCGAGGAGAGAAGTCCTGTCACCTCACGATCCCTCTGGGGGTGGGGGATCGCCGCCCTGCTGATCGCGATCGCCTTTCTCTACAAAAACATCTTCTTTGCCATGGTGAAGGACTGGTGGGCCGACCCCGACCTCTCCCACGGCTTCGTGGTACCGGTGATCGCGGCGTATGTGGTGTGGCAGCGGCGGCGGATTCTGTCGAGCCTGCCCCTGAAACCCTCCTGGTGGGGTCTCGTAGGCATGGCGGGTGCCATGGGGATTCTGCTTCTCGGGATCTTTGGCGCCGAGCTCTTTCTCTCCCGTTCCTCTTTCATCTTTCTCCTGGCTGGACTGGTCATCCTCCTTCTCGGGTGGACACAATTTCGCGCCTTGATTTTCCCCTGGGCATTTCTCTTCCTGATGGTTCCGATTCCCACGATTTTAATGAATCAGATCACGCTGCCCATGCAGTTCCTGGCTTCCGATCTTGCCGCCGCGCTTCTGAGGCTGGTGGGCGTGCCGGTCCTGCTCGAGGGGAACATCATTCAACTCCCCACCATGTCGCTCGAGGTGGTTGAGGCGTGCAGCGGAATACGTTCGCTGGTTTCACTGATCACCCTGGCGATTGTGTATTCTTATCTGCTCGAGCAGAGCAAGGTCATTCGCGTGCTCCTGGTCGCTTCCGCACTGCCGATCGCCATTGCCGCCAATGGCTTGCGCATCATGGGTACGGGGCTGGCCGGAATCTACTGGAGCCCCGATAAGGCGGAGGGCTTCTTTCACGAATTCTCCGGTTGGGTAATCTTTGTGCTATCGCTGCTGATGCTCCTGGCGGTGCACAACCTCATCCGGCTTTTGGCGCGGAAATGGCGCCCGAGGTCCGCATGAGCACGGACGGGCAAGTGGGTGTGAAATTCGCGGTTGCCGTGGTCTTGATTTCCGCCACGGCGATCTACGTCCATGGTCGCGGGCAGGACGCCCCGTCGCCGCCGCACCAGAAGGTTACGAGTTTCCCTGAACAGATTGGAGAATGGCAGGGTGGTCCTGATATTCAGTTCGATGCTGAGACGCTGAAGGTGCTTGGCCCGGGCGATTTTATGGAGCGCAACTATCAGACGCCGGGCCAACCGCCGGTGGACCTCTACCTGGCTTATTTCCCCAGCCAGCGCACCGGCGACACGATCCATTCCCCACGGCACTGCCTCCCTGGTGCCGGCTGGCAGTTTGCCAGGGAATCGCAGATGCAGCTCACCGAGCCCTCCGGACAGCCCATCACGGTCAACTTCTACGTGATTGCCAACGGCAATGACCAGCAAGTGGTGCTCTATTGGTATCAGGCCCACGGCCGCGTTGTCGCCAGCGAGTACCGGGCGAAGTTTTACCAGATGTGGGATGCGATGCGTTTGAATCGCACCGACGGCTCGCTGGTGCGGGTCATGACCCGCGTCGTGCAGGGGGAATCTCTGGACCATGCCCGGGACCGCGCCGTCGGCTTCGCGGAGCAGTTGCTGCCGCTGCTGGGTTCATATATTCCGAACTGAACTTGCGCCGGGCTCCCGCGTTAGCCGTGGTGGCGAATCCAGCATACAACAGCTCTTTTCCCAAAAGAGCGGCCGCTGCGTAAGGGGTGTCACCCATTACCGGAAGCTGCGGATTGTGGCCGCGCACGGTTCGTGGCAAAAACGCGTGCACGGTTCGTGGCAAAGACCTAGAGACACAAATGCGAGGCCCTATAAGAGCCCCGCCAGCGGTCACTTCCCAGAAGAAGCTAAAGGACCTTCAACTACGAAAACAGACCACCACGCCCTGGACAATCGGACCTGAAAGACCATTGGCGAGGGCAGTGATCAAACCTGAATAACTCCCCGGGCCTACGCCCGTGAGCTGCCAGACCAGCGTCGGACCATCCTGCGTATCGAGGCCCAGCTTCAGCAGCTGCCAGACCACGGTGCCGTCTGTGGTGTGACCGCCAAGCATCGTATTCCAGGCCGGAGCGCTGCCGCCACTCGTACCTGACGTGATGCAGATTTGCTGGTTGTTATTCGAATCAAAGACGATCTGACCTTCAGACGCCCCCGCGCCGTAGCCCGTGTTCACGTACGGCGTGCTGTGAATCCACTGGCCAGGCCAGTTCGGCGGAGAGTTCTCACTGGTGCCGGCGGTGACGCAGGTCTGATAGTTTCCGTTCCAGTCGGTAACCTGGGTGCCCACAGCATAGTACGTGGAAGGAGACCAGAAGCTCTGGGTCTGCGCGACGCTCTGCTGAAATGACGCCAGGCAACCCGTGCCCACGTCTCCCGTGTCAGTCATCACGCCGAAATAGATCTGCTGGCTGCTGGAGTACCTCGAGTTGTCTAAGGGACTGGACTGAGCCGGGACAGTGGTTCCGTTGCCATAAGCGAACTCGAAGAACTCCGGCCGGCCGATGGCCTCTTTGGCGTCGTCATTGAGCGCTTGAATCAATCCATCGGTGAGCTGCTGACCTTCAAGATACGGGCAGGGAGATCCGGTTCCGAAGCAGTACTTCTTCCCCGAGGCTGCGTTGTAACTGGTGTGCTGCGCGGCCATGGGCGGCGATCCCGAGAGTGCGCGTTCCGCGAAGGTGGCGATGAGCAGCGCGCCGTCTGTGGTAACCGTGGTGGTTGAGCCATCGTAATAGGTAGCAGCGGCGGAAACCGCGCCCGTGGTGGGATTCACGGCGTACGGGCCCAGGCGGCGCAGCCGGCCGCCGCCAGACGGTCCGCCATGATTCGAAGCCCGGCCGGAGTAGAAGAGAATCGGGATATCGAGCAGGGTGTCGACGGTGCGCTGGTAGACATAGCCATCGTAAGGAGAGGTTACCGTCGAGGGCAGCGTGTCGCCATTGGCGTACTGGGCTTTCATCAAGCGGCCGCTGGTGGAATTTGAATCAGCCCCGTTCTGCTGCAGCCAGGTCAGGGTGGTCGAGTTCGGAACCGAGACCACGGCGAACGCCTGCATGGTCAGGCCCACGCCGCTCGCCAGCACGTTCGAGCCCGAGGTGTTGAAGCTGGAATCATTGCAGTAGTACACGTAAAACGGGTCGCCGATGCTGAGATTATGCGGAGTCTTGGTGATGCAGGTCACCAGATTGTTGCCGCGCGAGATGGTCGCGATCGGCACGCCATAGTTGAGAAAGAACTCGCGACGGATCAACTTGCAGTTCTGGTTCAACTGCCGCCAGATGGTCTGGGTGACTGGCGAGTCCTGCGCGAAATCAGAATCCGCCAGATCGGTGAAGGCCGAGGGAGCGGCGAGCGACAACTGGCCCCAGCCGCGCTGGGCGATCACCCAGATCTGCAGATTGCCGTCGTTGGTGGGCGAGAACTGGCCGCCCTGCACGTAGTAGTTCACGGCGGTGTGTACGCTCAGATCGGTGCCGATGGAGGAGTAGCACTCCTGGATCTGGCCCGCCGCGCTCGGCCCGCCGTTCGCGCCGTAGCTGCCCGTGAAAGAGCCAAAGATGAAGCACTCCCAGTCCTGATACTGGTAGCCCGTGCAGGAAGAGACGGGCAGCGCCACCGTGTCGCCATTGTAAGCGCCGGCCGTGAAGACCTCGATCATGCTGGCGTTGAAATCGCAGTTTGAGCGCAGCCGCGCCAGCAGCAGGTCCGCGAAGACGTTGCCCGAGGTGAAAAGCGAGTCGGGAATATCCACCATGCCCGGCACGTAGCCGAGCACGAGGGGAAGTGGCTGGGGATAAACAACCGCCATCAGTAGATCACCTCGTTCGCCGCGCCCGTCGAAAAAGTTCCGCTGGCCGCGCTTCCGATGTAGGCGTAGGTTGCGCGCTGGGCGGAGCTCGCGCTCGCATAGACCGGTGTCCCGTCCGGCGCCACCTCATACGGGGAGAGCGCCTGCAGCCAGCCCTTGTCGAGCAGGCCCAGTTCCACCGTTTTCTTGCCGAAGTCCTTCGAGAAGCTCTTCACCTCGCAGAGGCGGCTAGTCAATCCGATCAACCCCGTCGACCGGTTCTTGATTCCGGTGCCCGAGAGAAAAACGTGATCGCCGAGCTCCAGGCAGGCCGGCGGCAGATTCTGCGGTGCCGCGCCGCCCTGGGCCGGAGCCATGAAGGTGGTGACGTCGTACGTCGGCGAGAAGAACGCGTAGCGCTGGAACAAAGCGTTCGCGAGCAGCCGCACCCAGGCCCAGCAGCCAAAGTTCAGCTTCTGGCCGCGACTGTCGATGGTCTGTGACTTCACCAGGTTGTAGAGCGAGATCGAGGTGGCTTGGAACTCGATGTCCTCCGCGGCGAAGCTCGCGTTCTGGTTGTACTCCATAGTGAGGTCGACCTGGTTGACGAGTGCGGCCTCGTCTGCCGTTGGCACCTTAAGGATATTGGTCTGGTCGATCGCGCTCACGGCGATCGAGCTGGCCACCGTGGGCAGCTGGAACGGAACCCAGCAGTACGGCGTGACCTGGCCGAGAGAATTGAAGAACCAGTAACCTCCGAAAGGCTTCATGATCTCGGCGGAGAGGAAATCCTTGGCGGTCTCGGAATGCGTCAGGGAGAACTCGATCTGTGCCCCGGAGAGCAGCCCAGCCTTGTAGGCAGCCACAGCACCCGCATTGGGCGTAAGTGCCGGCTGCACGGCCGCACAGATAGCGGTGAGCAGATCCATGGGATTCGAGGGACCGACCGTGGCAGGATTCTTCGAGCTGGTGTAATAGTTGGGATTCGCCCCGGTGGTGTAAATCTGCTGCTGCAGCAGTACCGACTGGTCGCGCAGGTTGAAGGTGTACGCCGTGTTGTCGCTGTCGGTCGAGACCGTGTCCACCACCAGCGTGGCGAAGGTGATCCAGTGGGCAAGCGCAAGGCCCACGAAGCCGTGCTGCAGCGTGACTTTCTGGCCTTTGAAGCCGCCGGGGACGCTCGGGAAATCCTGGGTGATCAGGTTGGAGAGGTCAAGCACGGTCACGCTCATGTTCGAGATCGAGGAGCTGCCATCGAGGTCGTTGGCCGACTGCTTGTACGCCCCGATCTTCGCGATCCAGGGGAATTTCCAGGCGTCGCCATCGCCCAGCGGGACACTGGTGAACTTGCGCGGATAGGCCGAGAACGTCATCAGCACGGCGCTGGTGGCGCCCGATCGGAAGGCGGCCATGTATTGAGCGCTTGGAGAAATCATCCTTGATCCCTAGCCCTTAGCCCCTAACCCCTGGCCCCTAGTAAATCGCCTGGGTGAATTCCACTCCGCTTTCGCTGTAAAACCCCGGGGCCTTCCAGGCGGCTTCGAGGGTATCGCCCAGCCACCAATAGCTGGTGAAGCTGCCGCCAGGGGCCCCGCCGGCCGGATAGTAATCGAAGGGTCCGCGGCCGGCAGCCCATTGCACAAAAGCTGCCCAGGCGCCGGCATCCGTGCCGCCCTGGACCCACTCCATGTCGAACTTCTGCAGATTGTCCACGTACTCGGTGAAGCCCTGCAGGTTGCCGCCATAGCTGCGCGTCACGGTGCCCGACACCTTTTTCGCGAAGGCCGGCACTTTGCGGGGGAAGAGGGTGAAGTTCAAGAGCGTGTAGGTCCAGCCGGTGGGCGGCGCCGCAGTGCCGGTCTGGAACCCGGCGAGAGGTTCCACCCAATCGTAAGTGGTGGCCACGCCGGTCGTGGAGTTGATGGAGAAGAACGTCAGCTCGCCGCTCGTATTCTGGAGATGCAGGGCACTCGCCGCCGGCGGCGTGGAGCTCGACTGCGAGATCCCGTACAGGTTCCAGCCCGTGACCTGGTTCGCGGAGCGCACAAAGGCGGGCGCCGGCACCACGCCCAGACTATTGGCTGCCACGGCGCCGCCAAACACGGAGCTTGGCGCGCTCTCGCCCCAGGGTGTGACGAAGGTCACTGCGAAAAACTCGTAGTGGGAGGCGTTGGTTCCCCCCGCTTCCGTGGTGAACGTTGGCGCCACCGGTACTGGCGGGGTGGACGGATAGAGGATCTGGGGATAAGCATTCAGCGCTAGGCCGAGTATTGGCATCTAGGGCGTCACAATCCAGACAGGCACCAGAGGCCCATCCGTGTCCGAAGAGGGCAGAGCAGGCCCGGTGGCCACACTCCCGGCCGCCCAGGAGCTCGTCAGCGTGCAGGCCGTGACATAGCCCGTCCCGGTGACATAGACCGAGACAGGGTGACAGTAGGGTGACCCGGCGGGCTGGATGGTTTCGGTTCCCGATCCAGCGTTCCGGTGGCCAGCAGCAGCGAGCCAGGCCACGTCCTGCGGGTTGCAGGTGGGCGGCTGCTCCTGGATGTCGTAACTGTTGTCTGCCGTGACGGAGAGCGCGAAGTCTGCCGTCTGCATCAAGGTCTCACCGCCAACCGGATTGAGACAGACGGCACTGACGTAGTATGTTCCGGTCAGCAGCGAACTCGTCCCAGAAATTTCGGTAATTGTTCCGAGGGTCGGCTTGTTGCCAAGAGATCCAGTGGCCAACGCTTGGATAACCGGGGTTCCGTTCGCAGACGATGGGGACGACCCGATATCCGTGCCAGCACCATCCTGCGATGCCGAGACCCCTGCATAGTGCTTGGACGTCACGGCGCCATCAAAAAGCAGAGACACGTTAGAGTTAGCACCGGCGACCACCGGAGAGCCGGAAGTTCCGCAGGTTTGCGTGCAGACGCCGATCGAGTTCAAGCTCGAGTGCGGCGCCACGATCGCCGCGCCCGCGGAGGTCAGAGAGACCAGGGCATTGGCGGCTGTGCCTGAGGTAGGGTCGTTCACCAGAGACCCGTTCTGAAATAACGGCGAGACCACGGACGCAGCCTCGGTGTTTCCAAACTGATCGACGGCAAGCTGCTGCTGGGTCCTTGCCACGTCCCCAAAGATGGCGAAGATCGGCGCGCACATACCGTTGGCCCCGATCACGGCCGTCCCGCAGCCGAACTGCGCATTAGCAGCCTCGGCGCCCGGCGACGCCTGGAGAGCAGGGATGTTGGCCTGCGTCGACTGCAGCGAGCATCCCAGATTCGTGCAGATCTCCGTGTCGGTGCCTTCGTTGAAAAGCTCGTTGCGCGGCGAATCTCCCCCAGCATTCAGGGTGTACATGTTCGTTCCGTCGCAGGCAGTGCCGATCACGACGGCATCGTGAAAGTTCACGAGTGTGCCTGAGATCTCGTTGGCCTGGCAGGTATTGGTCGCCTGCAGAGTACCCGGTCCCGAGGTGCCAAGTCCGCTCTTGAGCACCGGAAAGCTGACGGTGGCGCAACCGCCGCCACAGGCTCCTCCAGGTATCACGGTGGTTACCACCCAGTTGCCGTCGTAGCCGGTCACCGCCACGTTATTCACAGAGATGGTGAGCCCCGTCACCAGCCAGGAAGGAGGCGTGGCGGTGTTGATTTCGCAGGTGGCCGTCGTACCACTCTCGGTGCAGCCGTTGGTGAGAATTCCCACCTGGTCAGATACTCCAACCGCTCCGGTGCCGATGAGCACGACGCCCGTTCCGGTGGTCGAGTGCCCCCCAATGTTCGAGGTCGGCGAATAGCTGTTCTCGGCGCGGCTGAAGACCACGTCTCCGCGTCGGTCGCAGGCATAGAGGAACACGGGTGTATAGTTGGCCGTGTTTCCATAAAAATGATCGACACCGCCGCCGGTGATGCCACCGTTGCAGTTGAAAAAAAAGATCGCCCCGCCCCCGGTGGATGATCCGATGAACTTATTGCCAAAGAACTTGTCTTCGCTCGATCGCCCGCTCGTCCACTCGATTCCCGTGTTGACGTACTGCCCGATAAAGTTCGAAAAGGTTCCGAACTGGCAGAAGGAGTTCTGCGAGGCCGAATTGCAATTGAAGCCGTAGCCCCCGGTGTTCGTTCCCGCCTTATAGCTGCCGTTGCCGGCCGGACGGCGGCTCATGTAAGCGCAGCTCGAGTCCTCGATCGTGAACTGGTTGATATCCAGAGCATAGATGCAGCCCTGACCGTTGCCCACGCCGCTGACGTCGCTCATGGCGATCCCGTTCACCCGGAAGCCCGCCCAGAGCTGCCGCGGAGTGATAGGACTGGTGACGCTCAGGATGGGAATGTCGGCCGGCGTACAAAGCTCGCTCGTCCCGGCCGGCGCATAGGGGAACTCAGAGTTAAGGAGCGCCAGGGCCACGCCGTACCCCGATGCGGGCCCAGAGCCGACCAGCCCGAAGTAAGGCAGCGATGTCGAGATGCCTGTCAGCAGGAAATAGCAGCCCACATTGGCGCCATTGCCCGTCGACTGGGGCACAAAGATTGTGCCGCCGCGCAAAGGGTCGAGCGCGGCCTGGGCCGCGGCAAAGGCGGCATCGTCCGGATGCCCCCAGCTGACCGTATTGCCCGCAACCGGATTCGGCAGCGAACTCGAGAGCGTAGCGGTTGACGAGGTGGCGCTCGTTATGGTGGCGATCGTCATCGTAGGCTGCGGAGCATTCGCCCCGCCGGTCGATATGCTGTCAATCTCCACTGCCGTGCCGATCGCGATTGAGCTCCTCTCGAGCGCCTCAAGTCCGCTGGTGACTCCCGGCCAGGTCGTCTCCGGCGTGGTGGGGTTGAAGGGCGGATCGATCGAATCATAGAGGTTCCAGGTTGAAGCGCCGTTGATCCCGGCCGGCGAGGCGATCTGGATGCACTGGCTGGTGCCGTTGATCGCCTGCAGCAACACCACGCCTTCGAGCGAGGGCTGCCCTTCGCCCCAGGAATTCTTCTCGCTCAGGATGTAGTGGTACTCGAGATCGTAGCTCGCGTTGCCCAGCGTCCCCGTGCCCGTGCAGGCTGCGCCGCTCGCAGCGAAAGCCACCGGAAGCGGCGGAGGCGTAACGGGATAATTGGCGATCGCCAGCGTCTTGCCGACATCGGCCGTGGGATTGAACGTTCCCGTGGTCAGCGTGACCTGGTTAAGCGTCCCGGCGCTCACCGTGCCGATCCCCACCTGGCCATCTCCGTAAGCGCCGTAGTTGGCCACGTCCACGTAAATCGGCGACCCGTTCACCGTGCCGCTTGACGACGCCAGGGTGATGTTGGGCGTAATGTGGGTTGTGCCGCCGGCCGTCACCTCCTCGCGATAGCTCGCCGTGGGGTCGGCATACCATTCGTAGTTGCCGTTCTGGTCTGCCTGGAATCCTGGCTGCGTGATTGGCGTGAATCCCCCCATCGGACTCCATTTATAAATCGTGGCGAGCGGGGTGCAGCCCGGCGTCAGCGATTGGCTCTGCTCGAGGCAGACGCGCACCGGGGCGAGGGGAGCCGCGTAGAGAGGCCCGCGCACATTGACTGAGGCCTCGGTGGAGCGGTGGCCGTAGGTCTGGGCGTGAGCAGGAGTCAGAAGACAGAAGCAAGACGCAAGAAGTAGAAAGCAGGACCGCCTTTTCGTCTGCCTTTTCATGTCACCTTCCGGCTAAAGCGTTCGGCCGCGGCATCGCCGGCAACGGCGCCATGCCCGAGTTGTAGGCCTGGCTTACGGATTGCGCGATCACCGGGGCAATCTCGTCAATCGTGTCCGCCGACATCACCCCCTCGATATTGATCTGGATGTTCGGGCCGCCCGATCCGCCGGCCGCGCCGCCCGGCCCGCGCGGTGTCACCGTCCCGGTGGATCCGCCGATTCCGTAGCCGCCTGAGGCAGTTCTTCCGCTCGAGCCTCCACCCGATCCAGCGAGGGCGCCAGCTGCGATACTGATCGCTCCACCGAGCGCCATCCAGGCAGCGGCAGCGGCAAAGTGCCCTGCAGCAGCAGGGAAATTAGGAAAAGGCGGCGCGAGGTAGCCGATGGCTTCGGCCGTCTGTTCGAGAGCTTTCATCTCGGCCTTCTTGGCCAGGTACTCCGCCAGCTGTTTCAGCTCCTCTTTGAAGAGAGCTTTCAGGGCCTGCTGGGCTGACTGGTGGGCGGCAAGCTCGCGATACAGAGCGCCGAGGACCTGCTGTTCACCGCTCAAGAAGGTGAGCTCGAACTGTTGCCATCCCAGGCTCATCTGTGCGAAGGACGTGCGCGCCTTCTCGCTCAGCCTGGGGAACTCCTGCTCCAGCTCCTGAAGATTACGGAGGCTCTTGGGGACTCCGGTCCCGAGGTCATTGTGAAAGGCTTTTAACTGCGCCAGGAGCTGTGTGAGGCCAGGAAGCGCGGCGAGCTGGGCAACGGTCAGCCCCGGGTAGGCTCGTGCAACGGCCGCCAGAGCGGCCGGCTCAGCCTGCAGGACCCTCAAATAATCCTTGGCCGCCCTCGTCGCTTCTTTATCGGCCTCGGCCTGCGCCTGCTTGAACGAGTCGCCCTTGAGGGCATGGGCCTGGATTTCCTTATTGACCTGGTCCTCGAGGACGGCTGTCTTCTCCTTTTCGGTGTTGATGAAGTCGATGGTGGCCAGACGGGCGATTTGCGCCGCGAGTGCTGTGTTCCCGTAGGTCTCCTGGATCTCGAGCAGCCGGTCCCAGTACTGGATCATCGCCGGGTCCGCGCCTTGGATCTTCAGCGTCAGGTCCTGAATTTCCTTGGCAGCGCGATCCGCCTGCTCCGTCTCCTGCTTCAAGTGCTCTAGACGCTTATTCTCGGCCTCCTCTGCCTTCCGCGCGACCTCCTCGCGCTTCCTTTCGGACTCAGCCCATTTCTGCCGAGCCTCATCGTTCAGCCTCACGGCTTCCGCACTTTCGTCGAGTTTCTCCTTCTCCTGGGCAAGCTGCTCCAGCTCGAGAAAGCGTGCGTGATAGAGCCCACTTGTCGCCGCATCCTCGCGTGTTAACTCATCAACTGCCGCCTGGCCTCTGGCATGGATGAGGGCGATACCTTTAAGGCCCGCTTCGCGTAACTGCTCCTGTCCCTGCAAGATCCGTTTATCGAGAGCTGTCTCCTCGCGCTCGCGCTCTTTGGCCTCCCGCGCCGCTTCTTTTGCGGCTGCTTTATCCTGCTGGCGCACCTGGTCGGCAGCATCGAGCGTCGTCTTATATTTGTGAGCGAGGAAGTCGAGGATTGATCCCACAGGGCCAAGCGCCTCCAGCAGTCCTTCAGCCCAACCCTTGCTATTTGCAGCCGCAGCCCCGATCATCACTTCCAGTTCCGAGAACGGCCTGGCCATGCTGTAGATCTTGTCTTTCAGCCCGTCGAAGTCAGTGATGCTTTCAGCAATCGCGCGACTGAAGGCGAGCACGATTCCCGCCTGAAATAAGCTGCCCAGTGCAGCCTGCACCCCAGGCACGCGGGCAATTAGCCGCGACATCTCGTAGGGGATGTGGGTTCCGAACTGCTCCGCCAGCAGGTTCGCCTTCTCGGTCGCCTCCGTCATTTCATACCGCATTCCCCGCATCTCGGTGCGAAGGGCGGTGTACTGTTGGCTGACTCCGGATAGCTGGCTTTGGAGTTCTAGCTTCCTCTCGGCATCAGTAGTCGCGAGGATCTCGGCGCGCAGCACCGCCATCGTGCGTGTGGTCTCGATCAGTTTGTGCTGAATGTCTTCGAAGACAAAAATCCCGCTCTCGCCGAATTTCTGGAAGTCGGCGGCAGCGCCGGCCGCGAAGGTTTTGACTTGATTCTGCAGTTGTGGGAGCTTCTCCCGCGCCGTCGAGGGGTCGGCGTCGATGGAGAACAAAAGTCCAAGAGTTGTCAGGCCGCCCAAGGGATTCCCCCTTGAGCGTCTGTTACCTGGAAAGCTTGAGTGTGGTTAAGGGATCCGGCTTCTTGCCTCCGGTGAAGCCTGTGAGAGGAGGCAGGGGCACAGACGGTGGAACGGGCGCTCCAGCCCCGAGAATGTTGGCAATACGTTCCAGCGTGCCCTGGATTCTCTTGATGCGCATTCCGATCGAGAAAAACTCTACGAGCACTGCCAGCGCGAGAACAAGAAGCAGCAATGACCAAATTTGCACGGCCGGATACCTCCAGCCCCGCATTGTAGCCGAAGGAGAGCCTCCGCGTCACTCGGGCAGGGGAGGGGTCTTGTGATTTACTTCCCACCATTCGCAGTAGGCCTCAAAGCACGCTCTGTCGACTGCCCAGTCAGCGACTTTGCCTTTCAGGAGCTCGCTGGGTCTGCACCCGTAACGCTGACCCATCTGATCGAGAAGCAGCAAGCCCTCGCAGTCTGCCTTGAAAGCTCGTGAGCCCCGAGTGATCGGAGCCCACCTCCCCGGACATCCATCCGAGCAAAAACTCCTGGTCCGGCTGCGGGATCAGCTCGGGATGAATTTCTCCGGGTCCCGGCGTGAGCGAGAGCTTCGGATTAACAAAGACTCCTCGCAGCAGGTTGGCGTAGGACCGGACGTTTCGGATCTGTAGTTCCAGTTCCTCCGGAGAAATCGTCCGGCCCTGGCCTTGGTTCTCCTCTAAGCTCTGCTTCTGCGACATGGCCGGTGGCAGCCGCAGGCCTGCAATCACGAAGGCTACCGGCCGCGGCTTGCGCAGGATGACCTTTAGCCCGCAATGAGGAAGCGTGATCTCTTCGGGATCTTCATAGGCGGTCGCCTCAGCCAGATTGAGAAAGTCATCAGCCGTGGCTATTCGTTTGGAGCCTTTCCGCATCGAATCCTCGCTTAAAGTGGCGGCCAGAGCGGGCGCGGCCAGAATTGCCCTACGCCTACTGCTCGAAGATCACCCTCAGTTTCCGGCTTTGATCGATTTGTAAAACGCCCATAGCGTGTCGTTGTAAGGAAAAAGAAACTGCAGATCGTAGCCCACGCCGCCCGGGCCCCCCGTCCAGGAGCCCAGCGCCTCGGCGTCCGCCACCACCATGGCGAGATTGACCGGCTTCCCGAAGTAACTCACCCCGATGTTGCACTGGGTCGTGGCATCGCCTTCCAGGCTTCCGGCCAGCACGGGCTGGGTAATCGTCGTCGCCATGTTCCCCCGCTGCCTACGTCTGCCGCGCGTTGCCGCCCACCTGGTAGCCGGCCGGCCGCCACAGCGAGGCCAGGCCATCAATCTCGATCTTCCAGGTGGTCTCTTTGGTGCGCGTGAAGCCAAACTGCCCGTTCCCTCCTGGCGCTCCCTTGTAACACCAGGCCGTGAAGTACTTCGTGGGGTTCGCCGAAAGGCGGCGCGGCGAGAAGCAGGCCACGGAGAACTTCGGCACCGCCTGGCGGCCACCGAAGAAGCTGGCCTCGTAGTTCTGGGCGTTCGCCGGCAGGTTCGGATTCGTCTGTCCAGTGAGCGGATTGAAGTTCGGCAGCAGATTCGCGAGGTTGGTGATCGTCAACTCTTTTAGCGTGCCGTTGATCTTCATGGTCTCGGCGGTGATCACGGCATCGATGGGCGCCGTGAACTGATCGGCGTTGATATCGTCTTTTTTGAACGTCCCCGCAAACTCGACCGCGCCCTCCATGGCCCCGACGGCGAAGGTCGGCCCGCAGCATTGCCAGATGACCGAGCCGTCCACGGTGTAGCCTCCGATCACGGTTGACCAGGTGGGAGCGCTCGAGGCGCTGGTCCCGGGCGACACGCAAATGTGCACCAGGCCGGTGCCGCCTCCCGATCCGAGCGAATCTCGAACCACGGCATCGGCCACCACCGGGAGGCTGGCCACCCACTCGATCTGCGGCCCGACGCAGGTCCAGGTGACCGCGCTATCGGTCGTGGTACCGCCCACGGTCGTGTTAAACGTGGGCACGGAGCTGCCTGACGTTCCGGCCGTGGTGCACTTCTGGACGGTGTTGCCCGTGGCGTCGGCCACGTACTGGCCGGCGGTGTAGGCGTGAGTGGCCGTCCAGGTGGCCGGCGTGGGGGGATCCACGTAGCTCGGGGGATTGTTGCCGTCGTTCAGCGGGATATCGTCAAAGAGCGGCGGCAGGACGTTGACGAAAAGGAATCCTGTGCCGAGGTGCACGTTCGATCCGTTGGCGGTGTAGGCCAGCTTGTAGCTCATGATTCCTCCATGTCAAAGAGCACGCGAGTGCTCATCCGCATTACCGGACCCTCGATGCCGGTCACATTCACCTGGCCATAGAGGTAGTCCGAAATAAACACTTCCTTCACGCTGCCGGAGGCATTGGGCGCTGTGGTCCCGCTGGGCACGGTTTCGTGCACGATCGCGAGACCCGTTTCCCAGCTCGATCCCGGTCCGGGATTCTGGGGCGAAAGGTCGCAGTTCGAAATGATTTTGTCGAGCAACATGTAGTAATCGGCCGCATCCACCTGGGCCGATTCCTGGTCGAAGAGCCCCACGTCGAGATCGAGCGAGATCACCACCGTCTGTTCGCGTGGCGACCACTCGCCCTCGTGAACGTGCTTCGCTCCGCCGCCCACGATCCCGATAAACAGCCAGGGAAAGGCCGTGCGCGCTCCGGGGCCGAAGTGGAACTCGGCGATCGGCATCAGGGCCGCGCGGCCCAGCCCGGCGCGGTAACTGTTCACGATGGCCAGGGCCGCGGCCTGATCGCGCTGGATGATGGCCACCAGTTGCGGAAGCAGCGGTCCCGCGAACTTCGCGCTGTATTGATCCGTGTAAGGCATCTGACCATCTGCTCATCTGACCATCGGGGTCTTTTAGATCATCCGATCACCCGATCATCCGATCACCCGATTCATTCCTGCTTCCTCTGAAACTTGCCAAACATGTTAGAAAGGCCTTCCTGGTACGGCGAAACGTCGCGCGGCTGATCGCCCCCGGCGATGCCTTCGAGCGCCGGCCGCACGGCCTCGTGCGCGGCCAGGGGGTCAAACAGGGCATCGTACATGCCGCCTTGCGGGCGCTTCTTCCCGGTGGCGTCCTCGCCGGCGATCTCATGCAGCATGAAATCGTAATCGGCGCGGAAGCGCGCCGCGAACTTATCCGCCGTCTGGTTGCCGAGCGTGGCCAGCGTATCGCCGAGCTCGGCGGCCGCGCCGTAGCGGCTCAGCTGCTCGAGCACGTTCAGGGCGTCAACCGAGAGCGCAGCGACCCAGGCGGCGAAGCTCCCGTTGTAGGGCGCGCTCGCAATCGATTCGCTGAACCGGCGCTGAAGGCAGGCATCGATATCGCCCTGGATGTCGGCGGCGTAGGTCACGATCTGCGCATCGGTCACCGACTGCTGCGCCGGCAGGCCGCCCTTGTTGGTCCAAGAGAACGTCGAGCCCGCCGGACCGTCCGTGGTGGTCGCCCCGATGGTTGAGTTCCAGCCGGGCTCCACGCTGGCGCTCACAAACGGCCCACCCGAGGTGGGCGCCTGCTGCTGATTGCCGTTCGCGTCCCGGATGGTGTATCCCGCCGGGTAGCTCGTCCCCGCTTCCCAGGCGGGCGGACGCTTGAACGTGGGGAACATCCCCGCGATCCGGTCTACCGTCGAGTATCCAGCGGCAACCTGGGGCATTTTTACCGTCTCAGTAGGTCACTTCGAATTCGGCCGTGGTGGGCCCGTTCGGCATCATCACGTAGATATTCGACGAATCGAATCCGCTCAGTCCCGTCCCCGTGCCCCCGTTGGTGCCGTCGAGCGACGGCGGCTGCGCGTAGGCTTGCGAGGCCGAGACCCAGCCGAGCGGATTCACCCGGAGCGGGGTGGCCCCGGCCTGGGCGATCGAGGCCGCGGACTGCTGGGTCAGCCCGTGGGGAATAGTGTTGGCCGCGTTCGTGGTCAGCCCGGTAACACTCAGCCGGCAGGACCGGATAAACACGCCGCTCAGCGGGTCGAGGAATGTTTTCTCTTGAGTTTTTTTGACCGCAATCGCCATTTGGAGCCTCCTGAGTTGCCGTTGCCAAAGCTATTTCTCTTCGGGAGCCGGCTTCGCCTTCGCCTTTTTCGGCTCCGGCTTTGCTTCCTCGAGCGGAACGTAGGGCTTCACGACCCCCGCTGGCAGCGCCTTGGCCTGCTCTTCGGTGAGATCGATCAGGCCGGTCCCATCCACGGGGATGTGGCTGCCGCTGCCCACACTCTTGATTTTGTCACCGAAGAGGTCGGCCCACTCGCGCTTGACGTAGAGCACGGCATCGTGCTCCAGATTCCTCAACACTTCGAATTTCATGTTCCTCTCCCTTTGGTAGGGGCGACCCGGCGGGTCGCCCCTACCACCCGGCGAATCGCCCCTATCACCCGGCGGGTCGCCCCCCCCCCTGCATTTAGGCCGTGGCGTTCAGAAACACGTAGCCCGCATTCGGAGCCACGATCTGGATGTCGTCGTAGCGGTGCACCTCGATGGCGTCGCTCATCCGGTCTTCCACGCGATAGCGCTTGGTGAGCGTGCCGCCGAGCTCCGGAGCTCCGAAGAGCCACCGGAAGGTATAGCCGAGCGACGGAGTGCGCAGCTTCGGCTCCGGCGGAATGTAAGCGAGCAGGGCGTTCTTGCCCCATACGAAACTGAGCGAGGGCCCCAGGCGCTGGTTCTCATTCGTGGTGTCGTACTCGGCGCCCAGCACCCAGAAGTTGTCCACGTCAAAGGCGCTCTTCAGGTGGTCAGCCTGCAGAATGCCGACCTGGGTGTACTTGAAGCGGTCGATGATGCGCGGATGCTGCCGCAGCGTGGCATAGACCGGGTAGCTCACCGCCAGGGTGTTCGGGGTGAGCGCGATGGCCTGCTTGATCACGGTCTTCTGCGCTTCGACGGCCGAGATAGGATCGGAGTTGATGTAATCGGACCATTGCGAGGTGCCGGAAAGGGTGGCGTTCGGCACCGGGCTCGTGGCCCCCATGATGAGGCTCTGCACCCGGATCTCGAAATCGAGCAGGATGGCGTCGGTGAGGTTTTCCACCGTGTTCACTTCGAGATCGGTGCCATCGGAGTTCGCGGCCTCTTCGTCGGAGATCATGTCCTTGAGGGAGTGATCGTCGGCGAAGTAGGGGTTGTTGGAGAGCGACCAGGGCGCGATCTCGCGGGCTTCGGCGCGCGCGTGCCGGATGGTTTCATACTGCCGGAACTTCTCCTTGCCGAACACCCAGTAGCGGCCCGACTGCTTTTTGACCGGCGTCACGGGGAAGAGCTTCTCGCCGAAGTAGTCGTCGTTCTGGTAGCCGACCGAGATGTTGTTGAGCGGCTGGTCGAGATACTGCAGGCTGATATCGGCCATGACTTCCCTTTCCGGCGGTTCCCGCAGCGTGTGCGGGAGCTGAAGCCCTCGGCATGGCAACTCGCCGCCAGCGAGCCATCCAGCCTACACGGGAGCCTAGTCCAGGTCCGAGGTTCAATCCCGCCGCCATCCCTGCACTTCCTGGTCCGAAAGAACCTAGACCTTCGTCTGCGCGAAGTTCAGTTCCACCTGCACCACGTCGTCGATGTTGGTGACGTTGTGGAGCGCCATGCCCACGGGATAGACCACGGTGCCGGCGGCCTCGTTCACCGCCTTCACCCGGCCGTAGGCGTCAGCCACATTGACGAGCTGACCCTGGTTGATGGCTCCGGCCGCGATGCAGCGCGCCACGCCGTTCACCTGCAGGCTCAGGCCGCGATTCTGCAGGTTGTAGAGCGTGGGCAGGGTGCCGGTCACCGCCTCCGGGGCCGTGCCCTGCGGCACGAAGTAATTCGGCTCCACGAAGTGCTCGATGGTGACCCCCAGCACCCCCGCGGCATTCGCTCCCGTGGGAACGGCCGCGTACTGCTGCGCCTGCGTGGAAGGGTTCGCCGAGCTTTGCACCAGCACGCTGAATTTGTTGATCCGGTAATTGCCGTCCGCCCGGAAGCCGAGCACTAATCCGTTTTTACCTGCCATTTTCTACTCTCCTCTCCTGCAAATCGATTTCGGTTTTCGGTGTTCGGCGTCCGGATCGTCTCCGAACACCGGATCCCATGTAGCGGCGCTCTATGAGCGCCGTTCCCTATTCGGCCGAGGCCGCCCTGCCGATCTCCCGGCGATGCTCCGCCTGATAGCGCTTTTCGAGATCGGGGTTCTCGCTGAAAAGCGCCTTCATGGCCTTGCCGTATCCAAGCTTCCGGTCGGCCATCAGCTTCTGCACTCCCTGGTGCACTTCCTGATCGACGGGCAGAGGACCCGCGCCCGGATTGCCCTGCGAGCTCAGGTTGGCCCGCACCGGCAGCTTCTTCGCGAACTCGGCGTAAGCGGCCGGATCGCGCAAAGCCTCCTGAAAGTGCATGCCGCGCTCGAGGGGCAGGATCTTGCCCTCACGGAAGGTCTCGGAGACAATCCGATCGGCATTCTGCAGCGAGATAAAATCGGCCAGCGTGATTTTGCCTTCGGTGGCCAGCACCTGGCAGCGGCCGTGGTCCATTACCCCATCCTTCACGGCGCTCGAAAGCACCAGCCGCCGCGCCGATTCCGTCCGGTCCGAGGCCAGGGCCGCCCGGCCGCGCACCACCAGGGCCCGCAGATCGTCGAGCCCCGTAGCGCCGTCTTTGCCGAAGGCGACGCCGAGCTCGGTGAAGACCGCCACGTCGCTCGATTTCACTTTGGGGTTATCGCCGCCCTCGCCGTTGCCGGGCGCGGTATCGCCCATGCCCAGGTGGGTTTTCGCATAGGTCTTGAGGTGGCCCTCCGGGACCTCGCCCAGCATCTCGTCTCCGTCGAACACCTGGTGCTTGCCGTCGGCGGAGCACTTCATCGAAAGGTTTTTCGCTGCCATGCTGAATGCTTCCTTTCTTCCGCCTCGGGCGGACTCGGTTTCCCGTTCCAGGTCGCTCAGGGTGATTGCCGGGAGCTCCTCGAGGAACGGGTGATTGGTGAGGGCCCCTGAAGTCATGGTGGCGCCCTGGCTCTCGCCGGATTCCTTGTCCTTGGCGCCAAAATCGATGGCCGGTGAAAAGAAACGGTACTGCCCGCTGCGGATCATTTCGAGCGCCTGCGGCGTCCACTCCACCAGGGCCTTGAGCATACCGTTGGCGGAGAGCTCATGGATCCAGCCGGCGGCCGGCACCGGGCCGCCGCGCGCCACGCTGGGATCTTCGCTGGCGTGCTCGTAATCCACCACGATCGAACCGTTCTGGCGCTTCCGGAAATTCGCAGCCATTTGCTGCAATTCCTGGGAGGTGATGGAGAACTTGCGGCCTCCCTTCACCCAGTCGCCGGTGACGCACACCGGCATCTCGTGCAGCTGCCTGGACTGGCCATTGATCTCGCGGGTGACCGCTTCGCCGAGCGCCAGGCGCAGATCGCGGCTGAAGATGTTGGCCACCTCGCTCGATTTCTGTTGGTCGGGGGTGTCCATCTTTTCGCTTTTGTAGAGTGCCTTGAGCTTTGCGATCGCCTCCGTCTTGCCAGGGCCCTGGTAAGTGTTTCCCCGGTAGCCGGTGTGGAGCGCCGCCCAGGCCGCGCCCATCAGGCCGTGGTCCGGCTTGCCGTCGGGACCCTTCACCCGCAGATGCCAGCTGGAGGGATGCTCAGGATCCTCCACGATCAGGTAGTGTGAGCTCGGATGATTTCCATCGCCTTCGCTTTTGGTCACTGCCATGGATCTTCACCTTCTTTCCGTCTCTAGGCCCCTACGTGGCCCCCAAGCTCGCCCGGCGTCGCCGTGCCCGTTCCGGCCGTTAGCACATAGCGCAGCGTCTGCCAGGTTCCTTGCCGCGCATAGGAATACGCCGTCCCGTTTACTTGGCACGTTCCCGAGCTACATGTGACGGTCGACTGTCCGAGATACCCAGTGCTGGTCTCAATGCATCCGCCGACGGACGGAAGAGCAGGCGGAGGAGCGGCAAAGGATGTGCTACAAACATTCTGGTATCCGGTGATCGTGGCGTTCCCCGTCACCGCGGCCCCGCAGCCTCCGGTTGGCAGCTTCGTGCCTACCGTAGTCGAGGATGGCACCCAGAAAGTGACGCGCAGGTCGAGCGACTGCCCGGAGGTAAGGGCGGACTGGCTGCAGAGAGCCTGGAATATCGTGATCCGCAGTGGAGCGCCGGTATCGGGGCCAATCGACATCGCTCCGGAGCCCGTCGCCGGGTAGCAGGAAACACCCCCGCCAGCGGTGCAGTTGTAAATCGTGGCATCGGTCGAAGGGAACCAGATCTGCACACCCAGCATGCTGTAGATCTTGCCCTCAAAGGAGCCCACAGCCGTGATGGGAGTGCCGCGATTCCAGGCCGTGCCGAAAGCAACCTGCGCCACCGCGCGGCTCTGGGATAGCAGCAGCGAAAGCAATATGAGAGAGCCTAGCTTCCTATTCATAGATCTTCACAATCAGCTGCTGCAGGTTGAAGGTCTGTCCGGAGACCATGGTCGCAGTTTCGTTAATTGAAACGGTCTGCGCCGAACCCGTTGTGATCGCCACAGTTCCATTCGTCCCGCCTGAGCTCAATTGCTGGGAAGTCGTGCTGTTCGTCTGGACCTGGCTCACTCCAACTGAGGTCGAGGAGCTCACCAGGGAGATCTCGCCCCGATACTGCCATGCCCTGTTGGTCTGGCTAACCTGTATGGTCAGATTGACGGTTGCCGGCAAGGGGGTATTCGAACCGACGGTCACCGACATTCCGAGCAGAGGGCTTGAGGTGCTGGTCGTCGTATAGATTCCCGCAGCCAGGACCTCAATCGCCGTCGCCGAGGCTGGGATGGTAATCGAGCATGTCGTGGCGAAAGCCCCGGCAGCCGAGATCTGATCGCTGGTCGCGGTTTTCGCGCACCCTGATGTATTCAGCGCGATCTCCGTCGTACCCAGGCTCTTGTTTGTCAGTGCGATGGCATTTCCGCCCGTAACCACTGTGTTCGCGGCTGGGCACGCTCCAGAGGTCGATGTCGAGAAGATGCAGAAGTTTCCACCAACTGTTGGGTCGGCAGTCAGGTAGCTCAGGTACGTCCCGGTCGAGTCCTCGCCAATAAAGCTGAATCCGGCGGCCGGCGTGCTGCCTCCGAAACCGAGCACAAATCCGGGTCCCAACATACCGCTGCGTCCCAGGGTGATCGAGTTGCCTCCCTGGGAGAAATTATTCGCATAAAGTGTCTGGGTGCTCGAGTTATAGCTAAAGTTGGCGGCGTCGATCGCCAGGTTCCCCGACGAGTTCTCGAACAGGACTCCGTTTGTTGCTCCGCCTGAGATCGCGCCTCCAATGGTCAGACCTGTGCTGCTGCAGCCCGAGATGCAGTTCACCTGGATGGCGTTCGACCCTGCATTGTAGATGGCGTTGAAGACCTGCTCTGCGGAGTGCGGGGTATTCGTGGTCGGTGTGAAGCTCCCGGCCACCACGTTGATGGTGTTGCTGCTCGAATTGAAGATTCCCGGAAGGATCGAATCGAGCGGACGGTTGCTGCTCGGGACTGCGAATCCCACCGCCGTGAGCCCGACGGCGATCGCGAGTTTCACAACGTCACGTTTATTCATGCTTCTGCCCACCCTTGCGCAAGCCCTCCGCCACATCAGCGATCGCGGCTAGGGCAAAAGCTCCGAGAAGCAAACGTACCGGCCACGCCGTGCGGGCCAGGATGATCCCGACCAGCAGGCCTAGGCCGAACGTGAAAAGCGATGAACGCAACCGCAGAAGGATCATGAAAATCCTCAGTCCTTTAAGGCGTCGCCGTGAACGCCGTGGTGCAGGTCGCGGTGCATTCGTTGGTGCCGCTGATCTCCCACTGCGTAGACGAGAGGCCGGTGACGGTGAACGATGATCCGATCAGGCCGCCGAGGTGCGCCCCATCCATCTTGATGGCCTGAATCGTAGAACCATCGGCCCAGAAGTTCAGGGGGGCAATCCCGGTGGCCGAATGCTCCACCGAGCCCAGCAGGAAGTGCGAACTGCCGTCGGTGCGGATCTCGTTGTAGTTTGAAGTGTTTGAAACCGTGACCACGAAATTGTAGGTGCAGCCCACGATGGGCGCGGGCAGCGTGACCACCTCGCCGGTGGTCGCACCCATCTGCACCAACGAGTTGCAATTGGCATACGTCAGAGAGAGCGTGGCCGCGGCCGCGATCACCGGGGCCACCGTGTTCGGAACGTTGGCGTTGAGCGCCACGCCGATGCCGTTCAGGGTGATGGAGGCGGTGGTGAAGTTCGAACCCGAGACCTGCAAGCTCGTAGTGCGCGATCCGGAAGCCGCCGGGGTAAATACGATGCTGATGGAGCACGTCGCCCCGGCCGCCAGCGACCCGCCGCAGTTCGTGGTGGGGGTGGTGGTCAAGGCGAAATCTCCGGTGTTATTCCCGGAGTTCGCCACCACCACCGTGGAAGCGGTCGCCGTTCCGGTGTTCTGAATGTAGACCACCAGCGCCGGCGACGCCACGCCCACCGCCGGCGATCCCAGGTTCTCGCTCGAGATCACCGGGTAGGGGTAACTGGTGATCTGCGAATAGAAGGTGATGGTCTGGCCAAAGGCAGGAGTCAGGAGACAGAAGACAGAAGCCAGAAGAAGCAATACCTTGCGAAGCGTTTTCATTTCCTCTCCTCTCGGGCCCTTGGGCTCCGTAGCCCTCCGTGCCCTCTGTGGTAAAGCGGTTTTCAAATCGCCGAAGCCAACTCCGCTCCGGGCCCGCCATTCAAAGCTTCCACGCCCGCCGCCAGCGCTTCGGCGCCGGTGATGTCCCGGCCGGTCTGGCCCAGCACCTTGAAGCCTAGCCTCCGGGCGTAGTTTCTGGCGGTAGCCGTCATCATGCTGGCGATGGCCCGATTGTCCTCGGGCAGAAAGGCGAAGATGGGCCGCGCGGGATACCGTCGCATGGTCTGCCACTGGAAGCCCGGCGCCGTCGTCCCGAACTTCATGGAGAGCGGCTGGAATTCCTCCACCGTGTACTCGTTGTGCGCGGCCAGCGACTGATAGAGCTTGTCGGTATCGCGCAGGGTGGCAGGCGCGCCCTCGACCTTGGTCCCATGCAGGCTGCCGGCGTGCGGCCGGTAAGTGTGCCGGTACGGGCCCCAGGGAGTCCCGCCGCGAATGCCAAGCGAGGCAAACTGCGGCCTCATGATCCGCGCGCCGATCAGATCCACCACCCGCGGCCACAGCGCCGACCAATCCTGGATCTTTTCGACCAGGCCGGAGATGGCGAAATCGATCTTTTCCGTGCCCTTGACCGTCATGGTGAACCTAAGCATCTCTTCATCTCACCATCGGTTCGATCATCCAAACACCGCAATCACGGTGCCCCGGCAGTTATCGCCGCCCTCACAGTCATCGCCGGGATGCCAGTCGATCTCGTCAAACGAGTCCCAGCTCTGTCCATCGCCGGCGGCACAGGGAGCGCAAGTGTTCTGATCTAGGATCTCCGAGCGCTCATAGCGGCCGCCATTCGCCTGGATCTCGTCGTCGACGTTCTCAAGCTCGTCGTAGCGCCCCAGGGCCGAGCTCTGCCGGGCCCCCTGGCCCGCGAGATCATCGAGGAAGCCGTCCGAGAGATCGTTCAAGCCCGAGGCGATATCTTCTTCCCCTGGAATCTGGCCGCTGAGGTCCGAAGCCATCGAAGCCGCCGAGGCACCGTAGCGCGCGAGCATCTTTTGCACCAGGCCTTCGGCGATCAGGTCGGGATTCGGCGCTGTAGCGGCGGTGTCCGCACCGCCGGCCGCAAATGTCGCACGCGGAGCCGGCGGCAGGGCTGGAATCGCCGGCACTGAGCCATGCTTGGCAATGTGCAACCGCTTGACTTCATCGCGCACATGGCCGCGCGCGGCATCGTAGATCCCCTGCACGATCGGCGCGAGCTGATCGTCAAGCCCCTGGTCATGCGCAATCGTCACCTGGCTCGGGGCCTTGCCTTTCGCCGTCTGGGCCGCGTACTGATGAGCAACGTCCTGGATCACGCGCAGCTTGGCGCGCCCTAGCGCCTTGCGGAGGGCAACCTGGCCGCGATCGGCATTCGCCTGCACTTCCCGCCAGTCGACGTGCTTTTCGCTCGGCGCCACAGGACTATCCCAGAATGGCGAGGGCTCGGTTCGCGGGCGCGACGCCCGCGCCACAGCGCTCATCTCCTGTTTTTGATTCTGGCCTTTTGGTTTTTGGCTCTGGCCCGGCTCTGCGTTCTCCGTGCCGTCTGACGCTGCGCTTTCTCCTGGCTGCGGAGCGGCGCCTTTGCCCATGATCGGACCGCGGGCTGCCCCCTTCTCGGCATCGATGGCTTCGCCGCGGATAGCCACGATGCCGTTGCGCGTCTCCGCAGGGAGCGCCAGCTCCTTGCGGATGAAATCCCGGACTTCCTGCTCTGAGACCACCATGCCGGCGGTGGCAAGCCCCGTGAGCGCCTCCACGATGTCCTCAAGTGATCGCGACTGGACATTGGCAACCGCAAGGCGAGGAACCGGAGCGCCAAGGCCGAAGTTGAGTTCTACGAGCGGCCGGATGGTCTGATGGGTGATGCAATCGGCAATCTGGTCCGCGGCGCCCTGAAGTCCGAGCAGGAAGATCTTCGATTGCGATTCGCCGAGCGCCCGGGATCCGCCCTTGCCTTCGGTGCCGAGATCAATGAAGCTGGCCATGCCCGCCTTCGAGATCATCGAGTTATGGTGCTGGATCGAAGGCATCACATCGCGGATGCGGCCCTCGTAACCTACAATCCGCAGGCCCGAGTTCTGGTCTCCCGGGGGCTCGACCATTCCCGTGGCCTCGTGGGCGGCCAGGGAGGTCACAAAGGTATAAGCGGCATCGCGATCTTCTTTGGCGAATCCCGGCGAGAGCTTGAAAACCGGAATGCCGAGCGAGTTGCGCTCGTTGGCGATGGCGTCGATGCGGTAGAGGCCGTCCACAATGTACCAGTGCGGGTACATGGCGCGCATGATCGGCCGTCCCCAGAAATCGGCCGCTTCCTGCCGGTAAGTGAACAGGCAGAAGTCTTCCAGGCGCACGTTGAGGAAGCTCGATTTCCGCCAGCCGTACTGGATGATCGCCCGCAGCGTGCGGCCATCGTCCTCCACGTCCCATTGGTAGAACGTCATGGGATGGCGGGAGGCGAGCTCGCGCAGCCGAAAGCTCTGCCCGTCAACCTGGTAGATGTTCTCGTGAGCGACGCAGCCGTAATCGACCATCAGGGTGGCATTGGCCACCACGTCCGACCAGGACTGAGAGGCCATGCGGCCGAGCGAATTGCGAAATTCCAGTCCGCCGAAGAGGTTGTTGCGAACAAACGCAACCACCTCCCGGTTTTTCGAGGAGGTCTGTTTCCCCGATCCCGTCGAGGACACGGGCTGGGATACCTTGTTGGTGCGCGTCGTCTCCTCGTCAGGGTCAACGACCTCCCACTTCGCGGAGAGAATCGGCCTTCGAATCGCTTCGAGCGTGGCATAGACCTGGCCCGAGCCGAACTTCATGCGCGGGTAAACCTTCTGCACCGCGGTGCGGCCGTGGAGCTCAGGGTTGTATTCGAGCGGCTGCGGCGAGATGAAACCTGAGGTGATCGGCGTGCCGGGGACGCCGCGCGTCATGCCATCAGGAACTGCCGGGACCGCGGCCTGGGAAGGCGCCGGAACCGGAGCCTGGCCGGCCAGCGGCCCGATGCCGCCGGTGGTGATGGAGCGATAGCCGCGCGCGCCTTCCGACGCCGGGCGCGCGTAGGGATCGGCGCCGCGTCCCCCGGCGACCGCTGGAGCAAATGCCGCCGAATTGGTTCCGGCGCTCGGCGGGCTGGCCTTCGCGGAGAGCAGTTCCGCGCCTTCGGCCTGGCCGCGCCGGCGTTCAATCCGGTCCTGCATCTTCTGCAGATCGCGTCGGGTTGTAACTCGCTTGGGCACCGCTAGAGCCTCACCGCAGAGCACGCAGAGCAAACCGAGAACCGCTGTCATTCCTGAGCGCAGCGAAGAATCCCGGCTTTGCGTTCTTCCCTAGCACCTAGCACCTAACACCTGATCCCTGCTCTTAAAACACCCAATTGCGCGCGCCGGCGGTGATCGGCTTGCCGATCAGGGCTCCGTCGTGCGCCAGCGAATAGGTGGGCTGCGTCGCGCCCTGTTCGGCCAGGCAGCAGGCCCACCAGTGATCGGCGTGGCCGAATTTCTGATCGTGTTCGGCATCGAAGCGCACGATGCCCGTCTGGGTGATCGACTTTTTCACGCTCCTGAAACTCTGCCGGCAGCGATCGTCGTCGGGCACGCGCAGCCGGATATCCTCCATGCGCTTCTTGGTCTGCACGGCCATGGCCTCTTTGGATTGCGTGGTGAACTGCACGCCTTCCACCTGGCCGGGAAATTCGCGCTCCAGCGCCTCAAAGATCACGAGGCCCATCCCGCCTTTGTCAATCACGAGTCGCCGCACGAGCGGCATGAGGCTGCGGGCCTCGCGAATCTGATCGGGCGTGGGCGTATTGCGCATCTCGATCACGCCGCGCGTCCAGGTGACGTCGCCCACGAGATCCGAGATCCAGACCACCGACAGGTCGCGATTGCGCGCCACGTCCCAGCCGCCATAGAGCGATCGCGGCTGCCAGTCGGCAGCCCCGTCAAACCGGGCGCTGGCCTCCGAGCTGGTGCACTGCTGATAGAGCTCGGGCGAAATCCATTCGCTCGCCTGCGAGATGAACTGGCAGCAATACTCCTGCAGCCAGGTATCCTCGTCGCAGCCGGCGCGGACTTCCTCGGGATCGAGCTTGATGCCCTCTTCGACGGCCAGGCGAATGTCGCACCAGTGGCCAGACCAGGGCAGGCCTGTGACTTTCACCGGCTGCCGGCGCGGACGCAGACCGGTTTCGAGCGTCAGCGATTTCGCAATTTCGTAAAACTTGCCGCGTTGCCCGTTGGGCGTGGAGAGAATCCGCATCGAGAATCCGAGCGAGACCTGGCGGTAGACGGCGGTGAAAATCGCCTGCGAGTCCTTGTGAAACGCAAACTCGTCGAGCACCACGTCGCCGGTGTAGCCTCGCGCGGTATCGGGATTGGCCGCGAGCACGATGATGCGCGAGCCGTTGCCGAACTTCACCTCGTGCTGCAACATCGAAGTCTCGCCAAAAGGCTCATTCCGGAAATAGTCGGCGGCCACACCGGTGTAGCCATCCACCCAGTCCTTCGCCTTCTGACCGAGCTCGAGAGCCTGGCGCTCGGAGCGCGAGAGGAAGATCACATTGCGCTTGGGAGTGCGCAGGCAGCGGTCGACCGCCCAGGCCGCCGTGGCCGTGGAGTATCCGATCTGCGCCGATTTGACCGCGATGGCAAAGCGGGCGGGGTCGTTGGCCCAGCGCCGCTGGTAAGGCCGAAGCACCGTTTTGTTTTTGCGCTCGCTCACTTGTTTTCGTACGGGCGATTCGGCGAATCGCCCCTACGCTGCTTTCAATTCTCGATCCGCTCTTCGACGGCCCCGCCCACGCCGATGACCGCGCTGATCTTTTTCATCGCTTCCACGGGATCGAAAGCCTTGCCCTCTCCAGAGATCACGTCCTGGGCGATCTCTTTCACTTTGTCGAGGGTCGAGCGGAATTTTTCGATCTCGAGTTCCAGTCGCCGGTTCTCCACGGCTAGCGCCTCGCGCTTCAATTGCAATTCCTTCTCTGCCTGGCCAAGCTTGCTGCGCTCGATCTCCATGCGCCCTTCGCCCTCCGCGCGCCTGAGATCGAGCTTGACCAGGTCCACCGGATCGGCGCCCGCGAGGGCCTCGGAGTTTTCCAGAATCTTCTCCCGCACCAGCAAGGCCACGATCCGCTGCGCGTCCAGGTTCCCCGAGTGCTCGAGCTCCATCAGCAGGTCCGCCCTCGCCTTGGCGTTCTGAAACGCTCGCCGCTGCTGCTCGAGGTCGGGCGCGAAGCGCCGCTGCCAGTAGGAGTGCAGCGTGGAGATTGCCAGGACCTGGGCAGATGGAAATTTCGATGCCACCTTCGCCGAAATCTCCGCGAGGTTCGTCCCCTTCTGCATCTCCTGGCGGACGAGATCCTCGAGCCCGGGGAAATCCCGGTTCAACTCCTCGACTCGGGTTAAGCGGTATGTCTCGGCCATCCCGTCATCAGATTTCAGCCTTCATCTGCCCCCGGGCTACTCGACGTAGCCGTGGATCGTCTCGACCGTCAGGGTCACGCTTTGATTCTTCTGCGTGTCTCCGTATGTCCAAGCCGAGCCGCTCGCCGAAATTTTCAGGCAGACGCTGTCCTTATAGCTGTCGGCGACGAGCGCCACGATCTCTGCGACCTTGTCTTTAATGCAGCCCTCAGCTCCGCTGCATCTGATCTTGGTGAATGCCTCCGTCTTCCTAAAACATCAGAACGCCACGCCAGAATCGCGCTCAATCCGGCCGTCCATCAGGTCCACGCCTCGCGCCGTCAGGCGCGCGGTGCCCATCTCCACATCTCCCGCGCGAAGCTTCTCGAGGGCCACGTAGCCGCGGTCCTTGAGGTAGGCGAGGTGAAACGCCATCACGCGGTCGCCCATGCGGCCCGGTTCGATCACGCAGCCCTGGCGCACCAGGTGCAGCTTCAGGTCGGCAAAGGACAGCGAGTCCGGGTAGCGCACCAGCAGGATCTGCAGGATCCTGCCGCGCTCGATCTCGTGCTGTGCCGTGCTAATCTGCTCCGCCATCGTTTCCGCGCCCCTCAAGCTTGTTGAGCCGCATGCTGTGCACGTTGATCGCGGTCCACATCTTCTCGCTGGTCGTGCGCTGCTCTTCGAGGCCTTTCTCGATCAGATCGCCCAGGCGCTCGAGAGCGGAGAGAATCTTGCCTTCGTTTTCCGCCCGGGTTCGCTGCGACTCCACCCAGCCCCGTAGCGCCCAGGCCAGCTTCCAGGCAATAGAAACAAGCGAAAGCAGCAGGCCGCCCTTGAAAATGTCGACGACCCAGGACGGCATCAGTCCTTGCCCTTCACCTTCTCGGTGGTGCGCGCCACGGCATAGCCCGTGAAGGCGATCCCGAACAGGTCGAGATAACCGCTCGGAATGTCGAGCACCATCAATCCCCGGTGATCGATCAGGTTCAAAATCGGGAACACGATCACCGAGAAGAAAATAGCCAGAATCATCACCCAGAGAAACGCCGGACGAGCGCGGCGCACGAACCAGTCGTTCGAGGAAGAGTCGGCGGTGATGTTGGCGCTCGCGATCTGTGCAATCTGAACCTGATAATTCAGCTCTGCCTTCGCGAGATCGTCACTAGCCGCCTGGGCCGCCGCATCCAGCGCCTGCTGCTGCGCGACATCGGGCATCTTGCTCTTGAGCACCGCCAGCAGCTCCGGAGTAAGAGCCTGGATGACTGGACCGACGCCGGGGATAGCCCCCGCGGCATCCACGCCTGCCTTGGCGGTGGCCAGCCCGATCTTGCCGAGAATGTTTCTTACGTCCACTTTACTTGGGCCCCCGGAACACCCCGGCCAGCGCCTTGAGGAATTGCCAGGCCGTCCAGGCGGTCTGCGGCACCATCGCCGGCTTCGGAGCCTCATCGGGCTTTTGTTGCTGCTTTGCGTCCATGCCTAACTCCTGGCCCCGGATCCCTGCGTGGCCTCCGGCCACGCCAGCGCTGCCACGCCCGCGCCGGCGTTATTCTGAGCCATGCCTGCGGATGCACTTGGGTTTGTAGGTCGGGTCTCGAACCCGCAGCTCAAACCCAGCAGGGCAAACCCAATGATCACCGTTTGTAACCGGACCCTCTTCGCTCTCATAGGTGTAGCCCGCATCCCAGGATGGCTCCGTCTGCTCTTCATTTGGCCCTCACCGCCTCTTTGCGGCGATTCCGCTCCGCCTCATTGCATCCGGCCTCCTGGCAGGCCATCCTCTCCCTGGGGCGGGCGCGGATTCCTTTCTAGGAGGCCGAATCTCTCGTCCGCCGGCATCGCTCCCCGGGCGATGAAAGCCTCGATATCCCCGAGGGACACGTAGTATCGCCCTTTGCACATGGTGCTCGGCGATTGCCAGGAGGGCAGGGCTCCGGACTCCAGCCATCGCCTCCAGGTGGCCATGGAAACCTGGATGCCCGAGCGCCGGATAAACTCCAGGCGCGCTGCCATTGAGCCTAATTTCCGCCCGCTATCGCCCGGTAGATTGCCCATACCACTCCTGAACAGGGTTCAAAAAACTGCACCAGGTTGTAGCCCTGGCCGTTCGGACCCGAGGCTCCGATCGCCACCATGGCCTTGCTGTCCTCCTGGGCGTGCGGCGCGGCCGGCAGGTCATAAGCGACGATAATCATGTCGTCGGTGGCCGTGTTGCCGATCACCGTGCCGTTCATGCCTGCACCGCCTGAGCGCTTCCCGGGGCATCCTCGGGAGCGGCCAGCGCCTCCAGGACCTCCGTCCGGTCGAGCTGGTGCTCGCGCACGATGGCCATTACCTCGTCGACGTACCGCGGATTGGTGGAGTAGGGCAGCCGCGCCCGCTGCAGAGCCTCGATGAAGCGTTCGGCCTTGCCGGGCGAGGCGGGCTCCTGGGCTACCTGGTGGGCGAGCGCGTAATTCGGCATTTGCATCAGGAGCGCCGCGCGGCAATCAATCGAGTCCTGAACCGTGCGAAAGGCGCAGAACTCGGCGTGCACCGGGACGCTCTGGCCCTTCACCACTTCGTGCGTGGGCATGGTGACGCTGCCATAGGCGCCGTGCGAGGCGCAGAACGGCGAATACTTGATGCCGAAGAAGTTGCTGGCTTCGCGCGCGAGCGCCGATTGCCCCCAGTGCCAGTGGCCGTCTTCGCCGATCCCGGCCGATTCGAGCGCGGCCTGGGCGAGGGTTATGGAAGCGGGAATGCCGGTGCGGCGCTCGGAAGCGAGCGCGGCGGGAGCGAGATGGGCGAGAAACGTTCGCTGCTCTTCGGTCAAATGGGCAGCAGCGGGTCTAGACCACCGCTGCCCTCAGCCCAGAAAGCGTCCCCCCTGGGCCAATCTCAGATTTCCGGCGGCGGTCCGGTTTCCCGGAGGGGTCGCCGCCTTTCTCGATCCCCGGGTGTGAGCGCCTTGAGGCGGGTCCGGGGATGAGCCTTTCAAAACATTTAACTCGAGGCTATAAAACGCTCACGCGCTTCAGCATCTGGCCCCTTGACCAGCTTGTCAAGGGGGTCAGGATCAGAAATGGCCTACCGGTAGGCCATTTCTTTCACTGCAGCCTCGATGCCGCCCGGGCCTTGTTGTACTCGAGAATCGGCACGAGATCCTCATGAACCCGAGTGGCGTATCTTGAGCCGCAGTTCTTGCACTGGTTCAGGCGGATCTTGTAGCCATCGCGGGCCTGACGAGTTTCCTCGACCTCGCGATCGTCGCTTTTGCAGACCGGGCAGCTCATGCCGCCGCCTTTCCGGCTGCCGGGTCCCGCCCTCCGGACTGCTTTTCCTTCTCGATCAGCTTGAGTACCAGGCGCGGATTCGAGCGCGCCAGATGCTCCATGACCTTTCGCCAGTCCATCGTTTCCCCCTGTCAGGCGCCAGCTCTGTGCCCTCTGTGGTGAATACTTCGCTCGAACGGCTTCAATCTCGATTCCATCCCGCCGCGCGATCCGGGACACCAGCTCCTCCACCGTCGCCCGGCCGTCGCGCGGCGAGAGATCCTCGGCCCGGCCCACGCGGAAGCGATCGCCCAGGCGCTGATGCAGGAATTCATCCCACTGCGATCCCCAGAGCTCGACCGCCAGGCGCGCGATCAGGTTGGCGCGCCAGGCCGCCGCGTCTCCTGACTCGCCACGCATGCGGCGCAGGAGATACCGCGCCTCGCCTTCCTGGAGATCGTTCCAGGAAGCGACCGTGCGCTCCATGCGGGCGCGATCGGCCTTCTTCAACCGCTGATTGAGCGCCCGGTTCGTCCATTCAATACGAGCTTCGCGCTCGGGGAGCTCACTCGTGACCGACGGCGAGAATTTGCGCCACTCAGCGTGCAGCGCTTTCAGGGTTGCGGCTCTTAGCTTCACTCTGACACCTGGCCCCTGGCCCCTGATCCGTGCTCGGGCGCTTCCAGCGCCAGTTGCATCTGCCCAACCACATCGTGGGCATCGCGGCCGAGCATGTGGCTCGCGGTCCGAAACATCTTGATGGCCTGGCTGCGGTAAGGGCGAATGCACTGCTCGATCTCGTCGGCCGAGGTCGCAATGAAATAGCCCGTCGGCTTGGCAATCTTCTGGCTTTTGGCGCCCGGCTTCTGGCTTCTCATGAACCCCGAGCGATTCGCCGCGATCAGCTTGCCGGCGTCGCGCAGCTTCTCGATGGCTCCCTTAACCGCCCGCTCTCTATTCCGCATCCAGCGGACAGAACCCTGGTAGACCGTGTATTCCTCGGGCCAGACCCTCGAGATGATCATGGCGAGCGAGAGGGCCTGGTCCGAGCCCCGGCGATGGCGCAGGATCGACCACACCTGCACGTCGAAACCGTTGAGCAGCGCTTCCCGGCCTGTGAGAGCCTCGCTCATCGCCGCCGCGCCGCCTTTTCCGCTTCCCACTTCTTATTGAACTGCTCGATTTCCCGATCAATCGATTCCCGCGTGGCCCCCTGCGCGGCCGTCCGCCTCGGGCGCGAGAATTTGTCCAGAGGTCCGCGGACGTAACGCGCGAGATACGGCAGCCACACCCAGGGCTCATCCGCCGGGTTAAGATCGGAAGCGAAGCGATTGCGAATCGCGCGCTCGATCTGCTCTGAGTTCCAGGCGGGGTTTTCCACCAGAAAGCGCTTGAGCGCCGCCGCCACGCGCCCGGGCGAAGGCATGGGGATGCCGTTCCAGCGCAAGTACTCGCGGTACAGCACCAGCATGGCGGGCGCGTGGCGCGAATCGGGATTTAGCGATCGGGTCATCTGGATAGGATAGGCGCTAGAGTCAGGGCGCTTAAATCCCGCGCAGCAACCGCGCGGCTTCCAGCATCCTCGCGCCACGCGCCTCCAGCCCCGCGATCACGGCGGCATAAGGATGACCGTCGGGAATCGGGGCGCGGCCGTCTCCCTTTGTGCCTAACGATGATCCCTCCCGGACGGCGCGTGGCTTGCGGGGGGGGGCAGTGACCGCCTTACCGGGCTTCCCACTCGCAGCCCTCCGGCCCCTCGGCGCGGGCGTTAGACTGATCCCGTTTCGGTTCGCTATCATATTCACCTGCGGGCGGCTCACGCCGAGACGCTCGGCGATCTGCACGCTGTTCATTCCCTGGGCGGCGAGGGAACGCAGCTTATCGATGTCGACTTGCAGGGGTGTTCCGCGTGGCATCTTTTTCTCCTCCATCTCCGGCTTCTCTGCCGTAAGTTGCCCGGCAGCTTGCTTTCCAAGGACTTCGAGTGGATGAATCTCCGCGTTCAAGGTGACGAACCCGGAGCCGCGGAGAAACCGAATCCCGAGGATCTGCCCGCGGACGGCCTCCACCACGCCTTCTCCAAAGGCCTGGGAGCGAACCCTTGTTCCCTTCCGCCACTCCGCAACGATCATCACGCTACCGCCTCGCCTTCGCGGTACAGTGCCCGCGCCAGATTCAATGTGGACTCGCTCCCGCAGATCGGGCAGCGCCCGTTACGCATCTGGTCCGATCGCACCACCTGGTCGCAGCTCACACAGTAGGTGGCAAGCTGAAGCGGAATCGATTCCACCGGCTTCCAGCCGGCCACCGGACCGTCCTGCCGCGCCGCTTCGAGATGTCGATCAATGGGCATCAGAGCACCGATATCGCGACACACCCGATAACCGAGGCCACGGCGATGCCGAGAGCAACCCAGAGGCAGCGCTCGCTCCTCTTGGCCCGCTTCAGTTCGCGATCGAGGGCCCTACAGCGGTTCCCGAGCGCCTCCAGGACCCGGATCACGTCGCGCTGGTTTCCGACCGTGGTAAACACGGGCATCGAATCGGAGTACTGCCGCGAAAAAATATCCACCGGCACGCCATCCAGCTCCGCCAGGAAGTCCCCCTCGCCGTCACCGCGCCGGAGCCGGCCGTCGTGCTCGAGATGCCATAGCAAATCCCGCTCTTCGCTCATCCTTGCCCCCTGGCACGATCCCTCATCTCCCTGAAATCCCGGATGGCGTTGAACAGGCGCCGCGCCGAGTAGTAATGCCGCTTCGACTCGGGATCGATCACCGGCTTCCCGCAGAGGTCGGCCACCACCTCGGCCGGGAGCGTCCCGAGCTCCGCCTGCACGATCTCTTTCGACTCCTCGCGGCTCAGGCCCGTGAGCCGCACCGTCTTCTGCTCAATGCGTGAGCGCCACTGCTCGAAATACACCCCGCGCCGGGGCTCGAACAGGCGCAGCACATCCTCGTTGCCCGCCACCAGAATCCCCACCTTGCCGCGTGCCTTATCGCCGAGATCCCGGATGGTCTCGAGGGTATCGACCGCCCGGTAAAGGTGCTGCGCCTCGTCGATCAGCAGCGCCAGCGGATGGCGCCGGCGCCGGATCAGGAAGAGCAATGACTGCAGCAAACCCTCGCGGCACTGCGCATAGGGCGCCCCGAGCACGGTGGCCACGCGCCGCATCAGCCCGGAGGGAGTGAGGCGCGGCGAACACTCGAGGTACACGGCGCGCGGCTCGGGATCGTCGGCCGTCTCGGCCGCGATCGATTCCAGGCCAAAGCTCTTCTGGCTGCCCGCCGGTCCGTACAGGATCCCCCAGCGTCCCGAGCCTACATAGTTAACCATGGAGCGGATCGCCCGCGTGCAGTCGGTCTCGTAGAGCTTCCCGGGACGCTCAAGCCGGGCCGGAGGATTCGCCTGGAGGAAATCGAGGATCTTCCGCGAGGTGAGCGCACCCTCACCATCGCCATACTTCGCCGCCGAAATGAACTGGCGCATCGAAGTGTGGGCCAGGCCGATAAGCTCGGCGATCTGCGAGAGGCCCATCCCGGTGCGCGACATGTAGACGCGCAGCTCGTGGCGGGCGGCATCGCGATCGGTAGAGGGGCTCGGGACCAGGCGCGGCAGAGCGCTCATTGGGCCTGCTCCTCCATTTCCATCAGTCGTTCGAGGGCGCGGCGGGCCACATCTTCGCTGGTCACGGGCTGGAGCATTTCACCCTCCACCCGATCGCGCGAGCGTGGCGGCCGGATCGCGCTCAGCCCTCCGGTCATCACTTCCGAGCTCGAGATCTCGCGCGCCGGCCGCTCAAGGGCCGTGCGCAGCAGGTTTCGCGAGAATTCCTTCTCGGCGATCGCCTGGCCGAGCAGCTCGGGATCGCTCACCCCCACGCGCGTTTGCGCCGGGGCAATGATGGCGGGATCCTCGGGTCCGATCCCGTGCACCGTGACCTTCGAGCGGTCGTAACGTGAGCGCGTCACCGTGCGCCGCTCGCCCTGGATCAGCACCAGCTCGTGCGAGTAATAGCGCGTGGTCTGATAATTGCCCTCGGAGATCTCGATCACCCCGCCCGCCTTCACCAGGTGATTGGTCCAGACGCGGGCGGTGGCGGCATCGAGCAGCTCGAGCGAGACCTTCCGGAATCCTTCGGCCGGACGGTTGCGATCGAAAACCATCTGCGGCGTGAGCCCGTTCATGTCCGTGCCTTCGCTGTAGTGTTCGTTTCGCCACCACGCGAAGAATCCCCGGACCTTCTCGAGCAGTTCATCCTGGGAGAGCAAGGGCGTTGTGGCCGGGGCGCCGTCGCCGCCGCGCACCCAGCGCTCGTGCTGCCGGATGGCCGCTTCCGCGTTCGAAAATTCGTCCCGCTCCTCGGGGGAGTTGCCGCACCAGCCGGGAAGGGTTTTCGCAAAGCGGGCCAGCTCCAGGTGAAAGCGCTCCAGGCGATTCCCCTGCGGATTGTGCTCCCGCGGCATATTGCGCCCCACCCCCAGGCGATCAAGAATCCCGTCGGTCCTGGAACGCGCCTTGTCGCGATCGAACTCGCGGAACTGGCCTCCGAAGGTTTTGCCGCGCATGCGGCCCCGGTCGGAATTGATCAGGCCCGGCACCCCGTACTGCATCGAGACCGAAACCAGCAGATCGATCTCATCCTCGATTGAGGGAAACTCGGCGATCACCGCCTCCAGCGGGTAGAGCGAGCGCTCGTCCAGCATGGTGACCAGGTAGGCTCGGCCCACGCGCGGCTTGCCATCCTTCAGTAATCTCGCCGGATTGTAAGTGAAGACGTCGGTGATCCATTCATCCACGCCCACGCGGTCGAGCGAAGAGCAGTCGGCGTAAGTACGCGAGATCTGCATCGCCGCGGCCTTGAGCGCCGACCGGCCCTCAATCGCGGCCGCCATGGGCGCCTGCTCGCCGAGTGATGCCCAGTAGCGGTACACGGCGGAGCGCGTGGGCTGCTGATAGATGTGCGCCACGCCCCAGCTGGCCTGACGAGAGCCCGTTTCGGCGATCAGCCGCTCATAAGCGCGCTCGCGCGTGGAGTGGTTCAGCAGGCGCTCTTCGTCCAGGAAATGCTTCTGCCAGGCTTCCAGGCGCGGCCCTGTGGCCTCGGGGCCCGGCTTGTCGGTCATGAGGGCCCGGAGGCCCTGCACGCCGCCGCCCGCCCGGCGGTAATCGTCCCACCAGCGCTGGAGACTGCGCACGGAGGTCTTATGGGCTGAGGCCGTGGCGCGGAGATAGTCGCCCTTGGTGGCGAACCCGAGGCGCCGGTAAAGTCCGTTCCCCACCGGCTCGACGAGTTTCAAGCGCCGCTCGGCGATCCGCTTCTGCTCGTACTCGCCCGGTAGCCGCTCGGCGACAGGCGAGAGAAAAAGATCGCCCTGGTGAGTTCCCGGCTCGGAGCTCGGGGTTCGGCCGCCACGTTCAGACAGGGGATCGCTCGCGTCACCACCTGCGCCAGTGAGGTGGATGTTCGAATCGGACGGGGCGGCCGGACTCTGGGCTCCGAAAAACTCTGAGGACTCCATGCGCTCGCGCGCAATTGAGCGCAGGAAACGCTGATGCGCCTCGGGGCGCGAGAGCGAACGCGCGTCGACCACCTTGATCTCTTTCGGGCCGCGGCCCGGGTTAGGAGCCAGAGACCAGTCGAGCGATCCGCCTTCAGTGAGGCGGTTGTAGAGCTCGCGCCGGCTGATCTTTTCGAATTCCTGCGCCTGCAGCACCGTCAAGCGGCAATGCTCCGGAATTTGATCGAGCTGAACCTCAGACAAAGTAGTCCCCCTTTAGCCAACCAGCGAACGCGCAAACCCCAGAGCCTCCGCCAGCTTCGGACTCGCCATCAGCTCGCGAGCCACCCGCAGGGCGCGGCCGAAATCGATGTTCGAAAACGAGAGCAGCATCCAGACAGCCGGACCCATAAAGCCGATGTTGCGAAACCAGGTCCAGAGCTCCGAAGTCGCGATGAATCCCTGCCGCGCCGCCAGAGTCTGAACCGCATTAACCGCCAGAATGGCTCCGAGACCAATGGCCACCGTGAGGTTGACCTCGTCCCTGACGCCTGACCGCTGGCACCTGATTACCGCCTCCACCATCGCGCCGAGCGCGAGCCCGACGGCTATCCACTCGTCCGCCTGGCCCAGATAGCGCAGCGCCCGCTGCCAGCCAAGCGCCAGCAGGCAGGCCGCCCCGAGCTGCACCGCCACGCCGGAGCCGAGCCAGGCGGCAAAGCACCAGTTCCGTCGATGAACGCCGGCGGCGAGAACGACCAGCAGAAGGGCGAAGAGTACCGTGGCGCAGGCCGCCCAAAAGGCAAGAGCTTTCACCGGGGCCTCCTTTCAGAAGCCCCGGCCCGTTCCGGCGCTAGTCCCCTACCGGTGGTATCGGTGGGAAGGGATGCACAGGCATCACCCCGATCCGCGACCGCCGGCGTGTGCGCGCGGGCCGCGGAAGAGGGTGCGCCGGAAAAGAGACTGTCAACCGGCAAGCCAAGACGCCTGGCGAGCCTCTGCAGAATCTGGGCGTCTTGCGCCTTTCGACTCTCGACTTTTGACTTTCGAGGGCCTGGTAACATTTATGACGTTCCTTACGGCGCTACGTGTGGGAGCGGCGCTAGGCCGCGTTCTCAACCACCACGAGCGAACGTAAAAACTGTTTCAACGCTTGCCCTGGGCGCCGGCGGCGCGCTATGGTGGCCGCGAACCAGGTAAGTATTTGGCGATCCACTTCGGCGGGCTTCAAGCCATCGTGGTCGCTGATCTTCGCCAGCTCGTCGGCAACCTCTTCTTCCACGCGTGTGGCCCTCGCGGCCAGGAGCTTGTTATTCATCATGAGCAACCTACCCACAGGATCTGAGCCCGGCGCCCGCCACGCCGCCCAATCGCGTGGCGCTCCTAAAGGAGGTCAAGAGTTCCGGCTCCGGGGCTACCGGAGACGCCGGTCAAGCTTCGATTCCGCTTCACTCCGGCCGCCCCCTGGGGGGAGGGGACGGTCGGAGCGCGGAGGGGAACCGCGCCCGCCTCGCGTGGGTCCTTCAGCGCGGGCGGGGTGAAACGGAATCAATTCGCCTCAAGGCCCGGCGCGCGTGCCAGGCGTGATACCAGTCCTCCACCAGGCCGTGCAGGTAAAGCAGCACGGCTGAAATAGAAAGCCAAAGCACGAAAGCCGACCATATCGGGATTGTTGATGCTGTCATCGGGAACCTCCGAGATCGGTAGCGATGCCCACGGCGTGAATGCCGGCGGCGGCGAGCTGCGGGATGAACCAGGCCCGGGACCGGCGGCGCCTGAGTTCGTAGCCGGCCGCGCTCGCCAGGGCCGTGGTTCCGATGCCCACTGCAAAACCTGCAGCGCCCCGCTGCATAAAAGGATTCAATTCCCTGCAGGATCCGGCGGCGACACAGCGATGCGCCAAGGGCGACGTCCGCGGCCGCGGCAGCAATCGAAACCGCTGCCAGGCCCGAGAACTTGCCGTTGACCACCTTGAACTCGCGCGGCCGGGCGATTTCGGCCGGACCGGGCACCGGCATGCCGGCGGCGATCGCCTCCGACGTGAACTTTGGAATTTGGAATCTGGAATTCTGAATCCGCTGCGCGCGGGCCACTCCGCCTGCGATCAGCAGGCAGGAAACGAGGGGAACGTAGCGAACCGGAAACCTGGCGGTGACATTGATGTAGCCGCCGATTGCCCGACTGACTTCTCGCATTCCAGCGAGGCGACGCTCACGTTTCGTCCGATCCGCGTAGCGCACCCTAAGAAGCCACGCCATCATGGGCCTCCATCTCGGCAGCTGCCATCGCCGAAAGCGACGTGCGCGTGTGTCGATCCATCCAGGTCACGACCGCGTCCCAGAGCTTCTGGCTGGGCTGCTTGCGGCCGTGCATCACGCTCCACACGTACCCGCGCGAGCACTCGGCGATCCCGGCAATCTCGACCTGGGCGCCGCGCGTCGACAGCACCAGGGTCCGCGTGGCCTTTGGCATGGCTTTATGCGGCGGCTTTCCTGTGATACGCTTCATAGTTTTAGGCGGTGGACTTGTCCACCTGAACTATTGTTCACGTCCATAAAATCACGAACAAAAGGACGTGTCAAGCACTTTTTGGTTAGGGTGAAAATATTTTTCTAGGGGTCCAGGTCGAGGAGATCGCAGCGGCGATCCCGGCTGCCGTGCGCGCCCTGCGGAAGCGTCTTGGCCTTATCCAGGAGGAGATGGCGCCGCTTCTGGAGGTGAGCCTTCGTCAGTTCCAGAAGTGGGAAAGTGGCGAGGCCGTCCCATCTGGAGACTACCTTTTAAAGATGTTGCAAATGTGCCCGGACGGTGATAGCCTGCGGGCGTTCGGAATCGACTGCAGTCAGTTCAAGAAAAAACCGGAATCCGCCGATATCCAGAGGAAGCCTGGAGGCGCTCCTCTTTTTGAGAACCAGCCGGCCATCCCGAAGCGAAGAAGAGGGTGACCGCCAGGTCCGGGCAGCGCGTTACTTCAATACCGCCTCGTTGGCGCTCAAGATCCTCTACGAAGCCGCGGCGGCGGGCAACGATGTGGCCATCGAGGTGCTGCGCCACTTTGCCGGTGAACTGAACGATCGGGCGGCAGGCTCAAGCGCCGCCAGGAAGGGGCAAAATGGATAGCGCGGGCGGTTTGTTTGCGGGTCTCGGCCTCGTGGGTTTTGTGGTTGTGGCCGTGCTTTTGGTGATCTATATCCTGCTGCCCTTGAAGCTCTGGCGGATGGCCGATCGGATCAAGAAGGTGCTCGCGGAAGCGGAGAGTCAGACGGCGACCCTTCGCCGAATTGCGTCGGCCATAGAGGCTTTAGCCTCGCGGCCAGAGGTCAGCGTTCCTGACAGCCAGCCGAAAGTAGGATGAGAAGAGCCCAGATCGCCGGCGCCATCCTTTTCCTCTCCGGCTTTGTCCTGATGCCGACTTCGTGCCTCATGGCTTCTGGCGGAGTTTGCCTGGGCCGGCCTTGCGATGCCTGGTCGGGGGCGGCATCCTTTATATAGTCGGAAAGCTCGGCAGCGCTTTAAAATGACGGCATTTCGTCACGCTCTGCGTTCGCTGTGTCAAGGCGATAATTGTGCACAGTATCTAACGCATGTATCAAGATACTTAGACCTAACTGGCATTCCTGATACCCGATACTGTGCACAGACTGTGCACTTTTCACGCCACGATCCCTGATCTAACCAACGTTAAGTCCTTTGTTTACGTTCTAGACTGTGCACGGAGACTGTGCACAACCCCTCACCTTCTGCCAACAACCGTGCGCGCCACTCGAATAGCGGCCGCCGTGTTTCCAATCACTTACGCCTTACTCCAACGCCCTCCAATTTAGCCACGAACCCTCATTCCGCATACGGATTTGGGGTGCCGGTTGGCATCCGTGGTGTATACTTTCGCTCATACTCGCGCGTGAAGCGACGGGCGGCAAGTTGGACGCGCTCGGAGTTATATGCCGGATGCTTGATTTCGGCACACTCTATCGGGAGGCGGACTCGTGAAGTCTGGCTCGCTTCGGCTCTGTTTGCTGGTCGCAGTTGGCACCGGATTGTTGCTGGGGCCGCGACGCGCTCTCGTCGCCGCCGGCTCACCGGCGCGGACGATCGACTTCGACCGCGAGGTCCGGCCCATCCTCGCCGACAAGTGTTTTGCCTGCCACGGTCCCGATGAAAAGCAGCGCATGGCGAATCTGCGCCTCGACGTCACCGAGGGTTTGTTTGCCGACCGCGGCGGATACCGGATCATCACGCCCGGCGACTCGGCGCACAGCAAGCTTTATCTGAAGATCAGCTCCTCGGACCCGGCCTTCCGCATGCCCCCGGTGTTCGCCAACCGCACGCTTACCGCGGAGCAGATCGAGACGATCAAAGCGTGGATCGATCAGGGCGCGAAGTGGGAACGCCACTGGGCCTGGATCGCGCCCCGCCGCCCGCCGGTGCCGGAGGTCCAGGACAAGAGGTGGCCGCGCAATCCTATCGACAACTTTGTGCTGGCGCGGCTGGAGCGCGAGGGATTGAAGCCGTCGCCGGAGGCCGACCGGGCCACGCTGCTGCGCCGCGTCTCCTTCGATCTTACCGGCCTGCCGCCGACGCCCGCTGATCTCGATTCGTTCCTCGCTGACAAGTCGCCGGATGCTTACGAGAAACACGTGGACCGGCTTCTGGCTTCCCCTCACTACGGCGAGCGCATGGCCATGCCCTGGCTGGATCTGGCGCGCTACGCCGATACTCACGGCTACCACATCGACAGCCTCCGCGAGATGTGGCCGTGGCGCGACTGGGTGATCGCGGCTTTCAACCGCAATGAACCCTATGACCAGTTCACCGTCGAACAGCTCGCCGGCGACCTGTTGCCGAACGCCACCCTGGAACAGAAGATCGCCAGCGGGTTCAATCGCAACCACGAAATCAATTTCGAAGGCGGTGCCATTCCGGCTGAATATCACGTGGAGTACGTGGTGGATCGCGCCAGTACCACGGCGACCACCTGGCTCGGCCTGACCATGGGTTGCGCGCGCTGTCACGACCACAAGTTCGATCCCATCAAGCAGAGGGATTTCTACAGCTTCTTCGCCTTTTTCAATACGGTACCGGAGCGCGGCCTCGACGGCACCCAGGGTAATGCTGATCCGGTTCTGGCGCTGCCCTCGCCGGAGCAGCAGCGCGGAATGCAGGATCTGGATCACCGGATTGCCGCCGTCCTGGCCGCACTGCCCGAGAAGCAGATCGTTGCCGGGGAGAACCAGTGGCGGCAGGAGCATCTCAGTACACTGCCCGAGCCCTCCCGCGATGGCCTGGCCGCCTGGTACGAATTCGAGGGCAATCTCAAGGACTCGTCCGGACACGGCCAGGGTGCCAGGGCCGCTCGCGGCGAAGTGGTGTATGGCGACGGCGCGATCCGGCAAGCGGCGGGTTTCACTGGCGAGACTGAGGTGGATTTTGGCGGTAGCGGGGCGGCATCCGGCGACTTCGATCGCAAGCAGGCGTTTGCGTTGGCTCTCTGGTTGAATCCGGACGGTTCGAAGCCGCTGGACGTGGTCCAGAAGCGCGACCCATCAGCGAACTGGCGCGGGTATGAGGTCGCCTTGGAAGACGCGGCCTTCAGCGACGTCTTCAAGCGTGACTTCCGCCTGCGCATCCGATTGGCAAACCACTGGCCCGACGATGCGATCGAGATCGAGACGCGCGATCGCGTGCTTGGCGCGCCAACTTTCGACTCGATGAACTTCACCGGGCTTCAACACCTGGTGGTGAATTACGACGGTTCCGGACGCGCTGCGGGCATAACGATGTACCTTGACGGCAAGGCTCTTCCCACGGTGATCGTTCGAGACCATCTGAGCGGCAGCATCCGGACTCCGGCCCCGCTCTCCATCGGCAACAAGACCTTGGGCCCGCCGTTCAAGGGACAGATCGACGATTTCCGCATTTACAGCCGGACGCTCCGCGCGGAGGAATCCGAAGTTCTGGCCGTGGAGGCTCCCGCGCGCGCACTCCTTGCCGATCTCGCCGGCAAGCCCGCCACCGAAATCGAGAGCCTGGAGCCGGAAAAGCCCCCCGCCGAAGCCGACATCGGTGAACTCGACAAGGCCGAGACTCCGGAGATGAAGGCCGCTAACCAACTTAAGGATCGCGAGCGGCGGCTGAGCGAATACTACCTCGGTGTCGCAGCTCCCCGGGAGGATCGCCGGCTTTATGCTCAATTGAAATCCCTTCGCGAGCAGAAAGAGAAGCTGAAGAAGGCCATCCCCACTACCATGGTCATGGCCGAAATGAAGAAGCCGCGCGACACATTCATTCTCGGCCGCGGCCAGTACGACAATCCGGGAGATAAAGTCACGCCCGGCGTGCCCTCTTTCCTGCCGCCGTTGCCGGCGGGCGCGCCGCTCAATCGTCTGACCCTGGCGCGCTGGATCGTGGATCCGGCAAATCCACTCACCGCGCGGGTGGCCGTGAATCACTTCTGGCAGGAGAACTTTGGCATTGGCCTGGTGAAGACCTCCGAGGATTTCGGAGCGCAGGGCGAGCCACCCAGCAATCCGGAGCTACTGGACTGGCTGGCAACCGAGTTCATGCGCACCGGTTGGAATGTGAAGGCCATGGAGCGCCTGATCGTTACCTCGTCCACCTACCGGCAGTCGTCCAAGGCTTCGCCGGAACTCGAGGAGCGCGATCCCGACAACCGGCTGCTGGCACGCGGGCCGCGCTTCCGGCTGTCCGCCGAGGAGATTCGCGACAACGCCCTCGCCGTAAGCGGCCTGCTGAACCCGAAGATCGGTGGTCCCAGCGCCTATCCCTATCAACCGAAGGGCGTCTGGGAAGATATGGCCTATGGCGAAGGGTTCACCGCCCAGACGTATCACCAGGGCACCGGAGGCGATCTCTACCGGAGAGGGATGTATACCATCTGGAAGCGGACGGCGCCGCCGCCCGAGCTCACCACCTTCGATGCTCCCGACCGCGAGAAGTGCGCGGCACGGCGCGTTGCGACCAACACGCCCCTGCAGGCTTTGGAGCTGATGAACGATCCCACCTACGTGGAGGCAGCCAGGATGCTCGCCCAGCGCGCCATCCTGGAAGCGGGGCACGATCCTGCCCAGCGCATTGACTTTATGTTCAGGCTCGCCACGGCGCGATATCCACGTCCGCAGGAGCGGGCGCTTCTCGCCGGCCTGGCGCAGGACGAGTTGATTGATTACCGGCAGGATCGCGCTGCGGCGCTGAAGTTGCTGAGCGTGGGCGCTAGCCAGTGCAGTTCGAAAATCGACGTCCGTGAACTTGCCGCCTGGACCACGGTCGCGAGCACGATCTTGAATTTGGATGAGACGATCACCAACCAGTAGCAAGTCGCCCCAGATGATGCTGTTTCACGTATTTTACGTGTATACTGGGGACCGAGGGTGTTCCATGAAGCAGAACATTACTGTCGCCATTGATCGGATGCTGCTAAAACGCGCCCGCGTGGTGGCCGCGCGACGCGGCACCAGTATCAGTGGACTCCTTGCCGGCGAACTCGAGAGACTCGTCAATGACGCGCAAGAATACGAGCGCGCGAGGGCCAGGTCCCTGGCTCGCATGGAGTCCGGCTACCACCTCGGCGGCGGAAAACTGCCCAGCCGTGAGGAACTTCATGAGCGGTAACCGGAAGGTCTTCATCGACTCCAATATTCTCGTTTACGCCCATGATGCCGACGCTGGGTCGAAACACATCGCAGCGAAACAGTGCCTGGCCGCACTGTGGGAGACCGGAACGGGCTACCTGAGCACCCAGGTGCTACAGGAGTTTTACGTTAACGTAACCCGGAAGATTAGGAAGCCACTGGTTCCGAGTGAGGCGAGAGCAATCGTCCGGGACTTCAGCCTTTGGGTCAGGTCATTCGTCATGCCTGCGACAGTCGTGAGGGCCTCCGAAATCAGCGAGAGCAGACAGATTTCTTTTTGGGATGGAATGATTCTTGCCGCGGCTGAGCAGGACGGAGCCGCCGAATTGCTGAGCGAAGATATGAACCACGGGCAAACAATCGTCGGAGTCAGGGTGCGGAATCCGTTCGTTAAGTAAAGGCCGGACGTGCCTTCCCGGTGCGACGAGGTGATCCTATGGATGAAGAACAACTCAGGCTCTCGATGACGCGGCGGCAGTTCTTCCGTCGCAGCACGGCGGGGGTGGCGATCGGGATCCCGGCGCTGGCGGCGCTGCTCGACCGCGACGGCTTCGCGGCGGAGCCGCGCGACCCGAAAACCGGCGGCCTTGTCGGCTTCCCGAATTTCGCTCCCACCGCCAAGCGCGTAATCTTCCTGCATCAGTCGGGCGCGCCGTCGCAGATCGAGCTGTTCGATTACAAGCCGAAACTGGCGGAGTGGCAGGGAACCGAGCTGCCGGGCTCGGTGCGCATGGGCCAGCGCATCACCGGCATGACCTCAGGCCAGTCGTCGTTTCCGGTGGCCCCTTCCATCTTCAAGTTCAACCAGGCCGGCAAGTCAGGAATTTGGGTCAGCGAACTGCTGCCGCACACGGCCCGGATCGTCGATGACCTCACCATTGTGAAGACGGTCTACACCGAAGCCATCAATCACGATCCGGCGATCACTTTCATCCAGACGGGTTTTCAACAACCGGGCCGGGCCAGTATGGGCGCGTGGGTGAGTTACGGGCTGGGCAGCGAGAACCAGAATCTGCCCGCATTTGTGGTGTTGATCTCGCAGGCCAACGCCTTGAATCCGGACCAGCCCCTGTTCTCACGATTATGGGGCAACGGATTCCTGCCTTCGAAGTACCAGGGTGTGAAATTCCGCTCGAGCGGTGATCCGGTTCTCTATCTTTCAAATCCGCCGGGGATCAGCGCCGTCACCCGCCGCCGCATGCTGGATGGGATTGCCAAGCTGAATGGCCTTCTCGCGGAGGAGTATGGCGATCCGGAAATCGAGACGCGCGTGTCGCAGTATGAGATGGCGTACCGGATGCAGACTTCGGTGCCGGAGCTGACCGACCTCTCGAAGGAGCCCGACTCCGTCTTCGACAGGTATGGGCCGGACTCGCGCAAGCCCGGAACCTATGCGGCCAACTGCCTGCTCGCGCGCCGGCTTGCTGAGCGTGGCGTGCGTTTCGTGCAGCTCTACCACCGCGGGTGGGACCAGCACAACGATCTGCCGCGCGATATCGCCCTGCAATGCAGAGGCGTCGACCAGGCGTCGGCGGCCCTGGTCGAGGATCTGAAGCAGCGCGGCATGCTGGATGATACGCTGGTGGTCTGGGGCGGGGAATTCGGCCGCACCGTGTACTGCCAGGGCAAGCTCACCGCCAACAATTACGGTCGGGACCATCATCCGCGGTGCTTCACCATGTGGATGGCTGGCGGCGGCGTCAAGCGCGGGTTTACCTTGGGCGAGACCGACGATTATTCTTACAATATCCTGCACGATCCCGTGCATATCCACGATGTGCAGGCCACGATCCTGCACTGCCTTGGCATCGATCACACCAAGCTCACGTACAAATTCCAGGGCCGTTATTTCCGGTTGACCGATGTCGCTGGCCAGGTGACGGATAAGGTGCTTGCCTGAGCCTTCGACGCGCGACCTCGGGCCAGGCGCCTTGCCGCGCGCAACTTCAGCCTTCCGGCGTCCGTCTAATACAGGTTCGGACCGCCACCCCGGAATTCTCAATCACCTGCGGATGATGTTGCGCCGGGGCCAGCACCGGGGCTGCTCCAGCGGCCATCCAAGCGACGAAAGCACCCGGATCTAACCGGTTCGTAACAGCGGCAGACCCATGTGGATAGTACGACTCGCGCTTCGGCGGCCGTATACGTTCGTAGTCACGTCGATTCTGACCGTGATTCTGGGCGTGCTGGCCATCCTGGACACGCCGAAGGATATCTTCCCTGACATCGACATTCCGGTGGTCAGTGTGCTGTGGGGTTATGAGGGCCTCTCACCCCAGCAGATGGCGGACCGCATCGTGACCGGCAGCGAGCGCGGAATGACGACCACGGTGAACGACATCGAACACATCGAGTCGCAGACCCTCAACGGCCGGTCCGTCATCAAGGTGTTTTTTCAGCCTCGTGTCAACGTCGCCCTGGCCGTGAGCCAGGTCACCTCCATTTGTAATGCCATGCTGAGATTCGCCCCTCCCGGCACCACGCCGCCGCTGATCATCCAGTACAGCGCTTCGAGCGTGCCCGTGCTGCAGCTGGGCTTGTCCGGCCGCGGGATGTCGGAGCAGCAGCTCTTCGATCTGGGAGTGAATTTCATCCGCGTTCAACTGCTGAACGTCGAGGGCGCGGCCATGCCGTACCCTTACGGCGGGAAGCAGCGGCAGATGATGGTGGATCTTAATCCCCAGGAACTCCAGGCCAAGGGGCTTTCTCCGCAGGACGTCACCACCGCCATCGGCAACCAGAACCTGATTCTGCCCTCCGGCACCTCGAAGATCGGTCCCTTCGAATATGACGTCGAGACCAATGGGAGTCCTTTGCGGGTCTCCGAGTTGAACGACCTCCCGATCAAGACGGTCGGCAACACGGTGATTTATGTCCGCGATGTGGCCCACGTCCGTGACGGCTTCCCGCCGCAGACCAATATCGTGCGCGTCGACGGGCAGCGTAGTGTGTTGATGTCCGTACTGAAGACCGGGAGCGCCTCCACGCTGGATATCATTTCGCAGATCAAAAAGGAATTGCCCCAGATCGAGAAGGGACTGCCGCCTCAGCTCCAGGTCAAGACGCTGGCGGACCAGTCGATTTTCGTGCGCGCCTCGATACAGGGCGTGCTGCGGGAGGCCTTGATTGCGGCCTGCCTGACTGCGGCCATGATCCTGATCTTCCTGGGCAACTGGCGCAGCACGCTGACGGTTGCAGTCTCAATCCCCTTGTCCATCCTCACTTCCCTGATTCTGCTGAGCGCTCTCGGCGAGACGATCAATATCATGACGCTGGGCGGCTTCGCCCTGGCCGTCGGCATCCTGGTGGATGATGCCACCGTCACCATCGAAAACATCAGCCGCAATCTCGCCATGGGGAAGGAACTGGAGACGGCGGTGGTCGACGGTACCGCCCAGATCGCCGTCCCCGCCTTCGTCTCCACCCTTTCCATCTGCATCGTTTTCGTGCCCATGTTCTTCCTCACCGGCGTGGCCCGCTACCTGTTCGTCCCGCTGGCCGAAGCGGTCAGCTTCGCCATGCTCGCCTCCTACTTCCTGTCGCGAACCCTGGTGCCGACCATGGCCAATTACCTGCTCCGCGGCCACGAGCGCGACGCCGGTCAGGCGCAGGGCCCGGCGCGGCGGCGCTTTCTGGCGCGGCAGCAACAGCATTTCGAGCGCGGATTCGAGCGGTTTCGCGCTGGCTACCGGAGCTGGCTGGGTGGTTGCCTGAAACGGCCGGGGACGTTTGCGATCGGATTCCTGCTGGTCATGCTGGCGTCGGCCGCACTCCTCTTCCCGTGGCTGGGTGAAGACTTCTTTCCCACCGTGGACAGCGGCCGGTTCACGTTGCACATGCGCGCGCCGACGGGCACGCGCATCGAGGAGACGGCGCGCCTCTGTGATTTTGTAGAGCAGTACATTCGGCAGGTCATTCCACCCAGCGAAGTGACCAGCGTGATCGACAACATCGGGGTGCCCTACAGCAGTATCAATCTGTCCTACAGTAATTCGGCGCCCATCGGCCCCGGGGACGCCGACATCCTGGTTACGCTGGCGGAGCGCCACCGGCCCACGGACGAGTACGTCGACCGGCTCCGCATGACTTTGGGACGCCGGTTTCCCGGAGTGACGTTCTACTTCCTGCCTTCGGACATGGTGAGCCAGATTCTGAACTTTGGCTTGCCCGCGCCCATCGATGTTCAGGTCGTCGGAAACAAGCTGGAAGCGAACCGTAGCTTTGCCGATCAGCTGCTGGCCAGGATCAAGTACATTCCCGGGGCCGCCGACATGCGTATCCAGCAGGCGTTTGATTATCCCCGCATTCAGATCAACGTGGATCGCACGCGGGCCGCCCAGGTGGGTTTCACTGAGCACGATGTTGCCAGCGACCTGTTGATTTCGCTGAGTGGAAGCTTTCAGACGTCGCCCAGCTTCTGGCTGGATCCGAAGAACGGGGTCGAGTACAGCATCGCCAGCCAGACGCCCCAGTACAAGCTCGATTCGGTCCAGGATCTCGAAAACATTCCCATCGCCGCGCCCGACGGAGTGCCGCCGCAGATTCTCGGAAACCTCGCCAGTATTACGCGTGGCAGCACCATGGCACTGGTGTCGCATTATAACGTCGCACCCGTCATCGACATTTATGGCGCGGTTCAGGGCCGCGACCTCGGAGGATTCGCCGGGGACCTCGACGGGGTGGTGCAGAGCGCCGAAAAGGACCTGCCGCGCGGCTCGCGCATCATCGTTCGCGGCCAGATCATGACCATGCGTTCATCCTTCGCCGGGCTGCTGGGCGGCCTGGCCTTTTCCATCATTCTTGTTTATCTGCTGATTGTGGTGAATTTCCAGTCCTGGGTCGATCCTCTCATCATTATCTCGGCCCTGCCCGCCGCGCTCTCGGGTATCGTGTGGATGCTCTTCGTCAGCAAGACCACTATTAGCGTTCCCGCGCTCACCGGGTCTATCATGTGCATGGGTGTCGCTACCGCCAACAGCATTCTGGTAGTGAGCTTTGCTAAGGAGCAATTGGCCGAGGGACGCAGCGCCCTGGCGGCGGCGTTGGAAGCAGGCTTCACCCGTTTTCGCCCCGTGCTGATGACGGCCCTGGCCATGATCATCGGCATGTTGCCGATGGCGCTGGGCATGGGCGAGGGCGGCGAGCCGAACGCGCCGCTCGGCCGTGCGGTGGTCGGAGGCCTGCTGTTTGCTACGGTTTCCACGCTGTTCTTTGTGCCGGTGGTTTTCGCAATTTTCCACGGATTCCTGGAGCGGCGGGCGCAGGCCCGCCGGAACTCCGGAACCGGACATTAGCTGGAGTAGGCGGACTCGTCGATGAAGGCCGTAGACCCTTACCAACCGGAGACACTCAACGATCTTGAGCCCCTCGGCCGCGAGACGCCCCCCAGGCGGCCGCGCTGGGGACTGGCAGTCGTAGTCCTCCTGATTGCACTGGCGATTGTGGCGGCTGTGATCGTAGGCGGGATTTTGCCCAAGCTCAAGGCGCGTCAAGAACTACGCGCCGAGACCGATGAGCTTGCCGTTCCCACGGTGGCCGTCATTCGCATGAAGCCCTCGACTGCCGAGCAGGATGTGGTCCTGCCCGCGAACATCCAGCCCTATATTTCGGCGCCCGTCTTTGCCCGGACTAACGGCTACCTCAAGAGCTGGTTCTTCGACATCGGCGCGCATGTGAAGAAGGGGCAGCTCCTCGCGGTGATTGAAACTCCGGAAGTAGATCAGCAGCTCCGCCAGGCCCAGGCCGATGTGGCCACGGCGCAAGCCAACCTCCACCTTGCGGAGGTGACCGCTGCGCGCTACCAGGATCTGCTGAAGTCGGACTCGGTGTCGAAGCAGGACACCGACAACGCCACCAGCGATCTGGCCGCCAAGCGAACCACCCTGCAGTCGGCCCAGGCGAACGTGAAACGGCTCGAGGAGTTGCAATCGTTCGAGAAGATCTATGCGCCCTTTGACGGCGTCATCACGGCCCGCAATACCGATATCGGACAGTTGATCAATTCCGGATCGGGCGCGCAGCCGGCATCGCTGTTTGAGATCGCCGCGGTCGGTGTGCTTCGCGTCTACGTGAGCGTGCCGCAGATTTATTCCGCCAAGTGTCACCGCGGCATGATTGTGGATCTGACGCTGCCGCAGTTTCCAGGCCGGCGTTTCCGCGGCACCTTGGTTCGCACCGCGGACGCCATCGACCAGGCTTCGCGCACGTTGCTGGTCGAAGTGGACGTCAATAATCCTTCAGGTCAGCTGCTCTCCGGCGCCTACGCCGAGGCTCATTTCAAGTTTCCACCGGTTACCGGCCACACGTATCTCATTCCCGTGCCGGCGCTGATCTTCCGCTCGGAAGGCGCCCAGGTGGCGACGGTTGACGATGGTCATCATGCGACGCTGAAAGACGTCCGGATCGGCCGCGACTTCGGCACCGAAATGGAAGTCTTATCGGGGCTGACGGATCAGGATTGGGTGATCGTCAATCCTCCGGACTCGATCACGAGTGGCGAAGAGGTCCGGCCGGTCGAACGCCCGGAGAGCGGCGAGATGACCGGAGGAGGCCCGCAGTGAGCCGATGGCGGGTGATCGGCTTCATCTGTGCCGCGGCTGCCGGGTTGAGCGGCTGTGTGGTGGGCCCGAAGTACTCCCGCCCGAGTGCTCAGGTTCCGGGATCGTACAAAGAGCAGACCGCCGCCCCGGCTGCGAGCCAGAACGTATCGGAAAAGTGGTGGCTGGCCTTCAATGATCCCCAGCTGAACGCTCTCGAAGATCAGGTTAAGGTCTCGAACCAGAACCTGAAAGCGAGCGAGGCGGCGTACCGCCAGGCTCGTGCCCTGGTGCGCATCTATCGGGCCGATCTCTACCCTACCGGCACCTTTCAGCCTGCCGCCAGCCGCTATCACTCCTCCGACAACAAACCACCGGTCAGCTCATTCTCGGGCAGGACCTACAACGACTACGTCCTGCCCGGTGATGTCTCTTACGAGGTCGACGCCTGGGGACGCGTCCGCCACAACGTGCTGTACGCCCGTGAAAGCGCCCAGGCGAGCGCTGCCGACCTGGCGGCGCTCAATCTCAGCCTGGAAGCCGAGTTGGCCACGGATTATTTTGAACTGCGAAGCGCTGACGCGCAGGAGAGACTGCTCGATTCGACAGTAGGCGCTTACGAGAAGACCCTCCAACTCACCGAGGACCGGCACGCCGGCGGGCTGGCCTCCGACCTCGATGTGCAGCAGGCCGACACCCAACTTGAGGCGACGCGTTCGCAGGCGACCGATGCAGGCGTGGCGCGCGCACAGTTCGAACATGCCATCGCGGTGCTGATCGGTAAGCCTCCCTCCGGGCTTAACCTTGCGTTCTCTCCGGCCACCGAACCGCCGCCCGTCGTTCCGGCAGGACTGCCTTCCGAGATCCTCCAGCGTCGCCCCGACGTCGCTGCGGCTGAGCGGCGCCTGGCGGCGGCCAACGAGCAGATCGGGATCGCGCAGGCGGCCTATTACCCATCGATCAGTCTGACAGCGGCGGGCGGATTCGAAAGCGGGGCCCTCGGGACGCTGCTGCAGGGTCCGGCGCTCTTCTACACCCTGGGTGCGGGCGCCGCGGAGACCCTGTTTGACGTGGGACGCCGGCGCGGCGGCGTGGAGCAGGCGCAGGCCGGCTACGATCAGACCGTGGCGACTTACCGCCAGACCATTCTGACGGCCTTTCAGGAAGTGGAAGATAACCTGTCCGCGCTGCGCATCCTCGATCAGGAAAGTAAGAGCGAAGGCCTTGCCGTGCACGCGGCGACCCGCGCAACCGAGCTTTCGCTCAATCAGTACAAGGGCGGGATCGCCAGTTATCTTCAGGTTCTTACGGCCCAAACGACCCAGCTCACCGATCAGCGCGCTGCCGTTGATATCCTGCGCCGCCGCCTCGACGCCAGCGTGGCCCTGATCAAGGCGCTTGGTGGTGGTTGGGATGTAACGACCGGCATCCCCCAGGCCGAGCAGATGGCGACCGGTTCCACCGGCAGCAGCCGCTGACGCGCCGGCATCAGGTTCATCACTCAACGTAAAGTGCACGCCGCTTCGGAGCACCCTGAATCGCGCGGATCACAGCCCAATACGCCGGCTTGGCCGCGAAGTCCGAGTCGAAAGGCAGAGGACGGCCCGGCAATCCGTCCGCGCGCGCGAAAGTCGGGTTGTAGCGCGGCGTCAGCCAGGTGTAGCGGTCCGACAGACCCCAGGTCACAACTGAAATCAGCGCCGGGCTGTCGAGGGCGACGTCGAGAACGCGCTTGTAGGCATCGGCCACGGCCCTGTCCCGCTGCGCAATATTGGACGGCGCGCCGTTATCGAGCACATCGAGTTCGGTGATCATGATTTTCAGGCCCCGCGCCTCGATTTCTTTCAGAAAACGCCCGTACACTTCCTGCTTGAAGCAGCAATCCCTCAGCTTGAGATGCGTCTGGAGCCCGACGGCGCCGATGGGCGCCTTGGAAGCCAGCAAGCGATCCAGCAGAACGAGCAAGGCCCGGCGGCGGCCCTCCTGCTCCGGGTTCTCCAGCTCCAGACCATAGTCGTTATAGACCAATACGCTCTGCTGGTCGAATTCACGCGCCGTGCGGAAGGCGAACTCGACATAGTCGCCGCCCAGCTTGGCGAGGAGTGGCGAGCTGCGAAGTCCGTCCGCGCGCCCGTCGCCTGGGTTGATGGCCTCGTTGACCACGTTCCACGAGTAAACGCGCCCCGCGAAGCGCGTCGCCATGGCGTGGATGTGATCGCTCACCATCTGGCGTGCCGCCGCGCTGTCACCGGCCGCGGCGAACCACGCCGGCGTCTGCTCGTGCCAGAGCAAATGCGCGCCGGTCAGCATCATGGAGTACGATTGTGCGAAGTCGAGTGTGCCCTGCTCGGTGGAGAAGTCGTATTGGCCCGGCGCCCTGGAGACGTGGGCCCAGGAGAGGTTGGGCGCAAGCAACCGGCAGTGCTCGGCGAAGAGCTCGGAGTAAGCCGGCGGGACGCCGGCCATGTCCGCCTCCGGCGTCGCGCCGTACTGCAGGCCGCGTTTCCGGGCGGTATCGCCCAGGCTCAAAATCGCAGCGCCGCGCCCGGCAAAATCCTGGATCGAGGGTGAGATGCTTAGGCTAGCTGTGAAGGCTGCCAGTTTTTCAAGACAATCGCGTCGAAGCATACCCCTGTACGAGCGCGCCGAGGCACAAAAGGATGCTTTCGCCGGCCAGGTTCACTCGTTACGCAACGCGTCCATGGGATCGATGCGGACCGCGCGATGCGCAGGAATATAGCATGCCACGAGCGCGGCCAGAATCAAAGCCGCCGCCACCACGGCGTAGGTCGCCGGGTCATAGGAACTCACGCCCACCAGGAAGCTGGCCAGAACCCGCGTGACGCCGAGCGCCAGCGCGATCCCGATGGCGACGCCCGCCGCCACCAGGAGCGCCGCTTGCCGCATTACCAGTTTCAGGACGGATCCCGGCCGCGCGCCCAGCGCCATACGGATACCGATCTCGTGCTTGCGCCGGCCGGCGGAGTAAGAGACCGTGCCGTAGACGCCCACGATCGCCAGCAGCAGTCCCAGGCCGCCCAGCGCGCCGGCGAAGGCCGCACCGATCTTGAAGAGGAAAAATCCGTTGGCGCCCTGGAGCGCCTTGTCCATGCTCATCACGTCGTAGGTGGGCAAGTTCGGATCGATCTGCCGCACCAGGCCTTCGACCGCCGGGGCCAGCGAGTCGGGCGGCACCGCGGTCCGGATCTGCAGGACGTGGACCGATCGGTACGCCTGTGTTTGCGGCAGGAAGAAGTACATGCCGGGCGAGTCAAGCAGGCCGCTCTCTTTGGAATCGCGGACCACGCCCACCACGGTGACAAACGGCCCTGACGCGCTTTTGTAGCTGAAATGCCGGCCGATGGGATCCTGATGAGGCCAGAAGTGCTCCGCCATCGTCCGGTTCACGATGGCGACCGGTTCCGAGGCCACCCCATCGGCGCGAGTGAAGGCGCGGCCTTTGAGGATTCGCATGCGCATGGTGGTGAAGTAGTCCTCGCTCACCGTGTTCAGGCTGGCGCCCGGCACGCGCGTGCCGGGCGGAATCGCCTGGCCCTCGGCGTAAACTCGCGCGCCGTCATTGTAGTAGCTGAGAGGAATCGAATAGGCCATGCTGGCCGATTCGACGCCGGGCAGCATTCTGGCCTTGTCCAGCAGGTTCCGCAGCAACGCTTCCGAATGCTGCTGATCATAGCCTTGCAGGCCGGGATCGAGCCCGACATTCAGCAGGTTATGCGGATCAAATCCCAGATCGATGTTTTCTGCTTTCTGGAGGCTGCGCACAAAGAGGCCCGCGGCCACCAGGAGCACCAGCGATCCGGCCACCTGCGCCACCACCAGGCCGTGGCGCAGCCAGTGCCGGCCGCTGTCGCCCACCAGGCCGCGTCCGCCCTCGCGCAACACTTCGTTGACCTCGGCGCGCGCCACGCGCAGGGCGGGTGCGAGACCGGCGACGATTCCCGCCAGCACGGCAACGCTGGTGGTATAGGCGAATACGCGCCAGTCAAACGCGAACGCCAGCCGCAAGGGGAAGTCGCCCAGCGGACGCAACCCGTTGAGCAGACGGCAAGCCCAGTTACCCGCGATGGCTCCCGCGACACCGCCAGCAATCGCCAGCAGAAGACTCTCGGTGAGCAGTTGCCGTACCAGGCGGACACGTCCTGCGCCCATGGCGGCACGAATCGAGATTTCGCGCTCGCGCGCCGAGGCGCGCGCCAGCAGCAGGTTGGCGACGTTGACGCAGGCGACCAGCAGCACGAGCCCGACCATCGCCAGGAAGATCGTCGCCACCAGCGGCATCACACCGGCAACCGAGGGCTCCGGCCGGGCGAGTTTCTCGGCAAAAACGCGCGCTGCCTGGCCCTGATCCGCCTGCGGATATTGCTGAGCGAGTTGTTTCGCGGTGACGTTCAACTCCGCCTGGGCCTGCTGGATGCTGACGCCGGGCTTCAGCGTGGCGAGCACGCGCACCTCGCGGTCCGTGCGCGAGGTGAAGAGGTCCCTGCCGGACCTGAAGGCCAGCATGCCAACCGGCGCGTAAGCATCGAGTTCCACGACGTTGTAGGGGCCATGGAACTTCTCGGGCACCACGCCGATCACGGTCACGGCATTGCCGTCGAGACTGACCGTGCGGCCAAGAATGCTACGATCGCCGTTGAATCGCTTCTGCCAGTAACTGTAGCCCAGGACCACCACGGGCCCCGTCTTGGGCGCGTCGCCTTCGCCGGGATCGATCAGGCGTCCGATGGCCGCATGGAGTCCCAGCATGCTGAAGAAGTTGCTGGGCACATACGCCATGATCATCCGGTCGGCGTGGCCCTGGTAGCTTAAGCCGGTCAGGTCGAGGACATAGCCCGTCATGTCGGTGAAGACGGACGTGGACTGGCTACGGTAGTCGAGGTAATCCAGGTAAGACATCTGGTTGGGATCGGAGTCCGTCTTGCTCTGCACCGCGACCACGGTCATGCGATCGGCATCCCTCACCGGCAGCGGCTTGAACATGAAGACGTCGCCGAGGCTGAAGATCGCGGTATTGGCGCCGATGCCGAGTGCCAGCGTAAGGACCGCAATCACCGTAAAGCCGGGTTCTTTCACCAGCATCCGCAGTCCGAATCGTATGTCCTGCCAGAGTCCCGCCATGGCAATCCCTCCGCGTTCCGACCTGAGGCCACAGGTGTTCCTGCACGCCTATACGCTTACAAAACGGTGCGGGTTCCGCGAAGATTACAGCGCTGCCACACCACATGTTTCGACAGGAAACAGCGTTTTTCGTGTCTTCGATGTAGCCCCAGTTTTGCTGATTTTAAAGGACATTCTGGCTTTCAGCCTAGCCCCCATTTTTGACATATCTTATTGATTCCGTGTGACATTCAGGCTTTGGCGCGGTGGATGTTTTTTGCGTTTTTGAGTAATGGCGATTGAATCCAATGTATTTAACGGCTTTGCGCAATTATTGCGTAGCGGACTGCCGTGCCGATTTGCGCTTTGGCGCGAGCCATTTCCCGGGTACCTCACTGGTTCTGAGCGCGTCAAGATAAATGACTTGGGGCTTTGCAGGCCCCGACATAATCTCTCAAGCGATGGTCTGAAAAGAGGGTGGGCGAGACTCAACGACTTCGATGTCGAAACACTCCTACTGTTTCGCATACCACCGGTTCGGCCGAAGCCAGCAGGGAAAACGGTGATCCCGGCTTCGTCCGTGCTCTCCCGACCTCTCGGCGCTCGGGTGCCGGCTTCGAGGAATTTCAGAGCCTGCTCCAGCATGCTCCGAGCCTAGCATCCCAAAATGGGACAATGGAGAAAAGTGAGAAAAGTGAGAAAATTGAGAAGATTTATTTTCGTAATGGATTCAGACACTTAGCTGGAAAACGGTTCCACGATGAAAACCTGGAGCTTCCGAGCGCGGCGCTTTTGAGTAACGGGTAGCCCTTCGCTTCGCTCAGTGCAGGGTCTTGCTGCCGCTTTCCGCCACAAGCTGTGCCAGACGCGGATGCAGGACTTGCTTGAGCTCTGGCCGGCGACTTTGAGGCAGGCCTAAGCGTCGCGGGAAAATTGTCGGCGGGATTCTGATTTCTGGCCGGCTGTTTCGCGAGCGGTGCGGCACTGAATCACATGGCCGCAGAACATTCCGACGCCGAGTTCGAAGACTGATATCGCCATGATGATGAATAAAAGCTTCATAGTTCCTTGAGTTCACCCCTTTAGCGTGCTCACGGCCCGCTATGGTGTGAATCGGTTGAACGATCGAGAATCATGAGCCCGGCTGAAAGGATCTGGATTCCCGCTTGCGCGGGAACGACGAATTCGAAGGGCCGCCACAAGACACGGAGCTCAAGCCGCTCCGGTGGCATTTGGGGAAGGAAGATGGCGAACAGAAGTCCGCAAGTTCAGCGGTGAGGACAGCCGGGCCAGCAACAAGGCCGGCGCATTCCTTCTTTAAGCTCCGTGCGCACCCGCTCAATGTGCTGCCTTCTGGTTTCCGGTTTCTTGACGGAGATAACCCAGCAGATCCATTCGTTGCGGGCGAGGGGCGTAATGTCTTCCCATTTTGCTCGCGCCGCCGGGTCTGACATGAGGACTTTTTGTAAATCCGCCGGTACAGCATGTACCGCGCCAGCGGAGAGCGCCGTCTTATTCATAGACGTGATTCTCCTTGAAGGCTCAGGGCAGGCGCTCCTGCAGCCGAATCGTGACCGTGTCGCCCACGTTCTTGCCGATTATTCTGCGGGTCTCAGACCTGACGGGCAGCATGTGGATGCCGTTACCCATGGCCATAAAGGAGGCCCGGAACGGGTGACCATCGATTGTGCCCCGCACCTTCACCAGCCCTCTGGTCCCGAAGAATTCGGCTGAATCCGGCATCACTGCGTATGTCCATCCGCCTTTGGCCGGCGATTTCTTCAGCTTTGCTTGGAACGTCTTGTCCATAGGGCCCAGAGATGTCCCCACTTCGTGATCCTCACTTCACAGCCTTGTAGCGCGCGTGTCGCAGGCGCGACAATCGCCACCCAGCATAGCGCGGAAATCGCGGGCGAGGACGCCCGCGGTACGGCCTCAGAACATCAACCTCAGCCCGAACTGGATCTGGCGCTCGGCGGTTGCGGTGTAGGTGATGACTCCAAAGCCCGAGGAGCCCAGAGTTGCCCCGGGATTCCCGAACGTCGCCTGATTCAGAATGTTGAAGAACTCGGCCCGGAACTGCAGCGTTTTTGTCTCCGTGAGCCTGGTGTCCTTGATGATGGAGAAATCGAAGTTCGACCAGCCGGGACCAGTGAACGTGTTTCGACCCAGATTTCCCGGAGCCGCCTGCGCCGCCCCTATCCCTGCCACAGGACTGGTGACGAGGGGCATGCCGAAATAGCCGGTGCCGACGCCTTCGAGCGGGCCGCCACCGGGGCCGGAGCAGGTAGCGGGATCCATGCCGATGACAGCGTTCGAGAAGAACTGCGGTCCACAGCCCGCCTGAAGGACGGAACTCCGCGTGGCCCTTTGCAGGAGGAATGGCCGGACGCCGATGCCGTCATAGGCGTCGAAGCCGTATTGCACGCTTCCGTACGGAGTAACCACAGTGAAGGGAAGGCCGGACTGCGCCTGAAAGATGCCCAGGATCTTCCAGCCGTGCGTGAGCCGGTCCGGAAGCCCCGAGAACCGCGCCAGCGGAGGGCTGTACTCAAAGTTGGCAACGAACCGCTGAGCAACGCTGTAGCTGGCCTGCGCATATTCGCATTTGCGGCAGGTTGGATTGTTTTCCATGATGGCGCCGTTTTGGCCACCGGAACTCCATACCGCATCCGCGTCCGTCATGTCTTTCGCATAGGTGTAGTTGGCCTGGAACTCGATCCCGTGGGCGGCAGAGTTCTTCTGCACCTGGGCCTGCAGGGCGTTATAGGCAGAGTGAGCGCCGTTGTGAAAAACCTGGAGTTCGGACATTCCCGGGGTGATGGTGGTGAAAGGGGTGTATTGCGGTTCCGCGCCGTACATGGCATTCGGGTAGTCCTGGGTATAAAGGCTGACGCCATCGTTGGCGACGTAGGAAGCCTGGGCCTCGATGCCTCCGGCGAACTGATGTTCCAGGGTGAAATTGCCGCTGATGGTGTAGCCATTCCGCATCGTGTCCGAGGGAAAATCTCCGATCAGCGGGCCGGTAATGGCGGCGAACGGGGCAAAATTGATGGGCGTGTTGGGTGGCACAGACTTGGTGTTCCCGTCCGCTGCGAGGGGCTGCCCCGAAGTACTCGTCAGCACGGGCAGGGAAACGGGCAGCGGAGACAGGGAGTAGGTTGCGCTGGGCAGGACGCTGAGAGAAGCGACCGGAAAATCGACCAGCGACTGATCGGGGTAGACGGTGGGAATTGTGTTGGTGAATATGCCGAGCCCGCCTCGCAAAACCGTATTGTGGCCCATGTTGTAGGCAAGGCCGAGGCGGGGTCCAAAATCGCCTCCGATCCGGTCGGGTTTCCAGAGGGGTTGGGGATTGACGATAAAGTGTCCGTAAAGAGCGCCTGACTCGGCCGGCAGCGACAGGCGATCGCCCACTTCCCAGGGCACGGTGTCGTATTCGTAGCGGAGCCCGAGGTTCAGCGTAAGCTTTTGGTTGACCTTCCAGTCGTCCTGAATGTACCCGGCCATCATCGAGCGCCGCAGTCCCCACCAGGTGAATCCGCCGCCCGGCGGGCCGTAGCCAGTGGCGGCCACCGACCGCGCGTAGTAATCGACGGCGCCTTCCATCATGCTGATCAAGCCGCTGGGACTCGGCGAGCCGGCGGGCAGGGACGTGCCTCCGCTGATGGAAGGGATCGCCTGCGGGAGTGTGGTCCCGGCATTGAAATTGAACTGGCCGCTCGGGCCGTAGGAGGTCACGCCGGTGCCATTGTCCCACTCCCGGCGGAAGTTGCCGCCGATGTTGAACGACTGGCGGCCCCTGGTCCAGGCAACGTTGTCCTTGTACTCAAAGACGGTGGTGACGTACTTGGTTTCGAACGTGTCGGGTCCCCAACCTTGCAGGCTGCCATCCTCGAACTGCGTATTCGTGGTGTTGAATTCCGCCGGAGCCTCGGGCACACCTTCGATGCCACGGTTGAGCGTAAAAGTAAAATCATTGAGCAAGGTCGGGGAAAACAGGTGCGTTTCGCTGAGGGTGTAATTCCGGGCCTCGCCTACGTTGCTCGTGGCGAAGCCGGCTCCCCCGAGTTCGGCCGCCCAGGAGTCTGTCTCCTTGGCAATATTGTTGACCCAGGAGGCGCGCGCGAAGAGCGAATCCTTGGAGGAGAAATGATGGTCGAGCCGCGCGGACCACTGATCGTCATTGGTAGGTTGCGAGAACACGTAATTGAAGGTATTGGGTCCCAGCAGCCCGTTCGGCTGGTTGGGATCCGGATACTTGGAGAGGATTGACGCCGCCACCGGATTCAAGGGCACCTGGAGCGTGTCCGAGTTGCCCGTCACCGGGTCGGGGATGGTCACCATGCCGGCCTTCTCCGCGGGCGTGGGCACGGCGACGATGTTGGGTTCTCCCAGCCGCTGCCGGAAACCGGCGTATTCCACAAAGAAGAAGGTCTTGTCTTTCTTGATGGGCCCGCCGAACGTTCCGCCGAATTCATTCCGCCGGAAAGGCGGGACACCGCCCGCCACTCCGGGTCCGGTGGCGAAGAAGTTGCGCGCATCAAAGGCGCTGTTTCTCAGGAATTCGAACAGGCTGCCGTGGAACTCGTTGGTGCCGGACTTGCTCACCATCTGCGTAATGCTGCCCGACCCCTGGCCGTACTGGGCGGAGTAATTGTTCTGCTGCACCTTGAATTCCGCGATGGCGTCGAGGTTGAAGTTCGTGAACTGCAAGGTCCCCATCTCGGCATCGCTGATGTCTCCTTCGTCCAGGGTTCCGGTCATGGTCTCGCCGCGATTGCCGTTGCTGATCCACTGCCCCTGGTTGTCCATCCACCCCATACCGCCCGTGTTCGAGACCACGCCGGGTTGCAGGTACACGAGGCCGGTGATATCGCGGCCATTCAGAGGCAGATCCTGCACCTGTTCCGCGTTCACCAAGCCGCCCAGCGTTCCGTTGGTGGTGTTGAGCAACGGAGGCGCGGCAGTGACTTTGACCTGGGAGGTGACTCCCGAGAGTGCCAGCGTGAAGTTCACCTCGCGTTGCTGGGAGACATCGAGGGTGACATTGGACGCCGTACCGGCCTTGAAGCCTGTCGCGTCAGCGGTGACGTTGTAATTGCCCACGACGAGGTTCTGAATCGTATAGATGCCGGCGCCGCTCGTGACCGTGTACTGCGAAACGCCTGTCTCGATCCGGGTGGCGGTGACTTTGGCGCCCGGAACCACACCGCCGCTCGGGTCCGTGACGGTTCCGGTAATCGACCCTACCGCCTGGGCAAGCAGGCTGGGTGTACAGGCCAGCAGGCAGATACCGATCGAGCAGGACATGATCCAAACGGTCTTTTTCATGACGCCTCCCGATTCGACTTGACTCGAAGCCGTTGGTTAAGAGGTTGGGATTTCGCCGGAGGAAGACGGGGCAACGCAGAGACTATCGCACCGCAAGCGATGACGGGGCCGGATGTGAGCCGTGGCCACATGAAGGTAGAAAGCGACTCCGCGAACCTGGGGCTCGCTGCGCCCTACCCCCCTTGGAGTCCCCGGGACCCGTTCACCCGTGCCAGTGCTCATCCGCGCGACGCGGCAAATACCTGTTGGCAATATGGCGCGACCGCGGTGAGCTTGTCAAGGAAGGGCCACAAATCCCGGAAGGCCGACCGGACTTCCGGACCGGCCCGCCACTAGCAATCTTCACCGCGATCGTCAATGGTCCGGCTTCAGTAATAGAGCTTCAATGCGAACTGGATCTGGCGCGGGTCGTTAAATGGGAAGCGCGTTGATCCAATCTCGCCGAAGGCTGTGTTGAGAAAATCCGTGGACCCTGGGATCGCAATTACGCCGTTACCGCCGAATCCCGGAGAGTTGAACGTGGGATGGTTGAGAATGTTGAAAAACTCACTACGGAATTCCAAGCGGTAGCGATCCGACAGCTGGAAATTCTTGAAAACCGAGAAATCCAGGCGGCCGATGGCAGGTCCGGAAACCTGAGACGCGGTTCCGCCGAGCAACGCGAGCCCCGTCAGGCCGGGAATACAGGTCGAAGGTTGCGGGAAAGCGGGCGGCGGGCAGGGCTGGGTGAAGGCCGCGGGGTTCAGGAAGTGATCGGGCGCTCCCGAACCGTGCCGGTTCACTCCGGGGTTTATAAAATCGTAGCAGCCAACGCCAGCGGCCGTTCCGGTGTCGCAGGTGAGCGTGATCGGCTGGCCGCCTTCAATCGTGGCGATCCATTGCGTGCTCCAGCCTGCGACCAGCAGGTTTGTCCTCCGTCCGGCGCCGCCCAGCAGAGCTTTGCCCGTCCCAATCGGAAGCTCATATCCGCCGCTCAGATGGACGACGTGCCGGATGTCGAAGTCGCAATCGCCGTAATCAAACTTAATACCGGCGCCCGGAACATTCACCGCCCGGTAGGAGCCGATGGCGGTCCCGTTCAGGAGGTCGGCGGCGTCGCCGCGGCAACGAGAGTACGTGTACGTGGCCAAAAGGGTCACACCGGCGGAGTAGCGTTTCTCAAGGGTCGTCTGCAGACCGTTGTAATAGCTGTCGCCGTCTGTGGTCTGGTAGGTCTGACCGGTTGAGAAATCGGGGAAGGGCACATAACTGATGTTGCCCGGGTTCTGGCCGGGACAACCGGGCGCTTCCAGACAGGTGTTCGGCGGCAGGATCCGCGAAACGGTGTTGGTCCCCTTGAAAAGCTCCAGGTGGTGCGTGGTGTTGCCCACATAACCCATGGTCAGGGTGAGGGTGGGGGTAAAAGCGTATTCAAAGGTGAGGTTCCAACCCTGGGAATAAGGAGTTTGAAAGTTCGTCTGCAGACCCGTCATGCCGACGCCGAATCCGGGCACCAAGGAGGGATCGAGCGGGGTGCAGGCGAAGCCGAGCTCGAAAGTGTACGCAGTCGTGCAGCCCGCGGGCGCGTTGGCCAAGCCCGGCACCGTAATGGGTGTGTTGGAGTTGGGACTAAACAGCCCGAAGTTGAATTGGTAAGGGAAGCTGTTGCCCTGGTTATTTCCGTTTTGAACTTCAAAGCCGCCGTAAAAGATGCCATATCCACCCCGCGCCACGAGCTTGGGCGAGACCTGGTAAGCAAAGCCGAAGCGGGGGGCGAAGTTGCGGTTCTGAGAATCGGCAAGCTGCGGTTTATTCTGCACAAAATTCAGATTGATCCCATCGGTGGCCAGCGCGGCACTGAAGCCGTCCGGGGCCACGGCCGGGCTGAAGGTCGCAAAGATGTTCCGGTTCTTTTGGGAGTCAGGCACGAGATACTGCGCGCAGGCGGCACTCCCGGAAGGCGGCTGGCAGGGAATTCCGGGAACAAAATTCGCCTGCCGTCCGTGGACCTCATTGGGCAAGCCGAAATACTCCCAGCGGAGCCCGAGATTGAGGGTCAGCTTCGGCGTCAGCTTCCAATCGTCTTGAAAGTACATTCCATAGTAGTTGTGCACGTCATCGACTAAGGCAATGTTGGAGGTAAAGACGGTATCGGCGCCGCCGACATAATTCACTCCGCCGGGAACGCTCGTGGCGATGGGACTGAGCAGGAGTTGCGCGATCCCGGTGTTGTCGCCCCCCGTGTAGGTCCCGCCGTAGTCGAATTGCCCGTGCGACCACGACGGTTGTAACGTGGAAAACTTGATATGTTGGAACTCAATTCCCATCTTGAAGGAATGTTTGTTATAGACCTTGCTGAAATTGTCCGTCACCTGGAAATTACTGTTGACCTCGTCGGAAGGCAGGAAGGCGTTTGTCCCCAGGGTGTTCAGGCCCCCGATGGTAAACGCCGGCAAGCCGCCATTCAACGCGACCTGGGGAACGCCCTGGATTCCGAACTGCGAGGGAATGTTAAGGGTGTTGCCCTCGGGCCCGCTACGGGAGGTGTGAATGTAAGTGAGTCCCGCCCGCGCCTCGTTGACGGTGCTCGATGAGAGGCTCCGCGTCCAGCCGAGGACACTCTGTTCGGACAGCGCGGTCTGACTGCCCTGCTGAAAAGCGCCGCCGTCGGCGATGCCCGAAAACGGCGCGGGAATGAATTCGGGGTCGTTCACGTAGCTGAACCGGCCAAATATCTGGTTCTTTTCATTTGCGGTATAGTCCATTCGCGTGTCGAAGGCGTTTCGGTTCTCGCTGAGAACGGGATTGGACGTCTGGTTGTTCACGATGCCGGCTCTTTGAGCGGCCGGAAAGAGGCCAAGGAGCTTGATGGCATTCGGGTCAATCCGGCCGGCGGGAAGCTGGTTGAGCAGGCACGCGGAAGAACTCGGGCAGGCGCCGGTGAAATCGGTCCGGTTGCCGACGGGAGTGGTTCCGTTCGCCCCGTAGAACGGATCGCTGATATAGCTGAGGGTGGTGCCGGCCGGGACACCTTGCGAAGCGCAGGTCGGGGCCGCCAACCCCGTGACTGCGTCCGTGGTTCCACAGACGACGGCGCGGGTTGTGGCGGGATCCAGGACCGCTCCGAAGGGGAATATCCGCTTCAGCACGTCGGTGGTGGTGGAGTTTCCGGCCTGCTCCGTTACGAGTTCCGACAGATTGGAAAATCCGCTGTCGCGCTCCAGGCCTGTGGGGACGGAGTTCGTAAACACGCTTCCCTGCCGGCGGCGCAGGCCCTCGTAGTCGCCGAAGAAAAAGAGCTTGTTGCGGCCGTTGATCACGTGCGGAATCACCACCGGCCCGCCCACGGTAAATCCAAACTGATTCTGCCGGAACTCGCCTTTTTGAATCTGGCCCGCATCTTCGAAGAAGTCGGCGGCATCCAGCTTGTCGTTCCGGAGGAACTCCCAGACGTCCCCGTGAAGCTGATTGGTTCCCGACTTGATGGTGGCGTTGAGGATGGCTCCGCCGGCGCGGCCCTGCTCGGCGCTATAGTTGCTTGTCTGGACCTTGAACTCCTGAACGGCGTCGACCGGGGGGAGCACCACAAAGTTGGTGCCGTTCAGAAAGTCGATGGTGTTGGAGTTGTTGTCAATCCCGTCGAGCAGATAGTTATTCTGAGCAGGACGCTCACCATTGGCTGAAAAAGCGCCCGAAGCGGCATTGCCGCGCGTATCGGCCTCCGGCGTGTTCACTCCCGCGACGATTTGGGCCAGAAAGGTGAAATTGCGTCCATTGAGGGGCAGATCGTTCACTTCGCGCGCGCCAACCACCTGTCCCACGGACGCATCCTGAGTCTGCAGTTGGGGCGGAGCTCCGGTGACCTCGACGGTCTGGGTCACGCGTCCGGGATGGAGGGTGAAGTTCACCACCACCCGCTGCTGGAGTTGGACGGTGACGTTATCCTGGACCGCCTTCTCAAAGCCCTGCGCCTGCGCCTCGAGGCGATAGGATCCGATCTTCACCGGGGTGAAGATGTAGGCTCCGTCGTTTCCCGCCGTGGCGGTGAGGGTGAGGCCTGTCTGCACGTTGACCAGATCAACTTTGGCCCCGGGAATCACGGCGCCCGAAGCGTCGTTGATAACGCCGAGCACGGCGCCCGTGTCAACTTGGGCAAAGACGGCCGAAGAAAAAACGAGGACAAAAAGGCCGAACAACCTCACTACCCTGTTCATGAAACCTCCCCGCTGGCTATTTGCGCGGCCCGGTCTCCCCCCCGGAGCGCGCTTTGCGCAAGGCACGGTCGAACCCGCGAAAACTCAAGCAATATGGCGCAGGGCGAGGGCATTGTCAAGGAGGAAACGTTGACCGGCCGGGCGCGCCTTGAGGTGTGGTTATCGCCAACTTCGTCAAAGCGGCCACAATGCATGGGGTATTCCTGAACCTCCCTGACCAGAAATGGTTTTCAATCGACGGCAAAGTGAGCTAACATTCGCCCGCAGGCACTTACAACGGGAGCGCGCTTCATGAAGAAATCGATCGGCGACAACATGATTCCTCACGGCTGGAGCTTCGAGCAGGGTCTCGACCTGATCAAGAAGTCCGGCTACGACGGCGTGGAACTCTGGCTCGGCGACGTCCCCTGGTTCCAGATGAGCACGACGGACGCGCAAGTCGCGGACCTGCTGCGTCAGGTGCAGAACGCCGGGCTGGTGGTGTCGAATGTCTCCACGGGCCTTCACTGGGAGACGCCGCTTTCGGCGCGCGATCCCAAGGTTCGGACGCAGGCGCGCCGGATCGTGGAGCGGCAGCTCGAGACGGCGCAGATCGTGAAGACGGACGCGGTCCTGGTGGTGGTGGGACTGGTGACCGCCGAGGTGCCGTATAACGAGGTCTATCAGCGCTCGGTGGAGGCGATGCAGGAACTCGGTCCCAAAGCCGCGGCCGCCAAGGTCAAGATCGGATGCGAGAACTGCAACTCCGAGCAGCGATTCCTGATGAGCCCGCGCGAGTTCAAGATGTTTCTCAAGGACGTGAATCAGCCCTGGGTCGGGTTGCACCTCGACGTGGGCAATATCCACGACACCGGGTTTGCCGAGCAGTGGATCGAGATGCACGGGCCCGACATCACGCGCATTCATCTGAAGGACGTGAAGAAGCATCGCGGGCGCTGCGGCGAGGAGAGCGTCTATACCAATCTCTTCCTCGGAAACAACAACTGGAAGGCGATTCACGCCGCGCTCGAGAAGGTGAATTACGACGGCTGGCTGGTGGCGGAAATGGAGGATCGCTATCGATTCGCGCAGGACCAGCAATTCTACGACACGGCGGCGGCCATCGACCGGCTGATTCAGGGAAGGCTCTGATGCGGGGGAAGACTCTGATGCCAGGGAAGGCTCTGGTGACGGTCTCGCGGCGCCGATTCCTCGAAGTGGCAGCCTGCGCCGTTCCCGGTGCGCTCGCCAGCGGGCACTGGACAGGATATCGACCTCCCGCACCCGCGGCGGGTCCGGCGTGCGCCCTCGTCGATCTCGGCACGGACTGCGTGCTGCCGGAGTCGCGGAGCGGATTCGCGCGGGCCCTGGCGATGGCGAATGTACCCTTTCTGCCGTCGCCCGTCGAACGGATAGCCGAACTGGTCCTGTCGGCCGATTCTTCACGGCACAACGTGATCCTCATTCCAGGCGGCGTCCTGCGTTCGCCGGATGTTGCCGGGGCGCTTCGCCGTTTGACCGATCGCGGCGCGACGGTGGTGTACGAATCCGGCGCTGCTTATACCGATGCCGGGGGCTTCGCCAGCGAGCGGAATCTGCTGCAGCGGTATTTCGGGATCCGCCTGGAGGCGCCGGTCGAGCTTTGGAATCTGGAGGCGAGCCTTGAGTCTTTCCCTTACGTTCATTATGACTGGCCCGAGCGGCTGGCCGTGCGGGACTTCAGCCGCGTGCTACCCGTCTTGAGCCCGCAGCGGGCATTCGCGACCCTCGATCGCATGGCGGTGGCCGAACGAGTCCGCCTGGGGGCGGGGGAGTTTATCTTCCTCGGTTCGCCACTCGGTTCGCATCTCGGCCTCGGCGATCGCGAGGCCCTGGCGCTGATGAAGGCGTTCGTTTCGGCCTCATGAGGCTGCTCTCACCGTAGCGCGATCCAGCAAAATATCGTCCAGCGCCTCCACGCTTTTGGCCACGCCCACACGCGCCGTGGTGAACGGCGACTCGTGCTCGATGCTGATCACGTGGTCGTATCCGGCCACTTTGAGTTCTTCCACAATTTCCTTCCAGACACCGAGGTCGTGACCGTAACCGATGTCGCCGTAAGACCACGACCGGTGGGCGATGTCTTCATACGGCGTGAGGTCCACGACGCCGTTCACGGCGACGTTCTGGGCGTCCATGAAAATGTCTTTGCCGTGCATGTGGTAGAGGCAGCCCTCCCCGCCCAGTTTCTTGATCACGGCGATGGGGTCGACGCCGAACTGAAACAGCCCGCTCAGGTCGAGGTTGGCGCCGATGTTCTCGCCCGCGGCGTGGCGCAGCTTCAGCAGGGTCGCGACGTTGAACACCGAACAGCCGCCGTCCATTTCGAGACAAACCTTGACGTTGCGCTGCCCGGCGTAGGCGTTTAGGTCCTTCCAGTACGGAATGAGCACCGAGTCCCACTGCCACTTGAGAATGTTGACGAATTCGTCGGTTTCGAGCGTCGTCACCCAGTTGGGATGCTTGCCGGTGCCGTCGCCGGGACAGCCGGAGAAGCAGACCATGCGATTGACGCCGGTCCTGGCCGCGAGATCGATGGTCTTGCGGTAGACGGCGTCTTCGCGCCTGGCCTTTTCGGTATCGGGGTGCACGGGATTGCCATGGCAACTGAAGGCGCTCACCATGATGTTGTTCTTCTCGAACTGCTGCATGTAGGCGCGGCGCCTGGAATCGTCGGCCAGCAGGCCGTCGAGATCGCAGTGCGCGTGGCCGGGATCGTTGCCGGAGCCGATTTCCATAGCCTCGATACCGAATTCCTTGACCATCTCAATCAGCTGGTCGAGCGAGAGGTCGCTGAAGGCCGGATCGAAGACGCCGATCTTGAGCCTGGGCGCCGGGCTGCGAACCTCATGGGCCTGTAGTGCCTCTCGGGGCGCAGCGAACGCGTTTGCGGTCCGCGCGCCTTCCGCGATGAGCAGCGCCGCGGAGATCTTTTCTGCCGTGCCCTTCAAGAACGCCCGGCGGCTTTCCAGGGATCCGATGGTTCGATTCCTCATGAGTCTCCCTTCGTCAGAGAAAGTGTGTTCCGGCACGTCATTCTGAGGAGCCGCAGGCGACGAAGAATCGCAGCATTTGCCTGGACGAAAGACAGAGATGCTTCGCTTCGCTCAGCATGACATGTGTTCAAACTCTCGAAGTCTCCCGAGCTAATCATCGCTCGACGCCGGCGGACGCTCGACCTTCTTCACTCTTACCGGCGCGGCCATGGCTTCGAGCTGGGGAATGTCAAAGAACCTGTAGAAGTCGAGGCAGAACAGTTCCGGAGCGCCGCGGTAGGGGACGGGTTTTTCGAGCAGATACCCGAGACTCTCGATCGTGTCGCCACTGACGATTTCCGAGTACAGGTCCGGCTCGATCGCCGCCGCCACCAGCGCGATGACCTGGTTGCGCTTGCCGTCGGTCTCAATGCGAACGGCGGGGAGGCCCTCGTGGCCAGCCTGGGCGGGCACAAGGCCCGCCTCTACGCGTGACGAGCGCAACCACTCGGTCACCGCCAGCAATTGCTCGACTTCGATCCCGAGCGGACGCTCGCCGGCGCTCGCGGTGAGCATCTCCCAATCCGCGGGGTCGGGCGCCTGAGGAATGTTGGCGCCGTTGAAGAGCAGATCGAGCGCCAACACCTGTTCGCCCCGGTTGACGCGATCGGAGACGATTTCTCCGGCTGCCTTCCGTCCCTTGTCGTCGAGCACGATGGTGGCGGGAGCGTCCGGTTGCGCCGCGATCGCCTTGAGCCAGACGCCCGTGGCGCCGAGGTCGTTCGAGAACTCGAAGTGATACGAAAGGGTTTCCAGACCCTGATGCTTGGTGGCGGCGATCCTCCAGGCGTTTTCCATCTTCACCGGCCGGTAGCGAATCACCTTCTCTAACTGCTCGCGTTGAGCCTTCGCCCACGAGGCGTGCGCCGGAGCATCGCTCGAGCCGCCCGGCACGGCAGGCCGCGTAATCCCCTCCGCCAGCTTGCGCGCCAGTCCGTTCAGCGTCAGATTGCCTGCCGGCAGGCCGACGGTGAGTTCCTGCGGCGAGTGAATCTCGCTGTCGCTCGGGATCTCGGCATCGGCGATGGGCAGGTGAAAGTGCCCGGTGAAGAATCGGTACGCCTGCTGCCGGTTATCGAGCTGATAGTTGTGCGTGCCGGGGTCGAGGTTCTCATGCCAGGCGAACGCGCCGGAATCGCCGAAGAGCCGGAAATACGGCCGAATCTGATCGTAGATGTAGGGCTTCACCAGCGCCGCCCGGAAGCAGCAATTGTCCTCGGCGTTATGAATAAGCAGCGTGGGACGCGGCGCGCGCAGGATGACCAGATCGGGATAATCTTCGCCGGCCACCAGGTCCGTGGCGTTCTCCTCGATTTCGTCGGTGTCGACGGGATGGGTGAGGTTGGATTCCAGCGACCCGAAGCCGGCCACCTCTGCCGCCACCGCCACGCGCTCGTCGAGCGAGCTGAGAGTGATGGTTTGCCAGCCGCCACCTGAGATCCCGGTCATACCGAGGCGCTGTGGATCGACGTTCGGCAGGCCGGCCAGATAATCCAAACCGCGGCGCATTGCCAGATAGAAAATGCCCAGGGCATTGGCGCCCACCAGATCGAGGTCAGCGGAGTAGTCGTGCTGGTCCTGCGGCACGTTCAGTTCTCCGTAGCCCATCCAGCCGAGGCTCAGGGCCACAATCCCGCGCTTGGCGAAATTGATGCAGCGCTTTTGCTCGTACTCCGCCGCCTCGCCCATCGGTTCATGGCCGATCACATTGAGAATTGCCGGCGCGCGGCCCTGGATCGTTTCCGGCTCGTAAAGAACCGCCACCGAGTCGAAGCCGGGCACAATCTCGTAGCGCAGCTTGTGCAGCCGGTAGCCGTGGCCGGTCTCGATGACGCCGACTTCCTCGAATCGCGGCGGCGCATCGACCCAATCGCGCGGCCAGCCGTGGTAGGCGATGTCGTCGAGAATGTGCCGGCGCAGCCTGTCCTGCCAGGCCTTCAGATCGGCGGTGTTCGACAGCGGCGGCAGTTTGGGAATGCGACGGTCGAGATAGGTCTCGAGCTGATACTCCGTGACCGCCACGGGCTGGATGGAGTGCGAGAGCGGCTCCGCGACCGAGTGTGAGGTGGTTTGGGCCGCGAGCGGGAGCGCCGCGATCGCGAGAATCGCAGGCAGGATGGCCGCGCGCGCCACGTGGGACACGTGCCGCCGTCCAGGATGCGAATCGTCGAAAAGGGAATAGCAAAAGCGTCTGGGAGTAATCATATGACAGCCTAAGATACTCGCGAACGTACCCGGGCGCCAGTCCGGAGTCGAGAGCCGCCGGTCAACCGCCGGCAGTTCAGCGCTCAGGCGGATTCTTCTCCCGCTCAACATCAGAGCCGCCGCGAACGCCGCGCTGCCGCCATGGCGATCCTCGCGAGAAGTCTGTGTCGGAAGAGAAACTCCTCCGGGGACTCGGATTCATAGTCTGCGGGATCGTCCCAGGGCTCTCCTCGCGAGGAACCGAAGTCGACCACCCCCGGCCCCTCCTGATCCCAGCAGGGGGGCGCGGGAACTGGGTCTCCCCGCCTCGCTGATCCTCCGAGCCCCCCAAGAATCGAGCTTCCGATCCCGCCGACGGCCCTGAAGATCGCGCCCCAGCGGGATGGCTTCGGTTCCAGCCCGCCCCTGGTCTCGGACTCGTTCCCGGGTCGCCGCCCCTCCCGGGGGGATTCGGCGCCCGAATGGAAAATCGCCATTCCCGGCTTGCCGCCTCCCCGCACCCGGCGGGCCCTCGGCAGCGCCCCTTCGAGGTACTCGACCTCCGGAATCCAGGCCCAACCCACCCGGCGCCGGCGGGACGGCACCGGGTTGTGCAGCACCAACCCCCATCCCAGGCCATTCGTGATCTGCAGACGCCGCGGTACCACCAACTTTGCCGCGTATCTGTAGATGCGCACGCCACTTCCAGCTTCGTTCGTAGGGCTGTTTTCGCCACCCTCCGGCCTCGCCGCCCGCTTTCGATGCACCACGCCCGCACCGCCAGGCCCCGCAAACGGCACCAGACCCGCTCGTTCGGGCACTCGGAGGTCTCCAGAATCTCCTCGAAGATGAAGTCAAAGAGGTGAAGGGCCTCGGAATCCCCGGTCCGGACGAGCTTCTCGCGAAAGCTCCGACGCCGGCAGCGTTGCCCGTGGCGCAGGGCGTTGAGACACGACCACGCCTTACCGCGAGCGGTACGGGGTCCGGTGGATTTGCGGGAATTCAGGCGGCGGGCAACCAGGGCCCGCGGAGTCACGGTGCAGCGACGGAGGGGCATCGCGATACCTCCTGAAAGGAGATTGCTCGCCCCACCCAGAGAAAGAGTAGCACTATTCGTCCCCGTGTCAAGACCCTTAACTTCCAGGATGTTTCGCTCCAAGTAGAGGCGGTGAAACCCTGGTGCGGCCGCAGGCTGCGAAATCGGAGCCGAAGAGCCTCCAACGCAGAGGGCGCGGAGCCTACGAGATTCCCGCTGTGGAGAGCCCGGCGGCCACGAGGGCGCAGGTTGCGAGGTGACAGGCGGCGGTGCCGGTGCTACTCACGCGTGCTCCGTCACCGGCTGGTCCACGATCTGCTCCTGCTGCGGATCCCAGTAGAGCCTCTTGCCGCTCCAGTACGACTGCGCCGACATGATGCAGACGATGGCGTGCGAGAACCCGTGATCCACGGTGGCGTTCGGCTGCTTGCGATCGCGCATCGACTCCAGCCAGTTCAGCATGTGGCCAAGATCGTCGTCGCTCGGACCGCGCGAGTTGGGCGGCACGCCCTCCACGTGCACCAGCTCCTCGTGATCACTGGCCGGCCCGGTGGTGGGCGGCTGCGTGTAGAGCGGCGGCGTGTCCTCGGGGTCGAGTTCCCGGCGGTTGCCCTCGTCCGTGACCACAAACAGCGATGCGCCCTCGCCGCCGTAATTAATGATGGTGCCGTCGCGTCCCTGAATGCGGGAGAAGCTGCGGTAGCTGTTCCCGAAGGTGGTTTTGTAGGTGTAGAGGAAGCCCTTGGGATAGGTGACGGCGGTGACAACGGTGTCGGGGTTTTCACGGCGGTCCTGCCAGACGAACACGCCGCCGTTCGCAACCGCGCTTACGGGGTGGGACTCATCCGTCCAGAGGTGCACGAGATCGGAGCCGTGACTCAGCCACTGGTCGAAGATCCCGGAGGAGAAGTCTTTGTAGAGGCGAAACTCAAGGTAAACGTGAGGGTCGAAGGGACGATAGGGTTTGCCGAGCAGCCACCGGTTCCAGTCGGTGTCCGCCTCCTTCAACTGCGAAGGGCGATCGAGCCACTCGTCCCACTGCCTGTCTTTGTCGACCAGCATCTCGCGAGAACTTCCCACATCCCACGGCACCCAGCGCCAACGCTCTTCGTTTACGTTCCACTCCTGCTCGATGTGCACGATCTCGCCGATGCGTCCGGAGCGGATGATGTCGCGAACCGCGAGAGGATAAGGCTGGCTGCGGTGCTGTGTGCCCACCTGGACGATCTGTTTCGACGCTTTGGTCACATCGCGAGCCTCCTTGGCCTCGGCGAGGACGTTGGCAAAGGGCTTCTCGACGTAGCAGTCCTTTCCGGCGCGCACCACCTCGACCAGAAGCTTGGCGTGCTGGAAGTCACCGGTGGCGATCATCACGCCGTCGATGTCGTTGCGGGCCAGCATTTCCTCGGAGTACTTGTAGGACTGCGGCTCGGAGTTGAAGGCGCGCTTCACCTGAGCCGCGCGCCGCTCGCGCGCCTGGCTCCAGATGTCGCACACGGCGACGGTCTCAACCGGCGTATGATTGGAGGCCATGCGTACCATGTGGACGTGGCCTTCGCTGCGCCCGCCGCAGCCGAGCTGACCGAGCCGGATGCGGTCGTTGGCGCCGAGGATGCGCCCGTAGGAGCGCGCCGTCATGCCGGCGGTCGAGGCCGCGAGAATCGCGCCGCCGGCCTGCTTGATGAAATCCCGGCGATCGATTTCAGCTTTCTTCTGGCTTTCCATGATCACCTCCAAGGGCTTTCAGAGCGTGGGCTAAAACCCGAACGACGCGCGGCGCACCCAAGGCGCACGTTCAGTCGAGTTCCGCCGCGGAGTCCCGGTCGAGATACACGGTGACATCGGGATGGGTGCGGAAGATGGTGGCCGGGCAGGCGGTGGAGATCGGCTCCTCCAGGGTACGTTTGACGATGTGCGCCTTACGCGGCCCGGGGACCGATGCGATCAGCCTGGGAACGCGCAAGAGCGCCGGAATCGTCAGGGTGAGCGCCCGGTCCGGAACGGCGTCGACCGTCGGAAACCAGCCCTCCGCAACCTGCTGCTGCCGGCACTGCGCGTCGAGCCGGACGAGCTTCATGTCGCGCGGGTCGGCGAAGTCAGCCTCGGCGGGATCGTTGAAGGCGAGATGGCCGTTCTCTCCGATGCCGAGCAGGCACAGTTGCGGATCGTGTCCCCGGAGCAGGCGGACATAATCCTCGGCCACCGACTCGAGGTCCGGTTTTGTACCGTCGATCCCGTGAAAGGCGCCGAGCGGGGCCCGCTCGGTCAGGTTCTCGCGAAGGTATCGGCGAAAGGAGGCGGGATGATCCGGCGCGATCCCCACATACTCGTCCATGTGGAAGCCGATGACCTGGTTCCAGGGGAGGCCGGGCGTCTCCGTGAGAGCGTGCAGGGTTGCGAGCTGCGAGGCGCCAGTCGCGAAGATGACTCCAAAGCTCGAGGCCCGACCCGCCAGTTCGCAAAGACTCGCGGCTGCAGCCCTGGCGGCCGCCTGGCCGGCCGCTTCGCGGGAAGGGTGAATCTCGAGGCGGAGAGTACCGACTTGGAGACGCCTTACAGCGTTGTCGCCTGTGGGCATGCTGTTCACTCCCGGGTCAGCGATCTGCCGGAGGTATCTGCGGCAGTGCGGTGCGGCTGCGGATCAAACGAGATTATACAGCAACCCGCGCGCTGCTCCGGCGCAGCCATGCCATAATTGGAACGATGAGCGTGCGGGGACATGGCCCCACGGCCTCCAACCGGGGTCCGGCAATGGCGCTTCTGGCGCTGGTGCTGTTCGCAGCGGGCTTGATGGCGCAGGGCAATGAGCCGCTCAAGAACTTTCAAAGCTCAAAGTACCGTTTCAGGCTGCAGTATCCGGCATCCTGGTATCCGCTGGCCGATACCCCGGACATTCTCGACATCACCAACTTCCAGCGTACACCCCAGGTGCCTGGCATCGCGCTCAAGGTGGGCGGGGCGGAGATTACGGTGACTCAGGCACGGCCCGATGTCCGCTCGCCCGAGCAGTGGGTGCTGCGCGATCTCCCGGATACGGATTGGGTGTCGAAAGACTTCGTCGTGCAGCAGGTCAACGTTCCGCTACCCAATCCCGCCCCTGAGGGCTGCCTGAAGATCAAGCGCGTATCCTGGCGGGACCAGGTGGCGCCGAACGCGTACTTTGTGGAAACCAACTTTTATTGCTCGACAGCCCAGGGGCTTTACAAGATCGCGCTGTCCAATTGGGACGGCGATCCCAATCAGAGCAAGCTGCGGGTGATCGCCATGCAGATGGCCCAGAGCCTGCGCACGGACTAGGGATGTGCTGCCGGAGTTCGTTGTACATCCCGGTGAGCGCTGGCCGTCATTCCGGGCGCAGCGAGGAATCTGCCGGTGCCTTGCAATCAGGGTAATGAAAAGCAGATTCCGAAGAACGCCGGCCCTCGGAATGAAGGATATCGAACACCCGAATTGATTCCACGATTATGAAAGTTCCTCTGCTGGATTTAAGGCGGCAGGACGCCGAACTTCGGAGTGAGATTCTGGCGGCAGTAGATCGCCTGTCCGGCCGGGCGTCATTCATCCTGGGTGAGGCCGTCGAGCAATTCGAGAGCGATTTTGCCGCTTACACCGGTGCGCGGCACTGCGTAGGAGTGAATTCCGGGACCAGCGCGCTGCATCTGGCGTTGCTCGCGGCCGGCGTCGGCCCGGGGGACGAGGTGATAACACCCGCGAACACGTTTATTGCCGTGGCGGAGGCGGTCTCTTACACCGGAGCCACTCCGGTGTTCGTCGATATTGATCCTGTCACCGCCAACGTGGATCCCGGCGCGGTCGAGCGTGCCATAACTCCGCGAACCCGGGCCATCGTTCCGGTTCACCTGTACGGCCGGCCGGCCGACCTGGACCCGCTGCTCGAGCTCGCGCAGCGTAGAGGCCTGTCTCTGATTGAGGACGCCTGCCAGGCTCATGGGGCTCTCTACCGGGGTCGCAGGGTGGGAGCGCTGGGTTTGGCAGGTGCATTCAGCTTCTATCCGACGAAGAATCTTTCAGCCTGGGGTGAAGCCGGAGCATTGGTGACGAATGACGACCGGATTGCCGCCCTGGCCCGCCGCCTGCGCACGCATGGGGAAAGCCGGCGCTATTCTCATGATCGGGTGGGGTACAACTACCGGATGGAGGGGCTGCAGGGAGCGGTTCTGCAGGTGAAGCTCCGGCGCCTGGAGCGCTGGAACGCGCGGCGCAAGGAGATCGCCGCGATTTACCGGCACAACCTGGAGAATTTCGATGTCCAGATGCCGGTGGACGACCCCAGAGATCAGTGCGTCTATCACCAGTTTGCCGTGTACTTGGACGACCGCGACGGCGTGCGCTCGAAATTAGAATCCCATGGAGTGGCGAGCGGCATCTATTATCCGGTGGCCATACACCGCCAAGCTGCCTACGCCGGGCTGGGATACGGCCCGGGAAGTCTCCCCGCCACCGAGCAAGCGTGCGAGCGGGTCCTGTGTCTTCCTTTATTTCCCGAACTCACCAATGCCGAGGTTGAGCGCGTTGTGGTCACGTTGGCCTCGATTCTTAAGGGACGCCCAGCACATCCATGAGCGAGTTTGGAAAACCCAGGCACCTCAGGGTCGCGCGCGCTCATATCGACCTGTGCAATACGCTCGAGGGTTCTTGGAAGCAGACATGCTAACGTGTATAATCAGTTGGGACAAAAAGGCTTAGCTCTAGCTGTCCTCAGGCTGTTGGCAGGCGTGACAAGCGGTTTTGAGACGCGTGCAAGGGTTTGAGAAGATTGGAGCGGAAATTTGAGAGTGGCCTCTGGCTGCAAGGAGGGTGGAATACGTTTGGCGGCCCACGGACGTGGAATGAGGGGCGCGGTGAAGACTACGCTCGCAGTCATGCTGTTGATCTGGATGATGGCACCGGCCGCCCGCGCGCAGGACAACGGGCAGCAGCCAGAAGGCAATGCGCAGCAGGCCCAGACCGGAACCCAGACACAGCCCTCCGGCACGCCACCCCCTTCCGGATCGCAAGCCCCGCCTCCGGGCTTACAAGGTCCGCCCGGCACGCAAACGGAGACCGAGTCGGAGCCGGCTGGCACTGCGACGGACACACGACCACTCGCGGGAGCGGAGGCGATCACGACTACGCTGCCGAGTGCAGGCCGGAGCTACCTTACTCCCAGTTTTTCGATATGGCAAGGCGTTGACACCAACCCGAGGCTGATCTCGGGTCAGTCGGGCGCGACCGGCGCGACTGCGGCTGCGATCCCGGTGGGAACGCTGGGCCTACACGTAATGGGCCGGCATAACAGCTTCGACCTTGGATTTAGCGGCGGTGGTGTTTTGTACGAGTCGGACTGGAGCAACAGCGCGGCGTTCGACCAACTGGAGATCAGCGATATGTATACGGCCCGGCGCTGGAAGCTCTTTTTCTCGGACCGGGCGAGCTATCTGCCGGAAGCTGCTCTGGGTTTCGGGGGCATCGGTTTTGCAGGAGTGTTCAACAACTCCCAGTCTCTCGGCATCGGAGGCGGGGTTACGCAAATGAACAGCTTCTACACGCCGGAGCAGAGCTTTCTGACCGGATATGCCGGTACCACTTCAAACGTGGGCATGGCCCAGTTTCAATACTTCGCGACGCCCCGCACATCCGTGACGGCCATGGGCGCTTTCGGGTACATGCATTACAGCCAATCAGGACTCACGAGCAGCAACGATCGTTTCGGTACCCTTTCAATCGACCACGAATTCACACCCACGCAAAGCCTGAGCTTCTCGTATACAGTCAGCCAAATCCACTTCAATGGAGGCACGGTTGCCTTCAGTGACAACATGTGGCGGCTGGGGTATGGGTACCGGATTACGAATCACTTTTCTCTGACGCTGGTTGCAGGGCCTGAGCTTACTTATTCGGCCATCGCCGGTGTCACGGGGGAGAGTAAGCGCCTCGGCTGGGCAGGGCAGGGTCGGTTAGGTTACCGTCGGGAGAGGGGCGGCGCCTCGATCTCGTACATGCACTATCTGACGCCGGGTTCGGGAGTATTTCAAGGAGCCGAAACCAGCTTGCTTTCCGTTGCCGTCAACCATGAGCTGTCGCGGAGGTGGAGCGGAGATGTCACGGCGGCGTGGTCAAGAAACGGCGCGTTCGGGTCATATTCAGTCAGCAGCGCCAACCGGGGCGTAGGGCAGATCAACTACGAATACGGCAGCGTCAGGCTGAGCCGTACTCTGGGGCACACCACCCGGTTCTTTGCCGTTTATGAGCTCCAGCATCAGGCGGCCGGGGCGCCGGTTGTGGCCGGAAGCAACAGCCGCGTTCTGAATGTGCAAATTGTCGGACTGGGTTTCGAGTGGCATCCGCGTCCCTTAGGGTTATAAAAGAAGGGGTGCTGCCCGGAGTTTAAGAGAACATGTACCGGAAGTTTTTTGGACTGCGCGAGAACCCGTTCAACGTCAACCCGGACCCGCGCTATTTGTTCTTGACGCAGCACACCGAAGAAGCACTGGCTTCGTTGACCTACGGCATCCGCAATCGCCGGGGCTTCATACTCCTTACGGGCGAAGTCGGGACCGGCAAGACAACCTTGGTGAACAAGCTGCTTGACTGGCTGCACCGCCAGCACCTGCCGACGGCGTTCATCTTCAACCCCCGCCTCAGCGTCCAGGACTTCTTTGAGTTCATGATGGCGGACTTCGGCATTCCATGCGATGCGAGGCAGAAGAGTCAGATACTGATTCGACTTAATCACTGGCTGCTCGATCGCTACAAGGGCGGCGAAACGGCGGTCGTGATTATTGACGAGGCCCAGGACCTGTCCGCCCGGCTGTTGGAAGAGATCCGGCTGCTGACAAACCTCGAAACCTCCACGGAGAAGCTGCTCCAGATTGTGCTTTCCGGGCAGCCGGAGTTGGAGGAGAAGCTCCGGCACCCCGAACTCCGCCAACTCCGGCAGCGCATTACGCTGCGCTGCAAAACGCACCCCCTTACGATCGAGGAGACGCGCGGATATATTCTGCAGCGGCTAAAGATCGCGGGTGGGGACGGTCAGCCGATTTTCGGCGGGGACTCGGTGGAAGCGATCCACCGCTACTCGCGAGGCATTCCACGCGTGATTAATCTGCTGTGTGAACATTCGCTGATCAATGCCTTCGTCGACCAGATCAGGCCTGTGCCGCCCGATGTCATCGAGACCGTCGCACGCGAGTTTGAGTTGCACGAGATTGAGCCTTTTGTTCCCAGCCAGCTTTACCGACAGGACGACGAGCAGTTGCGCTCGGCGCTACAAGGGATGGCAACCTTGATGGACCGCTTGCGGCGGCCCCAGTAGGAGGTTTGAGAAGTCGAATGAGCAGAATCCATGAAGCCCTGAAGAAGGCGGAACTCGCGCGCGGTGAGGGCGTCAGCGTATCCGTTTCCGAAAGCCCCGCCCCCCCCGACGAGCTCCGGTCGCCCGAGCACCCTTTTCACGAGGACGGGACGCCAGCCGGCGGATACCTTGCGCCGGGTCCCCTTAGCCTGGAGAGTCTTCGGCAGCGCTGCACCGCCGGCGACTGGCGTCCTGACGCCAAAGCCGTCGTGTTCGCCGATGTCACCGCACAGACGCATCCTTCAGGCGCCGAGGAATTTCGCACCTTGCGCTCGCGGCTGGAGCATCTGCGTGAAAAGCAGGCGCTGCAAACTCTATTGATCACCAGCGCGCTTCCCAGTGAAGGCAAAACGTTCGTCACCTTGAATCTCGCGCGGGCGATTGCGCAGCAGTCGCATCGCAGCGTGCTTGTGATTGATGGCGACCTCAGGATTTCGCGTGTGCACGAGGGCCTGGGCGCGGCACTCTCGCCGGGGCTCACGGAGTATTTGAAGGGTGAGGCCGAGGCTCTGGACGTAATTCAAAGAGGGCCGCAGGACAACCTTTTCGTCATTGCCGGCGGAGCGACGAACTCCAATCCCGTCGAGTTGCTGGACACGGGCCGGCTCCGCGCCCTGATCAATCTCTTTATGCCCGTCTTCGACTGGATCCTTGTCGATTCGCCTCCTGCCGGGTTTCTGTCAGATTCCAGCCTGCTGGCGAAAGTCTCGGATGGCGTGCTCCTGGTTGTTCAATCAGGTGTGACGCCCTACGATACCGCCCAGAAGTCCTGCAAGGAATTTCCTGCGGACCAGTTGGTGGGCGTGGTCCTCAATCGCGTTCCGCCCGGGATGGGGTATGGCTACTACTATTATTACGGGTATGGCTACGGTTCCGGGAAGGCTGCGCCGCGCAACGGCCACGTCAAGAACTAGCGGTGCCGGTCCTGAGATCCTCTAACGTTCCTCTCTGTGCCGCGACAATCTCTTCCGCCGCCCTTCCTCTGAAGCAGGCTTGAGGATCACCCGGGAATCGTACCGGAATGAACTGCGATGCTTCTCCGCATGGCGCTCCATGGCGAGTGAGATCAGGCGGTCGATGAGTTCCGGATAGGGAACGCCGCTCGCTTCCCAGAGCTTGGGATACATACTAATGGGCGTGAACCCCGGAATGGTATTAATCTCGTTCACGTACAGCCTGCCGCAGGCCCGGTCGAGCAGGAAGTCAACGCGCGCCATCCCGGCGCAGTCGATAGCCCGAAAGGCTCGTACTGCAAGCTGCTGAACCTCGCGGGTCTGGCGCTTGCCGAGCTTGGCCGGGATCACCAGTTCCGAGCCCTCCTTCAGATACTTCGCTTCATAATCGTAGAACTCATTCACCGGGACGATTTCGCCAGGCAGCGAAGCCAGGGGTCGATCGTTGCCAAGCACCGAGCACTCGATCTCTCGCGCGTCCACTCCACGCTCCACGATGATCTTCCGGTCGTAGCGCGCCGCAAGGTCCAAAGCATCCGGCAACTCGCGCAACGTCCGCACCTTGCTGATCCCGACTGAGGAGCCGAGGTTGGCGGGTTTTACAAATAGCGGCATACCGAGTTCGCGCGCGATGCGACGCCTCCAGACCCGCGGCTTCCGCTCCCAGTCGCTCCGCAGTAACAGGATCCACTCGACGGTGGGCAGACCCGCGTCACGAAAGAGCCGCTTCATGGCATCCTTGTCCATGCCCGTGGCTGACGCCAGGACGCCTGCGCCCACGTAGGGAATGTCCGCGAGCTCCAGCAATCCTTGTATCGTCCCGTCTTCACCGAACGTGCCGTGCAGCAAGGGAAAGATCGCGTCGAGCCTGGGTTTGGGGATGTCTCGCCTACGGAATTTTACGGGCAGGAGATGAGGACCGGTGGGATCGGCTGAAGCCGCGACCGCCTGACCGCGATCGATCACGTCGGCAAGCAGCCGCTCGGGTTCGACCGCCAGTTCGCGCGGCGTTGCCCCCACGCGCCATTGTCCCTCGCGCGTGATGCCGATCGGGATTACTTCATACTTCCCAGGGTCGAGCGACTTGAGAAGGGAGGCCGCCGAGAGCAGGGACACTTCGTGCTCACCGGAGCGCCCGCCGAATAAAACTCCAAGACGAATCCGCTTGTTCAAGAGAGTCCCTCGAATACTATCCGCGCGCGTCCGCAGAACATGAAGCACCGGAAGAGGAGGAACGCGCCGGAGGCGTGCCTTCGTTCAGGCCCTGCCAGCCTCAGGGCTCAGTTGCGCCCGTCGAGCCTCCATGGGGACTCATTCTCCCAGGTGCGGATCTGCGTCAATGCCCACTCGTTCGTCTGATGAGTGTGGCAGGAGGTGCAGGGATTTGGGACCCCGGATTTCATGGTTACGGCCGGCGAGATGAACCTGAACGTATGACTGTGGACTGCGAACGTCCCGATCTCTTTGGCGATTCGCGGCATGTGACACGCCAGACAGTCGCTTCCGGGGCTTCCGGCCTTGTGGTGCGTGTGCTCCTCGATCGAGCCCCGGGGCCCGTTCGGCGACCTTTCCCCGTGACACTCGAGGCACATCCGGCTTCCTGGTTTGAGCAGTAGGGCATCGTTGCCCGAGCCATGCGGATCGTGGCAACTGAAACAGGTGACGCCATGCGAGTACATGACGCTGGTTACGAAATCATTCCCCTGCATCCGGTTCTTGTGGGCCGAACCGTCCGGCCAATAGAAGAAATTGTTGACGCCCGGCTCGTGACTCTCCAGGGAGACGCGATCGCTCAGCCGATCACCCGGCTGATATCCCACGGCCCAATCGAAATAAACCCCGTGGATCGGATTGGCGAGCGGCCGCAGTTGCGAATGGCATTGGATGCAGACATCGTTAGCCCGCACAAAATCAAGCCGCGCCGGATTCACGATGTTGTGCGCGTAGTCCGACGGATTCTTCACGTGCTCGCTTCCCGCGCCGTGGCACCTCTCGCATCCCACGTTCCACTCGGCGACTGTCTGAGTTTCCAGGTTGTATCCTACAGAATGGCACCCATCGCACAAGGGGCCTGTTGGACGCGCCATCTGGTCTGAGGGGTAATCGGCCACCCACCAGTCTTCTCCCGCCTCGGGATGATATTTCAGCCAGGTCCGATGAACGATATCCCATTGCACCGGCAGCACGAAGTAATTGCTTCCTCTTCTTGTGAAGTACCGCTGCTTCCACTTGCTCCCATACACAAAGGCAACATCATCCCTGCGCAACGTGAGTCCAGGCGGGAGCTTGGAAAAGTCGCACAGGAAAGCCTCCGGGTGCTCCTTCGGGTCGCGGACGACGTTGGCCATGAGCGTCTTGCTCCAGCGTTCATAGATGGCCGCGTGGCAAGTCTGGCAGGCCTTCGATCCCACATAGCGAGGAGGTGTGCCGGGGGCCGCGGCGCTCGCGACCTCGGAGAATGTCAGGAGGAGAATGGCGACGATGGCTGGCAACCGAGACATGAGCCTCCCCGGGGCCGAACCGTCACGAGGCCCCGACCTTACAGGATCTTCTTGCCCAGCGCCGAACTGGCGAGGCCGACCGCCAGCGCCGCCGTGCGATTCAAAGTGTCGAGAATCGGATTCACCTCGACGATCTCGAGCGACAGCATCTTCTTGCTGTCCGCAATGATCTCCATCGCCAGATGCGCCTCGCGGAAGGTGATCCCGCCGGGTACCGCTGTCCCCACGCCCGGCGCTTCATCAGGATCCACCACATCCATGTCGAACGAGACCGCGAACCCTGCCGTGTCGCGGGTGGCGAGATCGAGGGCCCGCTGCACGACCAGGCGCATGCCCAGCTCATCGATGTCGCGCATGGTGAAGACGTTCACGCCGGAGGCGTGGATCTGGCGCCGCTCACGCGAATCGAGGTCGCGCGCGCCGATCAGAACGCAATCCTTGGCGAGCACCTTGGGGGCAAACTTGAACATGTGCGTCAAGGGCTCTGGCCCGATGCCCAGCAGCGACGCAAACGGCATCCCATGGACATTGCCGCTCGGGCTCGACTCGGGCGTGTTCATGTCGCCATGCGCGTCGATCCAGAGCAGGCCGATGGTCTGCTCGCGCTCGCGATAGAACCTGGAGATGCCGGAGATCGTCCCGACCGCCACGGAATGGTCGCCGCCAAGCGAGAGCGGAAACAGGCCGTCCTCCAGCGTCTGATGAATCCTCTGGGCCACGTCCTGGCAGGTCTCCGCGATCTCGTTCAGGTACTTGGCGCGGCGATCGCCGAAATGCTGCTCCTCGGCGAGTTTGACGGGCACGTTACCGCTGTCCTCCACGTGATGGTTCAAGCCCTTGAGTGCGGAGTTCAGACCGGCAGCGCGAATCGCCGACGGGCCCATATCGACGCCGCGGCGCTCCTGGCCGAGATCGAGCGGTACTCCGAGGATTCGAATCTTCATAACGGGCAACCTTGAAAGGACTGGTCATCCAACCGGTCATGTGATACTGTAGCGGTATGAAAGTTCAAGAGAAAACCCTTAGTGCGACCGAATTCAAGGCCAAGTGTCTCCAGATCTTGGATCATCTCGAACCGAGGGGGCTGGTAATCACCAAACACGGTCGTCCCGTGGCCCGCATTACCCCCGTGGGACATGTCGACAATTCCAAGCTTTTCGGCAACATGAAGGGCGAAATCGAGATTCTCGGCGATGTCTTTTCGACCGGTGAGAAATGGGATGCTGAATCTTGACACCCACATTCTGCTTGGGTTCGTCGCGGGCACGGCCTCCGCGGACGAGTTGCGTTGCGCAGGCAGCGACGAGTTGGCCATATCCGACATCGTCTTATGGGAGATTGCCAAGCTCATGCAGAAAGGACGTATCACTTTCGATCCTGACAATCCGCACTTCCGAGCCTGGCTGCGCTCGATCACAGTCTTGCCGATCACGCCGAAGATCGCCTGGCAAAGCACTCGCCTCGATTTTTCGTCCGACCCCGCCGATGAAATCATTGCTGCGACCAGCGTTGTCGAAAAAATCCCGCTGCTGACTCGCGACCAGCGAATACGGACTTCGCGACTGGTGCCCTTGGCACTTTGACCGCTAACAGGCTGCTGAAAAAGCGTGTAGCGGCGGCTTCAGGCCGCCACGCGGGTATTGAGAGAGTTGGACTTATGGCGAGGTAAACTCGCGGCTACGCTCCTCAAACCGTGTTTTTCAGCAGCCTGCTAAGGCTTCAGCCGATAGAGCATTCGCGGGAAGGGAATCGTCTCCCGGACGTGGTCGAGCCCGCAGATCCACGCCACCGCCCGTTCGATGCCCATGCCGAACCCGCCGTGCGGCACATTGCCGTAACGGCGCAAGTCAAGATACCACTCGAAGCTTTCCTGGGGCAGGCCTTCCTGGTGGATGCGGCGCAGCAGCTCGTCGTAGTCCGCGAGACGCTCGCCCCCACCGACGATCTCACCGTAACCCTCGGGCGCCAGCATGTCCACGCCGAGCGCGAGCTCCGGCCGCTCTGGATCGGTGGCCATGTAAAAGGCTTTCACCTGCGCGGGGTAATGGGTGACGAGCACGGGACGATCGAACTGCTCGCTGAGGATCGTCTCATCGGTGCCGCCGAAGTCTCCTCCCCATTGAATCTCGCTGCCTTTCTCGTGCAGGATTTTGACCGCGTCGTCGTAGCGAAGGCGCGGGAACGGAAGTTTGACGGCCTCAAGTTTGCTGACGTCGCGTTCCAGGACCTTCAGCTCGGACCGGCGCTTCTCGAGCACGGCAGCAACGATGCTCGCCACGAGGTCCTCGGCCAACTTGCAGACGTCGTCGAGATGGGCGAAGGCGACTTCCGGCTCGACCATCCAGAACTCGGTGAGATGGCGCCGCGTCTTTGACTTCTCGGCGCGGAAGGTGGGGCCGAAGCAGTAGGTTTTGCCGACGGCCATGGCGGCCGCCTCGTTGTAGAGCTGACCGGACTGCGTCAGATAGGCTTTTTCGTCAAAATACCCCACTTCGAACAGGGTGGTGGTGCCCTCGCACGCGGCCGGGGTGAAGATCGGCGTATCCACCAGCGTGAAGCCGCGATTGTCGAAGAAGTCGCGCGTGGCCTTGATGATCTCGTGGCGCACGCCCAGGATCGCCCGCTGACGTGCCGAGCGCAGCCACAGGTGACGGTGGTCCATCAGGAATTCGACGCCGTGTTCCTTGGGCGTGATCGGGTAGGGATGCTCCGGCGCGATGCGCTGGAGCACTTCCACGTCCGTGACGTCGAGCTCGAACCCGCCCGGCGCCCGGTGATCGGCGCGCGGCTTGCCGGTGACGCGAACCGAGGATTCCTGGGTCAGGCCCTTGATGCGCTCAAAGATCTCGGGGGAGACGGTGGATTTGACCACCACGCCTTGAATCACGCCCGTGCCGTCGCGGAAGAGCGGAAAGAGCAGCTTGCCGCTCTCGCGCAGATTGTAGAGCCAGCCCTGGATGATCACCTCCTCTCCGGCATGCCTGGAGATGTCTCGAATCTCAACCACGGGTGTTCCCATTCCTTTCCCCTTCGATGACGTCTTCGGAACCTTCCAAAAATGGAAGTGGCTTTGGTTTCAGTAACCTAACGGCTTCGTTTGGCAGAAAATCAGTGAGCGTATTACACACCATGACATAATCTTTGTGATTAAAAGACTAGGCATCTAGCCTCTGGACAGCTCAACCTCCCTGCCAGCTTCCATGCCCCGAAGCCGGGATGCCGCGTCGCGAGCTTCCCGAAGACTTGCCTGTTCATGCTGCAACTCCAGGAAGGAGCACAGCCCATCTGAACCGCTGCCCGCCCTGGCCATTTCCGCCATCAGCCTGGGCCAGTCGATACCGCCCTGGCCGCTCTCGCCCGGGCCGGGAGCAGCCAGCATGGGCAGCAGGTGCTCATCCTTCTCGCCGTGATTGTCGTGCAGATGGGCCGTAACCATGCGGTCCTTCAGGGCGCCAAGACCTTCGAGGGCGCCGCCGGTCAGGCGCGCGTGGCCGGCGTCGAAGCAGATCCCGACATCGTCCAGGCGGGTGTAGCTCAGGAACTGCATCAGGTGCGGCGGATTGCCGAGTTCGCTGACCGTGTTTTCCAGCAGCAGCCGCACGCCCCGTTCTTTGGCGAAGATGCGCAGGTGCTCGATGGAGGTGAAAGCGGCGTCAAACTTGTCGAGGCTGTATTCCTCGCCCTCCAGGCCCAGGTGCAGCACGAGGTAGCTGAACGGAGCGCGCTCGGCAACCTCCAGCGCGCGCTTGATCTCGTCCATGGAGTCGATCCGCCGGCGCCGCTCAGCATAGGCCACCGAGATCATGAAGCCGCCGCGGCGGCCGGCGCCAGCTTCGGACGAGAGCGGCGCGTGCAGGGAGTGGAGCTTGATATTGAAATCGGAAAACCACTGGCCCAGGTCGCGCGCGTAGGTGGGATCGTGATAGTCCAGATGATCGCGCGCCGCGAAGACCTCGATTTCGGAGAAGCCCGCTTCCAGGATGCGGCCGAGAAGCCGCGACGTCAGCCGCTCGCTCGCGAAAAGGCGGGTTGAGAGCCCGTATTTCATCAGTATCCGGCCGCCTTGCCGTCTCCGCGCGGATCGGAAGCGCCGAATCGCCAGCCGGTTTCCGGATCGACGGCGATCGCTTCGCAGTCGCCGATCCCGCCCACGCGCTGGACCGTGTACCCCGCCCCGGTCAGCCGGCCGGCGGTGTCCTCGGAGATCCCGGGCTCGAGGAATATCTTGTCGGGCATCCACTGGTCGTGGAAGCGCGGCGCGTCGACCGCCTGCTGCATCGTCATATGAAACGCCACCACGTTCAGCAGGACTTCGAGCACAGTGTTGATGATCGTGCCGCCGCCCGGCGACCCGAGCACGAGCCGAAGCTGTGGGCCCGGGTGCGCGCCCGGGCTGGCGGCCACCGGTTCGGGATTGTCTTCGAGAACGATGGTGGGCGTCATTGACGATAACGGACGCTTGCGCGGCGCGATGGCGTTGGCTTCGCCCTGAATCAAGCCGAACATGTTGGGTGAGCCGGGCTTGGCGGCGAAGTCGTCCATTTCATCGTTCATCAGAAACCCGGCGCCCTTGATCGTCAGGCCGGAACCGTAGCCGGCGTTTAGGGTGTAGGTGTTTGAGACGGCGTTGCCGCCGGCGTCTACCACCGAATAGTGCGTGGTGGTCCCGCTCTCAGCCGGCGCCGGCTCGCCGGCGCGCACGGGCGCGTCGGGCTTGGCCGCCAGCATCTCCTGGCGCAATTGCGCGGCATAGTTCTTGCTCGTAAGACTCGCCACCGGCACCTGAACGAAGTCCGTGTCGCCGAGATACCGGGCGCGATCGGCGTAGGCGCGGCGCTGGGCTTCGATGATCAGGTGCATGGACGAGTAGGCGTCTGGCGCGCCCAAGTCAAGCGGCTCGAGGATATTCAGCATCTCGATCAATCCCACGCCGCCCGAGCTTGGCGGCGGCGCGCTCAGGATGGTGTAGCCCCGAAAATGACCCGTCAGGGGCTCGCGCATTTTGGCCTGATAAGCGGCAAGGTCCTGCAGGCTGATGATTCCCTGGTTTTTTTCCATGCTGGCGGCGATCTGGCGCGCGATCGGGCCGCGATAGAAGGCGTCCGGACCATGCCCGGCGATCTCTTCGAGCGTCCGCGCCAGCTCCGGCTGCCTGAAGATTTCGCCGGCCTCGTAGTACTTCCCGTCACGCAGGAAAATGCGGCGCGACTCGTCGAACTTGCCGAGCTTCGCGCTTTCGCCGCGCAGGCTGCGGGCGAGCGCGTAGCTCACTTCGAAGCCGTCCGACGCGAGATGAATCGCCGGCGCCATCACGCGGGCGAGACCGAGTTTGCCATACTTCTGCTCCGCCAGGGCAAGGCCCGCGACGGTTCCCGGGACGCCGGAAGCGAGCGCGCCGACCAGACTCTTATCCTTGATGGGGTTGCCCTGCGTGTCCAGGTACATGTTATGCGAGGCCGCGCCGGGAGCCTCTTCCCGATAATCGATGAAGGCAGCTTCGCCCGAGGCCAGCCGCACCAGCATGAACCCACCGCCGCCGAGGTTGCCGGCGAAGGGATGGGTAACCGCCAGGGCGAACCCCACGGCAACCGCCGCGTCCACGGCGTTTCCGCCGGCGCGCAGAATTTCAACCCCGGCGTCGGAGGCGTGGGGCTCGCTCGACGCCACCACGCCGTGCTTGGCCGCGACGCCTGCAGCATTGACGCGGGCTCCATACAGGCATCCCAAAGCGACAGTCAGGATCGCAACGGCCCGCGTAGCGCCGGGTACGCGAGAGGGGCGTAGGGGCGGTTCGCGAACCGCCCCTACCGAAGAACGGCTCGGAGTTCGTTGCAAGACCTGGGTGGCGCGGGGCATCCGGGAGGGCTGTAGGGGCGGTTCGCGAACCGCCCCTACCGAAGGATAGCTGACACTTCGTTGGAGTGGAGAGTCCCAGAGCATGTGAGCACCTGAGGCACGTTCCAGCAACTGCCCGCCTGGCGGCGTGCCCCCAAAAGACCATCCTGTCAGGCAGGGGAAATGGTCGAAGATCAAATCTAGGTGAAAAGCGGGGGCGGGTCAAGGCGACGAGGGCTGGGGCGATAAGCTATCCGGCACCATCGCTCCACCATGGTTTTGCGGGGCCGCGATAGCGCCCCCGCAGCCGCTTTGAGCGGCTCACTGTTTTTAAAGCCCGCCGGCTTTGCCGGGGATACGTTACTGGCCCGTCCCATTGATTATGCAAGTCGACACGGTCACTGGCCGGGCTAGGGCCAGCCACCCGTGGAACGAACACTAACCAGCTAAGGGCTTCGTCCTTGATATCCGGAACGTAGGGCCGGGGCTTGCCCCGGCCCCAAACACGGGCAAGATGCCCGTGCTACCACGACGTAGCACGGCCTTCCAGGCCGTGCCAGCGCCGACCCAAGGGTCGGCCCTACGATCGCACAGCGAAACGACAACAAAACTCACGTTTCGACGCGCATAACGGTCTAAAGCACGTGCTGGCTGCGTTCAGGGCTCTGGTCAGCTACCTCGTGGACGCCAGTATGTCCATCTATTCGGGGCGGGATTGGCTCTCGCGGCTTGCGTCACTGTCTTAATCGGCGTAATCGGTGTGCGGAACAAGGCAGGAATTAACTTGATTGGTAACGCCTATGTAACGTCCATTTCATCAAAGACAGCGTATGATAGGGAGAACCTCGAGGGGGTCAGCGCGCTAGGCTCGGCGCTGAACCGCAGTTTTTGGCGATTCGAGCCGCGTTCGACGCTGATGGATTGGTTTCGCTGGCCCGCGATGGGCGCGAGCACGTAGGTTGAGGATGGAGATTGGTATGGAACTCTCGTTCGAGCGACTCTGGCGCTGGCTGCGGCAGCATCCGGTGACGGCGGCCACGGCGGCCGTGGTGCTGATCGCGGCCCTGGCATCGCCTTCCAGCCGCAGCACGCAGCCGCCGGGATCGCATCCTCCTGTCGACGCCGGCTCGGATGAGCCGCCGCTGTTCATATAAGCCGCCCCGGCAAGGGTCCGGTCGCGCGGCACGGCGTGGCCGGCCATATTCCTTTTCCTGGTGTTCCTCAAACGGAGCTTCGCAAGTCCTCCTGCTTCTTTTTGTGCCATACTAGCCCCGCGTTGGCGGCCTGTTCCGAGTTCGGGATAGCCGGAGGGAATATGGCTTTCTGTGCGAAATGCGGAGCTTCCCTGAGTGAAGGTGCCGCTTTTTGTCCTTCGTGCGGCGCAGCCGTGGGAGCGGCATCGCCGGGCACACCGTTGGCAACGGCGGCGCCGATGAGCTCCAACGTGGCGGCGGCGCTCTCGTATCTGCTCGGGTTCATCACCGGGATCATCTTCCTGGTGATCGAGCCGTACAAACGCGACCCGTTCGTTCGCTTCCACGCCTTCCAGTCCATCTTCTTGAGCGCGGCGCTGGTGATCCTTTCGATCATCTGGAGCACCGTCTTCGGAGCGCTCTTCTTTGCGAGCTTCGGGATCCTCTGGAGTTTTCTGGCTCTGGTCTGGGCTCTGATACGGATTGCGTTCTTTGTTTTGTGGCTCTTCATGATGTACCAGGCCTACAACAAAAAGCAGTTCCTGCTGCCCTTTATCGGGCCCCTGGCTGCCAGGCAGGCAGGCGCGTGACGCTGGCTTGACTGCGGGGCGAGGGTTTCTCCTGCGCCAGCCTGCGTCGCAAGCTTCCCCCAAACGCCCGGCTGGGTTTGCGGCCTTCACCGGTGAAATCGGGCGAAAGCTGACGCGCCGGGGTCAGGGGCCGGGCTAATCTTCAGGTAAGCCAGGTTATCAAAACGCAGATCGCCCAGCGAACCGCTGCCGATGGTTTCAAAGTCGACTCGCCCTGTAGGGTTGCGCCAGCCGGTCCTGACGCGCAGGAGTTGTCCGGCCGGTACGGACACGGTGATGTCCGGGTTCGCCGGTGAGCGAAGTTTGAGCGCCATTTCGCCGCCACTCGGATTGTGGACGTCGATCCCAAGGAAGAGTCGCGGCGCCTCGAACGTGAAACCCGCCTGCCGGCCATGCGAATCCGAGGCAACCATGTTGAATGTCGCGAGGCGCCCCTCCGGCACGCCAATGCGCCAGGCGCCGTCCTCGCCCCAATCGATTACTCCAGCCGGATACTGGCCGCGCAGGATGGCGCCGGCGGGCAAGCGGGGATTGTCGAAATCGACAGTCTCAGGCGGGGCGCTGCCGCCGTCGCCCTCGATATCAATGTCGCGGGAATTCAAATGGCGGACCCGGAGGACGCGGGTAGCCGGGTCGAAGCTGAAGCCGTCGGGATTCCGCCGTGACGAGAGGCTGCGCCCGCCGGCGCTCACGGACTTCGGTTCGAAGTCGAGACGCAGCACGTCCGTGGCGTCGGCGTCGAAGGTGGAGTACGTCACTGCGCCCCGATCGTAGGAAATCCGGGTGACAACGGAGGTCGAACCGAGGAAGTGGGACTGATCGGCCGGAGCCCACTCGGGCACCGCCCAAAGACCGTCCATCAGGCGGCGCGGTCCATCGGAAAACTCGTCCGTGAACCACCACTGATCCTGCCCCCAGGGAGTCTCGCCCTTCGGCGGGAATCCTTGAAAGTAGGTTACCCAGTTGAACGAGCGGAAAGCCTGGTCGCCATAGGCAGAGTCCCCGGTCTTCGCAAAGTACAAGGCTTCCACGGCCGCCAGCCGGGCCGTATGGCTGTCGCAGCACCAGTTGGGTTTCTGGCAGCAGTAGCTCTTGCCGTCGCCCTGTTCCGTGGTCACGGTCGCGCCGTGAACGATGTACTTCGGCCACTTGGGCGTGGTCTTCACCCAGTCGATCAGCCGGGCAGCGTCCTAGCGCCAATCTGGATCGAAGCCCGGATGCAGAATCAGGTAGCGCGCGGTCTCAAGCGGAATCACGTTGTTCATGTTGGCCATGCTCGGCGTGACGTCTTCGAAGTATCCCACCCAGACATTGTTCTTCATGGGAAACCGCTCGAGCCACGCCCAGGCGTCGCCGCGGACCCGTCGATAGGCGGCCACGTCGCCGAAGTTCAGGCGTGCGAGCTCATCGAACAAAGCGATCGGTTCGATCACATCCGCCGAGTATGTACCCAGCTCCTTCCCTTCCACTTTGCCGTCGCGCGCATAGCAGCGGTACGGCCATGGCGAATGTTCCGAATCGCCGCGCTGAAAGTTCTTCACCAGCGCGTTCGCACAGCGGATGGCGGCTTCCAGGTAGCGTACCTTGCCGGTCATTTCATAGAGGCGCAGGTACGCATAACCGTCGGCGCCGATGACGGGCGGCTCCACGTAGTCGATGCCGTGGATGTGCCAGCCGGTGTAGCGGCGGGCTCCTGGATCAGCCGAGGCATAGGGCACGCCACCCCAGGCGTATGCGGACGGTGTGGTACCGTTCTCGAGCTCGTAGTCGACCAGCTCTTCCAGGAATTCCAGCGTTCGCGGATCGCCGGTGTAGGGATACAGGTGCTCGATGAAACCTTCCATCATCGCGCGCAGGTAGCCGGTCGAGTTGGCCCAATGCAGGTCCGGATAGGTGGCAAAGGTCTGCCGGTCGTAATTCACGCAGCAATAGAATTCATAGAAGCGCTCGTGATTGTACTGGGCCCACAGATATTGCCATCGCGACATGAAATACGCCTCGTACGAATAACCCGTATCCGAGGGGCGTGGCCACGGCAGAAGCTGCCCCTGGGCGTCGAGCTCCACAGGACGGCCTTGAATCGATGACGCGTCCACCGTGGAGACCGGCTGGAACGGGCTCTGGCTGGAAACATCCACGACGGCGAGCAGCAAGACTCCGAGGCAGGCGGCGAGTCGATTCATCTGTACTTCCTCTCTTGCGGCTGGATTCAGCCGCATTCCGGCCGGACTGCGTAACATAGCACAATGGCCGCCGGTGCCCAGCCGGCTGGGGCTGCGGGTAGTGGGTTCGCTTGGGAACTGGCCGGAGCAACCTCGAAACTGACCGCCCACTCCAACCAGGATTAGGGTCCTCGATGTCGCCGGGCCGTGGAACGTCTGGCGGGTGACTCGGTGTATAATCGCAGGAACCAGAGGAAGACTCGGCGAGTTGCACTAGCGGCGCACACATTTAGTGTGCGCGCCGTGTCGCGACAGAGGACGGACAAGCGTATGAACAAGCGTGGCCTATTACCGGCAGTCGTCGTTGCCGTGACCTTGGGCGTTGGCATCGTGATCGGGACGATCGTCTCGCGCAGTGTGCGGGCGGACAGGCCCTTCCACAGCGACGCCAGGCTGCTCGGCGTGCCATCGCCCACAGCGCTCTCGGAATCCTTCGCTCGGGTTGCGGACTCCGTGGGCCCGGCCGTGGTGAACATCAAGACCGAGAGCGACGTGCGTGTTTCGCGCCGCAAGCTGGGCGCTGGCCATGACAATCCGGGGGACGACGGGAGCGGTGACGGTGATGACGCCCCGTTCCAGGGCTTCTTCGATCATTTCTTCCACTTCGGCGGACCTCCGGGCAGCATTCCCGAGACCAGTCTCGGCTCCGGCGTGATCCTTGACCCCTCGGGCTATATCCTGACCAACTGCCACGTGATCATGCGCGACTCGGGCAATCAGCCGGTTGACCGCATGCGTGTATTCCTGGCCGACGACGATGATACGGCGAAAGGTCATCCGGCGCGGATCGTGGGATACGACCGCTGGACCGATCTGGCGGTGATCAAGATCGATTCACCCAAGCCGCTTGCCGCGGCCACGCTTGGCAATTCGGACTCGGTTCGCGTGGGCGACTGGGCGCTCGCTATCGGCAGCCCCTTCGGGCTGAACTCGACGGTAACGGCGGGCATCATCAGCGCCAAAGGGCGGGGAATCGAGCCCGGGCGCCAGGGCGAGTTCAAGCACTTCATTCAGACCGACGCGGCCATCAATCCCGGCAACAGCGGAGGACCGCTGGTGAATCTTGGCGGCCAGGTGATCGGAATCAATACTGCCATTGCGACCGAGCGCGACGCCTATGACGGCGTGGGCTTCGCCATTCCGTCCAACACTGCCCGGGAGATTTACAACGACCTGGTAAGAGCCGGCCAGGTCCGGCGCGGCGCCATCGGCGTGACGTTCGTCAACGGGCGCAACCAGGCCGTTCTCGAAGCCATGGGCGCTGACCACGGCGTGGTCATCGAGAGCGTGGGCGCGGACACACCCGCCGAGCGCGCCGGGCTGCATCTCGGCGACATCATCACCGCGGTCGACTCGAAGCCGACGCCCACCGGCGACGATCTGTTGAACCTGATTTCCGAAACGAGCCCCGGGTCCCATCTCAAGGTGTCATACCTGCGCGACGGCAAATCGAGGCAAACGGACCTGGTGGTGGGCGACTGGAATAAGATCGTCGGTGAGAATGACGGTCCTCCGGCCAAGCCGGCTGCCGTGCCCGCCTCCATTGACAGCGGCAAAGGGCAGCTCGGGCTTGCGGTGAAAAATCTCACGACCGATCAGGCGCGCGCGATTGCCCGCGACCTGCGCCTCTCGAGCCCCGAGGGGGTGGTGGTCACGGATGCCCGCCTTGGCAGCTTTGCCGACGACGTGGGCCTCGGCCGCTTTGACGTGATCCTGACCATGAACCGCCAGCCGGTGCTTTCCGTCGATGATTTCGACCGCATCCAGGCCGGACTCAAGCCCGGACAAAGCGTTTTGTTCCTGGTGGCGCGCGAGAGCGACAGCGGTTTCACCACCCAATATCTGGCTGACAAGCTGCCGTGAAGATCTTGTAAGACTGCAGGAGAGGTTCAGGGAATGAAGCTTCAGCACCGGCCGGCGCTCGTTCTGGTCCTGGCCGTCGCATCCGTTGGGATGGGCTTGCGCTGCTGGCCGGTGGAGGCCTCAACCACGAAACTCGCCGCAAAGCATCCGCCCGCCCACTCCGCTCATGCCTCAACCACCGCGCACAAGGCTCGGGTGCGGGTAACTCACCACAAGGGCACATCGTCATCGAAGACAACGGCTCGCGGCAAGCCAAGCAGCGTTCACAAAACGTCAATTGCGGCTCGAAGGGGTAAACGAGGGAGAGCGAAGCCTCTCCGGTCGACTGCCTACACGCGCCTGGCGCGCATGCAAATGGACCCGGCGCGTGTCGAGAGCATCCAGGAAGCTCTGATCAACGCCGGGGCCTTCCACGGAGCTCCGACCGGCCAATGGGACTCTGCCACACGCGATGCCATGGCGCACTATCAGGCTGAGAACGGATTCGGCGTGACTGGACTTCCCGATGCGAAATCGCTGATGAAACTAGGCCTGGGTCCGCATCCGCTTCCGCCCGAACTCAACAAAACTGCAGCGCGCTCGATTCCCGCCTCGCCCCCCACCGCAGCTTCGGATGGATCGGCTGCCCCGTCGAGCAAACCGGCATCCGATCCGGCAATCACGCCCGTCGCGCCTCCTTCGGGAGGCGGACCCGAACGATAGACCCTTCTGAATCACTGCTGGTTAGCTAAGAATCGGGCGATCAGGAAAGATCTCTGGATGGATCACGCGGGCCAGCGTCTTCAGCCCGTCCATGAGCTTTGGCCCCGGTGTGTTCAACAACCCGTCACGGACGGCGTAGATTTGATCCCGCTCGACAGCCTTGATCCTCGCCCAGCCCGGCCGTCTCCGGACCACGTCCGGCCGCGAGCGGTCGTTGGTTCCGCACCAGGCGATAACGATCAGGTCCGGATCGGCGGCGATTACTTCCTCGGCACTCACCTTGCGGGCCGGCGGTAGAGGGACAAAATCTCCGCCGCAGGCCGCGACCAGCTCGGCCACCCAAACCTGCGAACTCTGTACGGGATTCGACCACTCCTCGCAGTACACCTTGGGCCGGTGCCCGTCGCCCCCGGCACCCCGGAGCCGCCTGCGCACCGCGTCTACTTCGCCCTGCATCCTGTGGACAAGCTCGTCGCCCTTCCGAGGTGCGTCCACGATGCGGCTTAGCAGCCGGATATCATTATAAATATCCTCCAGACACCGCGGATAGGTGGCCAGAAAGCGCAGACCACGCGCTACCAGTCCGTCCACCACTTGGGCGCGATAAGGTACCGAGCCGATCACAAGGTCCGGGGCTAAGACGGCCACGGCTTCGGGATCGGCATTCCAGCAGTCGTCGAACTGCGGGACGTTCGCCAGAACATGGAACTGCTCTTCGGTCACGACATCCTTGCACCAGCGCGTAATCCCCACAAGCGCGGCGGCCGCACCAACTTCCACCAGGATCGAGGTCACATTTGGCGCAAGCGAGACAATCCTCATAATGCGATCGTACGTCCGAATGCGGCGGCGCCTCAATCACGCGGTGTTCTCGTGATTTCGACGTGGGGGCCCGCGCCTACATCGAACCTGTGAGCGTCGTCACCAATGAACTGTGACTCGGATCATGGCAGGTGTGTGTTGCCTGGGACAGTTTTAGAAGGAGAAGGCACAGCGCGAGGTCCCGGCAAGGGTGGTATCCGCTACCGCCCCAACGTAACTCTCGATGAAGCGGACGTGCTGGAGATTCACATCGACAAGAAAGTCTCCATGCGGACCGCCGCCAGCATGTTGGGCGCGGGCCGCGCGGCTGAAGCCATCCAGAATCGTGGTCTTCGGTGAGCACCTAACTAAGTGTTGGTTGGCTCAACCCGGCCGTGGCAGCAGTTACGGGGATAACAGGAGGGCGGTGAAACCGCGGCGCCGCCCCCACTCCACTCTGCGGTTTATCAGCCCGCAACCGAGGGAGGGAACATGAGATACGACGTCCTGTTCAGATACCGGGAGCCCGGTCAGTTTACGGAAGAGCGCACTTTGAACGAGCCCATCGTGCTGGAGAAGGGCGAATCGGCCCTGATCCCGGACGTGGGCGACCAGGTCACCTATCCGTTTGGCGGCCACCCCACAGACTTCAACGTCCTCAGCCGCCGGTTTTGGTATCACGACCATCATTGCACGGTGAACATCGAAGTTGGGCACCCGCATACTCATGCGGTCCCGAGCCCGACGGAATAAGACTCGAACCCGATTGGGCGCAGACGTGAGATGAAGCGTCTGCGCTGCCCCTTCCGCGTCCTCTTAGCTAATTGCTCCTGTCAGTTTAACGGAACCAGTTTGGGCATCGCCGTCGATATGGAAATCGACGTTCAGTGTGGATTCGATTGCCTCGCCGCCCCTGCGGGCAGTGAATTCCACGGTGATGGTGCACTGCCGGCCGGAGCCCAGCGCCTGCCCGCAGGTCTGAGATGCCCGTTGAAGCTTCCCCGTCCGCAGCACTGGAGTCAATGCTGTTGATGGCGGCGCCGTCGCTTCTCATGACTTCGAGGGCCGTGGACCTTCCGATTGACAGTCTGAAAAGCGAGGCCGGCACTGCTCGCCGAGTGCTCTTGTGGGGGACGTCACAATGAGCCGTGAGCCTCGTCACAGCGACGATGCTCGCCAAAGGCGTAAATACCGATTTGTGCGTCGCTCGAAGGGTTAAGGCCTTGCTGGCGGATGCGAAGCGGAACTCGCACTCCAGGCCGACCACGATCGAGGGAACGCCGTAGTCAAACCCCTAGGTCAATCCAATAAGTGCCACGAGTGAGGCGCAGAGATGCGCCCGCACACTGGCGTTGTAAGATGTTGGCAAGCAGCTTGTTTTTTGGGGGAGCCGCGTCAGGCTCGCCCGGGAGGTTTTCAAACAAAAGCGGCGCGCTGCTTGCAACAACGCGCCGCCCAAGACGGGCCGATTAGGATGGACCGCCTTTCGGACAAGCCCATCTTAGTTATCCCGCCACCATAAATCAAGTCCTAACCGGTATGGCAAGTCTTGATCGTGCTATACCCGCGTGCGCACTCGCACGCGCCACTTCTCGAACGATGGCGCGCTACGAGTGTCCGGGCCAGGCAACCCGCGGCATCCAGGGACTCGAGCTTGGCCCCTCCATCAATCCCCCGGCGCCTTTCGGCACGGGATAGGACGAAGATCGAAAAAAAGGAGAACAAATGAACAGAAAGAGAAGTCTGCTGGCGGGCAGCGCGGTTCTGCTCATGGCGCTTTTCTGCGGGCCAGTTCAGAGTATCGCGCAACCGCAAGCAGCCACGAAGACGAAGGGCACCACTTACTCACCAGCGAAAGGCGGCATGGTGATGGGACGCATGACCAAGGAGCAACGCAAGGCGGCGGCGGCTCGTAATGCGGCGCGCCGCGCTGCTGCTGCCCAGAAGGCCTTGAATGCCCAGGCCTCGACCGGGGAGGTAAAGTGAGATGAGAAAACCTCTGTATCTTCTCCTGGTGTTGGCTTGCAGCGCGCTGGCTTTTGGTCAGGCCGGCAGCGTACCCACTTGCAACGGTTTCAATGGTTCCGGGGTTCCGATAAACACGGGCACCGGCTCCACAAACTGCACCGACTTCTTCGGAGTAGCCAACTGGGCTAACAGCCCGCTGCCGACCGGTTCAGTCACGAGTCTGACGCTCGTAGAAGCGGGCAGCGGCTACACAAACCCTGTGGTCACCATTACGGACCTCGGGAACGCCGGCGGCACCGGCGCCACCGCGACGGCTACGGTGGACGCGAGCGGCGCCATCACCGGGATCAAGGGAGCCATTACGGGCTTCACGATCTCGAGCGGTGGCACCAACTATTACGCTCCCCAAGTCACGATCGTCGATAGCGGATGCGGCCTCACCGGTCAACCAGCCTGTGGCAGCGGCGCCATGGCCTCGGCCGCGATCGGTGGAAGCCTCGCGGGCGGCGTGCGCAAGTTCGTGGACGCGCTGCCGAATCTACCCATGGCAGTTCCCGACACGGTGACGTTCCCGGGATCTGACTACTACGTCATCGCCCTGCAGCAGTACACGGCGAAGCTCCATAGCGACATTCCCTCGACGACGCTGCGAGGCTATGTGCAACTCAACAGCGGCACCGACGGCTCTGGGAACAACACAATAGCGCCTCCCCCGATTCAGTATCTCGGGCCGCTGATCATTGCCCAGAAGGACCGGCCGGTGCGTATTCTGTTCAAAAACATGCTCCCCGTCGGCAGCGGAGGCAATCTCTTCATCCCTGTAGACACCACCTACATGGGCGCCGGCATGGACGGCAATACCGGCACCGCCTACACGCAGAACCGGGCCACGCTGCACCTGCATGGCGGCGCCACGCCCTGGATCAGCGATGGCACGCCTCATCAGTGGACCGTGCCGGCGGGAGAAACCGCTGGTCCCGCCAGGGGCGACAGCACGCAAGATGTCCCTGACATGTGGTTTGACGCCAGCGGCAACGTGATCGCCGGTTGCGCGGCTCAGCCCAGTTGCGCGACGGTGGGCGCCACCAACAATCCCGGCGCCGGGAATATGACCTTCTTCTGGACCAACCAGCAGGGCGGCCGGCTGATGTTCTATCACGATCACGCTTACGGCATCACCCGCCTGAACGTCTACGCCGGCGAGGCTGCCGGTTACCTGCTTTTGGATCCCAAAGAGGAGGACGCGCTGGCAAACGCGAGCGCTCCAGGAACGATCGGATCGACTACCGCTCCCGACCTCGCCCACCTGGTTCCGCTCGTGATTCAGGATAAAACCTTCGTGCCCGGTACCGCGCAAATGTCGGGCGAGGACCCGACCTGGGCCTGGGGAGGCTTTGGTACCACGCCCGGCGCAGCCAACGAGGGCGACCTCTGGTTCCCGCACGTTTACACTCCGAACCAGAATCCGTCTGACCTCGGCGGTGCCAACGCCTTCGGCCGCTGGGACTACGGTCCGTGGTTTCACCCGCCGCAAACTACCTTGACAGCAGCGAATCCGCCGACCGCGGTCACGATTGCGTGCACCTCGGTGGCATTCCCGGGGCAGATCCTGCAAGCGCCGTCCAATGACCTGTCAGGGGGCGGATGTCCCATCATCATGAACCCGTCCGGGACGCCGGAAGGCTTTATGGATACCCCGCTGGTTAATGGTGAGGCCTACCCGGTGCTCAAGGTCGATCCCGCAGCCTATCGGTTCCAGATCCTGAGCGCCGGCAACGACCGCTCCTTAAACCTCTCACTGTTTGTTGCCGATTCCACGGGAATGGACGTCGCCATGGTTCCGGCCGTTCCGCCGGGCCCGGGCAATACGACTCCCCTGTGCACGACGGTCACGCAGCTCTCCAACCCGACTCTGGACATCGGACAAGCCCAGGGCACCCTGGACTCGACGGGAAGTCCGTTGAACGGAACTGGGTTGCCAGCCAGTTGCTGGCCGAATTACGGTCCGCAGACGGGCATTCCCACCAAGCAAAGCATGTGGGCTGCCGATGGCCGTGACGGCGGCGTTCCCGATCCGCGCAACGCCGGCCCTCCCTTTATCCAGATTGGCAGCGAGGGCGGCCTTTTGCCGTCTCCGGTGGTGATTCCCGCCACGCCGACCAACTACGAGTACAACACGCGCAGCGTGACCGTGACCAACGTGGGCGCCCACGGTCTGTGGCTCGGGCCGGCGGAACGCGCCGACGTGATCGTCGACTTCTCCAAGTTCGCCGGTCAGACGCTCATTCTTTATAATGACGCGCCCACGCCCGCGCCTGCGTTCGACTCGCGGCTTGACTACTACACCGGCGACCTCGACCAGACTTCGATTGGCGGCGCACCGCCGACACAACCGGGCTACGGTCCCAACACCCGGACCATCATGCAGATCGTTGTGGGCAAAGCCGGCAGCAATACGACGCCCTTCAGCCTGCCGGCGTTGACGCAAGCCTTCACCACCACGACAGCAGGTTCCGGGCTGTTTGCCGCCACCCAGCCGACCACCATCGTGCCCGAGTCGGCGTACAACACCGCTTACAACGGGAGTTTCTCGAATACTTATGCCCGGCTCAATAACAACACGATGACGTTCACACCGATCACGGGCGCCAGCGTGCTCCCCGACCAGCCGTGTTCGGCGGCGCCTCCTGCCGTCTGCGATACCTTCGACAACAAGACGATCCAGGAGCTTTTCACCACGGACTACGGCCGGATGAACGCGACCCTGGGGACGGAGCTGCCGTTCACCAGCTTCCTGAACCAGACGACGATCCCCCTGGGCTATATCGATCCGCCCTCGGAGATCATCAGCAATGGCCAGACCCAGATCTGGAAGATCACTCACAATGGGGTGGATACGCACTTCATCCACTTCCACCTGTTCAACGTGCAGGTGATCAACCGGATCGGCTGGGACGGTTCCGTGCGTCCACCCGACTTTAACGAGTTGGGCTGGAAGGACACCGTGCGCATGAATCCTCTGGAAATTACCATGGTGGCTCTGCAGCCCATCAAGCCCAATCCGCCCTGGCCGGTGCGCGACAGCTACCGGCTGTTCGACGTGACGGCGCCTCTGGGCGGCACGACGCAGTTCACCAACATAAACCCTTTCACCTCAAGGCCCGCCACCACTCCCAACGCGATCTATAACTTTGGGTGGGAGTACGTCTGGCACTGCCACATTCTGGGCCACGAAGAGAACGACATGATGAGGCCCATCGCTTTCCAGGTACCGCCGGAAGCGCCCGCAAACGTGGCTGCCAACTGGAATCCGTGGGGCGCCAATCCCGCCATCGGCGTGACCTGGACCGACATGTCCGCCAGCGAAACCGGTTTCACGCTCGAGAGAGCGGACGATGCCGGGTTCACCCTGAATCCGTTCACCGCCAGCCTGCCTGCCAGCCAGCCTCTCGATGCGAACAACCAGGGCACAGGGTGGGGCGGGACCATGACCTATAACGATACGTCGGCTAACCTTACGCTGGGTTCAAACTACTTCTACAGGGTCCAGTCGTTCAAACCCGATGCCAATTACTGGAACCCGCCGAACGTGGACCTTCTGTCGCCCTGGTCTATTGCCAGCGTGAGTGTCCTGCCGGCAACGACCGCGAGCGCCATCGTGGCGAGCTCGCCGATTACCTACGGCAATTCAGCCACGGTGACGGTGAACGTCACATCGCCGCAAGGCGGACCGGTGACCGGCAATGTTCAACTGACGGTCAGCGGAGGGCCAACGTTAGTGAACTCGATCACGCAATCGCTCGCCGGCAATCCGGGCTCAACCACCTTCAGCCTGAGCGGACTCGCGGCCGGGACTTACAACCTGGACGCCACTTACACGGTGCCAGGAAGCCTGACGGGGGTTGCCACCGGCAGTTCGGCGACGACCGTCCAGCTGGTCGTGAACCCGGCAGCTCTCACCCTGACAGCCAGCAGCGCAACGATCACTTACGGCGAGGCCGTGCCCACGATCACCGCGACCGGCAACTTCGTGAACGGTGATACGCTGGCCAGCCTGGCAACTCAACCGGCCTGCGTGGTCGTCGGGCTGCCGGCCAACAATCCGGCCGGATCGTACACCACCCAGTGTTCGGGAGCGGCCAGCCCGAACTACAGTCCCATCACTTACGCCACGGGCACGCTGACGATAAACCCGGCGCCCTTGGTGATCACCGCCGGCAACGGCACCATGACTTACGGCGGTACCGTACCGGCGATCACACCCGCCTTCTCGGGGTTTGTGAACGGCGATACGTCGGCAGCGCTCACCACGCAGCCGATCTGCTCGACCACCGCAACCGGCACCAGCAACGTGGGGTCTTATCCCTCGACTTGCTCCGGCGCGGCCGCCGCGAACTACAGCATCAGCTACGTGGCGGGCAGTGTTACGGTGAGTGCGGCCAGCCTGACGATTACAGCCGGCAACGGCGCCATGACGTACGGCGGCACCGTGCCCACGATCACACCCGCTTTCAGCGGGTTCGTGCTCGGGCAAAACTCGTCCGTGCTGACCACCCAGCCCACCTGCACGACCACGGCGACGCCAACCAGCCCCGTGAACGGCACCTATACGAGCAACTGTTCGGGCGCGGTGGCTCCGAACTACACGGTGACCTACGTGGCGGGAACCGTCACTATTAGCCCGGCGCCGCTGACCATCACGGCCGGCAGCGGCACGATGGTCTATGGCGGAACCGTACCCGCGATCACGCCCGGTTTCGCCGGGTTTGTGAACGGCGAAACGTCCGCTGTCTTGACGGCGCAGCCAACCTGTTCGACCACGGCCACGCCGGCGAGTCCGGTGAGCGGCAGTCCGTATCCGAGCACCTGCTCGGGCGCGACGGCCGCGAACTATGCCATCAGCTACGTAGCAGGTTCGGTGTCGGTCAATCAGGCACCTCTGACCATCACCGCCAGCGGTGGCACGATGGTCTACGGCGGGACAGTGCCGGCGATCACGCCCGGTTTCGCCGGGTTTGTGAACGGCGACACCTCCGCTGTTCTGGCACCGCAGCCGACTTGCTCGACCACGGCCACCCCCACGAGTCCGGTGGGCGGCAGTCCGTATCCGAGCACCTGCTCGGGCGCCGGAGCCGCCAACTACGCCATCAGCTATGTGGCCGGGACTGTGACGATCTCCAAGGCCAATCCTACGGTGACCTTCACGGGCGCGCCGGCGAGTGCGCCCTATTTGTCGACGTTCAGTGTGGTGGCCAGCAGTAACTCTACCACCACCAGTATCCCGGTCCTCACCGCCTCCGGATCCTGCTCGATCGCGGGCAACACCGTTACCATGTCGAGCGGCACCGGCATCTGCACGATGACGGCGGACTGGGCAGCTGACCCTAACTACAACGCGGCCACGCTGACCCAATCGACAACCGCAGCCAAGATCGCACCCACGGTCACCTTTACCGGTGCACCGGCCAGTGCGGTCTATAACAGCACCTTCACCGTTGCCAGCTCCACGAACGCCAGCACCGCGGCCGTAATCACCGCGAGCGGGGCCTGCTCGATCGCCGGAAATACGGTCAGCATGACCAGCGGCACCGGCACTTGCAGCCTGGCGGCCAACTGGGCGGCTGACAACAACTTCAATGCGGCGACGGCCAGCCAGACGACCGCTGCGCTGCAGGCAACCAGCACCAGCAGCATCACCTCAAACGTGCCAAATCCGTCCAATATCGGCCAGGCGGTGACGATCAGCTTCCAGGTAACCGGCAACGGTTCGCCGACAGGCTCCGTCACAGTAAGCGCCACCACCGGTGAAAGCTGCGCGGCAACGCTTGCCGCCGGGGCGGGGAGTTGCACCATTACCTTCAACACCAGCGGAACGAGGACGCTGACGGCCGGCTACGCCGGAGACAGCAACTTCGCCGCTTCAACTTCCGCCGGCGTCAGCCAGACCGTGAACGCGGCCGGCGCCAGTGTCTCGCCGACCTCGCTCACCTTCGCCAACCAAACGGTGAATACCACGAGCGCGGGCCAGACGGTGACTCTGACCAACACCGGCACCACCACGCTGACGAGCATCGTGGTCAGCCTCGCCGGCAGTGATTTCACCCTCACCAACAATTGCGGCACAACGTTGGCGGCGGGAAGAAACTGCACCTTTACGCTGCGGTTCAAGCCCCTCTCCAGCGGCGCCAAGACGGGTACGGTAACCGTCTCGAGCAGTGCGCCCACCCTGACCGTCCCGTTGAGCGGCACAGGCGTTGCGCCCATCAACTCCGTTTCGCCCACTTCACTGACGTTCAGCGGTCCTGTGAACGTCACCAGTGCGGCGCAAACGGTTACGGTGACCAACACCGGCACCGCCAACCTGACCATCAACAGCATCACGCGGACGGGAACGAATGCCAACCAGTTCGCTCAGACCAACAACTGCGGCGGAACGTTCCCGGCAACCCTGCCGGTGGGCTCGAGCTGCACGATCAACGTCACCTTTACTCCCACCTCGGGAAATCCGCTCACCAAGACCGCCACTTTGAACGTGAATGTGGCGGCGCCGGCCACTTCGGCGGCGGTCTCGCTTACCGGAACAGTCGTGGTCCCGACTTACACCGTCTCGCCCACCTCGCTCAGTTTCGGCAACCAGACTATCCATACGACCAGCGCAGCGCAAACGGTGACGGTGACGAATACCGGAACCGTGGCGCTGATCATTAACAGCATCACGCGTGGCGGCACAAACGGGAGCCAATTCGGCCAGACCAATACCTGCCCCATCGGCGGCGCCGGCCTGGCTGGAGGGTCCACCTGCACCATCAACGTCACTTTTACGCCCACCACCAGAGGAGCGAAGAGCGCGACGCTCAACGTTAACCCCGCTTCGCCGGCTACGACACAATCCGTATCGTTGAGCGGTACGGGGCAGTAAGAGAACAACGATGGGAATCAACAACTGAATAGCCTGCAAATTCGGCCGCTGCCCGCGATCAACAGTCGCGGGCAGCGGTCTCTTATTCTTGGGCAGGCTCGCAAGCGGCCCACTGATACCCCCGCCTCGAACCGGACCTGCCCTTGAGGGCACGCTTGCGCAGGACACCAGGCGCCATAGGCCCAACACGCCGACCGTCCGCTCGCCTGGCCGGAACGGCACAGGAAGGCATGGCCTGGCGTGAGGTGATTTTGAAGACGGTTCCGGCACCGGTTACTCAGGGCAGAAGCCGCTCGATGCACCGGACGATCTCTTCGCGGAGCCGCGCCGGATCGAACGGCTTCTGCAGAAAGCAGACGTCGTCGAGCCCGGCCAGGTCCTGCTCGTCGGCCCGTCCACCGCTGTACAGAATGAACTTCAGCCGGGGATCCCTGGTCCTTAGCTCCCGCACCAGTTGAGCGCCATCCAGGCGCGGCATTCTCAGGTCAGAAATCACCACGGCGGGACCGAAAGGAGCGGCCTTCTGGAGAGCCTCGACTCCGTCCATCGCGCTCTCGACCTGGTAGCCCCAGGCCTCCAGGAGATCGACCAGGGGGCCGCGGATCCTCGGGTTATCCTCCACCAGCAGGACCCTGGTCCTCTCCCCGATCCTGGCTTTCAGCGCATAAGCGGCGGCTTGCGACGGCATCCCGTAGGTGCTCCAACAAGGGTATATACACTGGATGCTATTTCGGACGAAGCCGGATTCTCCGAAAAAGCCCGCCTGCCACCGCGGTCTTCTCCCCTGAATCACCCCAGGCCCTTAGGAAACTTGCCCTGCGCGTATACGGTCTTTCACGGATTGATTCGAACCCCGGGGACAAATCAACATGAAGCGACACTTGGAGGTGGGCCCCGAACATGAGCACAACCGACTTGACCGCGGCCATGGGCGCGTCACTCACGCAGATTCCGATTTCCGAGGCCCCTAACGCGCATATCGTCCATTTTTACGACGAAGACGCGAATTTCCTCGACCCGCTGAGCCGGTCACTGGGCGCCACGCTGGGCAGCGGAGGCGTGGTGGTGGTCATCGCCACGCCGCAGCATCGCGCTGAGCTGAGCCGGCGTCTGGTGCTGCTGGGCGTGAATCATCAGCGGGCCGTCAAGCAGGCGCGCTACCTGGCGCTGGACGCGGCAGAGACCCTGGGCCGTTTCATGCGCGAAGGCTGGCCGGACGAAGGGCTCTTTGGCGAAGTTATCGGCAAGGTCCTGGAGTCGGCCGTGGTGGCCCTTCCTGACGGCGACCGGCGCGTGGTCGCCTTCGGTGAGATGGTGGCGGTGCTGTCGAGGCAAGGCAGGACGGACGCGGCCGTCCGCCTGGAGCAGTTGTGGAACGGCCTTCGCCGGAGGTACGCCTTTTCTCTCCAATGCGCTTATCCCATCACTAATTTCCAGAGGCCTGGGGATCAGGACTGGTTCCTGAAAGTTTGCGCCGAGCACTCGGGCGTGATTCCGTCGGAGAGCTACACGGGCCTGGCGAGTGAGGACGAGCGCCTGCGCAAAATCGCTTACCTGCAGCAGCAGGCGCTGATGCTCGATGAATTGTCGAAAACCTACGAGGAGCTGCGGGAGAGCGAGGAAAGATACCGTCTGCTGGTGGAGTGCGTAAAGGATTACGCGATCTTTATGCTGAGCCCGGGCGGTCAGGTGATGAGCTGGAACCAGGGCGCGCAGAAGATCAAGGGATACTCGCGCCAGGAGATTCTAAGCCGGCACTTCTCGGCCTTCTATCCGCCGGAAGACGTTCTGGCCGGCAAGCCGAATCGCGAGCTGGAGATCGCCCTCCGGGAAGGACGCTTCGAGGATGAGGGCTGGCGGGTGCGCAAGGACGGCTCCCGCTTCTGGGCTAACGTGGTCATCACTCCCCAGCGCGACGCCAAGGGAGATCTGAAGGGCTTCACCAAGGTGACGCGCGACATTACCGAGCGCAAAAAGGCCGAAGAAGCGATCCGGGATCTCTCCGGACGCCTGCTGCACGCTCAGGACGAGGTGCGCCGGCGCATGGCCCGCGAACTGCACGACAGCGCGGCCCAGACTCTCTCGGCCCTCTCGTTGAATCTCGCTCTCCTGAAAACAAGTCCCGAAGTCGCAGATCACCCCAAAGCCGGAAAGACGCTCGACGAGAGTATCAGCCTCGTCGAGGAGGCCACGCGGGAAATCCGCACGTTCTCTTTTCTGCTTCACCCACCGGCCCTGGACGGCGCCTGCCTGGGCTCCGCTTTGCGCTGGTACGCCGACGGTTTCGCGCAGCGAACGAAGATCCGGGTCGACTGCGAAGTCTCGCCCGGCCTGGAGCGTCTTCCCGAGGAGGTTGAGGCCGCGCTCTTCCGCGTCGCCCAGGAAGCGCTTACCAATGTCTATCGCCATTCCGGCAGCCAGACGGCCCGCGTCCGCCTGGCATTCGATAACGACGAAATCACGCTTGAAATCCGGGACCGCGGCAAGGGCCTGCCGCCCGGGATACTGGAAGATGACAATTCCGGACCCGCCAGACTCGGCGTCGGGATCCGCGGTATGCGCGAGAGGCTGGAGCAGCTCGGAGGCCGCCTGCAGATCGAATCCGGCAGCGGCGGCACGCGCGTGATCGCCATCCTGCCAGTCCGGACCCAGGTTTCGACGACGGCGTGATGCGCTCTCATCCGCGCCTGCCTTAAACCGGCCGGGGCGAACCCGGGCCGGGTCTCGATGCACATCTCCGGCTAAGTCATTCAATCCATTGCGAAAATAAAGTTTCTCACTTTTCTCAATTTTCTCACTTTTCTCCATTGTCCCATTTTCGGGTGGTAGCCTCGAGTTTATGGTGGAATCCCGATTTCGACGGCCTTGTGAGCGCGGGCATCCTTGCCCGCTCCTTGAGGCAGCGCGGGTGTCCGAGCCGGTGGGCAAGCGTGTCTGGGTACCGGCCTCAGGGTCGCTCAAATCGGAAGATGTGGTCGGAGCCAAGCTGGAATGTCGTTTGAAATCAACAAAACCTTCCCGCAAAATCGAGCATCCGGGGCGCAGTCGCCCCGGGCAGGCGCGTCAGGAGGCTTGAAGGAAGGGAGGGAAAAAAAGATCCTAAAAATTCCGGTGATCAAAGCCAACAAGTGCAATGGAATCAACCAAACGGTAGGAAAAATGAGAAAATTAAGGCGATTTCAAAGCCAAAAATGCCAACGGCTATTTCAGCTACTAAGATGTTTATAATGAGTAGATTAACTGTTAACCGCCCAAAACGGCGGCGGGCGATCAAAGCCAACCGAAAGCCAAGTTTACTCGTGGACTCCCGGCTCGCCCGAACGGGCGAACGCGCGCCAGAAGGCGTCGACCACGCGTTCCGCCATGTCCTCCGGCAGTTTGCGATCCATCGACTTCATCACGTGCCCGTAGATCATCGGACCCATCAGCAGCGCCACGCTGACGTCGAGATTCATGTCCGGACGCAGCGACCCGCCGGCGATGGCTCGCTTGACCAGTTGCGTAAGTTGGATTCGTGCCGGCCGCAGCATGGAGGCGCGCCATGCCTTGCCGAATTCGGGATTGCGCGCCGCGTACGCCGCGAGGTGAGGCATCAGCCGCGAGCACACGTCGTCGCGGCGGGCCTGAGGCTGGCGCCTCAGCACGGCGATGATGTCCGCGCGATCGTCGCCGGTCCTGGGAACCGGGGGCTCGTCGAGCCCGTGCAATATCGAGAGAACCTCCAGACAGAGCGCATCCTTGTCGTGCCAATGCTTGTAAATCGTCGCCTTGCTCACGCCCGAGGCGGTGGCGATCGCGTCCATGCTGGTGGCGTCGATGCCGTCCGAGGCGAACAGTTTCAGGGCTGCATCCAGGACCTTCTGGTGAGCGCGCGTGCTCGGCGAACGGGACAAAGTTCAGACCTCGATCTTCGAGAACAGGTAGCTGCCGATGCTGAGCAGCACCACCGCCACCGCGCAGAGCACGGCGAGATCGGTCAGGAGCCCGAAGTGCGTCCGGCCGATCAGCGTGCCGCGCAGACCGTCGATGCCGTAAGAGAGCGGATCGGCGCTGGTCACGGCGCCGAGCGCCTTCGGCAGATGGTCGAGCGGGAACAGCGCTCCCGAGAGAAAGAAGATGGGCAGCACGAGGAAATTCATGATGAGCTGGAATCCCTGCATATCCTGCAGGCGCGAGCCGATGGCAGTGCCGAGTCCGGCAAAGACCAGGGCAATCAGGGCCATGTAGACGAAGGCGCGCGGCACGTCGAGCAGAGCGCCCGGACGGAATCCAGCGGCCAGACACACGATGACGACGAGCGTTCCCTGAATCAGGGCTACGGTGACGCCGCCCAGCGTCTTCCCGAGCACGACGGTCAGGCGCGGCACCGGCGCCACCAGCGTCTCTTTCAGGAAGCCGAACTGCCGGTCCCAGAGCAGGCCGAGCCCGGAAAAGATCGAGGTAAACAGCACGGTCATGCCAATCACGCCCGGGGCGATGAACTGCAGGTAGCTGCCATTGCCGGAGCGTTGAAAGACCGGCCCCAGGCCGAATCCGAGGGCCAGCAGATAAAGCAGCGGCTGGCCGAGCGAGGCCACGATCTGCGCGTGCGAGCGCACGTAGCGCTTCACTTCGCGAAGCCAGAGGATGTACACGGCGCCCATGTTATTTCCCCAGTTTGGAATTCGACCACTTCAGCTTGGAATTTCACCATCCCAGTCTGGAATTCGACCACCCCGGCCTTCGGCCGCCCCTCCTCGCCGAGGAGGGGGGCTCGACTTCAATCGTTTGGTTTTCTTCGCCTTCAAGCGCTCCGCCTTCCTCGCCTTGCGCTCCGCCTTACTCACCGAAGGGCAATCGAAATTGGCTCCCCTCCTCGGCGAGGAGGGGTGGCCGAAGGCCGGGGTGGTCGGAAGGTCTTGAAATGGATGCCGTCCTCATTTCCTCCACATCTTGACGAACTGCCGCATCTGGTCGGCGGAGCCGGCCGCCTCGTCACGGATCGTGGAGCCGGTCAGCGCCAGGAAGGCGCCCTCGAGCGAATCACTTTCGGTCTGCTCCTTGAGTTCCGCCGGCGTCCCCTGTGCCACGATCTTGCCGTGATCGATGATGGCAATGCGATGCGCCACGCGATCGGCTTCGTCCATGTAATGCGTGGTCAGGAAAACCGTGACCTGCTCGGTTTCGTTCACGTTCCTGACGTGGTTCCACAGTTGATTGCGGCTCTGCGGATCGAGTCCGAGCGTGGGCTCGTCGAGAAAGAGGATCTTGGGAGTGTGCAGGAAGCCCCGCGCGATCTCGAGGCGCCGCTTCATGCCGCCCGAGAATCGCTTCACGGGTTCGTTGCGGCGCTCCCAGAGCTCGAACAGCTTCAACAGCTGCTCGGTGCGCTGGTGGCGGAGCTTGCGCGGGACATAATAAAGCACGCCGTGGATCTCCATGTTCTCGGCGGCGGTCAACTCCCATTCGAGGCTGGGGTCCTGAAAAACGATGCCGAACCGCCGGCGGGCCTCGTGCTGGTCGCGCTTCGGATCGAGCCCGTCGAGCGTGACGGTGCCGCTCGTCGGCTTCAGCAGCGTGGTCAGCATCTTGATCGTCGTGGTCTTGCCGGCGCCGTTGGGGCCGAGAAAGGCGAAGATCTCGCCCTGCTGCACCTCGAAGGAGATGTCCTGAACGGCGGCGAAATCGCCGAACTTCTTGACGAGGTTCTGCACGCGGATCATGGGGTCCGAGTCCTTTCGGAAAACAATACTGAACGGTTTAGTTTAGTTTGTCAAGCCCGGCCGGCGGCGCGCGCCAGGGCCAGGCAAGATGCTCGCGAGTAGAGGTTGTAGAGATCAAAACCTGACGCCCGGTGAGTATCCGCAGTGGGTCGGCCCCAGGTGGAGGAACTGGGTTTCGGACTGCGAGCCAGTTTGCTCTATCAGCGAGGATCAATGGTCAGCCGTAAGATGGTCAATTTCGACGCGGGCCTGCCAGCGCGACGGATCAATCTTCAACGCATGCTGGAACTCAAGCCGAGCCTGGGCGTGGTTTCCCGTCAGATCCTGGGCGAGCCCCGCGGCGTAGAATGCCAGGGCGCCGGCATCGTGCGGGCCCGCACCCGCAATTACTTCATCCATCAGCCGCCGCCCTTCATCGTCCTGGCCGAGCCGCAGGAAGGCGGCGGCCCGATACACTTGCGTCGTGGCCGGGTCTCCGGCCGGCTCGTTCGCCGCCTGTCGCCACGCCGCCTTTGCCGCATCGGGCTTCGCCTGGGCCGCGAGTGCTTCTCCCAACCAGTACAGTGGCTGCGCGTCCGCGGGACGATCCGGCTTGCCGACGCCCAGGTTTTCCGGGTATTCAAGCGCTTGACGGAAATCCCGCTCCGCTTCCTGGGGGCTTCCGCGTCCGAGGGCCATTCGACCCTTTTGGACATTGGCCAGGACATACATCTCACGCACAATCTCCCCACCCTCCCACGGTTTAAAGCTGTGGTGGCCGAGCGCCGCCAACGCCCGATCAAACTGGCCCTCTTCAACCCGCAGCAGGGCGCGGCGCACCCGAACGACGTCGTGATCGAGCACGGCCGCCGGAGCCGTGGCAAAGAGTCGCCGGCGCCGATCGAAGTCGCCCAACTCACTATAGATTTCGTCGAGCTCGGGATAGAGGCGGTACTGATCCGGTGCAAGCTGAATAGCCTTCCCGTAGGCTCTGGCGGCAGCTTGGAGATTCCCTTTTACCCGCCAGGCGAAAACCCCAAGGTTACGTTCCAGCACCGCGTCCTTGAGGCCTTCATCCTCTGCCTGGCGCCACAGGTTCGCGGCCTCCTGATATTGGCCGTGCGCGAACAGGAATGTCCCGAGCAGCGAGGCGACATGCGCGTCATCGGGATGATGGGAAGCCGCGTCGGCGAGCACAATTCCGTCTTCGAGACGGTTGGGAAACACGTCAGTGTCCGGCTCGCGCGCGCCAAGCTCAATCAAGTTGTTGGCCTGCTCGATCTGACCGTGTTTCTGCGCTATAAAGGCCAGGTAGTAGTCGACGAGCGGCGACCGTCGGCTCGGTGACAAATGATCAGCAGGGGCGTGCAGAACCCGGCTTGCCGAATCCAGATCGCCAAGGCGAAGGTACCACGCCGCCACTTCGAGGTCGTATTCCACATCTGACGGCAGCGGCTTGTTCCACGAAGAGGCGCCGGCTTCGGCCGGAGGCGCCGGCTTGTCAGTCTCCTCGCCGAGGCGCCAAGACTCGGCCACGGCGAAGGGCAGGAGCGGCATCGTTTCCAGTGCGGCGTGGACAGCCCTTTGTGCCCCGTCGGCGTCTCCTCCAAGGCGCAGCGCCACAGCGAGGTCCGCTTGGGCCAGGGCGTCGTCGGGTTCGTGCTCCAGAGCTTCTCGAAGCCACCGCGCAGCCTCATCGTACTTTTTCTGTTGGATCGCAATCTCTCCGAGATTCGCCAGTGCCGGGGCGATGGCACCACCAAAGCGGATTGAGGTCCAGAAGGCGTCCTCGGCCAGAGTCAACCGGCCCTCAGCGCGATAGACCACTCCTGCCGTGTACTGCAGTTGCGGATCCACGCGGTCGCGTTCGAGGCCGCGGCGGATGAAATCCCCGGCCGCAGCGAAGTCGGCGGCGCGGTAACTGTTCAGGGTAAGCTTGATCAACGCCGGGATGTAGCCCGAGTCGCGATCCAAGGCCTGCCGGTAAGTCTTGAGAGCCGCCTCCGCGTCGCCGCGCTTTTCTTGGTCGATCCCCATCAGAAATATCGCTTCCACCGAAGATCGCGCATCCTGCGATTCTGAGGCTTCGCGACTGGCGGCCGCGGAAACGAAGTTTGGGTTGCCGTCTACAGGATCAGCTGCCGACCAATGCAGGATCCTTCGACCGTGCCGGTCCTCGACGTCCACGGCGACCGCGCCCGACGCATCCTGAGAACTGCCGGGCGGCCTGTCGAGCGTGAACTTACGCGCGGCGAGAGCGTGGAAATCAAGCGGACCAAACTTCGCTTTCACCTGCTCGCCCGCCTTAACCGTGACGCGGGCCCCGGGGAGTTCAATCGTCGGCAGGATTGCAAGGTTGATTGAGCCTCCGGGCCGCGAAGGTGGAGTGACCGCTAACGCCAGGGACTCCGTTGCTTCGACGCACGCGCTGCCCAAGCTCTTCACCGGATACCAGTACTCGGTCCACGATTCCACGCGACGCGGGGCCATGAACTCGCGGGTCAACTGCGTCTCAAAGCGCCCGCTTTGGATTTCGTTGTAGGGCCCGTCGTGGTCGGTAAGCAGATCTGTCCAGATGATCCCGTCGCCGCCCACACCCCAACTCCAGATCTTCTTCCCCGGTACCTGGTGGTAGTCGGCAACGTGCATGACTCCGGAATCGGAATCGCGATAATAGGCTCCGAAGAAATTGCGATGGACCTGCAAGCCGAAGAGTGATGTCGGTTGGCGGATGTTCTTGTACCGGCTGTAGTCAATCCCGTGCGACACGGGATAAGTCCAGACTTCGCCGAGAGCGTGCGGGTTCGCCTTGCGCATGGGGTAGACGAATTGCATATCCTCGGTAGCGGGAACCGCCGCGTTGGCCCAGTACCAGTAGAGGTTCGGCAGCGGCGTCGAATTGAACAGGGTCACGTGCTGTTCGAGCCGCCCCTGGCCGGGCCGGAGCGTTAGCGCCACTTCCCAATGCATGTCCGTGACCCAATCCATGGCGCCCACCACCACGGTGGCGCTGCCGTCAGCGTTCTGAAGCAACCGGGCCTCAACAGGCGATACCGTCAGAGTGGTGTGCCCATTTGGGAAATTAAACTCGACTCCGCCCGAAATCCAGGCGCCCCGCAGCCCCACCAAACCGTACTTCACAACGTGGTTGCGATAGAACACTTCCCTCTTGGAGGTCTTATCGTAAAGCGAATAGAGCCGGCCGCCGAGGTCCGGAAGAATCGTTGCTTTCAGATACTCATTCTCCAGAAACAAAGCTCGATAGCTCTTTAGTTCCCGCTTGTCCGACAGATCGTCGAGCATCGCATAGGGGTAGACTTCATGGCGACTGATGAGCGGGAAGGGCGGGTTCGGGTCAGGCGCGCCCAGTACATAGGTGGGGAGATCGATCGTTCCCTCCCAGGCGTGCGCCGTGTCACCGTGCAGCGGAGAGGGCCGCAGGCAGATTGCAAGAGCGAGGATAGCCAGCGTCCGGTGAGGTCCCATGGCAATGCCTCAAGATCCAGATTCCCCTTGACACTGCCGCAAGATGAAACTAAAAGCAAGTCTGTGGAAGTGCGGACGTCTAGTCCGCGATTCCCCGGATGTTCCAGGTCGCAGATCGTTGATGAATCCCGCTCCAGTTCGAGTGCTCGCGCTCCTGATGTTCGCGGGGACGATCGCTTGGGCTCAAAGTGCCGACCCACCGGTGGTCGTGCGCCCTGTCGAGATCCACGATGTTCTCGTCAATCCCGGCATGGGAATCACGACCTTCCAGCGCTTTAACGGCGACGCGCTGAATTCTGGGCTCGGATGGTCTGAGGAAGGCCCGACGGCGCGAATCCTGCCGCCAACAGCCCCGCCTGACTTCCCGGACACCTCGATTGCTTACTGCCGTTGGTTTTGGGACGTGATTGAACCGGAGCCCGGCAAGTTCCGCTGGGAGATCATCGACGACGCCATCGCCGAAGCGCGAGTACATCACCAGACGCTCGCGATCCGCCTGATGCCATACGACCCGAAGCATCCGCTGCCGGAGTGGTACCGCAATTCTGGCGCGAGGCGCGCTAACAAGCCTACGGACAAGGATGGAGCGATCTGGCAGCCGGACTTTACAGATCCTCTGTACCTGAAGTTCTGGGGAGAACTGGTGGCAGCGGCAGGCGAGCGATATGACGGATTGCCGGACATCGACACCGTCGACATTTCGTCGATCGGCTATTGGGGAGAAGGCTGGAGCCCTTACATGCCTCCGTTTCCCTATCAGAAGGCCGCCATTGACGTCTGGCTGGACGCTTTCAAGCGCACTCCTTTGCTCATGAACTTTGACGAGCAGGAGGCCCTTACCTACGGAACTGAGCATGGCGCCGGATGGCGCCTTGATTGCTTGGGTGACATGAGACTGACCTCGGACAACAAAGACTTCAGAGCAGAGATGCTCACCGTCTATCCGCAGCAGGTGGTGCGGGCAGGAATCCAGGATGTGTGGCAGCGCAGCCCGGTGTCTCTCGAGTCCTGCTGGGTGCCGGGCTACTGGCGGAAGCAGGGCTGGGACGTCAACTACATCCTGGACCAGGCGCTTCGCTGGCACGTCAGCTCCGTCAACATCAAGTCCTCGGCCATCCCGGCCGACTGGAAGGTGATCTTCGACGATTTCCAGAGGAAAATGGGCTACCGGTTCGTCCTGAGACGTCTTGAATATCCAGGGTCAGCTCGCGCAGGTTCGATGATGCCGGTGCACATGTGGTGGCTGAATTCCGGCGTGGCGCCGGTCTATCAGGACTACTGGCTCGCCATTAAACTCAAAAGTCGTGACGGAGCTGAGTCCGCGGTGATCCGGGTTCCGGTCGATGTGCGGAAATGGCTGCCCGGCGACGCGGTTTTCGACGGCACGCTGTATGTTCCGGAGAGCCTCAAGCCGGGAGCCTACACGGTCGAGGTCGGCATGCTCGATCCTCTGACGTGGCCTGCGGGACCTCCGGCAATCCGCTTCGCCATCGAAGGCAGGGAGCCCGACGGCTGGTACGACATGGGCTCGATCGCGATCCAATAGAGCCTCACCCAATGCATTCCGCGTATCATCACCGGCTGACTCACGCCACGGAGTTCTGGCTCGGGCTCTTCGTCGGCCTCGTTATTCTTCCTCCCACGCACGTGCTGGCCGGCACCGGCCCCCAAGAGTCTGCCGCCAGGGTTGATGCTCCATTTACGATTTCGATCGAAACACCGCATGTCCCGTGGGGCAAGCCGTCACCCGGATCGCCGATTCATGCCTTCGTGGTGCCCAGTGTCAGCGAGGGCCGGACGCTGATCGAACTCGCGGAACGGATGAACCTGGCCTTCGACACGGTCATGATCGACGACGCCTGGGATGTCAATACGTGGACCGTCGGCACTGACGATAACTATGAGGCGCGCAACTACAAGCTCCTCTATCGATATCTCACTGAGAACCTGACCAGTTCCAAGCGACATGATGTGATCGTCATGCCCAGCCTGCATGGCTGGAATCGCCTCCCGGCCGCGGCCCGCGAAGCGATCTGCAAACGCGTGCGGGAAGGGGCGGGTCTCGTGCTGATTCATCCCACCACCGGCCTGCCTGCGCCTGACGATCCGAAGGTCAAAGGCCCCCTGAACAATTTCATTGACACTTATGATGTCCCGGCGAGCACGCCCGAAAGCGATTTGTGGACACTCTCGCCTCTGGTCGGCGTTTTGTCCGATCGCCTTGATGCCCGCGGATTTCGTGAGGTGCGTCCGGACGCAGTTGCGGGTGGAATCTGGAAGACTGTTGCCGATCATTACGTCACTCGAAACGTGCCGTTCGAAGCCTTTCCGACCGAGTACGTGAAACATTACAAATACCAGCTTGGAGCCAACTCCACAGTGCTCGTGACCGGCGAAGGTGGCGAGCCGATCATCGCCGTGAAGAACTACGGCCGGGGGCGCGTGGTGGCGCTGGGATATCTCAACGAAGGTCTGTCGCCGCAGGTGGATTGGAAAATCCTGGGTCAGCACGACGACCATTGGTGGGAGTATTTCTATTCACTGCTGTGCCGCTCGATCATTTGGGCAGCGCACCGCGAGCCCTCATTAACCCTTGATCGTGTGACCGTCGAGTCGCCTGCTGCCCGGCCTGGCTTGGACCAGAGGAAGCTTCTGGCGAAGGTCTTGAATCCCGCCGGCATCCCACGGGCCGAGATTCGCATGACGGTCGTGAACGAGTGGGGCGAGCCGGTGAGCCATGCGGCCACATCCGTCAGCCTTGCGCCCGGCACGAACCCGCTGTCCTTGACCGTGCCGCGGGATTCGTACGAGGGGCACCATTCTGTTGACGTGATCCTGACTTCAGGCGGGAAGCATTGCGATTGGGGCGCCGCTTCATACGATGTCGTCAAAACGGGTGAGATCCTTTCGATTTCAACCGATCGCGCCTTCTATGCGCGGGGTGATACGGCACGGGTGCAGGTCAGCACGAGGACCAGCAGTCGCGCGCAGCTATCCGTCGAGCTGCTTGACAATCGGCGACGGCTCATCGGCACTTCGCTTTCACTCGCTCAGGCGGAGCAGGCTGTGCCGGTAGCGGTAGGCCCCTACACCACCAACATTGGATGGATGCGCGCGTCTCTGGAGAGCCCGGAAGGCCGTGTCCTCGATCGCAAGCAGGTCCGCGTGAACTTCGCAAGCCAGGACCGGGACTTCGGGGCCTACGAAGTAATCCTGCCCTGGTACGGCCCGCCCAGCTATCAGCCCTGGACTCCCACGCTCGACGATCAATTCCGCAAAGCCGGCGTGACCGTCGTCGAGTCGCCGGAACGTAATTTCAGGCTCATCCAGGAGTTGCACGCGCCGGGCTTCGGCGTCTATTGGCACTATCGCGAATCGTACCTGCAGCAGAAAGATAAGTTCCTGCAGACCGGAGACAAGAAGTACCTGATCCGCGAGCCGGACCTGGCCAGCGACTCCTGGCTTGAGGAGCTTCGCAAGACAATCCGCGACCACATGAAAGCGACCGAACAATTCCGGCCGCTGGCAAGTTATCTGGCGGACGAATCTTCGTTGACGGCTTACGGCGATCCGCTGGACTTCTCCTGGTCCGAGCCGACGCTGACGAAGTTTCGCGACTGGCTCAAGCGTCAGTATCCAAGCCTTGAAGCCTTGAACCAGGAATGGGGCTCGGGGTTTCAAAGCTGGGAGGGTGTCGTTCCCCTGACAACCTCGGAAGCCCAGGCGAAGGGCAATTACTCCGGCTGGATGGACCATCGTACATTTATGGAACAGGTCTTCGCCCACGCCCTGCAGGTGGCAGCCGATGCCGTCAAAAGGGAGGACCCAGGCTCGCTGCCCAGCATCTCGGGTACCCAGGCGCCCGGCCCATCCAACGCCGTGAACTGGTATCTGCTTGACTCGATCGTGGACTACCTGCAGCCTTACTCGGAAGACGATCAGGACGAACTGCACCGCACCATGCATCCCGGACTCATTCTGACGGGCTTCACCGGATATGGAAGTCACGGCGCGGAATTGAGGTACGAGCTCTGGCACCGGCTCCTGCACGGCCAGACTGGCGCCTCCGTGTTCTGGCAATACACCATGCTCAACGCGGACTTGAGCCTGACCGGGCAGGGTCGCGACCTGCAATCAGTCACCCACGAGCTTCGGGATGAAGGATTGGCCCTGCTGCTTCGGGGGGCGGAGCGTCAAAACTGTGGCGTCGCCGTTCACTATTCGCTCCCCAGCGTGCGTGCCCAGTGGATCACCGACGGGCACATCGCACCTCACGAAGTCTCGGATGGCGACAAGACCTCGGCACACCTCAAGCGTTTTCATGAAAACCGGCACGCCTGGCTCGAGGCGCTCGAAGATTCCGGCTATCAATACGACTTTCTCACGACCGAGCAAATCGAGGCTGGCAAGCTCTCCAACTATCACGTCCTGATTCTTCCCGATTCCATCGCTCTCTCGGACGGGGAAGTTGCAGCCATCCATCGATTCGCCGCGAGGGGCGGCTTCATTATCGCGGACGCGGAAACGGGTTTGATGGACGGGCACGCCCGGTGGCAGGAGAAGGGCCGGCTTGATGATCTCCTGGGAGTCGAACGAGCGAACGTGCGATCGGCCAAAGCCGCGATTCCAGCGGTGTCTATTCAGGCGGACACGCAGGCTGGCGCCGGGATTCAGGTGGCCCCGGCTGATCCCGATCTGCGGCCGGCAAGTTCGCTGTCGAGCGTCAGCGCGAATGCGACGGCATTGCTGATCGAAAATCACGCGGCTGCGAGCCACTCCCTCACCCTCAATTTCTGGATGAGCGGATACGACAAAGTTCGGGGGGCGGCGGTTGGGGAGCCCTGGCGAAACCTGCTTCGCCGGTACCTCGGCGCGGCCGGAGTTCGTCCGGTGGCCGACGTGGTCACAGCCGCGGGGCGCCACCTGACGTGCTCCGAGCTTGTGGCTTACAGGACTGGCGGAGGTGAGATCATCGCGATCCTGCCTGAACCCAAGTGCCGCGACGCCGGAGCGGTCACGCTTCGACTCGCTGCCCCAAAGTTCGTTTACGACCTGCGTGAGCACCGGTTTCTGGGCCACGTTGACCGGGCGGGTGGCACACTCGTCACCGGTGAGCCCCTGGTTTACGCTGCTGAGGACGCGGCGGCAGCGCCCCCCACCATTCTCGCTGCCGGAAACCGGACCCATGCGGTACGCGCCGGCGATCAGGTCAAGCTGGAAGTGCGGCTCAGGGTACGCCCGGGAGAGCAGGCATCCTCCAGCGCCGCACATATCGAGGTTCGTAATCCCAAAGGCGGGCTTGTGGATTATTACGGAACCAACCTGCCTCTGACGATAACTCCACTGGAGTTTTCTGTGCCATTGGCGCTCAACGACTTACCCGGCCGCTGGACGGTGAGCATCCGCGAGCCGTTCGCGCATCAAGGCGCTGCAACTCATTTCGTGGTTGTGCCAGACCGTCGCCTGCGACGCGCCTCGGAAAACTATTGAGCTTCGCATTTTATTGAGCAGGTGGTCCTCGCGGTTAAGACCGTCAGCAGATGGACCTATCCTCACCCACCGCTGCGCGGTCCCCCCTCTCCCAAGGGGAGAGGGCTGTTTCGCCGAGGTTTTTTGCCCTCTCCCACCGGGAGAGGGTGGGCCGCTGCCGGCGCTTTCATCAGCCGGAGCGGGCCGGGTGAGGGCTGCTCAGTGACCACGCAAAATCAGCCCTGCACAATATTCAGCGACCTCAGTAATGAGCGGCGAGGTAGAGAGCGATGCCTTGGTGATGTAGCCCGCCCCAAGCGATTGAGTTTTGCGGGCGGGAATGCTTCCGCACCGTATGGAAGGGAAGTTCGCCTGAACCACAACCCTCTGCATATTTCGGCTTGAGGTAAGTTTTCTCTTGACATTAACCCCAAAAAGGGCGTACAAGATGAGCGTTTTAACCTTATTCGTCCGCCGAGGGGGGCGTGAATACTGCGCAGGCGTTTGTCTTGCCTCCCGGCAGCGTGGTTGTGAGCCATGCTTTGCGGGTCCGGTACTCGGCTCCGTGATGACGCACCCTGCGAAGGTGTTCTGGTCTCCTTTTCTTCGCACCCCCGTTTCCAAGCTCTCATTCTTCGGCCGCTGACCTGGGGTCGGCACTTCGTTAAGGAGGCTGTCCTATGAGAAGGGTTGTGCAGATTCTGGCCCTTTCCCTCGCATCTACGGCACTTCCGGCCACGGCCTTGGCACAAGGCCAGTTGGGAGCCGTAACTGGCCTGGTCACTGATGCCTCCGGGGCTTCCGTGCCCGATGCGGCCATCACCGTCACAAATCTCGCGACAGGGATCAGTTCCATGGCCAGGAGCAGTGACGCCGGGTACTATCGAGTGCCCGTGCCGCCAGGGACGTACCGCTTGGAGGCTCAGAAAAAAGGGTTCAAGACTGAAGTGGCGGCTCAGGTTGTCGTACTCGTCGAGCAGGTGGTGACCGTCGACGTGAAGCTGCAGGTGGGCAGCCAGACGCAAACGGTGGAGGTGATCGGGACTGTGCCCCTGATCACCCCGTCCACGGCCGAAGTGGGCGTGAGCATCTCCCCGAACGAATTCCAGACGCTGCCTATCCCCCTGGACGACGGCGGGCGTCAGCCGGAGAGCTTCATTTTCAGAAGCCTTCCCGGCGCGGTTGGCGATCCCTATCAGGGATCCATCAATGGAGGCCAGCAGTTCAGCCATCAGATCTTGATTGATGGCGTAACCATCGGCCGCTATGACATGAGTGGCGGGAGCATGGACGAGTACAGCCCCGGAACCGATGCGATCGGGGAGTTCAAAGTACAGACGAGCAACTATTCCGCCGAGTATGGCGACACCGGCGGCGCCATCGTGAACTTCTCCATGAAATCAGGTACGAACCATCTTCACGGCACCGCCTTCGAATACAATAAGAACCCCGTGTTCAATGCTGCCGGCATGCTGGCCAACGCCTTTGGCACGCCCAAGGACAACGAGAAAGAAAACAATTTCGGCGGCACGATCGGCGGCCCGGTCCGCAAGGACAAGGTATTCTTTTTCGGCAGTTACGAAGGAGACCGTTTCACGAACTTTGCCTACAGCGGGACGACCACCATCCCAACCGCGGCCATGCGGCAAGGCAACTTCAGCTCCTTCCTCGGCGCTCAGGTTGGGACTGACGCACTGGGGCGCCCCGTCTATACCAACGAGATTTACGATCCGACCACCAGCCGGACTGTTGCCGCCGGCGCCAAAGACCCGGTGACTGGCCTCGTGAACAACAGCGGCAGTGATGCCACCTTGCGCGACCCGTTTCCGGGCAACGTTGTCCCGTCGGCGGAATTCAGCAAGGCCGCCGCCGCCCTTCTCCCGCTATTCCCCGATCCTCTGTTCGGTGGCGATGTCCGGAACACTCCCCGGTTCTGCTGCTCGACGCCCGTGCTCGACCGCAACGCGCTCAACATCAAATTCGACGAGGCGGTCGGTTCCAATCACAGGCTCAGCGAAATGTTCGGCTATTACCGGCGCGTCTTGTGGAAACGAAACACCTCGAATTCCGCCTACCCGCCCTTCCCGGGGCAACCGATCAGCACTTTCAAAAATCAGGATGTCGTCGGTCCGCAGGCCCGCGTGAGCGACAGTTGGACGGTCAACGACCATTCGGTGAACCAGGCCACGCTGGCTTACAATCGCACCAATAACGCCAACAACTTGACGAACAACGCCAAGTACACCGCCCAACTGGGAATCCCCGGCATTCCGGACCTTTGTTTTCCGCGCACGAGTTTCAGTACCGGCAGCAACACGCATATACAGTTCATGTCCGCCCTGGGAGTGGCGTGCCCTAACATCGACCCTTCGGAAAGTTACATCGCGCAAGACATTTTCAGCACCACGCACGGCAGGCATAGCGTGAAATTCGGTGGAGACTTCACCCGGTATCGATATGACACCAATGAACCGGGTCCTCAGTCAGGCTCCTTCAGTTTCAACAGCAAGGAAACCTCGCTGGCCGGGTTTTCCAGTACCACCGGCCACCCGTTCGCGAGTTGGCTCCTGGGGGCCGCGGATGCAGCAAATCGGTCGGTCTATGCCACGGAACCCGGCTACCGTGCCGGCGTGCTCGCTACCTTCGTGCAGGACGACTGGAGGGTCACCTCCAAGCTGACGCTCAACATCGGTTTGCGCTGGGAACTGCCGCTCCCGAAAACCGAAGCTTTCAATCGCCAGTCCGGATTCGATGCCACCCTACCCAATCCTGGCGCGGACAATATCCCGGGCGCTCTGGTCTTCCTGGGGAACTGCACGGGCTGCCTGAACCGCACTTCCTTCCAGGACTGGTACTTCAAGGAGTTCGGACCGCGCTTTGGCATAGCTTACGCCCCCACCAAGAACCTGGTGCTGCGCGGCGGTTATGGAATCTCTTACGGCCCGCCCATCTTGAACAATTTTGGTAGCCAGAACATTTTCGGCTACAACAGCTCCGTTGTGGTTCATCGCTCGGGCACACCCAGCAGCATCGATCCGGTGACCTTCGTTTCTCCGCTGGCATCCGCCGCCCTGCCGAGTTGGGCCACGGTCGGAATACCGCCCTTCGCGGGCACCCTGCCGAATCGCGATCCATCGTCCGCAAACGGTAATAATCTCGACTTTTTGCCCCGGCAATCCCTGGCCCAGCCTTACGTCCAGAACTGGAGCGCGGGATTCCAGTATCAGCTTCCGCGGGATATCGTGCTCGAGGTGAACTACGTTGGATCGAAAGGAACGCGCCTGCTGGACAGCAATTTTGCCACCGATTTCAATCAGATCAATTCCAGGTTCCTCCCCCTGGGCGACGTTCTTGACATGGACTTCCAGCAGGCATTGAGTGCGGGACTCCTTCAGCCTTACGGAATCACCCAGCTGCCTTATCCCGATTTCGAAAACAACAACTGGGACACCAGCGTCGGCGCCGGCCTGGCTCCTTATCCCCAATACTACAGCCTGACGAACAACTATCCGACCATGGGCAGCTCCAGCTATCATGCCTTGCAGGCAATTGCGCGCAAGAACTCGGCCCATGGCTTGACCTTCATTGCCGCCTACACTTTCTCCAAGACAATCGATGACACGGACACGGCGCTCTACTACCCGAGTTATGGGGTGCAGGATTTCTACAACCGCAAGTTGGAGAAATCAATCGCGTCATTTGATCACCCGCAAAGCCTGAAACTCACCTGGATCTATTCCCTGCCCATCGGGCGCGGGCAGAAATGGCTGAGCTCCGCCGGAGCGTGGGATCGCCTCGCGTCCGGATGGCAAGTTACGGCCATTCAACAATACCTTTCGGGCGATCCCCTTTATGTATCCTCTTCGCTGAACAACTTTCTCAACGAAAGCGGGATTGCCCTGATGCCTGGCGTTCATGCTGACGTGCTCTCCGGGGTTCCGCAAACGGTCCCCTCAAAGGGCTTGGACGTTGTGAACGGGACCCCGTACCTGAATCCGGCGGCGTTTGCCGACCCGCCCGCCTCTCCCGATGGCAACTATCCTTTACGACTAGGTACCGGACCTCGCTTTCTGCCGCAGACCCGGGGGCCCTTTCACTCGAACGAGGACTTCGGAATCATCAAGAACACGCGAATCAATGAACGGTTTACCGGTGAAATACGGTGTGACATGTTTAACGTCTTTAATCGTGTGGGACGCGGCAACCCGGACACCGCATTGGGCGATGGGCTTCCCTCTCAGGGCGGCACCTTCGGGTTGATCCTCGGACCGGATAACGGTCCGCGGGTGATCCAATTCGCCCTGCGGCTCAACTTCTAAAGCAGGTGTTGTGCGGCTGCATCCAGTTCCGATTCGCTCATTCTGCGGCCCGCTTCGGCGGGCCGTCTTGTTTCTGCGGCTTGCCGTTTCGACCGGACCGAGCCTGGGCTTCCCAATGCGGATCCCGTAGGCGGGTGTCCTCGACGCATAGTGGCTCTGCCGGCTAAGTTGTTGAATCCATGACGAAAATAAATTTCCCAAATTTTCTCACTTTTCTCACTTTTCTCCATTGTCCCATTTTGGGGTGGTACGCTCGAAGCATGCTGAAGCAGGCCCTGGAATTCGCGGTCGGCAAGCCGATTGTGGTGCAGGCATCCTGCCTGCCTCCCGCGAGACGCAGGTTGGGAAGCCTGCACCACAAAA
>DASYZG010000039.1:0-16993 GCA_035946575.1 Terriglobia bacterium | reverse complement strand
CCCCCCCCCCCCCCCCCCCCCCCCCCCCCCCCCCCCCTCCGTCTCCGTGGCGCAACCGCCCGCTTCGGCAGAATCCCGCATTCAAGTGCCGTATTTTTTGACCTTCGCGCCGATATCGATTTGTTGATTCCAAAGCACATGGCGGGCTCGTTCAATTCACGCCTCTTTTCCCCGAGCTTTTTCTGGCGCAGGCATCTCCCCCGCCATCCAGAGAAGGGTGCTGCCCCGACCAGCCGGGCGCCGTCTACGAATTCCAACCGCCCTTGCTGGTAGTATCTCAATTCCGCGTCGGGGGCCGTTGGTGAACCGCCCCTTGCGGCGAAATACGACCTTATACTGTCCAACATTCTTCGAGCCTACCACCTGAAAATGGGACAATGGAGAAAAGTGAGAAAAGTGAGAAAACGGAGAAACTTTATTTTCACAATGGATTCAACAGCTTAGCCGTGTTGGTCGCTCACCGGGGCCGGTGAGCCGGTTGCCGTCCGGTTTCGACGTGAAGGACGGCCCCCGTGGCCGCCCGCGTGATAGCGTGGACCAGTACTCTGGGGCGGGCACGGCGGGTGCTGCCAAGTCGAGATTAGCGCGAGGACGAAGAGCTGGTGGGCTGCCCGCGAGCGCCGGCGCTGCTGGCCAGGACCTTTGATTTGGCGTGCGTCCTGCGCTTTGCAGCAACGCGCCGCGACCGGCGGGAATGCTGCGCGGGAGCGGCGCTGTGCACAAACAGCGTGAGGCTCGTGCCCGCGACCAACCGGCTGCCTCGCAGGCGGTTCCAGTGCCGGATCTGGTAAGGCGTAACGTCATAGCGGTCAGCCACCAGTTCCAGGGTGTCGCCGGGCCTCACCCGGTACCGCTTTGCGCGCAGAACGTAATGCTCGTGCACACGCACCAGCGACGCCTGGCTCGACGGGCTGAGCGGGATCACGAGGTGTGCTCCAGGGTCAAGTTCCCTGCTGCGGGAGAGCCGATTGGCCTCGGTGAGGCTGGCCTCCGAGACGTGGAACTTGCGCGCCACGGCGGCCAGTGTCTCGCCGGATTCGACTTTGTAGGAGCGCCACCATTCACGATGGCTCGGGGGAATGGCGGCAATTTCCTTCTCGTACAGGTCCCTGGTGCCCGCCGGCAGGTGCAGCTTGAAATCGGGGTCGTTGGGAGGCGTCACCCAGGTCAGCATGCTGGGGTTCAAGCGCACGAGTTCATCGACCGGCCGATCGATCAGCCCTGCCACCAGCCTCAGGTCCACCGGCTCCGTGACCGGGACGGAATCAAAGGCCAACGGAGGATCGGCCGGAGCCTGGAAGCCGTAAGCCTGCGGGTCCTTGGCGATCAGAGCGATGGCCACGAAGATGGGAACGTAGTTCTGGGTTTCGGAGGGCAACGCACCGAGCGCACGCAGTTTCCAGTAATCTGCGTAGCCCGTCTTCTCAATCGCCTTTTGGACCCCATTAGAGCCCCAGTCGTAGGCCGCCATGGCCAGGTACCAGTCGCCAAACGTGTGATAGAGGTCCTTGAGGTGGCGCGCGGCCGCTTGCGTGGATTTGATGGGATCTTCGCGCTCATCCACCCAGCGGTTCTTTCTGAGGCCGTACAGTTCGCCCGTGCTCACCATGAACTGCCACATGCCCTTGGCGCCCGATTTGGAATTGAGGGCGTATGGACTGAAGGCGCTTTCACCCGCAGCCAGGTAAATCAAGTCCGCGGGCAGGCCGTCTTTTTTAAGCGTTTGTTCGATCATGGGCCCATACATGCTGCGGCCGGCCAGGACCCTCTGAACGTAGTGGCGGGCATGGTTCTGGAGATAGGTCAGGGCGCCGCTGACGTAGTCGTTGGAGGTCAAAGGCAGGTCCGACTGAACGGAGGCCAACTCGTGTTGGGCACGTTCGCGAATGTTCGGATCAACCGGAAACGTCAGGCCCGCAAACGATTGCAGGGGAGCGGGCTCGTAAGCGTGTGAGCTCATGGCTTCGCCCCGCTCGAGCGCGGTAATTTCGAGGTTGTAGGTGTTCTCAACCAGACGCTCGAACTCGGCGTTGAGGCGATCGTCACCACGAATGTCAAGGCCGGACCCCAGCAACAGGTTCAGGGCCTGGTCAAACTTGTCCTTGGCGCCGTCCATCTGATCGGCATTGTAGTCCTTCAGGCCAGCCTGATAAAGATCGTCCACCTGCTTCAAGAGCGTGGTCACGGGGTCTCGACCGTCGGGCTGCGCGGCGCCGGTCTGCGGCTGACCGGGAATCTGACTCTGAACCGGGTCACTCGTTGAGGGCGAGAGGTTCGACGGCGGCGCAGGGTCGGCGCTTTGACCACCCTGGGAAGGTGGTGCATCCGGGATGGGCGCGATGACGGGTCCAGGGGACGCCCAAGCGGGCACCCGCGAGATCGGCTGGCGCCGTTCTGCTCCGCCACAGCCGCCCAGCAACAACACGAATGCCAGAGCTAATGGACTTCGAAGTCGAATAGAACACCCTCAGACGCTGGTGAATCTTACGAGGCCACGATCCGCTCCGGCCCTTCAGATCGAGATGGCCACACGCAGGCTGATTCCGCAACCTGTCTGTAATATAGACCCAAAGATGAGCTTACTTCGGTGGCGGCAGGATGGACAAGCGGAAAAGCGGACCGAGAGGCAGCGCCGGCGGCCGGGCCAAGAGCGGGCTCCCCACACCGCCCCCAGGCGGCATACTGTAGCGCCGCCCTTTGGGGCGGCATGCCGGGCTAAAGCCCGGCGCTACAGCGGCGCCACTGGCTACTTCTTGTAGTAATCGGCATTCACCGGCGTAAAGCTCTGCCACTTCTCGGGCAAATCGTCCACCGGGAAAATGGCACTGACCGGGCAAACCGGCACGCAAGCTCCGCAATCAATGCACTCGACGGGATCGATGTAAAGCTGGGCCATATCCGCAAAGTTGCCTTCGTCTTTGCGCGGGTGGATGCAATCGACCGGGCAAACGTCGACGCAGGCGGTGTCTTTGGTGCCGATGCAGGGTTCAGCGATAACGTACGCCATAAAGCGGTTCCCTCCTTGGGGTTCAATTTCAGTCTATGATCGTGGCCGTGAACGCGCGACGACTTAAGTCGGGTAGCGGCGGGCGGTACCCACTTTCAATTGGAGCGCGGGGACCCCTACCCGCCCCTGGGGCCATCCGGTCGTAATGGGAGCGGGCAAGATGCCCGCGCGGACACCACCCGCGCTCCAAATGAATTGACCGTCCTCAACTTCGTTTGTTAGACTGATAGTTCACAACATCTACTACCAAGGAGAAGCTGTGGCCAGTCACAAGTCCGCCCTGAAGCGCATCAAGCAAACCCGAGCCCGGACGGAGGTGAATCGCGCCCACACGACGCGGCTTCGTCATCAGCTCCGCAAACTCCGCGTAGCTCTCGATCAGAAGGACAGGGCCGCCGCTGAGGGCCTGCTGAAGCCCACTCTTGCGCTCATCGATCACTCCACGCACAAGGGCGTGCTGCACGCCAACGCCGCGGCGCGCTACAAGTCGCGCCTCACCCGCAACGTCGCCGCCATCGCGAAGAGCTAACAGCCGCTAAAAAAAAGAAAAGCAGATCCTTCGCTTCGCTCAGGATGACAGGAGTGGGGCTTTACCGCTCAGGCGGTTTTCCTGCTCAGACGGTTGCTCCGCTCAGACTGCCACCGTGAGGCCTGTGACAGTGTCCCCTGCCACGGGCGCCGTCTGCAAATCTCCATGCCGCGAGGCAGCACTCTCAGGCGTCCGCGGCACCGGACCAGCTCGGTTCCGCCCAGGCGCTGCCCGCTTTGCCGACGGTTACCTGCCAGATCAGGATCTCCAGCAGCACCCGCGAGTCCTTCCAGGACGACTTCACGGCGAGGTCGGTATCGCGCGTGCGGCGTAAAGCCTGTCCCAGCTCCTGGGACGAGTATCGCTTTGCCGCCCGCTGCGCGATCTCGAAAGTCGAGCCCTTGCCTGATCTCTGCCAGCCTCCGCCGGACCCCGAGGCGTAGCCGCCGCGCCCGGCGCTCGCGGCACTCTTGAGAGCCTGACGGAACAAGTCGCCGATCGACCACAGGATCAGCGCTTCGGGTTCCTTGCTGGCCAGCAGCCCGCGCAAGCGCTCGAGCGCGCGCTCGAGCTGGCGTTCGGCAATCGCTTCCAGCAGTTTATTGATCTCGTGATCTTCCCGGAACGAGGTGATGCGATCCAGGTCACTCTCTTCCCATTGTTTTGCATCCGGCCTCGCGGTGAGCAATTTCTCCACTTCGGTGCGCATGCCCAGGAGATTGACGCCGGGCTTCGTCTCGTGACGCGGGTCAGGGCGATCCTCGAACCGCGCAGCCACCTGCTCGGCCAGTTCGGAACCAATCGAGACTCCCGCGCGCCGCAGGTACTGCTGCAGCCAGTGCGCAGCCTCATGGCGATCGGGGGAAAGCAACTCCACCACCCCCGCAGTCTTTTCGAGAAGCTGGATGAAACGCCGGCGCCGGTCGGGCTCGGCGGCGATGAAGACGAGGGTGGCGCACGGCGAGGGCTTCTTCACATAGGTTTCGAGCGCCGCCACATCCTCGTCACCCGCACGGCGCAGGTCCTCGGGATCGGAGAACAGAAAGTAGCTGTGACCGGCGAGCATGGGGATCTGATGGGCGTTGTCGAGCTGCCGCCCGAGTTGTCCGGACTCGAACTCCACCTCCTCCAGACACCAGGCTCGCGCCTCCGGCGGCACGGCGGCCAGCACCGCCGCGCGACACTCCTCCTGCATGAACCGGTCTGGTCCCCGGAGAAAATAGACGGCGCCCGGTTTACCGCTGGTTACCTGACGGATGAATTCCGTAGGCCGCATCGGGAAGAGTGTACTTGAAAACCAGAATTGGAAACAAGAAAACTGACCCGCCGGGTAGCCGGCGTGCTAAGCCGCACTCCAGCGGGCGAGTCTGCGGTGCGCTCGTGTCGGCAGGAGGCAAAGATCCAGCCGGATCACCGAGGTGATCCGGCTGGCGGGATCATGGGCCGGGAGCTCAAGGCTCCCGGCCGGTGTGGTTTACTGCTGCGGTTGCGGTGCGGCCGGCTGGCTTTCCGTGCCCCAGGCCGGCTTGGCGTTGCGGTTCTGCTGCCAGCACTGCTCATTGTGATCGGTGCAGACCGGGCGGTCCTTACCGTAAGAGATAGTGCTGATGTTGTCGCCGGAGATTCCCGAATCGGTCAGGAACTTCTTGGCGGCGTCCGCACGGCGCTGACCCAGACCGAGGTTGTATTCCTCGCTGCCACGCTCGTCGCAATTGCCTTCGAACGTGAACTTGATATCCGGGTGCTGCTTCAGGAAGTCGGCATCCGACTGCAACGCCGTCTGGGCGTCAGGCCGGATGTCAGACTTGTCGAAGTCGAAGTACGCCGTCTTCATGTTCTGATTGAACAGCTCCTCCTCGCTCGGTCCCTGCGGTGGCGGCGGAGGCGGCGGGGGTGGCGGCGGCGCGGTTACGGTGACGCGAGCGGTACAACTGGTGCTCCCGCCGGGCCCGGTGGCTGTCAAGGTGTAGGTGGTGGAGTCGTCCGGGGTCACCGACTGCGTACCGGAAGCCTGAACCTTTCCGCCACCGGGTTCAAGATCCAGATCCGTAGCGTTCTGTGACGACCAATTCAGGGTCGCGGACTGCCCCTTCTCGATAGTCGTGGGCTCGGCCGTCAAGGTGCACACCGCTGCGGCCGGTGGCGGCGGGGGTGGCGGGGGTGGCGGCGGTGCCACCACCTTCTTCTTATGACAGGCGCCTAAGAGAAGAAGCAATCCCAGGACGGTAACGAGAAGCTCAACACTGCGTTTCCTCTCTCGCATCATGATCCTCCTTAGCGGTAAACCACATTGTCGCGATCCCGTGGGTCCTTCCAGTCTTTCCGGCGGCCTATCGCCTGACCGCCTCCGTGATAAACCACCATCAAGGATAAATATCTTAACACCAACCCTGTAGTGGTGACAACTATATGATTTTTCGATCTGACAAGGGAAATCACCGTAGTATTGGCCGAAAGAGCGTCAAGGCGCTAATTTGACCAGTTCGGGTTCCAATTTTCGCCTTGAGTCGTCAGTTGTTTCGGGTTGGTGCCATTGGCGAGCATCATCCAGATCTGGCGGGAACCTCCGCGCGTGGACTCAAAGACGAGGTGGCGTCCGTCCGGGGACCAGGTGGGATGCTCGTTGCGTCCGGCGTCGTGGGTGAGCTGGGTGATCTGCCCGGAGGCGATGTCAATTACGTAGACATCGAAGGTGCCGGTCTCCGACACCCGCCACTCGAAGGCCATGAACTGGCCGTCGGGTGACCAGGCGGGCTCACTGGCCTCGCCGCCGCCGGTGATCAACCGCCGGAGGTTCGAGCCATCGGCGTTCATGATGTAGACCTGGGGTGAGCCGCTGCGGTCGGACACAAACGCGATTTCGTTGCCGGTCTTGGGGTTCCAGACCGGAGAAATGTCGACGCTGGGCGAAAAGGTCAGCCTCTGCAGGCCCGAACCGTTCGCGTTGGAGACATAGATCTCGGGGTCGCCGCTGAGGCTCGAGCAAAATGCGATCTTTGCGCCGTCGGGCGACCAGGCCGGGGTAACGTTGAGCCCGGGATATTTCGGGAAGGGCAGCAGGTGATGGCTTTGCAGGGAGTAAATCAGGATTTCAGGATTGCCGCTGACATAGCTCGTGAAGGCCAGCTTCTTATTGTCGGGTGACCAGCGCGGAGTCAGGCTGAGGGAGCCGTAGCTGGTGATGGGGTGCTGATTGAAGCCGTCGTAGTCCATCACATCGATCTCGGGATGCCCGGTGCGCTTGCTCACGAAGGCGATCTTGGTAAGTGCGATGCCAGGGAGACCCCCGCCCAGCGCCTGCACAATCTCGTTGGCGAAAGTATGAGCGACCTGGCGCGTTGAAATCTCGTCCAGGGTCGCCACGTAGCGCTTGGCCAGGACGCTGGGATTCCCCTGGTTTTTCACGTCGTACAGGTAGGCCGTGACCACCAGGTTCGAATTGAGGATTTCGGTCTTGCCGAACGCCAGCATCTGGGTGGAAACGGGCGGATTCGCCCACTGGTCGAAGGCGACGTCCGCAGGGGCTATGGGAACCTTCACCGGGTAGAAGCTTCGGCTGACCAGGTCGAAAATCCCGGCGTTGTCCAGGTCGTTCCAGAGGACGGAGTTGAATTCCTGCGTCATAGTCGTCAGGCGCGGGTCCGTAGCTTGCGCGGGAAATTCGCTGACGGCCATCTTGATGCGCGGCGTGCCGCTGGATGTTCCCACAGTGATCTGCTGAGCGCTTGCGCGCGAGGAGAAGGGCAGGGTTCCGACCATGGCCGCCAGGGCCGTGCCGAGCAGCGCGGCCACGACCAGGACTGCGGGGCGTTTTGACCGGATCTTCGCGGTTGGACTTTTCATGATTCCGAAATATCTCCTTGTCTGCTCAGTTCTGGCGACAATCTAACGATGAAAATCGAAATAAAAGCTGACTGACACGCTGCTCCCCGAATAGTCCGAGGGCAAGGGTCCGAGGGGGCTGGAGGCCTCCACGGCACGCAGGGCGGACCGATCGACGTCAGGCATACCACTGGATTGCGCCAATCTTATGTTGGCGATGGTTCCGTCACGCTGGATGTCGAAGCTGACGTAAACGCGCGGGGCCGACATCAGAGTCGGACTGATCGTGGAAAGCAGCCAATTGCTGCTGACCCGGCTGCGCACGGCGGCCACATACCAGCCGAAGCGGCTGCCGAAATTACCCTGGCCGAAAGAGATGCCGGCGTCGCCGGCGGCGGCCTGCGCCTGGCTGTAAGACATCGCCGGCTGCCCGTTCTCGCCGTAGGGTACCGCGTTCGGAGGGGGCGTCAGCTGTTGCTTTTGAATCCGGGTATTGACGCGCTTGGACTGCTCCGGCTTGACTTCGTCCTTGAACTTGGGAATTTCCTCGGCGTGCTCGAGCGGCAGAGGGGGGATGGGCTGGCTCTGATAGAGGCCCTTGCTCTCATTGGCCACGGTGTTGGGAGTGACCTGCAGGGGAGTGGGAAGCGGGACGCCGGGCAGGGAGCTGACAGCATGTACCCGCATGCTCGAGCCTTTCTCCCAGGGATTACCCCATTCGCCACGGCCAAACCGGAGCAAGCCGTAGGTCAGCATGAGCACCGACATGGCAGCGTGCAGGCCGATCGAGGCGAGCAGCGGCCGGCGCAGGCTCTCACGGCCTTCGGTCGGCAGGGCGTACGGCATGGTCCGAGTGCCCATCGTGGTGGAAAATCCTGGGCCGCTGCCCCCGGCAGGCCCTCATTCACCCTTGGTCGAAATTGGCTGCGTCACCACGCTGGTGTTGGTGATGTTAGCCTGCTGCAAAGCGTCGAGGACGCGGGCGAAAGTTCCGAACGGGATGTCCTTGTCGGCGCGGATAAAGACCGGAGCTCCGCGGGTTCCCTGAAGCCTCTGGGTGACGATGCTCCCCAGCTGGTTGATGTTCACTGGATCGTTACCGACATAGAGGGTCTGCTTCTTGTCAATCGTGACCACAAGCTTCTGAATCGACACCGCCTTCACGGTGTGCGTCTTCGGCAGATCAACCTCGATGCCAGACTCCAGGATAGGCGCGGTGACCATGAAGATGATAAGCAGGACCAGCATGACGTCGACGAAGGGCGTCACATTGATGTCCGAGAGCGACGTCCGGGTGCGGCCCTGAGGAGTTGTGAATGCCATAGTTGCCATCCACAGGCTGCGCGGCTTGCGCAGCTTACGAGGATGAGATAGACACGATCCGCTTTAATTCCTGTCTTCCGCAGCCTCAGTATCTCCCGGCCCAGGCTACGTGAAATTCCTCTCCGTCATATTCAGGAATTCCAAGGAAAAATCATCCATCAGGGTCCCGAACTCCTTGATGCGCTGCAGGAAGTAGTTGTAGGCGATCACGGCCGGAATAGCGGCGAACAGGCCTGCCGCCGTGGTGATCAGGGCTTCGGAGATGCCCGGCGCCACGCTGTGCAGTGAGGCCGTGGTGGCGTTGGCAAGGCCGTGGAAGGCGTCGATGATCCCCCAAACGGTCCCGAAAAGACCGATGAATGGGGTAATGCCGCCGGTAGTCGCGAGAAAGCTCAGCCATTGCTCGCGGCGGCTGAGCTCCGAGGAAGCGGCGATCTGCAGTGAGCGCTGGACAGACTCGAGGCTGCGGATCCGCGGCTTTCCGGGATTTTCGGTGTAGTAGACCTGTCCTTCGATCTCGCGATAACCGTTGAGGAAAACCCCCACGAGCGGGCTTTCCTTGTGGGCGTCGGCCGAAGACTTGATCTCCGATAATTTCTTGCTTTCCCGAAAGACGCGCAGAAATTCGGCCGAGGCACGGCGCGCGTGCTTGAAGCTCTGATATTTTCGCAGGATGACGGCCCAGGAAATGACCGAGAAAATGAGTAGAACCACCAGAACAATCTGTGCGACCAACCCCGTATTGGCCAGCAACTGCCCAACTTCATTCTGAAACAACAGCAGTGCGGCGTTCAACCAAATGCCTCCTTGGAACAATTTTTCGCGAAGCGTCACGAACCATAGCTCTCAACCTACCATAGATTGATGCAGCAACGAAACGCCGCGATGTGACCGGTAGACGTTTTCCGTCGCCGATCGAGAAACGCCACCAGTCGAAGGCGCGCGCCGCGCGCGCCGATCAGCGGAGGCTGCGATTTCGTGGCGTCATTTCTAACTCTGGGGATTACCTACTTTAGAACGGGCTCTGCGTTGACAGGCCGCGACGCTGCTGATAGGCTAACTCGACGTTGTTTGTCGTTTTTTCCCCGGTGATGCCAGCGAACCGGAAGAGACTTTTGGAGGCGTAATGAGCAATCATAGCGCTCCCCGTGCGCGCCGCTCGGCGCGCACGGTGGGGCTTTCCCTGTTCTTCTCTGCCCTGGTGGCAATCTCAGTGGTTTGGGGCGGCTCCTGGGTGCGGGCGCTCGGCGCGCACAGGCGCACGCGCCAGATCGCAGCGTCCGCCGCGGTGCCGAAACCGGTGGAATCCAAGGTGTCAGAAGTATCCCGCAAGAATGCCGTCTACGCCCGCTTGCCTCTCAGTTTCGAGGCGAATCAGGGTCAGGCTGACTCCCGCGTGAAGTTCCTGGCTCGCGGCGAAGGCTATGCTTTGTTCCTGACCTCTGACGAAGCGGTTCTGGCGTTGAAAAAGGGTACGGACCGTACCGGACTGCGGGGTTCAGGATCGAGTCAGCAGACGAGGCCCGCGGTTCTCCGTATGAGCGTGATGGGCGCTAATCCCGATGCCACGGTTTCGGGGGTGGACGAACTTCCGGGAAAGAGCAATTACTTCGTGGGCAACGACCGCGCTCGCTGGCGTACCGGCATTGCGAACTATGCCCGCGTGCGCTATCAGGACGTCTATCCCGGCATCGACCTGGTCTATTACGGCAACCAGCGCCAGCTGGAATATGACTTCACTCTCGATCCAGGCGCCGATTCCGGCGCCATCGGGCTCGCCGTTGGCGGCGCGGAGCGCGCCAGCGTCAGCTCACTCGGCGATCTCGTGCTTGACAGCGACGGCGGCCAGGTGGTGCTTCACCGGCCCGTAATCTACCAGGCGCGGGGCAGCCAGAGGCAGGAAATCGCGGGCGGGTACGAACTCGGCCGGCGTCTGCCGGGCGGCATTCAGGAAGTGCGCTTCCGGGTAGGCGCCTATGACCACAGCCGTCAGCTCGTCATCGACCCCAGCCTGAGCTACGCGAGCTACCTGGGAGGGACCGGGAACGATTACGGCAACGGCATCGCGATCGATTCGTCGGGGAACGCTTATCTCACCGGCCAGACCTTCTCCACGAATTTCCCGAAATTGAACGCCTACCAGAGCACCTGCTCGAGCTGCTCGATCAGCGAATCGAACGTTTTCGTGACCAAGGTGAACGCTTCGGGCACCGCGCTGGTGTACTCGACGTATATCGGGGGCAATTTCGGAGACGCGGGCAACGCCATCGCCGTGGACTCGGGCGGCAACGCCTACGTGGCCGGCAATACCAGTTCTTCAAATTTTCCGGTGGTGAGCGCTTTCCAGTCGACCTCCGGCGGTCCGACGTTCCCCGGCCTCGCGGGAGACGGGTTCGTGTTGAAACTGGCTGCCTCGGGATCAACGCTGACCTACTCTTCCTATATCGGCGGTTCGCTCGAGGATGACGCCTACGGCATTGCGGTCGACAGCGCCGGCGAGGCTTTCGTCGTGGGCCGCACTGCGTCCACTAATTTCCCGCTCCTGGACGCATATCAAGCGCAAAACAACGGTGGCTTTGACATTTTTGTGGCCAAGGTCGCAGCCGCGGGCAGCTCTCTCGTGTACTCGACTTACCTGGGCGGCGCAAGCGAGGACGACGGCTTTGGAATTGCCGTGGGACCCGGTGGAGGTGCCTACATCACCGGGCAGACGTTCTCCAATGACTTCCCGACGGCGAGCGCTTACCAGACGGCTTATGGAGGCAGTGCGGACGCTTTTGTCGCTAAGCTGGCCTTTTCCAGCTCGAAGCTTTCACTTACTTACTCGACCTACCTCGGGGGCACGAGCTCGGACCAGGCCTTCGGGATTGCCCTCGATAGCTCGCTTAACGCCTACGTAACCGGTTCGACCAGCTCCACGGACTTTCCCACCGTCAGCCCCATCCAGTCGGCATTTCAGGGCGGCTCGTCCGACGCGTTCCTCAGCAAGCTGAGCAGCACCGGCACCGCGCTCACCTACTCCACTTATCTGGGCGGCAACTCGACGGACGCCGGCAGAGCGGTGGCGGTAGATTCGTCAGGGCACGCCCATGTCGCGGGCTATACGTCCTCCTCAAATTTCCCGACGATCAATCCCGTCCAATCAACCTATGGCGGCAATCAGGACGCGTTCCTGAGCCGGGTCAGTCCCTCGGGTTGCGGGCTGGTGTTCTCGACTTTCCTGGGCGGCAAGTCCACCGATGGCGCCGGTAACGGCGATAGTGTAGCGGTTAACGCGTCCACGGGAGACACCTACATGGTTGGGACGACGGGTTCGAATGATTTCCCCACCCAGAAGCCCTTCCAGGCTGCAACCGGCGGCAACAACGACGTATTCCTGGCCAAGGTGGCCGGCGGCACCGCGCCGGTGGCTTGCTTCTCACCGGCCAACCTGGCCTTCGGCACTGAGACTGCCTCGACCACAAGCCAAGCCATGACGACGACCTTGACGAACGATGGCGATGCCACGCTCAACATCACCTCCGTCGCGTCAAGCGGCCCCTATGAGGAAACAAATACCTGCGGCACCTCGCTGAGCGCGGGCGCGAACTGCACCATCAGCGTGACATTCAGCCCTACGGCAGCCGGGAACGCAGGTGGATCGGTCACCATTACCGACAACGCCGGCGGCGTCACCAGCGCCACACAGGCCATACCGCTGTCGGGAACCGGCGCTGATTTTGCGTTGTCGGTCACGCCGCCTTCGGTGTCGGTAAGCCCTGGCCAGACGGCCACCTACACGGTGACGTTGACGGCGTCCTCCAAATTCACAGACACCGTGACGTTGAGCTGCAGCGGCGATCCGTCGCCTGGAGGCTGCTCAATCTCGCCCACATCAATCACACCCACGGGCGGAAGCACCAACACCGCCAAGCTTACGGCCACCACCGTGGCCTCGTCGTCAGTTCCCCCCGGCGGCCTGGGAAATCTGAAGCCGCCGTTCTTCTGGCTGATCACGATTCTCGGCTGCGGTCTGCTGGGTGTTGCCGCCTGGGCGCGGCGCATGCGGCGCGGACGCGTGCTTCCGAGCCTCGTAACCGCGGCCGGATTCCTGCTCCTGGTGGCGGTGTGGTTCGGCTGCGGCGTCTCCACGACGGCACCGACTCATACTCTGCCCGGGAATTATCCGATTACCATTACCGGGACCGACGGATCATTGACGCATTCGGTTAACGCAACTTTGAGCGTGCAGTAGGCATTGGTCGCATGGAAAAGAAGCCCGGCCCGGCTCCCGGTCCGGGCTTTTTCTTTCCAGGGCCGGCTTACAACCCTGGCGGAATGCCGTGCCATCCTTGTAAGCTGAGCCTAAGGAGGCTTTCATGAGCAAGAACTGGCTTCGCAACCTGGCGCTGGTCGCGGTGGTGCTGGCGATGGGGTCCGCCCCGGCCCTGGCGCAGGACCTGGTGAAGCAGGCCATGGGTACCTTTCCGCTGGACACGCAGCGCCTGGAGTATTCAAACACGTCAAAGCTCCGTACGCTGCCGGATTACGCCACCCTTCACGAGCGGTATCTCGGACCCAGCCTGCGCAAACTGGAGTCGCAACTTGCCACTTTGGGCGTTCGCGAAAGTGACATTGACGAGATCGTGCTCGGTTGGCGCGCCAGTGGCGGGATGCTGGCCATGGGCGGACTGGCCTCCGGCCGCATCGATCCCCAGCAGATGGCGCGCCAGGCTGCGGCCAGCGGCGTGGCAGCGACGCCCATAGGATCGGCGTCCGCCTACTGCTTTGGAAGTGCGGACAACTCAATGTGCGTCGCGGCCCTGGGCCGCTCGTTCGGCGCTTTTGGGCCGCTCGACATGATGAAAGCCATGCTCGATGTCCGCCAGGGCCAGGCGCCCGCCGTGAACTCGTCACCGAGCTTTTCAGACCTGGTGGCGCGCGGCCGCAAGGACACGCCCATTTGGGGCGTGGCAGAGGGATCCGCCATCGAGGACGCGTTCAAAGGCTGGATGCCGGTCCAGAAAAACCTTCCCATCGATCTCGCCACCGTCTTCAGCAGCGTGCAGTCTTTGGACTATAGTGTCAACCCGACTGACCGGGTTCATCTGTCGGTGGAAATGACCTGCACCTCGGCGCAAGCCGCGGCCAATATTCATCAGGGTTTCGACGAGTTGCGCCTGTTTCAAAAAGTAGCCTGGCGACAGCAGTACCCCAACACGCCGAATCCGTTTGACGACCTGACGGTCAGCGTCAACGGCCAAGCGGTCCTCCTGAGCCTGAGCACGCCGTACTCCGCGCTGGAGGTTCGCACCACCCAGTAAGCTGCGGCGGACCCGCCGATATGGCACCGTCGAGCCATGAGAGCCGGAAGAGACTGCCGTTAATCTTGGAGCGGACATTTTTCCCCGCCCCTGTATCCGAGCGTAAGAAGCGTTCCGAAAGTCAAATGACACCCCCTGCCAGTTGCAGGCAAGAGAAAGGAGAGGGGATGCCGCTCCTCTCTCCAAGGTCTCAATTTGAAAAGCTGCGGTGGTCCGCAGTCTCTTGGTCAGATGGATCACTGCGATTCCAACCCGCTTCTCAACAGCTGCCTGCTCCATCCCGGATTCCGCGTTTCGACTCTACGATCACAGCGGCTATTCGCCTAAGGCCGCCTGGACGCCGGCTGGGCCGGTGGTGGAATCAGCGTGGTTTTCGGGCGCTCCGGCAAAATCAACGGCGATCTCGGCGGCTGGTCGAAGTCGAAATCGCGCCGCAAATCGCCGAGTTGCGGAACTTCCTCCCGAACCGTGGGACGCGGATCGGGCCGGCCGTCGTCCTTCGGATCCAGCCGCTGGCCGCCTAGGAAATCGTCTTCGATGAACTTCACGTAGGCGTCGAAACTCAACGTCTGATGATCGATGAAGCCCTTCTTGGCAAATGGCGAAATCACCACGGCCGGCACGCGCAAGCCGTAGCCGTTTTCGTCCACCTGCACCGGAACCACATGATCGTAGAATCCGCCCCAGTCATCCCACGCCAGGAAGATGGCGCAGTCCTTCCAGTCCGGCCCGGACATCACGGCGTTCACCAGGGTGGTCACAAAGGTCTGGCCACGGCTTACCAGGTCCGGCGGATGCTCGCTCACGTCACCCGAAGGCACCACCCACGAGACGGCTGGTAGAGTCCCGGCCTTGGCCCGCTTCATGAACGTTTCAGCGGACTGAATGTTTCCGAGTTCGCCATCATCCTTGACGGTGTCGAAATACGGCAACGGATTCCAGATTCCAGGCGTCCGGGCATTCTGCTTGACGGGCAAACAGTCCTCCGCGTCATCGTCCTCGCAGTCGGGCTCGGTGCCTTCAACCACGTAATAGCCCCAGCTCACATGATTCTTGTGCAGCAAATAGGTGAGGTCCGTCCAGGCGTAGATCGGATTCGGCCGCGGCTTCGACGCCTTTGCCCCGCCGGTTTCGTCGCCGAAGAAGTCCGGAGGCTCTCCGGGGAGGGAGAGGGCATTCTGGCAACTGAACGGGTCATCGTGCCGGGTGCAGCGGGCTGACCATTCCGAGACCTGGAAGAGATGTTCCGGCAGGCTCCAGGAAGCGTTGGGTTCAAACATCCGATCCTGCAAAACAAAATTCCTGGCATAGGCCCAATAGTTGGGGATGTCTCCGCCGTCGTGGTAGCCCATCACGTCAGGAGTGCGCTGGTCCACACAGGCGGGATCGTCCGGATCGTGACAGGCGATGCGGGCCATTTCGACGAGCTTGATAAAGCCGTCCATCTTGCCACCGTCCACGTCGTCAATCGCCGAGCCGCGCGAGTGCGGGCCGCCGCCGTTCCGGTCGTGAGAGTCATGGTACGGCTTCACGCAGGTTCCGCTCCTGGGGTCAGGAACGCAGACGGCGGGAACGCCGTTGCGCATGGGGATTCCATCAGCTCCCGGGAAAGTGCCGAAGTAACTGTCGAAAGACCGATTCTCCTGCATGATGACAATCACATGGCGGATGTGGCGAATCGGATCCGTGGAGTTTCTCTGAGCCTCGCGGCCGACAGGCGCCTGGAGCAGGCGGGCCTCTCGCGCCCCGGACAGGCGCGCTTGCGCAGCGCCGGTCGCGTGGAGCGTCCACAAGCCAAAGCCTGCGAGAAAAAGGGCGGCCGCGCTTTTAGGAAGGCCTTGGACCGATCTCATGGCCGGATATCCTCCTGACAGGTTGGCTTCCAATAACGCTTAGCCCCGTTTGGCTCGCCGGCTTTGGACAGCCGGCAGCGCCCGCCGCGGCTTTCTGAAGGGGAGAAGGCCGCTGTGCGATTCGTTTGTTTCGCAAAACACGGCCTTTTTGAAGGGTAAGCTGCTGAAGACAGGTAGGATAGCCACAATAGGGGGAGCGCCGATATTGACCTATCCTTCTAATTTTGAAGCCTTTAACCAAAATTGGTTTGCGGGCTTCGGCAGGCCTTTCTCTCCTCAGTTTCCAGAGGGAGAACCTCGCGGAACCGTCCTTTTGCGAAAAACAGGCCCTTTTTGCGAGTAAAGTTGCTGAAAACAGACAAGATAACCTCAATGGGTTTGGCGGACACTGTTTTCCGGCTATCTTTACCATTCCGCGGTGCTTAACTCCAGTGGGTTTGTTTGGCCTGGCAACTGCCCCTCTCCCCGGTTTCGAGAGGGAGAACCTCGCGGAACCATCCTTTGGCGAAAAACAGCCCTTTTTCGTGAGACAAGACGCTAAAAAGAGACGAGATAGCTTCAATGGGTTTGGCGAAGGCCGATTTTGAAGTATCCTTCTCATTCTGCAGCTCTTAACCCCAGCGGGTTTGCTTGGCTTCGGGCGCCTCATCTCTAGCTGGTTGTGCCGCCCTGATCTGCATGGGCTCCCTTCGAGCCGGGCCCCTGACCTCTGGCCCCTGATCCCTAGCCCCTATTTTGAGCCTATCACCCCAAATTGGGACAATGGAGAAAAGTGAGAAAAGTGAGAAAGTTGATAAAATTTATTTTCGCCCTGTTTTCAGCGGCTTAGCAGGAATTGAGCCGGCGGAGTCAAGCGGCGTTGCCGGCGGCCCTTGTGGGGCGAACAAGAAAGCATCGCGCGTTGCGACCTTCTCGGCCCGGCCGACGCGTCATTGTGGCCAGCCCGCGGAAATGCTCATTGCACGAGCACGGGCTGCGGGTGCAACACGAGCCTGAGCTTCAGTTCCTCGACGAACCGGATCACCAACAGCGGGTACTCCTATGATGCGGCGGGGCACGTGGCCTGTGACGGAAGCTACTTCTACTCCTGGGATGCCGACGGCCGTCTGGCCTCGGTTGCGACGGAGGGGGCAAACTGCACCGCGGGCACGGTGCT
>DASYZG010000038.1:0-16797 GCA_035946575.1 Terriglobia bacterium | reverse complement strand
AAAGTCGGAAACACCCGCATCAAGGAATGCCTCTAACGAATCATCAAACTCAAATACCGCCATACGCAAGGATTGTGTCGCACACTATCCCAAGACCATCAACGACGGCACCCATATCGCACGGCAGACGCGGTGCTAACTAGAACCAAGGACCGGGTGGCTCAGCCTTCAGCCGCCCGGCCGACCGCGCCTGTCGACTGTTGACTCTCGAGTGTCGACTTGAGACCCCTTATTGAGAATTACAAAATGCGGTGACAATCGTTTTCGGGTGCCTCCCCTCACCCGCCCTCGTACCTCGGCCACCCTCTCCCAAGGGAGAGGGCTGTTTTCCTCTGGTTTTTGGCCCTCTCCCAGGGGGGGAGAGGGTGGCCCGCCGCGCGCTTTCATCAGCTGCGGTGGGCCGGGTGAGGGGTTAGCCTGTCACTCTATTTGGTAACACTCTGTAGGGTTCACACGCTCGACCGAAGGTCTCCGCCACTGACGCCCTCGACCGCCACCGATGACATCACTCTACGCTCCATGTCATTGCCACCAGCGTGCCGATCTCGTAGGTTGGTTGGTAGTGCAGTATTGACTGTTGGTACTGATTGGTATATAAGGGAACCATAAGAAGCAAACACCTCGAATTTGCATGGAGGTCCTCTTTATGGGTTCTTCTGCCACCACGTCTCCCCCGGGCGGCGACGGCGAATGGCCGAACTGCGGGACGGCTTGGAGCGCGTCTCAACTCGTTTTTCGCGAGTGGCCAAAACTTGGGAAAAGGGGCAAAGGCTTGGGGGGGCCCCGGGTCGATTCCCCCGACCGAACCCAATTCCAAAAACGCCACGATCGCTTGGTGAAACTTGGACTTAGATGAGATTCCCTGGCAGGGAAGGTCGTTATTCCTCCCCTACCGAACCCAAGCTACATATCCAGCAGATTCCAAATGATTTAGATCTCGTGCAAGGCTCTTTTGCGCCTTAAAAAACGAAGCTAAACGAAGCTGAGCGAGGCTGATTTTAGGCCCCAAAAGCCGGCTTTTTGGCAAAACGAAGCTAGCGAAGGCAAAACGAAGCCGAGAGCGAAGCTGAGCGCAGGCCGGCAAATGCTGGTGGCGAGGACGGCGAACGGCAAGCTGCGCATTCCTCGCCACCTGCGATCATGTGGGGCAGCGCCGTTGCCTAGGACTCCTGATCTTCGGCGGCTATACTGAAGACTATGCCGTCGCGACGCCGTTTCCTCGCCGATCTCGCCGCCTTCAGTGGAGGCGCGCTCGCCTTGCGGAGCGCCTTGTCGCCTCCGATCCTCGGGCGCGCGGCACCTTCGTCGCGCTCCAGCGCCGCGAAGGTTGCCCCGGCTGGCCCAAGCGTGCCGGTCCGCTACACCAACGTCGCGAGCGCCGCCGGACTCGACTTCGTGCAGGACTCGACCGAGTCCGAGCAGAAGTACTACCTCGAAACCATGGGCACGGGCGTGGGCTGGATCGATTACGACCAGGACGGCCTGATCGATCTCTACTTCGTGCAGTCCGCGGCCACGGACATCTACAAGCCTCCGCGCCCGCTGCGCTCGGCGCTGTATCGCAATAACGGCGACGGCACTTTCACCGACGTGACCGAAAAGGCAGGCGTGGGCGCGTCCGGACTCTACGGCCAGGGCGTGGCCGCCGGGGACTTCGACAACGACGGGTTTCCCGACCTTTACGTGACGGGCTACGGCCGCTCGATTCTTTATCACAACAACGGGAACGGCACCTTTACCGACGTCACCGAAAAGGCCGGCGTGGCCAACACCGGCGGCTGGGGCACGAGCGCCGGCTGGTTCGATTTCGACCGCGACGGCTACCTCGATCTGCTGGTCTGCAACTACATCGAGTGGTCGCCGCAGAACAACATCTGGTGCGGCGACCACAAGCCGGGATACCGCGCCTACTGCCATCCCGACAACTACAAGGGCCAGCACCTGAAGCTTTATCGCAACAATCACGACGGCACGTTCACGGACGTCAGCCAGAAGTCGGGCGTGGGCGTTCCCGAGGCCAAGGGCATGGGCGTGGTGCTGGCGGATTTCAATAACGACGGCTGGACCGACATCGCGGTCGCCAACGACACCTGGCCGAATTTTCTGTTCCTGAACCAGAAGGACGGGACGTTCAAAGACGTCTCGTTCATCTCGGGGCTCGCTGCCAGCGAAGACGGCAGGTACGAGGCGGGCATGGGCATCGACGCGGCGGATGTGGACGGCGACGGCTGGCCCGACATTTACATCACGCACCTCGATCACGAGTTGAACCGCCTTTATCACAACAACCACGACGGCACATTCGACGACGACACCTACCCGAGCGGCATCGGCAATTCCGCCATTGACCTGAGCGGCGTCACCATGAAGTTTCTGGATTACGACAACGACGGCTGGACCGACATCTGCCAGTTGAACGGGGCCATGCTCGACAACATCCACCTTTACCACTCCGAGGTCGGCTACCAAGAGCCCCTGCTGATGTACCGCAACCAGGGCGCGGGCAAGTTCAAGAAGGTCTCGGATCAACTGGGCGCCGACTTCGTGCGTCCGGTGGCCGGACGCGGCCTGGCGGTGGCCGATTACGACAACGACGGCGATCTCGATCTTGCCGTCAACGTGCGCGGCGATCGCGCCGAATTGCTGCGCAACGACGGCGGCAACGCCAACAACTGGCTGGAGGTGCTGCTGGTGGGAACGAAGTCGAATCGCGACGGCGTGGGCGCATCCCTGCGGCTGGTATCGGAAGGATTCACCCAGGTCAGGCAGCGTCAGGGCGGCATGGGCTACATGTCGGCGAGCGACGCGCGCGTCCACTTCGGGTTGGGCGCGCGCAAGACGATCGAATCGCTCGAAGTCAGGTGGCCGAGCGGCGCGGTCGAAAAGCTCGACAAGGTGCCGGTGAATCAGATCGTCACGGTCAAGGAAGGCGAAGGAATCGTGCCGCGTCAGTTTCCCAGGATTCCTCCACGTTAAATGGAAGCGAGATCCGCCTAGTCCGACGACCCCAAATCTCCGAGCCAAGCGACAGCTAACACGGGTCGTGTGGATGGGGCCGCCTCCTCCCCGCGAGCAGGTTTTTTCGCCAACCTTGCTTTCTATGCCATGCCATGCTATGCTATTCTCGCATGGCGCGGGAGACCTCGGCCAGGAGAGGCGACTAACAAATGGCTAATGCCGATCAGATCCGGGTTCATGCGAGAGAGAAGTATGTGTCGACAGCGCGTCAGCGAAAGCAGAAACAATTCTCGATCAACGTAGGTGATGTTGTTCGTGAGCTCAAAATGATCGGCCGGGTGCCGGCGGTCTGCAGCGCGCTGTGGGGGGAAAAATTTCTTGTCAGCAACTCGCTGCGGCGTCTGCACGCCAGCGGGCCGCCGTCAGGACAGAGCACGACGGTTACTTACACCTACGAGTTTGTCGAAGTCGGCCGCTCCTCGGCTGAGGACGGCGATTACTGGAAAAACCTACGGGGGGCATTGAAGAATGTCTTTGCTGCGCTCGGCGGAGGCGAGGCCTATCTTCGGGCTGAGCGTAGCGCCTTTCACTCGCCGAAGGAGGGCGAGTGAGCCGAATTTATTGGGATAGCATGCTGTTCATCTACTGGCTCGAAGATCATCCCGTTTTTGCAAAAAGAGTGGACGAGGTTCACCAGCGGATGGAGGATCGGCACGACCAACTGATTACCGGGGCGTTTACCTTGGGCGAGGTGCTTGCCGGGCCTTATCGAAAGGCTGCCGTCGAGCGAGTGGATGACGTGCGCCGCCTGCTGCGGAAGGTTGTGGCGGAAATAATCCCTTTTACGGTCGAGACTGCGGACCGTTACGCGCAAATCCGCGGAACCCTTCACGTCAGCCCGGCAAATGCAATCCACCTCGCTTCGGCCGCCCAGGCTGGTACGGACCTCTTCCTAACCAATGACAAGAAACTGCTCGGGAAGATCGTGCCGGGAGTCCAGTTTGTCGCTACACTTGAGGCGCCGCTCTTCTGACGGTTTCTTGGGGTCGCTAAACTATTCAGCTTGGTGATGCGCGAAGGCCATATGCCGCGTGCCCTGTCGCTATTCCTGACCATTGCGGCCATTCCGATCGGCCACTTTATCGCAACCACACCGGCTGCGCGCGCGCACACCGGCAGCGCCATGCAAGTTGTAGCGCAAGCGCCGCAGCCGCTTACGTCAGCCGGCCGCCATCTGCTGGTTGAGGCCGTGGCCGCGGACGTGAAGCAGTATTATTTCGATAAACAGGTAGCCCAGACCGTTGCCAACGCGCTTCTCGCGCACGAACAAGCCGGCGATTACAACGCCGTCACCGACGAGGTTTTTGCCAACCTGCTTGCTCGCCACTTGATCGAGGCGAGCGGCGACCCTCATTTCACAGTGGAATACACTCCGAAAGCCTTCCCGGATTTCTCGAAGCCGCCTCCGCCCGAATCCCGGGTGCGATACCGCGCCGCCATGGAGCAAGTCAACTGCACCTTCCAAACGGTCGCGGTCAGAGCGAACAACGTTGGCTACATGAAGCTCAATTCGTTTCCGGATATTGCCGCGTGCCAGTCGAAAGCGGAGTCCGCCTTGGCAGAGCTGAACCACGCCGACGCGCTCATCCTCGACCTGCGCGACAATCGCGGCGGATACGCCAACATGGTCATTTTCCTGGCGAGCTATCTCTTCGACCACCCGGAGTACATGTTTGACCCCAGGGTTCCGGTCACGAAGCAGAGCTGGACGTGCTCTCCTGTTGCCGGAAGCCTGCTTGCGCACAAACCGGTTTACATTTTGACCTCATCGCGCACTTATTCCGCGGCCGAGCAATTCAGCTATGACCTGAAGATGTTGAGGCGCGCAACTTTGGTCGGCGAAACGACGGGCGGTGCCAATCACGCCGGTGTTCTCCACAATCTCGCCGATCATTTCGCGGTTGGAATTCCGGAACACAAGCCGGTGAATCCGTATTCCGATAAGGACTGGGCTCTTACAGGCGTCGCGCCGGACGTAAGAGTCAAAGCGGCAGATGCTCTGGCGACGGCCGAGAAACTCGCCGAATCCAGGTTGCGAAGAAGATAGAACACGCGCGCCGGGGCAGGGGTGTCTCTTATGCGAATGAGGCTCCGAGGGATTCCACCGGCGGCATGGTGAAGCGGAACGTGGCTCCGCAACCTGCTGCCGACTCCACCCAGATGCGCCCGCCATGCCGCTCGACGATTTTCTTGCAAATGGAGAGCCCGATGCCGGTGCCGGGGTATTCTTCGCGGGAATGCAGGCGCTGGAAGATGACGAAGATCCGGTTCTGAAACTGCGGATCGATACCGATGCCGTTGTCTTTCACCGAGAAGACCCATTCCTTGCCGTTGGGCTGGGCGGAGACGTGGACGCGCGGCGAGTCGGCGCCGTGGAACTTGACCGCGTTTCCGATCAGGTTCTGAAAGAGCTGCTCCAGCTGGGACTCGTCCGCCGCCACCACCGGCAGAGCTTCATTCGTTACTTTCGCCTGGGCTTCGCGCAGCGTCATGTCGAGCGTCTGGAGCGAGCGGTTCAGCACCGCCTGAGTGTCGGTGGGCTGCAGTTCATGGCCTCGCGTTCCCACGCGGGCGAATGAAAGCAGGCCCGCGATCAGGGCCTGCATGCGCCTGGCGCCCTCCACGGAATAGGCGATGAATTCGTCCGCTTCCGCGTCGAGCTTTCCCCGGTAACGCTCCGCCAGCAGCTGGGTGAAACTGGCGACCATTCGCAGCGGCTCTTGCAGATCGTGCGAAGCCACGTAGGCGAACTGTTCGAGCTCGGCGTTCGATCTCTCCAATTCCTGCGAGCGCTCCCGCAGGGCAAGCTCGGCGCGACGGCGTTCCGTGACCTCAAACTGCAGTTTCTCTTCCCAGTGCTTGCGCTCCGTGATATCGATGGCGGTGCCTTCGATCACGCTCTCGCCGTCCGGCCGTGCCACCAGTCGCGCGCGCTCCAGCACCCAGAAGGGACTTCCATCCGTGCGCTTCTGCTTGTACTCGTAATCCAGGATCTTTTCTTCGCGCCGCAACCTGTCCAGGAAGGCCTTCCGGCCGTCGTCTGTGCCCTGGTCCTTAGCGAGCTGTGCGCGCGCTTCGTCTTTCGACGGGAAACCGTACATCTCGAGGAAGGCCGCATTGCAATTCAGCAACTCGCCGTCGGGCTTCGCAAGATAGACGCCGGCGAGGTCGCCCTCAAACAGATCGCGGTACTGGCGGGCGAGGTGATTGGCGATCTCGGTTTGATTCTCAAAAAGCGTGAGAATCATGCCGAAGGCGACGCAGTATTTGGGCAGGTCCCACAGGACGCTGTTATCGGGAATGTTCAGGTGCATCGCGGCCGCGACCTCGCCGATCGGGAACACCAGACCCCAAGCCACAAAGCAAACCGAAGTAAAGATCGCGCCCGGAGTGAATCGCCGATGGTAACGCCAATAGAAGAATCCCGTGGCGGCGAAAAGCTCGAAAAGCAGGAAGTCGATGCCGTAGCCGGGATTCTGCGCGGCCTGATAAGCGACCCAGGCGCCGGGAACGATCCAGATTAGCCCGAGCAGGTAAATGAAAGCCTGCCTGCGATTGGCCCGCGAGGCGCCGAAAGCCACCCCGCTGCCCAGCGCCAGCAGCAGAAGGGTGCGGTAGAGCCACGCATCATGGACGTCGAGCACCAGGCCCGTCCAGTAAGCGATGGACGGCAGCGTGATCAAAGCGCAGAATGCCGCGCTGCCCCTCGGTCCGGCTTTCGAAACCGAAAGGAAGAAGACCGTGCCTGCGAGTACCAGGGTTGTAACCGAAACCCAGTCGGACAAAGTGGAGGGAACCAGGGCGTAAGTTGTCAGCAGGCCCGATGCGAAGTGGATCAGGATCGCCAGCCAACCCAGCAGCCACATTCCGGTCGGCTCGCGGCGGTCCCGCAGGTAGGTCCACGTGAAAAGGACCACGAGGAGCGCCATGACGAAAACAACAATAAGTTGCGCTGCGTGTGACGACATTCAGTGCCTATTCTTTGCCCAGGCCCGCCAGCGTCATTTCGATAACAGCCGGGCCTTGCCTGCCTGGCTGGGATCTTGCTGATTGACTTTGCTATCCCCGATCGTGAAATAACGAGACCGAATGGCTCTGCTTACCCGCACAACGAATGCCAGAAACAGCTCTTGGCCTCCCGCTTGGAAGCAGCCTACGTTCATTCAAAGATTCAGCGACTTACAGTGACCGGTGGCAGATCGACGCCTGAACTCCGCGTCCGTTGGCCGTGCCTTCCAAGTTACAGCTGCGCGGCCCGAGCGTAACAGGTCGAACCCTCGGTACGTAGAGGCATATTACATGGGCTGCAAATAGTCAACTAACATTCGCCGGCAGGGCTGTCAAGCGCTTTCTGAAGCGCTAGCCTGCGGCCGGAAGCGGTGTGGTCACGATTGCGCGAACCAGAGGATGGACGAGATCGCGGCCGTCCACCGAAAACTCCCCGTCACTTCACGCAGCTTGCGCTGGACAGGTCGCGACGGCGACCTTTTCCGGCCTTAAAGCATCGACCTATCGATGGTAGATAGTCCTCGAATGCCGGATGTCTTCGCCACGAGCGGCGGGCGACCCCGTGCAATCCGGTGGATGGCCGTGCTGCTCCTGGTCGTACTGATCGAGAGTTGGGGAGCGAAACCGGCAGATGCTCAGCAGGCGGATCAGTTCGAACCAGCCTCGATCAGCGTGGTCCCGCCGGCCGGATCGGGTGGGGAAGGACCTGGCCTCGCTTCTGACAGGCTTCCACAATCGCTCAGTGTCACACAAACGCCCAATCCCTTTGCGGCGCCGTTCAGGCCAGTCCGGCCACGCTCAGCGGCGAAGGGCCCAGACACGCCGTTCTTCTTTTCCGATCCGCTGACGGAAAGCGGTTCAGAATCGGGTGTTCCCCCGGAGAGAACTGTTTCCTGGAAGCTCCTTGTGCCTAACCTGCTGCAGGACCAGAAGAACATCTGGTTCTTTCCCGCCGGGGTCGTCAGGGGCAGACACTGGAAACCGGTGCTTGCGTTCGTAACCGCTACCGTGGGACTGGTGACCCTCGATCCGCTCGAGGCTCCTTACTTTCGCAGCACTTCGAGCTACCACACTCTCAATCAGGTCTTCAGCACCCGCAACACTGGGATCGGTTTGGCCGCGGTACCCCTTACTTTCTACGCAGTTTCGCTTCTTCGTCATAACACCTACGACCAGCAGAGTGTGCTGTTCGCCGGCGAAGCGGTCCTCGATTCGACATTAGTGGAGGCGGCGATGAAGGCGTCTTTCCGGCGCGTCCGCCCCGCGGAGGTCCCGAAGGGCGCCAATTTCTGGGACACCTTCACGGAAGCCAGAGGAGGATTGTTCAGCGGCTCGGCCAGCTTTCCGTCCGGACACACAATTACCGCCTTCTCGATCGCAACCGTTTTTGCGAACCGCTATTCGCGCCACCGCTGGGTCCCGTGGGTCGCTTATGGCCTGGCGACGGCCGTGGGGTTCTCGCGCGTCACCCTTCAGGCGCACTTCGTATCTGACGTGTTCGCGGGCGCGGTCCTGGGCTATTCCATCAGTCACTACGTCGTCCTGCAGCGTTAAATCATCGATCTCGCGCCGCCGATACAGCTCCTTCGTCGGCTTTTGCCGGGACGGGGCGTTCGCCGCGATTGCCAAGGTTTTCTTGCCTCGCCCTCGCAGTCGTGTTAGCTTCTAGTTGCCACAGACAAAACGGAGGCGGTATGACGCTGGAAGCGTTGGGCATGATTGAGACCAAGGGTCTGGTGGGAGCGATCGAAGCCGCCGATGCCATGGTTAAGGCGGCGAACGTGACGCTGATCGGGAAGGAATACATCGGCGCCGGATTCGTTACGGTGATGGTGCGCGGCGACGTGGGCGCAGTCAAGGCGGCCACTGACGCTGGTGCCGCCGCCGCGCGGCGCGTCGGCGAACTCGTCAGCGTGCACGTAATCCCGCGCCCGCACAGCGAAGCTGAGAAGATCCTGCCCGGTGGCGGACTTTCCGGCACCGGCTCGAGTGCGAAGAAGGGCGGCTGATGCAGGGGCCAGGGGCTGGTGACCGAGATCTAGACCGGGCCCGTGGCACCGAATACCTGATCTAACACCTCGCTCCTGACACCTGACCCCTAGCCCCTGGCCCCTAAAATGGACCGCGATCTCGAATCCATCCAGGAAGCGCGCCGGTTGATCGAAAAGGCAGCGGAAGCGCAGAAAGTGCTCGCCGCTTACAGCCAGGCGCAGATTGACGATGTGGTGCGCGCCTGCGCCGAGGCGGCCCAGGCGAAGGCCGGGCCGCTGGCTCGTCTGGCAGTGGAAGAGACCACCTACGGCAAGGTGGAAGACAAGACCGAGAAGAACCTCTTCTGCGCGCGCGACGTCTACAATGCCATCAAGGTCATGAAAACCGTCGGCGTGATCCGCGAGGATCCGCAGGCCGGTATTGTTGAGATGGCGGTTCCGGCCGGCGTAGTCGCCGCGATTATTCCCGTCACCAATCCTACCTCGACCGCGATTTTCAAAGCGCTGATCGCTCTCAAGGGGCGCAACGCTGTGGTGATGAGCCCGCATCCGAACGCCGCGCGATGCATTCAGGAGACGGTGCGCGTGATGGCCGATGCCGCCGTGAAGGCAGGCGCGCCCGACGGCGCCATCGCCTGTCTGCGCCTGCCCACCATGGAAGCCACCAACGAGCTGATGCGGAACCGGCGCACGGCGATCATCCTGGCCACGGGCGGCGCCGGCCTCGTTCGCGCCGCCTACAGCTCCGGCAAACCCGCCCTGGGTGTCGGACCCGGCAACGTTCCGGCGTACATTCACAGCTCCGCCGATGTTCCCAAGGCCGTGGGCGACATCCTTGCCGGGAAGTCATTCGACTGGGGCACGATCTGCTCGTCCGAGCAGCACATGGTGGTGGACAAGGCGATCGTGGAGCAGGCGCGGATCGAGACCGAGCGGCAGGGCGGATTTTTTCTCACCCCCGGGCAGGCCGCGAGCGTGGCGCGCGTGCTGATCATGCCCGATTTCCGCGTCAACGGGAAAATGGTGGGACAGTCTCCGGAACGCATCGCGCGCGAGGCCGGCTTCGACGTTCCGCCGGGAACGCGGGCCCTGGTAGCGCCGCTTGATGGGATTGGCCGCGAGCATCCGCTCTCGGCAGAGAAGCTATCGCCGGTGCTCTCGTTCTATCAGGTGGCGGATTGGCATGAAGGCTTGGACGTCTGCCGGCGCCTGCTACAATTCGGCGGCATGGGTCACACCATGGCGATCCACGCGCGCGACGATCAGGTGGTTCGCGCCCTGGGGCTTGAGCTTCCCGCATTCCGGCTCGTCGTCAATACGCCTGCACCCCACGGATCGGTGGGCTGGACGACGAACCTTTCGCCCTCGATGTCGCTCGGCTGCGGCACCCCGGGCGGCAACATTACCTCCGACAATATTTCGCCCATGCACCTGGTGAACATCAAGCGGCTCGCCTACGAACGCCGTCCGGTGGATCACGCGCATGCCGGGCAGCAGGCTGCCGCGCGCGCGGTTTTGGCTCCGTCACGCGAGAACAGCCTGTACAGAGCCTCGGTTCCTCCGGCTTCGATTCCAGCAGCCTCGCCCGCGCCGGCCTCGTCCTCTGCGAGCGTGGTACGCGGCCCGGTGATTGACCGGGCCGAGATCGCGCGCATTGTCGATCGTTTCCTGACCTCGCACGGTAAAGTTCCGGGCGCCCCGCCGGGCTCGCCCTCAGGCGCAAGCTCGTGCGGATGCCCGGTGCCCGCCCAAGCGCCGATGCCGGCGCAGGCTGCGGGGGCGAAGCCCGCCGGTCCGGCTGTGGAAGCGAGTAATCCACCGGCGCCAGGTCCCGCCAGTGCACCTTCCAGACCCAAGCCCGTCGACTTTGTCTGCGAGGATGACGTGCGCCGCGCCTTGACCAAAGGCGAGAAGATCTTCGTCGGTCCGCGCACGATCATCACGCCGGCCGCGCGCGACTTGGGTGAGTCCCGCGAAGTCTTCGCGGGCCGATAGACTGGCCGCCTCATCGTCACGCCATCACCACCCCAGGCGTTGTCCTGATTCCGGCGCCGGGGCCTCCCCTCACGTCGAAATTAGGGCCCCGGCACGTCCCTTGGGTTACGATGGTAACTAGCTGCAAGGGGCGGAGCCTAAGGTCCTCTTCATTGCCCCGCAAGAAAGGTTTGCATGAAAATTCTGGTTCTTGGTGGAGACGGATATCTCGGCTGGCCCACAGCCATGTATCTTTCTGCGCGCGGTCATGAAGTAAGCGTGGTGGACAACTTCGCCAAGCGGCGTTGGGAGATGGAGCTCAACGTTGAACCGCTTTTCCCGATTCACACGCTGCACGATCGCGTGGCGGCCTGGCGTGAGGTCACGGGACGAACGATCGAGCTGGTGGTGGGCGACCTGCGTAACTACGGCGTGGTCCGCGAGACGGTGGAGCGCTTCCGGCCGGAGGCCGTGGTCCACTACGGCGAACAGCCGTCGGCGCCGTATTCCATGATGGACCACAACCGGGCCGTGTTCTCCCAGACCAACAACATCGTGGGCACGCTGAACCTGCTCTGGGTGCTGCGCGAGGTGGCTCCGGACTGCCATCTGGTGAAGCTGGGCACCATGGGCGAGTATGGCACGCCCAACATCGACATCGAAGAAGGCTTCATTGAGATCGAGCATAAGGGCCGCCGCGACGTGCTGCCCTATCCGAAGCAGCCGGGCAGTTTCTACCATCTCTCCAAGGTGCACGACAGCCACAACATTCTGTTCGCCTGCCGCGTCTGGAGCCTGCGCTCTACGGATTTGAATCAGGGCGTGGTTTACGGGATCGAAACCGACCAGACAGAGATCGATCCGCGCCTCGCCACCAGCTTCCACTACGACGAGGTGTTCGGCACCGCGCTGAATCGCTTCTGCGTGCAGGCGGTCTCCGGCATTCCGCTCACGGTGTACGGCCGCGGCGGCCAGACGCGCGGATTCCTGAACATCCGCGATACGCTGCGCTGCGTCGAGCTGTCGATCCTGAATCCGCCGGCGGCGGGGGAATATCGCGTCTTCAACCAGTTCACCGAAACTTTCACCGTGCTGCAGCTTGCCGAGCTGGTGCAGAAGCAGTCCATGGCGCTTGGTATTGAGGTCCGGATCGATCATCTTGAAAATCCGCGCACGGAGGCCGAGGCGCACTATTACAATCCGCGCCACCAGAAGCTGGTCGATCTGGGCCTTGAGCCCCACTTGCTCTCGAACGTGCTGATTGACAGCATGCTGACGCGGATCCGCGAACATGCCGGCCGCATTAAGGCGGGCATCATCCCGCCGCACGTGCGTTGGAATGAAGAGCGAAGAGGGAAGTGCGCTGTAGCGGCCGTGTCCTCACGGTTGGAGCCGGCTGAGTCGTTGTAGCGCCGGTGAGGACAGCGCCCCGAGAGCGCTCCGTTCGCAAGCTCCACCTTCCAGATCACGATATGCAATTGTTGTTGCTCGGCGCGGGGATGGGGATTGTGGGCGGCCTGGTTCCCAGTCCGCTGCACCTGATCGCTCTCGCCCAGGTGGGTCTCGGACGCTGGCCGCGCGCCCTTGCGATCCTGATCCTGCCGCCGCTCGCCGTTGACGGCGCACTGCTCGCTGCCACTCTCTTCTTCTACCAGCTTATTCCACGCGGAATCGCTCACGACGTGGCTTACGTCGGGGGCGTGACGCTGCTCGGCCTGGCCACCTACTCGCTGCTGAGCATGCGCGGGAAGAGTCACCAGGAGCTGGCGGAATCTTCTGCGCTTACTTACGCCGGCGTGACCGCCGCTTCGCTCGCCGAACTGACCGCGCCCGGCACCTGGATCTATTGGATCACTATCGCCGGACCGATTCTGGCCGAGGGACGCACCTACGGCTACCCTCATGTGGTTCCGTTTTTTGCGGGAGGATTACTCGGGTATTACGGCGCCGCGGTCCTCAGCGTATGGCTGCTTGCCTGGGGCGCGAGCCTGCATCGCCACTTCAAACGCTATCTGTTCCTGGTTGCCAACGTTCTCCTGCTGGTCCTCGGATTCTCCTACCTGATTCGCGCCCGCTGGGGCAGGTGAATGTAGCGCGCTGCTGTGGCGCGCCTGTCCCCGGCGCACAAATCGCGGGCGGGCCGCCCGCGCTACAGCTCGGTCCGGGGTATCAGTCATGGTGCCAGACGGCCTTCCGTTTTTCGAGGAACGCCGCCAGCCCCTCGCGGAAATCTGCGGTGGATCGGATGCGGGCGTTCTCTTTCATGGCCAGTTCGAGGTCCCGCTCCAGTCTTGACCGAAAGATATCGCTGAGCAGCCGCTTGGTGTAAGCAAGACTGGTGGGGCTGTTCTCGATCAATTGCGCCGCGAGCTCGCGAGCGCGGCCCAGGAGCTTGTCGCCCGGAACCATCTCGGTGATCAGGCCGATGCGCAGAGCCTCAGAGGGGTCGATGATGCGTCCGGTCAGCAGCAGGTCGCGCGCGGCCTTCTCCCCGATCTGGTGCAGCAGGAAAACCGAGACCAGCGCCGGAATGAAGCCGATCCTTACTTCGGTGTAGCCGAACCTGGCCTCGGGCGCGGCCAGGGTGAAGTCGCAAAGCGTCGCGATGCCGCAGCCGCCGGCGATGGCCGGCCCGTTGACGGCGGCGATCAGCGGCCTGGGGAAGGTGTAAATGCGATGGAACATGTGGCGCATGCGCCGCGAATCCTCGAGGCTGGCTTCGGAAGGCTGCGCCAGGATAGCGGCCGCTGTTCTGCCTTTCTCCGTCGGGTGCTCCGGGAACTGCGCCGCCAATGCCTGAAGCGCATCCAGGTCCATGCCCGAGCAGAACGCACGTCCCGCGCCGGTGAGGATCGCCGCGCGCGCCGGTCCGTGTTCGATTTCGTCGAGCGCTTCCAGCAGCTCCTCGATCATTTCGGGCGAGATGGCGTTCCGCTTCTCGGGGCGGTTAAAGGTGAGCGTCGCCACCTCGAAATCGAGTGAGAGGGTGAGCGTGTTGTAGGGCATCTTCGTTCCTGGGAGCGCGGGCATCCTTGCCCGCCCGGCCTTGGGAGCGCCGCATTGGCGCCCGCTCGCCACCGTCGGCCGCGCGCTTATGGCGCGAACTTCTCCCGAATCTCCTTGGTCGCCTCCACCGCCGACAGCAGCGCCCAGGGCTCGATGCCGGTTTCGGCGCCTTTCGAGGAGAGCGTGCTGATGACGATTTCGGTCGGGATGTTGCCCACCAGATCGTCACCCGCGAACGGACATCCGCCGAGGCCGGTAAGCGCGGAATCGAAGCGCCGGCAGCCTCCCTCGTAAGCCGCGAGCACTTTGTCGGCCGCGCCTTCGGGCCGGCTGTGCAGATGCACACCCAGCTCGAACTCCGGATTGGGGTCGCCAACAGCCGCCTTAACGGCTCGGTACAAATCTCCGATCACCTCGGGCGACGCCGCGCCGATGGTGTCCGCCAGCGAAGCCTGCCGGATGCCGATCTGCTTCAGCCACTCCACCGCCTCGATCACGATTTCGGGCCCCCAGGGCTCGTCGTAGTTGTTTCCGAAAGCCATCGAGATATACACCACGAGGTTGCGCACGGGAGCGTCCGGCGCCGAGACCGCCCGGCCGAGCTTCGTGACCAGCGCCTGCGATTCCGCCTTCGACATGTTGGCGTTGGCGCGCCGGAAATGCGCCGAAACCGAGTAGGGATAGCCGATCGTGTTCAGTCCGGGCGCCTTGAGCGCGCGGGTGAGGCCGGCCTCGTTCACCACAATGCCGATGATCTCCGCGCCGGGTGCGGGGAATCCCGTCCGGGAATCCGCTTCAGGGGCGTGTCGCGTCAGCTTCAACAGCGTCTCCCTGCCCTGCCAGTGGCGCAACGATGAGTCCACGGTCTCCTGACTGGTGACGTCGGAGAGCAGCGCTTCCAGCACCTGCTCGCTGTCCGCCATCTGCGGCACGTACTTCGGCGCCACAAAGCTCACGGCGTCGATGTGACGGAACCCGGCCTCGATCAGCCGCCGCAGATACCCGATCTTCGACTCGGTGGGAATGATGGTCGAAAGCCCCTGCCAGGCGTCCCTCGGGCACTCGATGATCTTTACAGTCTCCGGCCTCATCTCGCTCCTTTTGATGTTCCGGCGGCGGCAGGCGCCCGCGGCCTGCAGATCCGGCGTCCTGCTGCTCTGTTGCCTGGCTCCCGAGACCCAGCCGGCGCGAAGGGTGTTTTCCCCGAAGGGACCGCTGGCGTGATTCTTGCCGAGCCGGCAGAGAATTGCAACAGAAAACTGCCTGGCGCAGAGCCAATGCTATTCTGTCTGTCGCCCTTACTTGAGGATTACACAATGGGGCGACAGCGCGCCTGTCCCAGGCGCGTGAATCGCGGACGAGGACGCCCGCGCTACGGCACGGTCTGTCACCCTGACTGGTAATCTCCTTTCAGTTCTTGCAGACGATGGAGGAATCAGTATGCCGGAGTTCACCACGCTCGTCAGCGGCTTGTCATTCACCGAGTGCCCCAGATGGCACCACGGACGGCTCTACGTTTCCGACTTCTATACCCACCGGGTCCTCGCCCTCTCCATGGACGGCGCCACGGAGACGGTGGCTCACGTGCCCCAGCAACCCTCCGGCCTCGGGTTGCTCCCCGACGGCCGCATGTTGATCGTGTCCATGCGCGACCGCAAGATTCTGCGGCGCGAGCTCGACGGCAAACTCGTCCAGCACGCCGATCTCTCCGGTCTGGCCCCGTGGTACCTGAACGACATGCTTGTGGATCACGACGGCCGGGCCTGGGTGGGCAACTTCGGATTCGATCTTATGGGCGGCGCCCCGGCGTCTCCCACCGTGCTCATCTGCGTCGAACCCAACGGAGCGGCCGGAATCGTGGCCGACGGACTCGGCTTCCCCAACGGCATGGTGCTCACCCCTGACGGCGGCACGCTGATCGTGGCCGAATCGACCATGAACCGGCTTAGTGCTTTTCAGGTCGCCTCAGGTTCGTTAGGCAAACGCCGGACGTGGGCGGCCTTCGGTGACCCACCCGCATCGACCGATGTCGGTGAGGCGCTCAAACAGGTGGCCGTGGCGCCGGACGGAATCTGTCTTGACGCGGAAGGTGCCGTGTGGGTGGCCGATGCCGAACACAGCCGGCTGCTCCGGGTGGCGGAGGGCGGGCGCGTCCTCGAGGAACGCAGGACCGAGGGAGTCGGTACATTCGCCTGCATGTTGGGGGGTGACGACGGCCGCACGCTATTCGCCTGCGTCGCGCCGACTTTCCACGAGTCTGAGGCCTCAGTGAACCATCGTGCGTCGATCCTCATGACCAGGGTCGAAGTCCCCCACGCCGGACTGCCCTAGCTGGCGGTCACGAAGACCTTGGGGCCGGGTGATGGGTGGCACCGTCACGAGACCGTGCCACAACGAGGAACCGAGCTCCCCGGTTCTTCTAAACTGCGGTCGCCAGCGAGGAAGCGGTTCGTGCCAGCCAGTTAAAGAGCGAGTAGGGCAGACCTGCCTTTTCAAGGTCTGCGGCCTTTCATATCCGGACCCTCTCATCGGCCGGCAAGCGCACGCGGTCGATCGCCAGCCCGCATCGCCGCTCCTGCTCCTCCGGGCTCCTTCCGCCGTGCTGGTTCGCGCTGGACCAGTCCCAGTCTTCGGCTCGTTGCACCAGGCCCCGACGAACTGGATTCACATGGATATACTCCACCGTTTCATTGTATTCCTTGACGGTGCGCAGCGCGCGGTCGAAGAAACGGCCTTGCCAAACCTCACCGCGGGTGCCGCGCGCCACGTTGATGGAGATCATCGAGCTCGCTTTAACGGC
>DASYZG010000037.1:0-26427 GCA_035946575.1 Terriglobia bacterium | reverse complement strand
GGGGCCCCCCCCCCCCCCCCCCCCCCCCCTAAAAATGTCCAAAACGAAGCTGACAAGTGATTGAAAACAAATGAAAATGCCTCCGAAAGACAGCCAAAACGAAGCTGAGAACGGGCGAAACGAAGCTGAGAGGGCGACTGTAAGTCATTTAGATCGACCCGGCAGACGGCGCGGGGCAAAAACGAAGCTGAGGCCGGAGCAAAACGAAGCCGAGAACCAGGACCAGCAAACTGCCGGAAGGCGGGATGCTTGGGAGGGCTCTTCACTGGCAGGCTTTATTGGAGGCCGGATGGTATCCGGCCAACTGCGCCTGGCGTTGCGTGAGCAGTCGGCCGTTAGCCGTCTTCCTGTACCATCGCGTGCCCGGACAGTGGTAAACCTTCGTCTTCGGGTTGGCCCAGACTTGGGTGGTGGGATTCCCGGCCGTGCGCGCCCGCGTTGGGGAGCGGCCCGTGGCGTGCCCGACGGATTGGGACGGAGTCTGCGGAGTTGGGGAACTCGGGGCAAGGTTGGGAGCGGGCGGCGAGGATTCGTGGACCACCATGATGGCGGCCGCCCGGCGTTGATCTGCGCGATAGTGCCACCAGGCCAGCGTGGAGCCTCCGAGCAGGGCCAGCGCGATGAGCGCGGCCGCAGCCGTCCGCAGGCGCTGGCGCCGTGCTGCACGTTCACGGCCCGCGCCGGCCAGGGTGGATTTCACGTCCTCAAGTGCAGCCTGGACTTCAGCGGCGCCCGCGGGACGCGCCGCCGGATTCTTCTCCAGGCATTTCTGCACCAGGCGCCGCAAGGGCTGGGGCAAATCGGGCGCCAGCGTCGGCGGGTCTTCCACCATGATGGCCATGCTCAGTTCGAACGGCGTCTGGCCCTCGAACGGCAGCCGCCCGGCGAGGATCTCGAACAGCAGCGCGCCCAGCGACCACAGATCGCTCTTCGGCGTGGCCGGCTTGCCGTGCAGCAACTCCGGCGCCATGTAGCAGAGCGTGCCCGCCGCCTCGCCGAGCGACGCCAGCGATTCCCGGGACTGCGTCAAAGTCGAGAGGGTGGGCGCGTCCAGCCGCCGCGCCAGGCCGAAATCGAGCAGCTTGGCATGACCCTCCGGAGTGATCATCACGTTCGAGGCCTTGAGGTCTCGATGAATAATGCCCCGGCCGTGCGCATGGGCAAGAGCCGCGGCCATTTCCGCGCCGTAGCCTATCGCCAGCGCAGGCGAAAGGGCCCCGGGGCGCGCCAGATCGGAGAGTGTCCGGCCTTCCACGTATTCCATGGCGATGTAGCCGACCCCGCCTTCCTCGCCGATGTCGAAGGTGCTGCAGATGCCGGGATGGTTCAGCGCCGAAGCGGCGCGCGCCTCCCTGAGCAGACGTCCCCAGGCTTGGGCGTCCTCGTCGGCGCGGGCGCGCATTACCTTAAGCGCTACCTTGCGATCCAGGCGGATGTCGACGCCGCGCCAGACCTCGCCGAAGTGTCCCTCGCCCAGCTTTTTTTCGATTCGGTAGTGACCCAGGACTTGATCGGCCGCAATCATCAGGGCAGCCTCTACGGCGATTCTACTCGCATTTATACGTCGCGGCCACGCACGCACCACGGGCCGGTGCCTGCCCTGAGCGAGGCCCCTGAGCGAGGCGCCTGAGCGAGGCGAACGGACGCCCGCGCGCGAGCGTGCCATGGCGCACAATGTGTAATCCTTAATTGGGATAGTGCGGAGCCGGAGCGGCAATACCCGAACTGCTGAGAAGCTGTTAAAATGGGGTCATGAAAAGGGGGCGATTCACTGGTTTCTTCTGTGCCGCCGCAATCGCTTGCATGGCCGCTGCGGTTTTTGCAGGCGGCAGCCAACCAGACAAAGCAGCTAGGGCCGGCGCCCAGCCGGCTTCGACCGATCAGGCGCCGCGGGCCACCGTGGATGTGGCGGCGTATGACGCAAAAATGCTCGCGCTCGCGAATACCCGGCCGCAGGACGGTTGCGGGAAGGCCGTCGGCGGCAGCGACACCAAGGCGGCACTGGCAACCGGCTCACAAACCGGGACAAGCCGGGCTGGCACAGATCTTGTGACGATGCACGTGGAATCGAAGAATGACGCGAGAAGGTCTGATGCCCGGGGCAAGGGGGCCGCGAGGGAGGCCGCGCCGCGCCCGTGCCTGAAACCCCTGTGGCCGGTGCATACGGTTTATCCCGAGGCAGGCGCGCTGCTACCGTTCAAACGAATCGTGGCCTACTACGGCAACTTTTACTCGCAACGTATGGGGATTCTGGGCGAATATCCGCCGGACAAGGTGGCCGCCCTGCTCAAGGCGCAGGCGGCCGCCTGGGCGGAGGCTGACCCGACGACGCCCGTCATGTTGGCCGTGGATTACATCGCCGTCTCGGCGCAGGGTGAACCCGGGCGGGGCGGGAAGTACATCATGCGGATGCCGCCGGCGCAGATCGAAAAAGCCGTCAACATGGGGGAGCAGATCGGCGGGCTGGTATTTCTTGACGTGCAGCCGGGGTGGAGCACCGTGCAGACGGAAGTGCCGCTGCTTGCCTCGTACCTCAAGCTGCCGAACGTAGAACTTGCCCTCGATCCGGAATTCGCGTTGAGCGGCGGCAAGCGCCCGGGCGCGTGGAGAGGCACCCTGAATGCTGCGGACATCAATTTTGCGGCGCGGTTTCTGGCGAACATCGTACGGGAAAACCATTTGCCTCCGAAAATCCTGGTTGTCCACCGCTTCACCGAACGCATGGTCACGGACTATCATGCCATCAAGCCGCTGCCCGAAGTGGAGATCCTGATGGATATGGACGGGTTTGGATCGCCATCCCTGAAGCTCGCCGCCTACAGGGATTTCATCGCGAGGCAGCCGGTGCAGTTCACTGGATTCAAGCTGTTCTACAAGAACGACGTGAAATGGGGCGGCCGGGTGATGACTCCGGCCGAAGTGCTGCGGCTCTCGCCGCGGCCGATTTATATCCTCTACCAGTAGGCGCCGGCCAAGTGAGTAGCGGCGCTCATTTCGACACTCCCTCATAAAAACCAGCCAGCGTGGTTCGGGCGATGAAACGCTTTGACCATGTTTGTCACATACATATTTTTGCGGGCGTGGATAACGGGAAGCGCGGAGCACGCCGAGGAGGAGATCATGCCTTCAGAATTCATTTGTACCATCGATGGAGCCCAGGCTGAAACCAACCTGCAGAACCCGCCAAATTCGCTCATCACCATGATCCTCACCGACACCAAAGGAAGCTTCGCCAAGATGGGCTTTCAGGTCCCCGACGAGGTGAAGCGCGAGATCCTGGCGGTGGGGCTGGCGGCGATTACGAACCAGGCGCAGGTGCTGGCGGTACTTGATGATCCGAAGCAGGCGCAGCGCGGGTGTTATCTGCTCCAGGTTTTCGTTGACTGAGCCGGCCAGACGCTGGTTGCAACTGGACTCCCGCTGGCGCGGGACTGACGGCGAGGAGGCGCTATGCCGTGCAATCGCAAGCCCGGAGCAGGGAAACATGGCCCCGGGACCTTCACCAACTGGGCGGAGACCTTCACCGTCACTCCCCGGCAGATCTTTCGGCCCACTACCCTCGACGAACTGATAGCGATCGTCAAACAGGCGGAAGCAGAAGAGCTATCGGTGCATGCGGCCGGGTCCGGCTGGTCGTTTGAAGAGGTCATGACCGCGACAGGCTACATCGTGGACACGTCCCATCTCAACCACGTCCCCAAGCCCAAGATCAATCCGCCTCAGGGCCTCCATGCCCCGCCGCTTGCCTTCGGCTCTTCCAACCGTACCACGCCGCTCGTGCAACCCCACCCGCTCAACACCCTGAGCGAGACCATGACGGGAACGCCGTATCCCAAGGATCTTATCTTTGGCGCGCTTACGCCGGCGGCTCTCGAGCGCAATCTGGTCCACGTCGAGGCGGGCATCAAGATCGCGGACCTGTACATTGTGCTCGAAGGCATCCCCAGCGGCGTCACCACGCCTGACGGCAACTGGCACGGTTACGGCGTGAAGACGCTCGGCGGCAGCGGAGGCCAGGCCATCGCCGGCGTGGTCACCACCAGCACACACGGGGGAGACGATCACGACGCTCGCGGGCCGATCCGCCCCATACCCGATATGGTTCAGGGCATCCGGCTGGCCGGCGCGGGGGGCGTTGAGTACTTCATCCAGCGCGGCGGCAATCGCGCCATTGTCGATCCGGCGGTGCTGGCGCAGTTGGATCCGTGCCTTGCCGGACCCGGCCGGATCATCACCCGCGACGATGTTTTCAATGCTGCCGTGGTGTCGATGGGCCGCATGGGCCTGATCTATTCGCTGGTCCTGGAAGTTGAGCCGCAGTACTTCCTTAAAGAAGTCGTGACCAAAGAGCGGTGGAAGCAAGTGATCCCGAAGATCAGCGGGCTTCGGGAGGAGAACCGCTTTCTTGAGATTCTGATCCTGCCCTACGGCGACTACGAACAAGCTTTCATTCCCTACATCACCTACACGAACGACACGACCGCCTCCACACCCGTGGCGGTGCCGGACCCGAATGGGGGCGTCTGGATCTACTATCAGGGAACGGACAACGGCCTCTGGAAAGTCAAAGATGACGGAACCGGGCAACTGCAGATCAACGACAACAGCACCGCCTCCACTCCTTTTGTGGTCCCGGACCCCCAGGGCGCCTGGGTCTACTTCAAGGGAACGGACAGCACGCTGTGGAAGGTTCGGGACAATGGCACCCTGCAAGCCCAGATCGGCAACAATACGACAGCCTCCACACCTTTCGTAGTTCCGGATCCGAACGGAGGACCGGCGTGGGTCTATTTCCAGGGAACCGACAACACGCTGTGGAAGGTCCAGGACGACGGCAATAACCAGTCTCAGGTCGGCAACAACACGACGGCCTCCACGCCCTTTGTGATACCCGACCCGAATGGAGGGCCGAATTGGGTCTACTTTCAGGGAACCGACAACACGCTGTGGAAGGTCCAGGACGACGGCAGTAACCAGTCTCAGATCGGCAACAACACGACCTCGTCCACGCCCTTTGTGGTGCCGGATCCGAATGGAGGACCGAACTGGGTCTACTTCCAGGGCACGGACAACGCGCTCTGGAAGGTCCGAGACGACGGCAGCCAGCAATACCACATCGGCGAAAACATGCCCGCGGGCAAACAGTACACGGCTTCCACCCCCTTTGTGATCCCGGACGTCAACGGCGCCTGGGTCTACTATCAGGGGACAGACAACACCCTGTGGAAAATCCGGGATGATGGCAGCCAGCAGTCGCAGATTAACAACAACACGACGGCCTCGACGCCTTTTGTACTGCCGGACCCGAACGGCGGCGCCTGGGTCTACTTCGAGGGCACGGACAATACGCTGTGGAAGGTCCGAGACGATGGCAGCCGGCAATCGCCTGTTCAAAGCGCCACGTCCACCAACAACACCACGGCCTCCGTACCCTTTGTGGTGCCGGACGCGGCTGGCGAGGGCGCCTGGGTCTACTTCCAGGGGACGGACACCACCGCGTTTCGGGGGCCGGGCACGCTGTGGAAGGTAAGGGACGACGGCACGCAGCAATCACAAATCGGCAATAACACTACGGCCTCCACGCCCTTCGTGGTTCCAGATCCGAACGGCGGACCGGCCTGGGTGTACTTCCAGGGAACGGATACCGATGTGACGCGCGGGCCGGGCACGCTATGGAAGATACGGGATGACGGCACCCAACAGTCGCAGATCGGCAACAACACCACGGCGTCGATGCCGTTCGTCGTACCCGACCCGGCCGGCGGGCCGAATTGGGTCTACTTCCAGGGCACTGACACCGCGATAGGTCGCGGGCCCGGCACGCTGTGGAAGGTGCGGGACGACGGCACCCAGCAGTCGCAGATCGGCAACAACACGACGGCGTCGACGCCCTTCGTGGTGCCCGACCCGGGCGGCGGGCCGACCTGGGTCTACTTCCAGGGCACCGACGACGCCCTTTGGAAGGTCAGAGACGACGGAACCCAGCAGTACCACATCGGGGAAAACCAGCCCGCGGGCAAGCAGTACACCGCCTCCACACCTTTTGTGGTTCCCGATCCCAATGGCGGCGCCTGGGTCTACTACCAGGGGACGGACGACACGCTATGGAAGATTCGAGACGACGGCACCCAGCAATCGCAAATCGGCAACAACACCACGGCCTCCACACCCTTTGTGGCACCGGACCCGAGCGGCGGGCCGGCCTGGGTCTATTTCCAGGGCACCGACATCGATGTCACCCGCGGGCCAGGAACCTTGTGGAGGGTGAGGGAAGACGGCACCGACCAGTCGAAGATCGGCAACAACACCACGGCCTCAACGCCTTTTGTGACAGCTGCGGGCTGGGTCTATTTCCAAGGGACAGACACCGATGTGACGCGCGGGGAGGGCACGTTGTGGAAGACTCGCACCGAACCCGATCACACCTGTATCCTTACCACGCGCAACGAGGTCCCGGCCTCGCAATTCAGCGCCTCCGAGCCCTACGCCGGCTTCGGCTCGAAGATCTTCACTTACGCCTGCGAGGAGAGACCGGAGGCCCTCGCGCGGCAGATTCAGCTCATCATCGCCGGACTGGCGGCATTCGCGGCCGGGACCATTCCGCTGCTGCTCCTGATACCCCTGGCCGGTCCATTGCTTGCGGGTCTTGACGCCGCCGCCGTCCTCCTGCTGATCGAGGCGCTCACTCCCCTGCTCGATCCTTCGGTAACCATCGGCGATTATCTGGCGGCGGTGGTGAACATCCTGGACCAGTTCGGCCAGATCGGGTTCACCGAGGGGCTGGTGAATACCATTCTGGGTTCGCTCGGACCGCAGGCGGGCTCGACCCGCGAGGACGTCAGCTTCAAAATCATGGACACCTACGACTACAAAGGAAGCTGTAACAAGGCCCTTTCCATTGAGGTGGGCTTCAACGCCGACGATACGGCCTACATCGACTATCTCACCGCCGTGTTCAATAGAATCGACGGCTTCGCAAGCCAGAACATTCTGACAGGTGCATATATTTCGCTGCGATACTGCGCCGGGTCGGAGGCTCTGCTGGCCATCGAGCAATGGCCGCACACGGTCACGATCGAGGTTTCAGCTCTCGCCCACCTCACCGGCGAGGAGCAGGTCCTGAGAGCTTTCGAAGACGAAACCGCCAACCATGTGGGACTCGACGGACGCCTTCCCACCGTCCATTGGGGTCAGTTGAATTCGCGGAGCGCGGCGCAGGTGGAGGCGACATTTCCCAAAATCAACGTCTGGCGCTCGGCGCTCGCCCGGCTCAGCAGAAAGGGAAAACTCACGACCTTCGATAACGATTTTTGCCAAAGCCACGGACTCGAGGTTCTGGGCGGCCGGAACGGCGCACCGGACCTGTCGTACCTTGTCCCTTTGCTTCTGAGCTGAACACCTGGGCTGGGCGAGGGAGCATTGGGTGTTGCTTTGCCGAAGCCTTACTGTTCCACGGGGACGGGTACCAGTTCGGGAACGTGCGGAACGCGCTCCAATTCTCTCTCAACCTTGCGGGCGAGTTCGCCGGCATAGGGAATGAAATGCTGGCCGGAAACAAGAATGGTGACGCCCATCCAGATCTTGGCGCGGTTCAGTGCGAAGCGGGTAAGGACTTTGAGGAAGTACTTCCAATAGGATTTACGGTACGGGGAGCGCAGACCCTGGAGCCAGATCGACCGGGCCACGATTCCTGCGATGGCCAGAGCCCCGGGCTGCCGGGCGGGACGCTGGCAGGGCTTTGACTCCCAGCTCAGCAGAGAGCGCCAGGCGCGGGCGTAGAATTTTTCGGGGTCGTAGATTGCCGCCACCGCGCTGCCGAATCCCCGGAGCAGGACATCCGGTCTCATGAGAGTGCGAAAATTGGGCGGCGTGCCATCACTGCTGCTGCCGCGCGATTCGAGGATGCGTCCTTCGCGCTGCATGCGGTCGTAAAGCGCCGTGCGCGGCAACGCGTGTAAAAAATTGATGAGCGCCCACGGAATCGCTGTGCGCTCAATGAATTCCACCTGCTGCTCGAAGATGCCTTCCGTGTCCGAATCGAAACCCACTATGAAACCGCCGGTCACCCAGAGGCCCTTCCGGTAAATAGCGTCGATACAATCGACCGGGTCCATCGCCAGGTTCTGGAGTTTCTTCACCTCCTGGAGGGACTCCTTGGAGGGGCTCTCAATACCCAGGAACACGTAGAAGAAGTTGGCGCGCACCATTGCATCCATCAGCGCGGGCTTCCGCGCCAGGTCCATGGAGGCTTCGGTGTAAAACATGACGGGATGATGGCGCGCCTGCTGCCACTTCTCGAGCGCCACGCAGAGTTCGAGGGCGCGCGCATGATTGCCGATGAAGTTGTCGTCCACAATGAAGACCTGCTTCCGCCAGCCCAGGTTGAGCAGCGCATCGAGTTCGGCCAGCATCTGCGCGGGCACTTTGGTGCGCGGCTTGCGCCCGTACAGGATGATGATGTCGCAGAACTCGCACTGGAAGGGACAGCCGCGAGAGAACTGCACCGACATCGAAGCGTAGCAATCCAGCTTGAGCAGGTCGAATCGGGGCGCCGGGGTCCTGGTCACGTCCGGCTTCCCGGAGATTTCGTAGAGCCGGCGCGCGGTGCCATCCTCCAGGTCGCGGGCGATTTCAGCAAAGACTTCGTCGGGCTCACCCACCACGACGTGGTCAGCCACGGCCAGCATGCGATCAGGCTCGCCGCTGGCGTACGGCCCGCCGACCATGGTCCGGCGGCCCAGCCGTCGCGCCCGCGCCAGCACTTCCTGGAGCCCGTCGCGCTGCACGGTCATGGCGCTGACCATGACCAGGTCCGCCCACAGGATGTCCTCGTCGGTGAGTTCCTCGACCCCCTGGTCTACCAGGCGGAGCGCCCAGTTTTCCGGACACAGCGCCGCTACCGTGATCAATCCCAGCGGCGGCATGACGACCTTCTCCGGCAGAAGTTCCAGCATGCCGGTAAAGGTCCAGAATGAATTGGGAACTTTGGGCCAGACCAGAAGCGCTTTGAGAGCCTTGCCGAGAGGCGGGAATGCCTCTTCGTGTTGCAGCGAGGAACCGATTGCGGAAGCCATACGTGGTCCTTTCACGTGATTCTCCCGCCTTCGGTGAGCTACCGGCCCTGGTGATCTACTTTCAAAGGCGAGACTCCTCACCGCTCAAAATGGCACGAACCGCAGGCCTTCTTCCAGCTAGCCGCGCGCAAGGCCGGCTAAATTTCGTTCTGAGAGCCACCTGCCAGCAGGAAAGGAGCCACACTCACCGGTTTGCCCGGCTATTTATCGTCGAGACGAGATTCTTCTGAACCTCCCAAACTGCCGGCCCGAAAAGGCGCAGTGGGAGTCTATACCGGAACGGCGCTCCGGTACAAACGTTAAATATCAGGAGCAATCTTTCGGGGAGCAGCCAAGCCGCCAAGCGGAGACTACCAGTTGCGGCGCCCCTTGTCGAATCCACCACGGCCGCGGCCACGGCCGCCGCCCGCGCCTCCGCCACCACCGCGTGGTCCAGAGAATCCGGTGCGGGCCTGGGGACGCGCCTCGTTCACATTTAGCGGACGGCCGCCCAAAGGCTGGCCGTTCAGCGCCTGGATGGCGCTCTGAAGATTCTCACCTTCCGCCAGTTCCACAAACCCGAAGCCCTTCGATTGGCCCGTCATCTTGTCCTGGATGACGACCGCGGATTCGACGCGGAAGCCAGCTCCGCTTACGAAATCCGACAGCTCACCGTCCGAGACACTGTGGGGGAGATTGCCTACAAATAGCTTTAGCGCCATACGTCCTCCTGGGAGCAGCTTCGAAATTCACCGCTGGGGTTGTCAATGAGCATGTCTGATTGAGCGTCCGGGGCGGCGGGCGCCTAGGTATTCGATTCGGCGGCCACGGCACCGTCCGGCTGGTCCGACAGTTTCGACAATTTCCTTTCCATGGCCCGCTGTTGCCGGTTCTCGCGTTTCATCTGAGCTTTCTCGCGCAGCTTGATTTCCCGCTGACGCTTTTTGAAACTGGGGTTGGCTTTTGCCATCTCTGCTCCACAAATAAGGTATACCTGCTCGAGCAGGTCGTCCTGCGGTCCCGAATCGCCGGGCCGGGTCTTCTTCGGGGTAGTCTCAGTGCACAGCCCTCTGCGGGTGCTGCGGGTGGAGATTCTTCGAGCGACGCTGAGGATTGCCGAATGTGTGTCGTCTGGCGGGACTGTGCATCTCGCGGTATTCGTCCAGTTCCTCGTCCGAAACCGTGGCGTGACGAGGCAGGGGGCGCTCCACGGTCTCTTCGTCCAGAGATCTCTGCAGTTTCTGGTAACAGACCGAGGCTGCCTCCTGGTAGCGGATACGGCCTTTGGCGAAGGCCTGAGCAGGAATGCTGAAAACAAACTCGCGCGGCTCGGAATTGGCAGCATTCACCAGGTAGGCGTAATCACGACCCGCCGCCTTGGTCTGAAACCCCAAAAATTGAATTTGCAAAGATCCTCCTTGCTTGAACCGGGTGCGATCTCTTTCACGGCGATGGGTAGAGCGGCCCTGCTGTCAGAACCACGACACAAAGAGGCCATGCAGATGCCATCCTGTCGCTGCGCAGGAGACTGTCGCTTGGAATTTCTCGACACAAACAGTATAGCACTTCCGCTTTCGAATGAACCGGACGATATTGCGCTGCTCCTCCCGGACGCTGCGCCGATCGCCAGAGTCACGTTTACGACGGTGCCGACCGATTGAGCATCGTTCTCGCACGCAGACTGCAAGCACCTGATTTCTGCCGTGTGGGGACGACCCCGCGGGCAGGGACGAGGACCGCCCCTACGTCGGAGTCAGCGGGACTTTCGCGGCTGCACGTTGGGCGGAGACCATGAGCAAACATCCGGCGAGCGACGTTGTCATCAACGTAACCATGATGTAGTCGGGCTGCAGGCGGGCCAGCGCGCCCGCGACCGGCGCGCCGGTGGCGCTGCCCAGGTACTGCAAGGTGTGGAAGGTGCCAAGCGCGGTGCCCGTGGCGCCTTCGGGCGACGACTGGCTCACCAGGTTTGGCAGCACGGGCTCGAGCCCGGTGAAGCCGATCAGGAAGAGCATCCCCGGAATCAGCACCGAGACGATGTGGCCAGAGGGCAGGCCGGCCACGGACGGCCGGAACATTAGCAGCGCGCTCACGAGCATGATCGCGAACGCAACCGCGGCGAGCGGGCGGCCCCAACCGCGGTCGGCTCCGCGGGAGAATCCGAACATCGTGACGCCGCTCACCAGCACCATGGGCAGCAGCAGGTGGTAATACTGCCTCATCCCGAGATGGCATCGCTCCGTGACCAGCAGCGGAAAGAGGAACCAGAAGGCGGTCATGAAGGTGTTCATCAGAAATCCGCCAAGATCGAGCGTGAGGACCTGCCGGAGTGCGAGCACCCGCATGATGGGCTCGGGATGTGTGGCCTGCGGAGGAGTGTCTGGGAGATACCATATCAGCAGCAGGACGTTCACGATGCCCAGCGCGCCCGTCAGCCAGAAGAGCGACGCGGTGCCATAGCGTCCAGCGATCACCGGGCCGACGAGGATGCCGAGGACGAACGAAGCGCCGATGGGGATGCCGAGGACTGCCATGGCGGTCGACCGGCGGCTGGCCGGGATGTGGTCAGCGACGGCGGCGAAGGCCGTCGCGGTGATGGCGCCGATGCCTTGCACGAGCCGCCCAAAGATGAGGTCGGGCATGCGCAGCGGAGCCGGAAGCCAGGCCGGCACGGCACAGAGGAACGATCCCAGGCTGAAGACTGCCATGCCAAGGATCAGCACCTTGCGACGCCCGATGCGGTCCGAGAGGCGCCCCAGGGGCAGTTCCGTCATCGCCATGGCGAGGCCGTACGATCCGAAGGCAAAGCCGACGAGAGGTCGGGAGTTGGTGAACTGCAGGCCGTAGAGGGTGAAGACCGGGAGGACCAGGAACAGCCCGAGCATGCGCAGGCCGACGGCGCTGGCCAGCGCCAGAAGCAACTTCTTCTGGGCAGAGTTGAATCCCACGGAAACGATTGCAGTTGCGGGTGCCATCACAAGGTGAGAGCTGCCTGAAAGTTGATTATAAGCTTAACTCTTTGGCTCAGCACAGGGGACGGCGGTGGAGTGCTGCCGATGTATCCGATACCGTCCGGGTACCAGGCCTCTCATTGCACTTTGTTTTGAACGACTTCCGCCGGATCCCTCTTGCGTTTTCGAAATCTCGACTCAGGCCGAATTCAGCCAAGCCAGCGCATACCGGTCCAGATTCTGTGTAACCATTCGATTGCTCGACCGTACCTGTGACGGCGAATCAAGAATGAAGGACATCGAGATCCTCTACGAACGCTACGCCGGCGACGTTCGCCGATTCGCCCTGTATTTGTGCGGCGATGCCATGATGGCGGATGAGATCACCTCGGACACGTTTGTGCGCGCGTGGATGACGGCGGGACACATTCGTCAGCCCACCGTGAAAAGCTACCTTTTCACGATTGCACGAAACGCGTACACCGATTTGCTGCGACGGGATGCGCGCCACAAACAGCTTGACGAGAACATGCCGGATACGCGGATCAGCACGCAGACGCAAATGGAGCAGACCGCAGAAGTGCAGGCAGTGCTTGCCGCATTGCAGCAACTGCCGGAACTGGACCGGACGGTGCTGCTGATGCGCGCGCTCGACGGGATGTCCTACGAGGAAATCGCAGAATCTGTGGGAATCACGGTGGTCACCGCAAAAGTAAAGGTTCATCGCGCAAGGTTGAAGCTGACGCAAACCAGGCAGGCATGGCGGGAATCCGTTCCTGCCCCAGGAGCAAAGCCATGAATATTACACGCGACGTGGTCGCTGACTTGTTGCCGGTCTATTTTTCCGGCGAGGCCAGCGTTGATACCAAGGCGCTGGTCGAGGAATATTTTCGTCAGGATCCCGATTTCGAGCGCGTTGCGCGCAGGGCCGCGACGCCACTCGAAACGTTGCGGGCCGCCGCACCCATCGCGGCCGCGCCGGAAAAAGAGAAACGCGACCTGGAGAGCGTGCTTTGGGGATTGCGGCGGCGCCAGTGGTTGTTCGGCCTGAGCCTGTTTCTCACGCTCGTCCCGCTGTCATACTATTTCACCGCCCCTTTGACCCTTCGCGACGCGCTTTGGGACACGGCGTTCGACTGGAGTCTGGCGGCGGTCCTCTGGGTCGTCTATTTCGCGCACCTGCCCCGTCGGACGGCCTCCCTGGTGTGTGCGATCTACTTTACGCTGGTCCCCATTCCCTTCATCCTGCAATTCGTGTTCACCCAGGCACCGGGGCTGAGAGGTACCTTCGGGGAGGCCATAATCATCTGGATTGCGGCGGCATTTATCTGGACGGGGTATTTCCGGCATCGCGCAGGTAAGGCCGGCACAAGCGCCGGCCGCCACTGATCTCAGATTAGTCACTTCCGCCAGGGCTCGACCTCGATGAGCACGCGGCTCTCGACGGTTTGCAGGTTCGTGCCGGATGTCGTTTCGGGCTTCCAGACGGCGAGGATCGCCGAGCCCTGGTAGACGCACTCGAATCCTTCCACGGCTTGCGAGACCGTCTCGATGGGCACGATCCACCAGCGCGGCTCGGGCTCCGCGGTGATCGAGATTTTCACGCCCTGCCACTCGTCCACAATCAGCAGGTTGCTCCCGGCGAGTTCCCCGCGGAACTTCAGCGGTTCGTAGCGCGAGGGCTCCGCCGATGCCAGAAAGTACCTGCCAAAGGCGTCCGGGGCGAGAAGATTGAACACCATTTCGAGACCGAAGGCGAGCGGCGAGGTAGTCATCGGCAGGACTGCCGGTGCCACTGCTTCTAATCGTAGCGAGGCAGACTGCGCAGGCAGGAGTGCCTGCGCGACTGCCTCAAATCTTGAGTGGCACTCAATCCGCCACGTCGTACCGCGCGCGGCGGTCGCGATCAGCTTCCCCGCCCGAAGATCCCACCCGCAACCTCCTGCGGGCAGGCCGGCAGCGCTGCCAGCGGTCGGCGCGGTACCCGCGGCCCCGCCGACCGCAGCGATTGCCCTTGCGGTCGCGGCGAGAGCAATACGAACGACGCCGGGCGAGTCAAACAACTCTTCCGAGGAGACTGTCCACTCGCCGCCGGCAAGCTCCGGGGACTCTTCGAGGGTGAGTTGTTCGAAATCCTGCCACTGCTTTCCCGCCGGAAAGACGTAGCTGCGGAAAACATGCCGGGCGTAGCGATCGTAGCGGAGAAATTCCGCGAGGTTTGGTTCCGAGGCGGGCTCCTGGGCGTGAATCGATTCCGGCACGGCGCCCCGCGTGGCATGACTGTGGGCCTGGGCGCGGACTTCGTCGTGATATTCCTCGGGCCGGCGCGCGAGCGAATTGATAAGTTCGATACCGGCAGGTTTGAAGCGCAGAGCGGAAATGGTGCCGCCGTCGGCGGGGCGCAGCACCATGCCATACAGGCGGTGCCTGACCTGAATCTCCGTGGAACCGTCGCAATCGAAATCGCTGCGCGTAACGAGCGGCGCCGCCGGGTCTTCAAGCCGGTCCAACGCGCACTCCGCCCGAATCAGGTGACCAAGGATTCCGCTGCGCAGGTGCGGAGTATAGAGGCCGCCGAAGACGCCGTGCCAGTAGGCGTCATTGCATTGCGAAGCCAGCAGATTGTCCCCTGCCTCGGAGAGCAGATGGGCGTGATCGGCTGAGGACGCGCCCGAGGCAGCGGCAGCCTGGAGGCGACGGCCCACCTCGAGCATCAGCTTGTGCATCTGGTTCGCCTCCGGATACTTCGCCAGAAAGTTTCGCCACAAGCCGGCCCGCAGAAATCGCCGGAATTTATCCGCTTCCGGCAGGTGATCGCTTGCCGCCAGACACGCGCGCAACTCGCGCGCAGCTTCCATGGGAAGCGCCCAGGTCATCATCTCTTCGTAGGAGGCGGTCGGAAGGTAGACTCGCCCGAGCGGCGGATTTCGGTCGAGGTAATCTGCGAGCGTCGTCACCTCCAGCCAATCGCGAGCGGAGTCGACGGCCTGGAAGAAGCGCTCGAGCCAGCCGTGCGCATAGCAGTGCTCAAAAGTGTGCGGCCAGCCGCCGAACTTCTCCAGGTCATCGCCCATGGCGAAGAGCGGACGGCGGGAAGCAGGAACGCCGGAATCAAGACCACTACGAAGTATCTCCATCGTTTCAGCAGGCTCGCGAAACGGGATGGTGTAGCGCAGCGACTTGATGCTCGGAACCAGCCGCAAAGGCAGCCCGGCGTCTTCTGTGTAGTAGTAGCCGTTGAGATTCTTCGCCTCCACGCCCGCAAGAGTAAAGTGGGTATCGTCAAGGACTATATACTCAATCCCAACCTCGGCAAGCGGCTTGGCCAGTGACGGCTCCCAGACGCGCTCCGTCAGCCAGGCGCCGCGCGGGGTCACCCCAAAGCGACTGCGGATGAAGTCCGTCAGCTTGAGGATTTGAGCACGCTTGTCGCGGTCAGGGATGACCGGGAGAATAGGCTCATAGAAACCGCCACTCACCAACTCCACCTGTTGGCGTTCAACGAGTCGCCGGAGTCCGGCGAAGAACTCCGGATGGTTCTTTTCTATCCACTGCAGCAGAAAGCCCGTGTAATGGAGTCCCACGCGGATGCCCGGATGCCTTGCCAGAAGATCGACGAAAGGACGATAAGCCTTGGAATAGGCCTCTTCGATCACGTGATCAAAGTTGCCGACAGGCTGGTGCGAATGCAGCAGGAGCGCGAAAGAAACTTGAGCCACAGGTCTGCCTTAATCAGGAAATGCCGGGTTCGGGCTTCGGGCGATCAAGCCCGTTCGTTTAGAATAGACTGGCCGCATGGTCGATGTCAGCAAAAACTCAGGCCCTTGGCAGCGGTGAGGTTGCCGGCAGTTTATCTCTTTTCGAGTGCGGGCAGGATGTAGCGGGTCAGGAGCGACTCGTACTCGATCTTCGCCTCGTCGGTAATGGGGACGGCGGCCAGGGCGTGGCCGCCCGCGGCGCGAAAATAAACGTCCCCGCTCTCGCCAAAAGGCCCGGGATTGATCTTCTCGAACTTCTCCGCGTCGGAGCCAAAGTTGTAGATCTCAGCCGGCGTGTATTCGCTCAACTGTGCCGGTGTCAGTTGTGAGACACCGCGCACCTGGATGGTCAGGCGTCCGAAGAAGCGGCCCTTGTCGTAATTCACCACAAGAACATGTTGCAGCGTCTGGCCTGGCTGCGAGGAATCGGCGTAAACGTCCGCGAGCAGGTAGAAGTCCGCGAGCTTGCCCGCATAGGAGCTATCGAGCAAGCTGAACAATCGATAGGTCGAATCGTTCACGTCTACAAGGTTCTTCCTCGTCCTGGAGTAAGTGAAGGACGGCACGGCACAGCAGGCCGCGACGGCCACCATGAGCGAAAAACAGAGTCCTCGGCCCCTTCTTTTCTGCATAGACTCCTCCGCGCCTCGGCGGACACCCGGCGTTTGAGTCAGGGCCTCGCGGGGACCGCAGGACTCGCGTCGAAAACGCCCGGGGTCCTTCCCGCGCCGGGCCTGGCATGGCCGGTGAGCATCGCTTTTAAAGCCCTGCCCAACGTGCCGGCGAGCGCTTGAACCGCGAGAGCAGCGACACAAAGGGCAAATAAGGACGTTAGCGCCACCAGGAGCAGGAGGACCTAAACAGCGTCTGCCGCGACAATGTACACGCGATCTCCCTTCGTATCGACCGCACGAAGGGTCCGCGCCTGAAGATCAGCTGTCCGGCCGCGCTGCCATCAGGCTTGTACGCCTTCTCACGCCGCCTTGGGCGTCTCATGGACTTCGAGAACACGAGACTTCATTGCTATGACCTCTGCCTTCAGCACCACCGCGGGGGCGAAAGCCCCGATGAAACCGCCGACAAACGCCGGAATAATAAATACCTCGCTGATCGAGACTCCCGCGAACCAATGTCCCAACACCGGCGATGCGACCCAGGCGCCGAGCCAGGCGATAATCCACTTCCCCAGGAAGCCGTCGAATCCGTCAAGAATGCGATAGCGGATCGCGTAATGCACGACCAAAGCTGCAATCAAGCTGGCGATCGCCAAAGCCAGGAAATTAGCGAACGACATGCCAATCATAAGACCTCCTTCGTAGCGGAACGATGAATGACAAGCCGGGCCCAGTGCCTCAGGCCAGGCCCGGCAGCACCCCCGGAACTAGCCCGCGTGATGCATCATGGCCTTCGCCTCCGCTTTCCAGACGGCTGCGACCAGGAAAGCGCCGATGAAGCCGCCCAGAAACGCGGGGATGATGTAGACATTGGAGATCGCGACGCCCGGAAACCAATGGCCGAGCACAGGCGTACCCAGCCAGGCCCCGATCCAACCAACTACCCACTTCCAAAGAAAACCATCGGTGCCGTCTAGAACGCGATATCGAATCGCATAGTGCACGATCAAGGCGGTAATCAGGCTGATGATGAGCAGGGTAAGGAACGAAGCAAAATTCATGCCGATCATTGCTACTCCTCCTTTGAGGACACGAAGCGGAGGAGATTCGGACCAAGGTACAGCCGGGGCGGCATCAGGGAGGGGTGCGCAGAGAGAGGGAAACGCATCCGAACGACTGGCCCACCTTTCACGGCGCGCCCTGGTTCGTCGCCAGTTCGTGTCCCTGTTTATGGGATGCGGAGTGTGGAAAAACTGTTGTCAGCGACTGGTGTCAGACCGAGCTCGTTGCTTGAACCCGCTTTCGAAAGTCTAGAGGCCGGCGTCTTGGGGCGTGCCAGTGGACACCCTAGCGGGAATCCGGCCGCTGTTTTGGATTGGTGGCTATTCCGAGTCGCTGCCGGGCAAGAACGACCGCGCCGAGCGCGCCGGCATCGTCGCCCAGCCGTCCCGCAACTACGCGAATGCGCTGCGCGTCCTCCTCCCGCAGGAAGTAGCCGGCGGCGGCTTCGCGGATGGGCGCGACGAAACGCTCGCCGAGGCGTGTGGCGATCCCGCCTCCGATGACTACACACTCGGGATCAAGCAGATTCACCACGTTGGCCGCCAGAATCCCCAGGCAATACTCGGCGTGTTTCAGCACGTCGCGCATCACGCGGTCGTTGCGCTTCAGGGCCGAGTTCATGATGCTGCTCGTCATGCGTGGCTTGCCCTTCTTCTTCATCAGGTCGAGCACGATGCTCTTGTGCCCCGCCTTGATCGCGGCGCGGACGTCGCGCTCCATGGCCCAGCGGCTGGCCAAAGCCTCGGCGCAGCCGCGGTTCCCGCAACTGCACAGCGGGCCGTCCTTCTGGATCACAGTGTGGCCGATTTCCCCGGCACCGCCCACGCTGCCCTCATAAAGACGCCCGTTGGCGATGATGCCGCCGCCGATTCCGGTACCAACAAAAATGCCCACCATGTGGTTGGTGCCCGCGCCGGCGCCGAGGATGTGCTCGCCGACGGTGCCGACGTTCACGTCGTTGTCGACGAGTACCGGCACCCTCACGCGCCGTTCAAGCTGCGGGCCGAGCGAAAACTCGGTCCAGCCCAGATTCGGCGCTTCGTGCACCACGCCGCGGTGACGGTCGATCGAGCCCGGCGCCCCGATGCTGACCGCAGTGAGGTCGCGACGCTTCAAGCCGGCGACGGCCAGCGCCTCCTCGAGGGTTTCGGCGATTTCGCCCAGGATTCCCGAAGGCTTGCGCGAAAGTCGCGTCGGCGCCCGTGCCTCACCCAGAATGGAGTTCCTGGCATCGACGATGAGCACCTTCATGCTGGTGCCCCCAAGATCGATACCCGCGATGACGCGCTTTTTCACCGTTCGCATTTGTCCTCTGACCGGCGTTCAACGCCAGCGCTCCGACGAATCCCTGCGATCATATTCTCACGCTTCCCGCCTCCGGGCCACGCTTCGAAATTCGTGGTGCTGCCCTAATTTCGACGTAGGGGCGGACCGGCCGCCGCGCACGTACCGCCCAAGGACGTAACCCAGGCGCGCACCAGTTCGATACCTTCCGCGTGCGGCAGCGAGCGGGCAATTTCCGGCATCATGACCTTGGGCGCGGTCGATTCCATCCGCCGGATCAGGATCGATTCCTCTGGGCTGCCGGGCACGATGTCGAACAGCAGATTGCCGGAGGCGTGACCCGCGGCGACGGGCGTCTTGCAGACACCCAGATTCTCCAGGCTGCTGCTCGCGAGATCGAGGTAAAGGGCCGAAGTCGCCGCCGCCCCGCCGGGACGGTGACACGTCCCGCAATTGATGTCCAGATAGGCTCGCGCTCGCGCCTCCACTGCGCCTGTGAATGGATCGTCCCAGACCGCGGCGCGGGGCGCCTGCGACGGGTCCGGCGATCCCTTGAGGTAGCCCGCCGCAGTCCAGTGGGCAAGCTCGTTCTCGGGTCCGCCCGAATAGACGTAGGTTTTGTTCAGGTTCCGCGCCTTGGGTCCAAGTGGTCCCATCACCTTATAGCGCGCGTGGCATTCCTTGCACTGATTGCTGTTGGGAATCATGTAGTTCGTGGAATGCTCGTGGCCGCTGGAATCGACGAATCGCACCGGCACCGGATCGGCGGCTACGTCGAGGGTGGCCTCAGTCTGGTCCCGGTTCCAGACGTAGGGCAGCCCCACCCAGCCGCTTCGGGCGTGGACCAGCAGGCGCGTTTCGATCAGCCGGTCGCGGCCGTTCGTCCCGGCGCGAAAGCCGAAGGTCTTGGAGAGAATGGTGCCCACAGGAAAATCGAAAACGTCGTCGGACCGGTAAGCGGCCGACGTCCCCGGCGGCATCCAGACGAATCGGAACTTGTCAGCGTAATCGGAGAACAGCGGCGTGTTGATATCATAAGGCACGACGCCGTGGTTGGGGTGAAGCTCGCGAGGCTGCCCCCTGAACAAGCGCCAGGCGGAGAGCCGGCCGGGAAAGGGCGGCTCAAGATGTTCCTGAACGCCGCGCCGGCTCTGGCAGGAGGCGAGTGTCACCATGGCCGCGAGTCCGAGAGCGGCGCGCGCGGCCCTCCGGAAATTCGTCATTTGCTTCCGCCGGCCGCGGCGTCCCCGCCTGAAGCCTGCGCCGGAACCATTTGCGGCAAATTCACCGCTTCGAGCGGGGCGAAGGAGCAGGCGTGCGGCGCGAGATTCCGGTCCGGGTGCCGGTAGTTGTCTGCCGCATCGAAGTTCAGGAAGGTGGCGCTGCCGTTGTTCTGGATGCAGACGCGATTATCACCCACCAGATGCCCCGAAGCGTCCTTCATTTTGGGATCGATAACACCGTCGTACAGAATGTCGGATAGTTTTCCGCCGACAGTCAGCGCCAGCGCCTTCACCTTCAGCGTCCCGGGTTCTGTGCCGCCGCCGGACATGCCGTTGTCATGGACATAGATCGCCGACTCGTACGGATTATAGGCGGCGTCATGGATCGTGAGGCCGGTGGCATAAAAGCTCACCAGCATCAGGTTGCCGGTGCGGTTGTCCTTGATGGTGTTTCCGAAAACCTCGATCCGCTTGGTGGCCATCACCATCAAGCCAGTGCCGGGCGGGACGTTCGACACCATGCTGGCGGCGGAGCCGAAGTTGTCGGCATTGTTGGCATAGACCTGGTTGTGAAAGACCCGGGCATATTGCCCGTCCTTCACCGGCAGATCGGGGATGTTGAACACCAAAATGCCGCCGGTGTTCCCGGTGGCGGTGTTCTCATACACGTCGGCGTGCTGCGAATTCTCGATCTCGATACCGGCCACGTTCTGCTCCACGCGATTGCGCCTTACCACGATATTCCGGGACTGGCCGATGTAGATGCCGGCGTCCGCGGCACCCTTCACCACCGAATCCTCGATCAGCACGTTCTGGCACTGCACCGGATACAGTCCGTATCCGCCATTGCCCGACCTGGGACCGGCCGTCCACTCGGCGCGCACCCGCCGGAAGGTCACGTTCGTGGCGCCGTTCACCTTTACGCCGTCACCCGCCATGTCCTCAAACCCGATGTCCTCCAGGGTGAAACCGTTGGCAGTGACCAGCAGGCCCGCCGAGCCCGACGTCTGGCCCTTGAAGGAGAACACCGTTTTGTCCAAACCCTTGCCGCGCAACGTGACGTGATCGACCGTGAGCGAAAGCACGCGGTCCACGTGAAAGCGGCCGGCGGGCAGTTCGATCACGGATCCCGGCGCAGCGAGGATCAGTTGCTCCTGAAGGTGCTTGGTGAATTCGGCATCGGCAGGCGACACTGTCCTATGATGAAAGGGGAATATGCTTGAGAAGTCGAATCCGACCGCGTGATTGCCGCAGGCCACCGAACCGACCAGTAGCGGGATCGCGCCGGCGAGCGCGAGCAGCATGAATGATAGACGCGCTCCGCCACCTTCATTGCAAATTCTCAATCGTCGCACGCGAGCAACCCCTCTTCCAGGCGACCCGGTTTTTCCGCGCTTCATATTACTCCGGCCGCAAGAGGGCGCGCAAATCGTTGAAACAGTCGCAAAGTCGATAGCCAAAAGTCGAAGATATTATGTTACTGATTCTATTCAGAAATCTACCTTGAGCCGTTGGTGTCTGAAGACCACAAGTTTTGCATTAGTCCGCCATCTTAAGCCAATCCGCGCAGGCTATACATTCTGTTAACGCCATGTAAATCATTGAGATAGAAGATCGATGAGATTCGGTAACTGCAGAACCGATGCTGCCATTTCCACTTCGCGCGGGAAGATTCCCGCCATCGCATTGACTCTACAGAACATTCCGGCTTTGGCGATTGCAAGTCTTGGCGTGGAGAGTGCTCCTTGATCGTAACGGCTATCCGACGGAGGGAGCTAGCCCGCCGGGCTCAGGTTCAGGTCTCTTTCAGATCCAGAGAACCTTAATTAGCTTCTCAGCTTACGAGTCCAGTCCGAGGTGGCGGACGAACCAACCGAGGTCGGCGAGCGCATCAACTTATATAATGGACCTCGGAGACGCGTCGAGCCTTGAGCGACAGCGAACCACGATTACGTCATGTGTTGAGAGCTGCTGCCCGTGCTCTGCGCCGGTTTGCCGACGCGGGTCCCGCGCAGCCCACGCCGGCGCCTCCGCGCCCGCGACTTGGTTGGGCGCTGGGCGGCGGATTCGCGCGCGGCATGGCGCACATCGGCGTTCTGAAGGTCCTGCGGGAAAGCAGCATTCCAATCGACGCGTTGGCCGGCGTGAGCGCCGGCGGCATCGCGGCCGCTGCCTTTGCCAGCGGCTGCACCCTCGAGGAAATGATCGCCACCGCGCGCAAGGTGCGCTGGCGGCAGTTTGCGCGCTGGACGCTGCCCCGCCTCGGCTTCGCGACCAACGAACGACTTGAAATCATGCTGCAGGAGATGCTGCACTGCACCACGTTCGAGGAGTTATCGGTTCCGCTCGCCGTGGTCGCGACGGACATTTCCACGGGCGAAGCCGTGGTCTTTCGGCACGGCGATCTCACTCGCGCCATTCGCGCCAGTTCCGCCGTCCCCGGTCTGTTTGCGCCCGTCGAGCACCAAGGGCGTCCGCTGGTGGACGGCAGCATCGTGTGCGGCGTGCCGGCGGCGGCTCTCGCCGATTTTGCGGTCGACAAGATCGTTGGCGTCTGCCTCAATTCCGGGCAACTTCACCACCGGCCGACCAACTTCTTCCAGGTCGTCGGGCAAGCCTTCCAGATTGCCGAGGCGCGCTCGGAGGTGACGTGGCGGCCGCAATGCGATCTGGTGATCGAGCCTGACGTCAGTCAATTCACCTGGGACGATTTCGACCGCCTCGAAGATTTCATCGCTGCCGGTGAAGCGGCTGCGCGCGCGGCGCTGCCGCGGCTCCGAGAACTGCTCTTCGCTCCGGCGAGCACCCCGGCTCGCGCCGGGACCAAAGCCGCTGCGCCCGCGACCTCGATTGAGCCCCTCTGAATCGCACCGCCAGTACCTCCCATCAATTCTGTTTGTGATCGCTGTCTCGTTTCAGTATCGTGGAGAGTACCGTATCTCACCTGGAGGCATTCATTGCGTAAGAGGTTTCATTTTTGCGCCGGTCAACGGTTTCGTCGTCATCGTTCGGACGCCGGCATCGGGGGCGGCGGTATTTTTCTGGCTGTTGTGCTGCTCATCATCATCATCCTGATTGGCTGGAAGGCGGTCCAGAATGAGGGCCCGACTCTCTCACTGGCCAGCCGGCCTCGCGGCCTCGGCCAGAGTACTCAACTTGCGATCGAAGCGCGCGACAGCGGGCATAACGTGCGCCGCATCAACCTGGAAGTCTCCCAGAATGGTCACGCGCTCTATCAGGCGGGAACCGTTTCCGATTCGAGCCCGGTCCGCTGGTGGAAGTGGTCAAAGGCCCAAAGTGTCGTCGACTGGACGGCGGCGCTCAATCGCCGGCTGATTCCAGGGCTTAAGGAAGGCAGCGCCACGCTCCGGATCACCGCCGTCAATGATTCCTGGGGACGATTCTTCCGCGGCGGTGAGTCGCGCATCAGCCTGACACTTCCCGTACGCTTCACCGCGCCGCAGATTGGCGTGATCACCACGCAGCACTACATCAACCAGGGCGGCTGCGACATGGTGGTATTCAACGTGTCGCCGGGCACGGTGGAATCCGGCGTCCAGGTGGGCAAGTACTTCTTCACGAGTTTCCCGGTGAAGCCCTCGATGCCGCAGACGCGCCTCGCGATCTTTGCCTATCCCTGGGACCTCGATCCCTCGACGCCGGCCGAGATCGTAGCGCGCGACGATGCCCGCAATCAGGCGGTGGCGAACTTCAGTTATCGTGTGTTTCCGAAGAAATTCCATACGGACACGATCGCGCTCGATGACGCCTACGTCGCGCGCGTAGTGCCGCCCATCATGAGCGAAACGCCCGAGCTCGACGACCTGGGCAGCCCGCTCAAGAATTTTCTGGCCGTGAACGGACGCCTGCGCCAGATCGACAGCGAGAAACTGATCGAACTCTCGAAGCAGACATCGCCCACGTTCCTCTGGCATGAACCTTTCATTCGTCTGGCCTCGAAAACCGAAGCCTACTTCGCGGACGCGCGCACTTACACCTACAAGGGCGAAGTAGTCGACCACCAGACCCACCTGGGCTTCGATCTCGCCGGCGTCGAACACATGCCGGTGCTCGCGGCCAACGACGGCGTGGTGGCGATGGCGCAATACTTCGGCATCTTCGGGAACGCGGTGCTGATCGACCACGGCATGGGCGTGCAGACGCTTTACGGTCACATGAGCCAGCTCGAAGTGAAGCCCGGCGAAGCCGTCAAGCGCGGCCAGGAGATCGGACGCAGCGGCGCGACCGGTCTCGCCGGGGGCGATCATTTGCACTTCACGGTGTTGTTGGATGGCATACCGGTGAATCCGACGGAGTGGTGGGATCCACACTGGATCCACGATCGCATCGAGGCGAAGCTGGAGGCGTATCGCTGAGGCGTGTGTCGTGCCGGCCTAAAGCCGGCGCTATGGGTGCTTGGAGGTACAGCCATGAGAGCCTGGATTTCAGCGTCGCTGGTTCTGCTACTCGCCGGGGCAGCTTCCGCTCAGAGTTCGGCGCCTGGCATTCCGCATCTTGAGCAGCATGGCGCGGCGACGCAGCTTGTGGTCGACGGCAAGCCGTTCCTGATGTTCGCGGCTGAGATCCACAATTCGAGCTCGTCGAGCCTCGATTACATGCGGCCGATCTGGCCCCGTCTCGCCGCCATCCCCCTGAACACGGTACTGACGCCGCTCTCCTGGGAGCTCGTCGAACCCACCGAGGACAAATTCGATTTCAGGCTCGTCGACGGCCTGATCCAGGACGCGCGCAGGAATCATCTGCGCTTGGTGTTTCTCTGGCTCGCAAGCTGGAAAAACGGCATGTCAAGCTACGCGCCGCTCTGGGTGAAGGAGGACACCCGGCGTTTCCCGCGCGTGATCGAGAAGAATGGCAATCCCGTTGAAATTCTCAGCCCGCTGGGCAATCAGACGCGCGATGCCGACGCGCGCGCCTTTGCGGCGGTGATGCGGCATATTCGCGACGTGGATGGCACCGCGCACACCGTTCTGATGATGCAAGTCGAGAATGAAGTCGGCGTGCTCGGCGATTCGCGCGACCGCAGCCCGGCGGCGAATAAGGCTTTCGACAGCCAGGTCCCGCAAAGGTTGATGAGCTACATCGCGCGGAATCGCGATGCGCTCCTCCCCGAGTTTCGCGAGCGCTGGCAAGCGGCCGGTTCGCGGACGTCCGGCACCTGGCAAGAGGTGTTCGGACCCGGTCCGGAAACCGACAAGATCTTCATGGCCTGGAATTACGCCGAGTACATCAACGCGGCGGCCGCGGCTGGCAAGGCGCAGTATCCCATCCCCATGTACGTCAACACGTGGCTCGCAGGACCCACTGCCCTTCCCGGGCAGTATCCGAGTGGCGGTCCGCTGCCCGACGTCATGGACGTGTGGAAGGCTGCTGGCAATGCCATCGACATCTACTCGCCCGACATTTACGCGATCAACTTCGCCGACTGGTGCGATCGCTACAATCGCGGCGGCAATCCGATGTTGATCCCTGAGACCGCCGGCGGCTCCCTGGGCGAGGCGCACGTCTTCTACGCCTTCGGCGCGCGCAACGCCATCGGGTTCTCGCCTTTCGGGATCGACTCCTGGAACGACACGGACAACGATCTTGGCAAGAGTTACGCCGCGCTGATGCCTCTGGCGCCTCTCATCCTGAGCCATCAGGGCACGAGTGACATCACCGGATTTCTGCTGAGTAAGGAACATCCTCGCGCCACCTTCGAGATGAACGGCTACGAACTCGACGTCCGCTTGGACGAGATCTTCGGCAGCGAATCCAAGACCGGGTACGGGCTCATCATGGGGACGGGCCCAAATGAATTTCTCGGCGTCGGCAGCGGATTCCGCGTGGCGTTCTCACCCGAGAGTCCCGGCCCGGCGCATGCGGGGATCGGGTGGATTGAAGAAGGATCGTTCTCGGAAGACGTTTGGTTGGGGGGCCGCCGCCTGAATGGCGACGAAAACGACCAGGGCCTGTTCTGGCGGTTCGCGCCGCAGCGAATTGAGACGGAGCGCGCGAGGGTCTATCGCTATTGAGTCAAGGTGAGGCAACAGAAGGAGTTCGGCTGCCTCAGATATTACCTGAAATCACACTTGCATCCACGAGCTTGGGTCGCATATACTCGCGGGTTGCTGGCAGTGTGCGGTACGGACCCAGCAAGGAGCAATGCTGTATGAGCAAGCCGGTTCGGGAGTTAATGACGTTTTTGGCTGCGGCGGTATGCGCAGTCGTACTGGCGCCCTCACTTTTGCGGGCTCAGAGCGCTCCCAACCAGGAGAATGAACAGAACGGCGGAAAGCAGACTCAGCAGGGTTCCGGGAGCCAGCAGCAGAATCCGCAGTCCAGCCCTCTGCAGGCAAATCCTGAGGGCGCTGCGCCATACGAGCCGCCCCCGGGACCGCCTCCGGTCAATGTCAATCCTCCGAGCTACCAGAACCAGTACACCGACCAGCAGGCTAACCAGCAGGAGAATCAGGAAGAGAACC
>DASYZG010000036.1:0-50115 GCA_035946575.1 Terriglobia bacterium | reverse complement strand
CCCGAACCGTTTCGTCTCATGACTACCTCCTGTCGGGGTGGCGTGCGGCGCAGGACTCTGGCGGGGGCCTTGACGAAGGCAGAGTCGAGGGCGGAACCGCCTCTTGCTGGAAGGCTAGCAAACGGGCTTTAAGGGGTCAGTGAGGGGAGTCACTTAGACCTGTGACGGCACAGTCTTAAGCGTGGCAGCCCGAGATGGGACAGTCGAGAAGACTGAGAAAATTGAGAACATTCATTCTCGCCTTGACTGAACTCGGCAAAACAGCCGATGCTGCCTGGTGGCACCTCCCCAAAAAGCAAAAGCCCCGGACCATGTCCGGGGCTTTGTGTGCTCTAAACTTAATTCAAGATTCCGGTCTCACGTTCCGGCTGCCCTTACATCACCACTGGCGTGCCAACCTCGGTGGTTTTAGGCTTGCGCCGTACGGTCCGCTTCTTCTTCGGGGCTTCGCCTTCGGCCATTTCGAAGCTGGCGATCGAGGTGACAAACTTCTTCAACCCTGCGGTGTCGAAATCCACCGTGGTGCGATCCTCGTCGCGGTTGACGATGATGCCGTTGCCGTACTTGGTGTGGTGCACATACTGCCCCGCTTTGAACGTCATGGCTATGCCTCTCCTGGGCGGCAGGTTACGCCTTAGTTTGCGGCCTCCGCAGTGCTCTGAGGAGCGATGACACCGGCACCGCTGCGCCGTGGACCCAAAAACTCACCCTGATAAATGTTTAGATGTATGCAGGCGGGCAAAGGTTTCCGGCGAGACCCGGAAGCCCCGCAAATCAGATTAGGATCTCACAGGCAGCCAAGGACTTACGGTCCAACCCGCGGAAATCGAGAGCCGCCTTCGTGCCGCGCAACGGTTTCAAGCCTTGGAGCCGAGCTTGCCGGTGACGAACCGGTCTATCTCATTGACGCTTTTAAAGTTGTCGTTCACGATCTCCTCGTCGGCGACGCGGAGCCCGAAGGTCTCCTCAAGAAAGCTCACCAGGCGGAAGATCGCCAGGGAGTCGATGACGCCATTAGCGGTCAGCGATTCATCGTCGGATGTGAAAGAAACACCCTTGCGTTCAGCCGTCTCTGCCACCCACTGGCGGATCTGCTCCTTGATCGATTCCTGCGTTTCCGGCATATCTTCTCCCTTAATGCTTTCCCCTCAATGATTTGATAAACGCGTTCGGCCAACAAGCGGTGGCCTTTCACTATAACCGCTTGCGGGCGACTTCGACAAGCATTGAAAACGTCTGGCCTGCCCCAATTCTGACGCGGGGTCTCGGCGGTCTCCGTGAGTCCTCTTTGGCCTTCGTGTTAAAAGCTTTCAACCCCGAGAGCGCGGAGGAAGCACAGAGAGCACGAAGGCCCCTACTTCGAAACCTGGACAGCGCCAGAACCGTCCAGGACTCCTCAGGCTCAGGCTTCTGAGGCCAGCCTAACCCGATCGATCTTCCCCGTAGACGTCTTGGGCATGGCGTCGCGCACCTGAATCCTCTCCGGAATCATGTAGTGCGGCAGTTTCGAGGCGCAGTGATGCTGGAGTTCGGACAGTTCCAAGGGCGACCCGTTGTGCGCCGTGACGAAGGCCCGCAGACGCGCCCCGATCTCCTCATCGGCGACGGCGATCACGGCGGCCTCGCGGACCGACTCGTGCGCCAGCAGCACCGCTTCGATTTCCCCGAGTTCGATGCGGTATCCGCGGCTCTTGATCTGGCTGTCGCGGCGGCCGAGGAAGTCGTAATCGCCGCCTTCGCTCAGCCGCACCAGGTCACCCGTGCGATACAGGTTCTCTTCAAAGTGGGGCTGGAAGCGGTTCGGCACCACCATTTTATGCGTCTTATCGGGGTCGCCCCAGTAGCCCGGCGTCACGGACGGCCCGCGGACGTAAAGCTCGCCCTCGCCTCCCGGTTCGCTGATCACCCGGTCCTGGCCATCGACGGCGAAGACTTCAGTATTCAAGCAGGCGCGCCCGATGGGCAGGCGCTCCTGCTCCGGAAGGACGGCGCGGTCCACCTTGTAGTAGGTGCAGACGTTGGTTTCGGTGGGGCCGTAAAGGTTGTAAAGATGGGCGTGCGGCACGAGGTCCGCAAGCTGACGCAGATACTTCATCGGGAATACTTCACCGGCGAAGAGAATGATCCTCAGCTTCGAGAGGTTGGCCGCGGCCAGACGTCCGTGCAGCACCAGAAACACCAGCGCCGAGGGCACCGAGTACCAGATGCTGATCCCTTTTTCCACGATGAAGCGCGTCAGACTGGCGGGGAAAAGCTGGACGTCTTCCGGAATCATGTAAACGCAGGCGCCCGCCTCCATGGCGTTGTAAACGTCGAACACCGACAGGTCGAAGTGCAACGGTGCGTGATTCGAGAGGTGGTCCTCCGGCTTCACCTGGAACTCGTCCGCGCACCACTCGACGAAGGTCAAGGCGTTCTGATGCGTCAGCATCACGCCCTTGGGCCGGCCGGTCGAACCGGAGGTGTAGATGATGTAAGCGAGGTCGAGCGTGGTCGGCTGGCGCGGGCCGGGCGGGCGCGATCCGTTGAAGCCCGAGAGCGCTGCCCAGGGGATCTGGTTCGCGGCTTCAGGAGAGGCCTTCTCTTCAGCCAGCAGGTTGAATTCCACGGACGGAATCTGCTGCGGGTCGAGAGCGCGAAGCTTCTCGCCCGTGGTGACAAGCCCGCGGATGCCGCAGTTCTGGATGATGTACTCGATGCGCCCGGCGGGAGCACCCGGGTCGAGCGCCACATAGACTCCGCCCGCCTTGAGGACGCCAAACATGGCGACCACGGACTCGACCGCCTTGGGAAAAAACAGCCCGACGCGGTCGCCCTTGGCGAGCCCGCGATCGCGAAGCAGATGCGCCACCTGATTCGAGCGCTCTTCGAGTTCGCCGTAGCTGATCGAGCGTTCACGCGCCCAGACGGCAGGACGTTCGGGGAAGCGCTCCGCGCTTCGGGTCAGGAGTTGGGTCAGCAAGTAAGCCATAGTCTTTGAAGTTGATGATTGACGATTGCCGGAGCGGGGTTAACGTGAACCGGCAATCGGCAGTCGGCAATCGGCAATGATGCGTTTCTCCATCTCCCCGGCGCCGGAGTAAATCTTGGCCGAAATGGCGTCGCGCAAATCGCGCTCGATCTGATACTCCGTCATGTAGCCGTAGCCGCCGTGAATCTGAAGGGCATCCCGGCAAGTCTGGATGGCGGCGTCGGCCACGTAAGTTTTGGCAATGGCCGATTCGCGCCGAGCGCTGCGGCCTTGGTTCTTGAGCCACGCCGCCTTGTAGAGCAGCAGCCGGGCCGTTTCCAGCCGGATATCCATATTGGCGACCTTCTCGGCGATGGCCGGGAACTTGCCGATGGGCTGTCCGAACTGGCGGCGTTCGGCAGCATAGCGGGCCGAGACCTCAACCTGGTGCTGCATCATGCCAAGTTCGGGAGCCGGAACGCAGATTCGTTCCCATTCTCTGACCGACTCAAGAATCGTCTGGCCGCCGCCGATTTCACCCAGGCAGTTGCTGTCCGCGATCCGGCAGCCGTCCAAGACGAGATCGCCGGCAGGAGACGTCCGCAGGCCCATTCTCTCCACGCTTGATTCCGCCCGGAGGCCTGGGGTGCCTTTTTCTACGAGGAACGCCGCCGAACAGTCCTCGCCGGCTTCCGTGGTCTCCACGGCCGCATAGACGACGACAAGGTCCGCCATCCCGGCGTTGGCCACAAACGTCCTGCCGCTGAGGCACCACCCGTCGCCCTGGCGCGCGGCTCTGATGGTCAGATCGGCTCCAGCCTGCCCGCCCACCCATTCGCCGTTCGCGAGTCGCGGGAGATACTTCTGCTTCTGCTCGCCGTTTCCGAACAGCGCCAGGGGCATCACCGCTCCCCACAGATGCGCGTTGAGCGAGAAGATCAGGCCGGCGTTGCGGCAGCCATATCCGAGAGACTCGAGAGCGCCGACCATCGTCAGAACGTCCGCGTCGCCGCCGCCGTACTCCGCCGGTGCCGGCATCCCCTGGATGCCGAAGCGAGCACATTTTCGCCAGCCGTCCCAGGAGAACTCCTGAGCCTGGTCCTCGGCCACCACGTCGGAGGCGAGTTCATTCTGCGCGAATTGAGTGATCGACCGGCGCAGAGCCTCCTGCTCTTCGCTCCAGGAGAAATCCAACGGTCACTCCTCCAGAGGCGCTTTCAAAGGGGATTTCAAGGCTGCCTGCCAGGGTACGGAAGGCGATGCGGCCAGAGCAGAGGGAGGTAGCGCCGAACCGGTCTCAGTCTTGAGTTGTTGGGAGTCGCCGTTCGGGGGCTTGTGCTTCTCGAAGCGCTGCGGACGTCCGCCGCGCAGCTTGATCCGCGCCGGCACGCCGGCAATCGTGGTATTGTCGCGCACGTCGGTCAGGATCAGACTATTGGGCATGATGACCACGTTGCTGCCGATCCTGGTGTCGGCGATGATTTTGCACCCAGCTCCGAAGTAAACGTTGTCACCCACGGAACGCGTGGCGTGGCTGATGAGGACGCCACTTGAAAGCGTGCAATTCCTGCCGATCGTGGTGGTGCCCACGAAGATACCAAGCCAGGTATGGATCACGAGACCGGGTCCGATTTCGGCATCAGGATGAATGAAAACGCCGGTCCAGACCATGGTCATTTGGCGGAACATCATGCCCAGCAGACGTAATCCCAAACCAACGACGGGGACACGCACACGCTTGGCCCAATGACCGAAGCGATAGGCCATGATCGGCCACACCCCGATGTTGCCGAACGCCCGCAGCAATTCCACCCGCGGGTGGCGTTTCCACCAGTCATTTTTCTTGCGTCGGGCAATACTCGCGCGCAGGTCGGCGCGGACGTTCTCGAACATAGCGGACCGGCCCTGGTGCCGTAGTACCTCAATTGCGAGGTAAACTTCCATTTGACTCTCTCAATCCGATCAGTGTCAAGCAAAGTGAGTGTTAAGTTGTCGTAAACGGCGCTATTGACACGTGATGGTACAGCGCGGCCGGTGGCCGAGGGTGCAATGGCAAGTGCGCGCGGCTGGGACTCGGATTCGAGACCCACGCCCAACTATTGGCTGTCAAACGTTGACCGTCGAATTGGGCCTTCACTCCACCGATAGCGTTCTCCTTGACACCAATCGCTCGGCGTCTTAAATTGGAATTTCCGCCTCCCATTCACAGGGCAACTTATGGATAGGAAAAAACTGGAGACGTTTCGGAAGCAGCTTGCTGAAAAGCAGGAGGGACTTCTCCGCGCGGTTTCCAAGACCGACCAGGATGGCCGGGAAGCAGACGAAGAAGGCACTCAGGATCTCGCCGACAAGGCCGCCAATGCCTACACCAAGGAGTTCCTCTTTCATCAGAGCGATGACAATCGGCAGATGTTGACTCTGGTGACCGAGGCCTTGGAGCGCACCAAGAACGGGTCGTACGGGGTCTGTATGGAGTGCGGCCAGGAAGTTCAGCCGAAGCGTCTCGAAGCGGTGCCCTGGGCCCGTTTTTGCATCGAGTGCCAGGAGAAGCAAGACAAAGGCCTGCTCTGACCGGCCAGGCAGCGGCAGAGCGCGAGCCGTATGCGAGTCGCGGACGATCTGCAATCCTCGTCTTCCCCCACCCCGTTCTTCCGCGAATTTGCCCAAAACCTGCTGGCCCTGATCCTGCCGGGCTCCTGCGCCGTCTGTGCCGGCGAGCTTAACGGGAGCCCCACGGGGGGAATCTGCGGCGATTGCTGGGGCGGGCTTGAACCATGGAACGGAGCGATCTGTTCCCGCTGCGGGTTGCCGCTGGCGGCGCGCTTGGCCACGGCGGACTTCCTCTGCGGCGAGTGCCGGGTCGAGCGCCCGCAGTTCGATTTTGGGCGCAGCTACGGGATCTATGGCGGCAAGCTGCGCGCTGCCGTCCTCGAGCTGAAATTCCACCGGCGCGAACTTCTGGGCGTGCGTCTCGGACACTTGCTCCTCCAGCCCTGGCTCGCGCTTTGTTCCACTCACGGGTTTTCCGGGAGCTGGGCCATCATTCCTGTGCCGCTCCACCGTTCGCGGGAACGCGAGCGCGGTTACAACCAGGCGGCTCTGCTGGCCCGGGGACTGTCTCGCGCGCTGCGGAAACATCGCGGCTCCGCCCCGTTCCGCCTCGACACCCACGTACTCACTCGGGAGCGCTCCACGGTTCCGCAAAGCGGGCTCAGTGTCCAAGCGCGCCACGAGAATGTGCGCCGGGTGTTCAGCGTGCTCGCGCCGAACCGGCTGCGCGGCCGCGACGTGATCCTGGTTGACGACGTCCTGACCACGGGCGCCACCGCCTCCGCGTGCGCGGCGGAGTTGAAGCGCTGCGGAGCGCAACGCGTCGTCGTGCTGACTCTGGCCCGCGCCACGCCGCAGTTTCCCGACGTCGCGCGCCCCTGAAGAAGCGGACTTCGGTACAACTTGCGGCCTGTTTCCAGCGTCAGAATGGCAGATAGCCTGTTCGGTGCGGGTTCGTGCTAAGCTACGCGTCAGTGGTGGAGATAGTCGGGTCAATAGGGGGAGGCCATGAGAAACCGCATCCTGAAGCTTGCGACGATAGCTGTTGCCCTCAGTCTCTGTATTGGAATAGGCCGTTCGAGCGCACAACAGAGCAAGACCGCAGATCACCCCGCCAGCGCCCCCGACCAGGAGACGCCTCCCTACCATAAGAGCGCAAAGGACGCGCAACCATTGCCGCGTACGCTGCCTCCCAGCCAGTTCAGCAACCCTATGGTCGCGGAGGCGTACGAGATCGCAGGCGAGATTCCTGACGTGCTGGCCCAGCAACCGTGCTATTGCCATTGCGACAAAGAGTTCGGCCACGGCAGCCTGCTCGACTGCTTCACGTCCACACACACGGCGGGATGCGGCATCTGCATGGCCGAGACGTTCTACGCCTACCAGATGGCCAAGCAGGGCAAAACGGCGGAGGAGATCCGGCAGGGAATCGTCCGAGGGGACTGGAAGAAGGCGGCCGCCACCCATAACTGATCGGCTGGCGACGTGGGTGGTGGTGTCATTTACCGACTCAAGAACGGTGAGAGCCATCGTCATTCCCGCCTGCACCAACGATGTTGCAAATGACACTCCGGCCGTGACATTGACGTGCGGACAGTTGACCGGCGGGCGGCGGGTGAAGAATAATCGAAAGTGATGTATGTCTGACGGTGCGCAACCCGTGATGCAATTGCCGGTGCTGGTGCTGAATGCATCGTACGAGCCCATCAACGTCACACCCGTCCGGCGCGCCGTGGTTCTGGTGATCAAGGGAGTCGCCACCACCGAGGAAGCCGACGGCGTCTTCATCCACTCGGCCGCGGCCAGCTTCCGCGTGCCTTCAGTAATCCGGCTGCGCGAGTTCCGCCGCATTCCCTACCAGACGCGGGCGCTGTCGCGCAAAAACATTCTTATGCGCGACCGCTACACATGCCAGTTCTGCGGGCGCACCTTTCCGGCGAGCGATCTGACACTTGATCACGTGATCCCCCGGTCGCGCGGCGGGCACACCGACTGGGACAATCTCGTCGCCTGCTGTCATCGGTGCAATAACGACAAGGGCGACCGGCTCCCGGAGGAGGCCGGCCTGAAGCTTCTGCGCCTGCCGCGTCCCTTCACCCTGCACACCAGCCGGCAGCTCATGCGCATGATGGCGAAGTCCGACGAGCGCTGGCGAAAATATCTCTTTTGCTGACTTCCATGCGCCGTGCCCCGCGGTCGAGTCCCGTAGCGAGCTGCCGCGCTCGGGTTTTCGGGCGGAAGTCCCGGAAGATGGCGCGATCCGCCGTGCGCGCGGCCCCTCTGCTCGCGCCAGCCTTGATCCTGATCGCGGCGGCCGCGACGCCCCGCTACGCACTTGCAGCCGATGAGGCTCCGCCGGACCCGGGCGCGCTCCTCGACAAGCTCAACAACCTCACGGTCGATCCCTCGCAGGTTTACTTTATCCGCGATGCCCGCATCACCCGCGACGGGGCGACAGTGTATTTCAATCGCGGCTTCATCGGCCTGCTCTCGCCCGTCCAAGGTGAGATTACGGGCGCGCTGTTCACGGGCGACGGTGAAGTGCTGCTCATGCCTCCCGATGTTGCCGACGGCGAATCGCTCGCCTACTTCACCTCGTCCCCGGTTCTCGAAGAGCGGTTTTCCTCGGCATATCTCCGGTTCACGGACGGCACCGCTCGTGAACTGCTCAGCAAGACCCAGGCGCCCGACCCACAATCGCCGGAGCAGCCCGGCGCCCTTCTGCCGGCGTGGAACGACGTCGCCCAGCGCCTGAACAGCGGGCAGTCGCTGCGCATTCTCCAGGATCTGCTGAGTGACCGGCGGCCGGAGTACTTCAGCGCCGATCTTCAGGGAGTCAAGCTCGGCGCATTCGCTTTGTCGATTGATGAGCGGCGTCCGGAAGCGGTGCTGGCGGTGGCGCCCTCCGAAAAGGACGGCACGCAGTACGCGGACGTCTGGTGCTCCTTTCCCAGCCATTCGCAGACGATGCCCGGAAGTGCGTGGCAACCGCCCTTTCAGGTGCGCTCGTATCGCATCGAGACCGAGATCGGACGCGATAAGAGCCTGGACGGCCGCGCCGAGCTCGAGTTGGAATCGGGCGTCCCCCAGCGATTTCTGCCCTTCCAGCTTTCGGGACGCCTGGAAGTCACTGCCGTGCGCGATGAATCGGGCGCCAAGCTTCCGGCCTTCCAGGGCACGCTCGCACTGGGTCCCCGAGTCCACGAGCGCAGCGACTGGCTGGCGGTCATTCTGCCCAAGGCGCACCCGCGGGGCGAGCGATTCAAGCTGAGTTTCGCTTATCACGGCAGCGTGATCGCGGACGTGGGCAACGGCGTGCTTTACGTCGGCGCTCACAGCAGTTGGTATCCCAATACCGGGCCGAGTCCCTCGGCCAGCTACGATCTTAGTTTCGACTACCCGGACAATCTCACCCTGGTGGCCACCGGGAGGCTGGCCAATGAGTCGTCCGCGGACGGAATCCATCATAGCCATTGGGTGTCCGACGGCGTTTTTCCCATGGCCGGATTCAATCTCGGCCCCTACGATGTGCGGACCCGGGAACTGGGCAAAGTCCAGGTGCAGGTCTATGCCACGAGCGGGGCCGAGGAGGCTCTGGAGGCGCGCTACCATCAGTTGCAGGCGGAAGCGAATCGTGAACAGACCGAATTGAATCGCGGTTCGATGGCACCCCCGCCGGAGAATTCGCTGTCGCCGTCCGCGCTCATTGACAGGGTCGCGGACAACGCGGCGCAAACCGTCCGCTACTTTCAGACGCTTTTCGGACCGTTTCCTTATCCGAGACTGGCCCTGGCGCAGATCCCCGGGAACTTCGGCCAGGGCTGGCCCGAGCTGATCTACCTGCCCACCTTCGCTTTCCTCCCGGACTTCGTGCGCATGCAGATGACTGCCAAGGAAAGGTTCCAGGGCCTCGAGGATCGCGCGGTGGTGCCGCACGAAATCGCGCATCAGTGGTGGGGTAACGAAGTGGGCTGGCGGACCTATCACGACCAGTGGCTTTCGGAAGGATTCGCGAGCTACGCGGCGGCGCTCAGCCTGACCCAGGAAAGAGACGGTGACCGCTTGTTTCGGCGGCTGCTGCGCGATTATCGCAGCGACCTGCTGGCCAGGAACAAGGAGGGTAAGACCGTCGAATCGGAAGGCCCGATCTGGTTGGGTGCGCGGCTCAGCAATTCCCTCGAACCCGACGGCTACGACGCCATCGTGTACAAAAAGTCGTGCTGGGTGCTGCATATGCTCCGGTTGCTGATGACCGATCCGCGCACGGGATCGGACACCAGATTCTTCGACATGCTGCGCGATTTTGTCAGCGAGTATCAGGGCAAGAGCCCTTCGACCGAGGATTTCGCCCGTCACGCGGAGAAGTATATGACGCGCGAAGCCGATCTGGAGCATGACCATCGTCTCGACTGGTTTTTCAGGGAATGGGTGTATTCCACCGGCGTGCCGGAGTACCGGCTGCAGACGAGCACGCACCGGCTGGAAAGCGGGGCCTACCGTGTTGAGGGCTCGATTACAGAGACCACGCACGACCGCGACTTCGAAATGCTGGTACCCGTCAGTATTTCTTACCGTTCGGCTCCGCATGCCACCAGATTCAGGCGTATTCTGGTGCCGGTGACTGGCGCCGGCGGACATTTTCGCTTCACCACCGAAATCAAACCGGACCGCGTCACTATTGATGAAGACGCGATTCTTGCCCTCGTTCACTGATACCAAACCTCGTAGTCACGGGCTTGAGCGCGTCGGGCGCTACCCCGCATGCTGGCCTGAGGGCCAGCCCTACCGCTTGCGCGCGGCCGAGATGCGCTCGGCGTTTCGCGCAGGTTCCACGAGGCGCGCCATCAAGCGCGACTTCACCGCGGGACGCGGCCGGACGGGCTCAGCGCTCTCTACCAGCCAATACACCGATTCCGCCGCTTCGCGTACGCCTTCGAGGCAGGCCGGACACTGTGTGGTCAAGTGCAATTCCAGGGTGTCGCGGTCAGGGCCCGTCAGCCCGCCGAGCAGATAAAGCTCGTACTCGTCTTCTAGATGTTGACAGCCCATGCTCCCACCACGGCGCGACGGCGATGTTTCAGGAAGCGCGCGGCGGCGCGCAGTTCGGCTTTGACCTTGGCCAGCGGCTCGTGCAACTGATCGGCGATTTCGGTCTCGGCGCGGCCCTCGAAAGCGACCAGTTCCACGGCTTTAAGCTGCTCGCGGGGCAATTGCCCCAGGATCCTGGCGAGCAGCGGCCGCCGTTGTTCCATGCGGCGGATCGCCTCCGCACCGGGAAGCCACGCGACCCACGCGGACGAACGGCTCCCGGCGTCGCGCCGGCGCAGCGGACGAGAAGGGCCGCCGGACAGACGGTCGAGCGCCGCGGCCCGGGCGCGGAACGTGAGCCAGGCGGCCACGCTCCTGTGACCGCCTGCGAGCGATCGCGATGAGTTCCACAGCTCCACAAACACGTCCTCGAGTACCTGCTCGCCTGGCCCGGACGCGCCCAGAATCCGTTCGATCAGCCCCAGAATACGGGGCGCCATGCGATCGTAGATCCCGCCGAAGGCCTCGCGATCGCCGTTCGCTGCCTGGGAGAGCAGATTCTCGAGATCGGTGATCGCGGTTGCAGTCGCTGTGGTGGCGGATTTGGCCCGGCGTGGCATGTTAAGGAATCTCAGGGCCGGACTCCGGAAACTCCTGGCGTGCCAACCCGCATGAGATTGTATCCTACCCGGAATCCCGGGCGCTCCGGCGTCGCGACCGTGCACGTACACGATAGTTAACATAAAGAGAATCGATTGGACTCGCCGCGCCGGCGTTTGCTACAAACGTATCGGCACGATCCGAACGCGGGCTTGAGCCTCCAGGCCATTCACTGCCCCCGGCTTGAGGCTCAAGCCCGTGAACTCTAGGGATTAGCCGTACGTCCGTAGCCTCTAAGCCCTAGTCTCTAGCCCCTACCCTCGATTCTGCGCTGGTCCGCGTTCCACACGGCCATGCATTTCTCGAAATACGAGTAATTCGTCATGTGGCAGGCAATGGCGGCGTTGTTGCCGAAAGTGGCGTCCTCCACCGACGGGCGCCGCGTGCGCACGGACTCGAAATAGTTCCACAAGTGCTCGCGATCCTCGTTGTAGCCCGGCGGCGGGCTGTAGGAGACCGACTCGATGGCCTTCGCCGTCCCGGGCTGCTGCTGGTGCTGCTTTTCCCAGCTCTCCACGTATTGCCTGCGCAAGGCCGGCGGGTAGCTCATGGTGTAGTAGCACGGTTGATGGTCCTCGCCGTCCTGCGGCGTCAGCGTCAGCCTGTCCTCGCGGATCTCGATGAAGCCCTTGGTGCCCATGAACCGCGTGATCTCGGGCATCTCGGTGTTCAGCGTGACGCGGATGCTCGACCGGAATTTCGGATATTCGTAGACCGTGGTCATGGTGTCCGGCTCGTTGCGCCCATCCTCGGTCCAGCGGAACAGACCGCCCATGGTCGCGGCGCGCTGCGGCGGGGTATCCACGCCCATCACGTAGTGAATGCCGGTGAGCTGGTGCACGTACAGGTCGCCGGGAACACCCTCGCCGTAATCCTGAAACCCGCGCCAGCGCGCAAAGCGAATGGGATCGAAGGCGTGCTTGGGCGCGTCGCCCTGCCAGGTGTCCCAATCGAGATTCTGCGGCGAGAGATCCGGCGGCGGCGGATACACCCAGGCGCCGCAGGGATCGTTGCGGCCAAGCGATCCTTCCACCAGAACCACGTCGCCGATCGCCCCCTGGCCGATCAGTTCCTTCGCCTTGGCGTAGATCACGGAGCTGCGGCGCTGGCTGCCGATCTGCACGATGCGCTGGTTCTTCTGCTCGGCGGCAATGATCTCGAAGCCTTCCTCCGCCTTGTGGGTCATCGGCTTCTCGCAGTAAATGTCCTTGCCGGCGTTGCAGGCGTCCACGATGATCTGCTTGTGCCAGTGATCGGGCACGGCGGCGATCACGCACTGCACGTCGCTGTTCGAGAGCAGATCGTGATAGCGGCGCGTGGTGGGGATGGGCTTGCCGACAATCGCTTTGGCCAGTTCGTGCCGGCCGTCATAAAGGTCGCAGGCCGCGATGCACTCCACGCCGGGCAGTCCGATGGCCGTGTGCAGCAGTCCCGACCCCTGCATGCCGATGCCGATCATGCCGAAGCGTACCGTGTCGCCCTCGGCCAGGGGACGCATCGGGGGCGGGGTCAGCGCTTTCGCCGCGCCCGCGCGGGGATTGAGTAGAGCCGCCGAGCCTACTGCCGCGGCGCCCGCCGCTCCGGCCGTCCGGCGCATGAAAGATCGCCTTGAAATGCCTTTTGCAGCCATACGTTACCTCCTTGGGTGACAACTTTCTGGTGAAGGAAATATGGTATCGAGCGCTGCCACGCAAGAGCAAGCGATTTGGCACAAGCTATTCAATCCGCCCACCGAAGGATGAGCTAACCAGTGTCTGTTTGGCTTTGACCGCATACTGCATATTTCCGTCTTTTTCGCGCCAGCCCACTGAACATGATGAACTTATCTCGATTTTTGGCTTTGGCTTTGTTTGGCTTTGAAACCGTCCCAATTTTCTCATTTTTCTCACACATTTGTTGATTCTGAACCACTTGTTGGCTTTGATACGTGCAAATTTTGAGGGGGGGAGGGGTCGGATTTTTCGCTTCCGAGAGCGTTTTCATCCAGTGTTTTCGCGGGCCCGATTGAGGTACAGCGTTTGCAAGAGGCGTGGACAGTAAATCGGCCATGGGTGCAACCTCTGAGAAATCAGTTGACAGACCACAGTTGACTCTGCCTGCTTACTGGTTAACTGCCACCTGTCCACTAGTTCAAGGATAAACCCTAAAAATGGGACAATGGAGAAAAGTGAGAAAAGTGAGAAAATCGAGAACATTTATTTTTCGTTTAAAACCAATGACTTACGTAGTTTGTGTGCTGAGGGGTCCCTTTCCAGCCGGCGCTTGATGGCAATCTCGCACATGCTGTGCGCAAACCGGGTGACCGCCCGCGCGCTCCTGACAGCAAGCTCGGAACAGCCGCATCGAGCACATGACGCCGCAGTAGCCGCCGGTCAACCGGAAAGTCGTTTCTTCCCATACGGCAGGACTTGGACACCACCAACTCACGCGAAGCCTTGCATCGAGTGTTGAACTGCGTCAAACTACGCCGCTCACGTTGCCGGGCTGCCCAGAACCGCCCCCGAGGCCGACGGCGGACGACAACTGAGGTCGGGGGAGACAACTCGTGCGACGATTCAATCCTGCGTCAGCGTTAGTGATCGCTCTTATTTCCGGCTTTGCGGCCGGCGCGGCGCCTGCCGCGACTGGAATACAGGCTCATAAGCCCTCCCGGCGAGCGTCCGGGTCAGCGAGGCCGTGCGAGATCAAGGATGACGCCGCCTACACCGCCGAAATTCACAAGGACACCACCGAGCCCTACTTTTCCACCGAACTGGTCGATCACCTCCCGTCCGATTCCTGCGTCCCGGCGCCCGATGCTTATCTCGGTCACATCATCGGCGCCCCCAACGTCCTCGACCACGTGGCCCAAGTCAACGGTTACATGCGCGAGCTCGCGAAGCTAAGCCCCCGCGTCCGCGTCTTCTCCATGGGTAAGAGCGAGGAAGGGCGCGAGATGATCCTGGTGGCGATCGCGGACGAGGCCACCATCCGGAACCTCGATCACTATCGCGAGATCACCTCCCGCCTCGCGGACCCGCGCGGCCTCTCCGACTCCGAGGCCGCCGCCCTGGTGAACGAAGGCAAGCCCATTTACTGGGCCGACGGCAGCATTCATTCGCCCGAAACCGGCTCACCCGAAATGCTGATGGAGCTCGCTTACCGCCTGGCCGTGGAAGACACGCCCCTGATCGAGACCATCCGCAAGAACTCGATCGTGCTCCTGACGCCGGTGGTCGAAACCGACGGCCATGATCGCGAGGTAGACATCTACCTCTACCGCAAACACCATCCCGAAGCGAACACCTATCCGCTCACTTGGTGGGGCCACTACGTCTCGCACGACAACAACCGCGACGGCATCACCCTTTCGCTCGCCCTTTCGCGGCACATGACCGACACCTACTTGCAGTGGCACGCCACCGTGCTCCACGACCTGCACGAATCGATCCCTTACCTGTACATTTCCACCGGCACCGGGCCCTACAACGCCTGGCTCGATCCCATGGTGACCAGCGAATGGCAGCGCCTGGCTTTCTATGAGGTGGAGGAACTGACGCGGCGCGGCATCATTGGCGTCTGGACCCACGGGTTCTACGACGGCTGGGCGCCGAATTACATGATCTGGGCCGCCACCGGCCATAACGCCATCGGGCGTTTCTACGAGACCTTCAGCAACGCGGGCGCCGACACGGCCGAACATTCGCTTCGGCCGTCCGAGACCAGCCGCGAGTGGTACCGGCCGAATCCGCCGCTCCCGAAGGTCCTGTGGTCCGCGCGCGACAACATCAACCTGCAGGAGAGTGGCTTGCTGCTCGGCCTTTACAACGTGGCCAGCAACGGGCACGAATTCCTCGAAGATTTCTACCTCAAGAGCAAGCGGGCCGTAGCCAAGGCCCGCGCCGAGGGTCCGGCCGCCTGGGTCTTTCCGGGCGACGACCCCCGGCCCGGCGACCAGGCCCGGCTGCTCCGCATTCTGCAGTCGCAGGGCATCGAGGTCTCGCGCGCCGAGACGGCATTTTCCGCGCCCGTGCCCAATGCGGAAAGCCCGGCGATCGGTGGCGAGCAGCCCGCCTCCGCCGACAAAGGCGGCGAAGGCGGCAAGCCGGGGCCCGCCGGCTCCGAATCGAAACCGAAGAAGCCGACCACCACCGTCGAACATTTTCCGGCCGGCAGTTACGTAATTCGCATGGACCAGCCTTACAGCCGCTTCGCCGACACCCTGCTCGATACCCAGTATTACAGCCCTCACGACCCGCGCCCCTACGACGACACCGGCTGGACCATGGGCGCGCTCTCGGGCGTGCGCACAGTGCGCGTGATGGACACCTCCATTCTCAACGTGCCCATGAAGAAGCAGAAGGGCGAAGTCGCGGCCGCGGGCGGGATCACGGGCACGGGCCCAAGCCTCTATCTCGTCAACAACAACACCGATTCCGCCCTGGCTTCTTTCCGCTACCGCCTGGCGAATGTCGCCATGCAGGCCGCCGAAGAGCCCTTCGAAGCGGGTGGGCGGAAATTCAATCGCGGCACTTTCATTATCGCGAACGGCGATCATGACGCCATCGAAGCCGCCGCGCGCGAATTCGGCGTCAATGTGATCGCCACTGATGACGCGGTCACTGTCCCCCGGCACGACCTCGACGCGCCGCGTATCGCCCTGTTACACGGCTGGGACAACACCCGGGAGGACGGCTGGTATCGCGTCACCCTGGACCAGCTCAAGATTCCTTACACCTATCTGGCCGTCACCAAGGTTCGTGATCTCGCGAGCCTGCGCCAGCAGTTTGACGTCATCATCGTGCCGTCCGACTGGGGAGACCTTGCGAGTATGATTCAGGGCATCCCCCTGCGCGGCAATCCCATGCCCTGGAAAAACACCGCCGAGCTGCCCGGCCTGTTCGCTCCCGGCCTCGACTCGAGCGACGACATTCGCGGCGGCCTCGGCTATTCCGGTGTGGCTAACCTGGAGCATTTCGCCGCCGAAGGGGGGCTGCTGATCACGGTCGAGGGCGCGTCCGCGCTGCCGGTGGACGGCGGCATGACGGAAATGGTCTCGCTGCGCCGCCCGCAGCACCTGGTCTGCCCTGGCGACGTTATCGAGGCGAACGTGGAAGACATGAAGAGTCCTGTAGCCTATGGTTACAGCTCCAAGCTCTACGTCTATTATCACGAGAATCCCATTATCAACATCGGCTTCGGGGGCGGCCGCTTCGGCGGCGGCGAGGCCGGCACGGCGCGCGCGAGCGGCCGGGGCTCGACGACGGATCCTGACGTGATCCAGGGCCGCGCCTACATGCCGCCCGAAGAGGAAGCCAAACGCAAGCCGCGCGAGCAGGAGCTTTACATCCCGGATGAGCTGAAGATGTATCTGGGCAGCCGCATTCCGCCGGCCCGGGACTTTCCCCGCGTCATCCTGCGCTTCGCAGACGCGAAGAACCTGCTGCTGAGCGGCCTGCTCGACGGCGGGCAGGAACTGGCCGAGAAGCCCGCTGTAGTCGACGTGCCGCACGGCCAGGGGCACATCCTGATGTTCTCCACCAATCCCATGTGGCGGAACGAGAACTCGGGCAGCTTCTTCCTGCTCTTCAATGCCGCCATGAACTACCGCCATCTCGATGTGGGCCGCGCCGCTGTGGCGCGCCTGTCACAGGCGCGCTAACCGCTGGCGAGGACGCCCGCGCTTCCCCAGGGCGCAAATCGCGGGCAAAGACGCTCGCGCTACATCATGCAAGCACCAAGGCATCTGCTGACCGCCCGCTTGATTCTTCGCCGCTGGCGTCCTGAAGACCGCGCGCCATTCGCGGTTCTCAATGCTGACCCTGAGGTAATGGAATACATGCCCGCTCGCCTGTCGCCCGCCGATAGCGACGCGCTGGCGGATCGAATCGAGGCGCACTTCGCCGGGCGCGGTTTCGGGCTCTGGGCCGTGGAGATTCCCAACGGGGCGCCGTTTATTGGATATGTCGGACTGGCCGTGCCCGCGTTTCAGGCGCACTTCACCCCGTGCGTCGAGATCGGATGGCGCCTGGCGCGGGATCACTGGGGGAAAGGCTATGCGACCGAAGGCGCGCGAGCCGTGCTCGGCTTCGGATTCGACGAGCTGAAGCTGGACGAAATCGTATCGTTTACCACCGCCGGCAACCTGCGCTCGCGACGGGTCATGGAGCGCATCGGCATGAGTCACTCACCTGCCGATGACTTCGATCACCCCAGGCTGCCCGAAGGACATCCGCTGCGGCGGCACGTGCTCTACCGCGTCCGCAGCGGCCGCTGATGAGGGCCGCGCGACCCGACGCGGCTTTCCCGTTGTCAATTCCCGGCGTTCGCCCGCACAAGATGACTCATGAAGTCGCTTGAGGAGTACAACTATACAGTTCTCTTTGAGCCGGCCGAGGAGGGGGGATACATCGTGAAGTGCCCGGCGCTTTCCCGGCTTGGTGACCGGAGGGTGACACGCTGGAGGAAGCGCGAATGATGGCCGAAGACGCCGTTCGCGCGTATGTCGAAAGCCTGCGCAAGCACGGCCTGTCCCTCCCCGAAGATAAGAAACCTAAGCCTGGATCCTGTGAAGGAGGAAGTGAGGTCGTCCTCGAAGTGGCATGAGATCGCGCTTGCCCTAGCTGAAGGCGCGTGAGCCAGAGCTTCGTTCTCTGCCATCCAGCCTTATCGCGCCCTCGACATCACGGCGCGCAGGATGCTGTTGATGCGGGTGGAATAGCCCTCGCCGTACTGCCTGAGCCAATCGTAGACCTCCCGGTCCAACCGGGCTGCGACCAGCACCTTGGGCGCCCGGCGGAATTGCGCGAGTTGCTCATCGCTCAGCCGGGGGATGTCCGAATAGTTGATCGCCGGCTCCCGGCCTGTGGCTTGGCGCTTCGCGATCCGGGCCAGGACCGTTTTTTGCCGCTTATTCAGCGGCTTGCTGAATATAGATTCGGCGCTCACGCTGATCAGCTTCCCGCGCGGAAATGATGCGGATGATTTCTTCGCCATCGCTTCTGTCCTCGTGATAAACGTGTACCACCAACAGCAGGGCCGCAGAAACAGCCCCGATCGCATGCCATCGCTCTTCACCTTCTACGACACGGTCCCTCATCACAATCACCTCGGGATCGTCGAAAACGCGAGCCGCGGTCTCGAAGTCCAACCCGTCGTGCTTCGTCTGGTTGGTTCTGTTCTTTTCTTTTCCTCATTCCATTCGAAGCGCATGCGTCATACATAATGTATAACAGACCGAGCCCTCATGTCAAACAGCTATAGTCGCGGCTGCTGCTCCCCGACAGGCGTAGACCTTCTCGCGCGATTCGTGACCTGCGGGAGGTCCAGACAAGGTCTGCGCCCTCCTGGTGCACCCGGCAGTCGCGCGTCAGCAGAAATTGTGCGAGGCGATCGCGGCCCGGCTGGCGTCGAGCCCTGACAAGGTCTCGGCTTTGACCGAAACCACTCCGTCCTGGTTCTGCAGGATGCCTTCGACCAGCAAAAAGCGTTCGCGCAGGATCAACACGCGATGCTGCGCGAAGACGGCGGGCGTGAGGATGGCGTTGGCGATGCCGGTTTCGTCTTCGAGGCTCAGGAACACGAAGCCCTTCGCCGTGCCCGGCCGTTGCCTGACGATCACTGCGCCAGCCACACGGACCCTGCGTCCGCCCGGCAATCGAGGAAGCGCACCGGCCGGCTTCACCTCTAACGCGTTGAGTTCGGCGCGCCGGTAAGCCAGCGGATGCGGCCCGACCGTGAGTCCGGTGCCGTGGAAGTCCGCCACCAGTCGCTCTTCGGAGGTCATGGGGGCGAGGGGAGAAGTCGGAGAAGTTGAAAGCTGAGAGTCGAGAGTCGAGAGTCGAGAGTCAAAAGTCGAAAGTTGGGGCCCGGAATTTCGTTCTTCACTTTCGACCTTCAACTTTTGACTTTTGCCTCTCTGCGACAGTTTACTCTCGACTCTCGACTCTCGACTCCCGGCTTCTTCCAACAGCGGTCCCACCGGCCGCGCCGCTCGTTCCACCTGCCACAAAGCGTCGCGGCGATGACGATGCTGCACCGCGCGGCGCATCTCCGGCGCGATGCTGGTTCCCGGCGCCGCCGGATCAGAGCATGTTCTCTGCTCTTCAACGAAGTTCAGCGCGCCGACTTCCGCCAGCGTCACCCATTCATCCTTGCGCATTTCCGGAACGCGCCGCACGAGATCGTCGAGCGATGCGAACGGCGCGCGGTCGCGTTCGCGCACCAGCGCCTGCGCCGCCGTCTCGCGCAGTCCTTTCACGTAGCTGAGTCCAAGCCGCAGAACGATCGAAGAGGGTTTCATCACCGAAGGCACAGAGGACTCGTCACTCGCCACTTGCCACTTGCCACTGTCTTCGACTTCCAGCGTGCACCGCCAGTCGGAGCGGCTGACGTCGATCGGCTTCACACGCAGGCCGTGCCGCGCCGCGTCCTTGATGATCGTCGAGGGATGATAGAAACCCATCGGCTGATTGTTAAGCAGCGCCGCGGTGAAAGCCGCCAGATAGTGGCAGCGAAGGTATGCGCTGGCGTAGGCAATCAGGGCGAAGCTTGCGGCGTGCGATTCGGGAAAGCCGTAAAGCGCGAACGAAGTGATCGACTTGACAATCTCTTCCCGCGCCGCGGGCTTGATGCCGCGCCGTTCCATGCCCAGCCGCAGCTTCTTCTCGATCTCCCGCATGCGCTGCTCCGAGCGCTTGAATCCCATGGCGCGCCGCAACTCCTCCGCTTCGCCGCCCGTGAATCCGGCGGCGATCATGGCCATGCGCAGTAACTGCTCCTGGAAGAGAGGGACGCCGAGCGTCCGCCGCAGCACAGGCTCGAGCGACGGATGCGGATAGCTGACGGGCTCGCGGCCCTGCCGCCGGCGCAGATAAGGATGCACCATGTTGCCGACAATCGGTCCGGGACGAATGATGGCCACTTCCACGACGATGTCATAGAAGTGCTCGGGATGCAGACGCGGCAGGCACGACATCTGCGCCCGGCTTTCCACCTGAAACAAGCCCACCGTGTCCGCCTTCTGCAAGGCCGCGTATACCTGCGGATCGTCGGCAGGCAGATGCGCCAGGTCGACCTCTTCGTGATAATGATCGCGAATCAACCGCAGGGAATCTTCGAGCGCGGCCATCATGCCGAGTCCGAGCAGGTCCACCTTGATGATGCCAAGATCGGCGCAATCGTCCTTGTCCCACTGCACCACCACGCGGCCGGGCATCGTCGCCGGCTCCACGGGAACCACCGCATCGAGCTGGCCCTGACAGATCACCAGTCCTCCGGAGTGCTGGCCGAGATGGCGCGGCAGGCCCTGCAAGGCGCGCGTGATTTCCAGGAACTTGCGGATGCCGGCTCGGGCGAGATCGAATCCGGCATCGCGAAAATGGCGCTCCAGCGTCTCGCTGGCATCGTGATACTCCCAGGCGCTGACCAGGCTGGTCAGGCGGCTGAGCGTCTCGGCGTCAAACCCCAGCACTTTGCCGGCTTCGCGCGCCGCCGATCGCCCGCGATAAGTAATGACGTTGGCGGTCATGGCTGCGCCGCGCTCACCGTAGCGCTGGTAGACGTACTGGATGGCACGCTCGCGCTGGTCGCCGGAAGGCAGGTCGAGGTCGATGTCCGGCCATTCGCCGCGCTCCTCGGAAAGAAACCGCTCGAAGAGCAGCTCCATGCCCACCGCGTCCACCGCCGTGATGCCGAGCGCATAGCAGACCGCGCTGTTGGCCGCCGAGCCGCGTCCCTGTACCAGAATTCCCTGCTCGCGGCAGAAGCGGACGATGTCCCAGACGATGAGGAAATATCCGGCGAGATCGAGCTTTTCGATCACCTTGAGCTCGTGCTCGATCTGACGGCGGGCGCGCTCGTTTCCGTCGCCATAACGCCCGATCATTCCCTCATAGGCCAGCCAGCGCAGGAAGGTGTTCTGCGTCTCGCCTTCGGGCACAGGGTATTGGGGGAACTGGTAGCCGAGGTCCTGCAGCGTGAAATCGAGACGCGCCGAAAGCTCCCGTGTGTTGGCGATGGCCTCGGGCACGTCCGCAAACAGCCGCATCATTTCTTGCGGCGATTTGAGATGGCGCTCGGCATTGGAATCGAGCAACCGGCCGGCGGTGTCGAGCGTGCGATAGTGCCGCAGCGCGGTGAAAACGTCCGCCACTTCGCGCGCCCCGGGCACGGCATAGCGGACGCCATTGGTCGCAATCACGGGCAGGCGTAGGGATCGCGCCGCCGCGAGCGCCGCCTGATTGCGCGCCTCTTCGCGCCGGGCAAAGTGCCGCTGCAATTCCACGTAGACGTTGCCGGGGCCGAAGATGTCGATGAGACGCAACGCCCGGCTCCCGTCCAACGGTCCTTCCTCTCCGCCCGTGAGACAGATCAACCCTTCGGCAAGCTCCGCCAGATCCGCTTCCCTCGCCGCGCCTTCGCCTTTCGGAGCGCGCAATTTCATGCGCGTGATCAGGCGGCAAAGATTCTGATAACCGGTTCGGGTGGCCGCCAGCAGCGCGTAGCGAAACCCGTCTGCGGACGTGATCTCCGCGCCCACGTGCGCGCGCAGTCCGGCCTTTTTAGCCGCGGCATAGAAGCGCGGCGCGCCATACACCCCGTCGCGGTCGAGCAGCGCCACGGCCCCGAGCCCGAGCGCCGCCGCCTGCGCGATCAGGTCTTCCGGCAGCGAAGCGCCTTCGAGAAAACTGAAGGCGGAACGAGTGTGGAGTTCGGCGTACATTTGTCAGTGGTAAGTGGTCCGTTATCCGTGGTCCGCTTGAAGTTCACCTGCGCTTCGCAATTAGCAGTCGTAGTTCGTAGATTGTGGTTCGTGGCTTGCAAAACGACTTCAGTCATACAACGCTTCAACGAACCATTGACCCTCTTCCAGATCGCAGTAAATGCGATAAAGCTGAACTCTTTCGACTTTCAACCTTCGATCCTCGACCTTCGTCGACGCGGGCCAACTGACCACTGACCACTGACCACTGACCACTTCAACATCCCACTCATCGCGCTCCCACGGATGGTCCGTCCACCAATCGCCCGAAGTGCGCCAGGGACCTGCGGACGCCGTCACGTGCCCGCGGACAACCGCCCCGCGCGCGACCTGACCGCGCTCGCGCCGGGCCTCGACGCGCACCGGCCGTCCGTCCCGCAACTCAACCTGGGCGACGAGCGGCGGCCGGAAAAGACGCAACGCCATCGAGGGGCGGTTGTCGGGTGTCGGATGTCGGGTGTCGGCTTTCGGAACTTTCGACTTTCGACTCTCGACTCTCGACTTCTTTATTCCAGCTTTTGAGTCTCGAGTTCCGGACGAGCTGCCGACCTCCGTGAACTTTCGTATGCGCAAAGCATCCGGCCGGTGCGTGTCCAGGATTTCCGGCGCCCCGGCGCGCTCCTCACCGACCACTCCCTTGAGCCGCGCCAGCGTGAGCTCAAGCTTTTGCGGATCGGGCGCGCGCGGCAGAAACAAGTCGCCCTGCGCCACGCGCGGCCGGACAGGCTCAGCCTCGAGCGCCACTTTCAAAACCGGCGCCGCCGGCGGCCGCGCCTCGAGATCGAGCAGCCAGAGCTTCAAAAGCAAGCGAGCGTTGCCGGTGGGAAACGGCAGGCGCAGGACTCGGGACTCGGTGTTCGGCGTTCGGGGCGTGAGGAAGTCGAAAGTGTCCAGGGTCGAGAGTTGAGAGTCGAGAGTTGCTGGCTTTTGACTCTCAACTTTCGACTCTCGACTCTTAACTGCCAACTGTTGACTGTTAACTTCTTCTTTCGAGCCATCCACGCCCAACGTCAAGCGCAATTCCTGCGTGGCGCGCCCCCGCGCCGACAATCGCGCGCAGAGCTGATTCAGCAATCGGCCCAGGATGAACGCCAGCGGGTCGAGTTCCGCGACCGGATAATCGAGATCCATCGCTTCCTCGAAGTGCAGCGGTTCCGGCGCGGGAACGAGCGCCCGCAAGGTAACGCCGCGCGCCAGTTGCTGCAGGCGGACTCCTTCCTGGCCGAGCCGCTCCGAAAGCTCCGCCGTCGGCAGCGCGGCCAGGGCCCGAAAGCTGCGGATTCCCCAGCGTTCGAGCGTCTCCAGCGCTTCGGGCGCCGGCGCGAGCACCTCCAACGGCAGCCCGCCGATCCGCTCCGACTCCTCGCCGGCGCCGATCAGCGTAATTCCGGCGAATCCGCGGGCGGCGAGACGCGCGGCATCGGGATTGGGCGCCAGGGCGACGTTCGCTTCGAGCCCGAGTTCCTGTGCGGATTCGCGGAGCCGCCGCGCGATCTCTTCCGGCGCGCCCAGCAGCGCCTCAAGTCCGGCGAGATCGAGGGTTACGGTGTCCACGGCGAGATCTTCAAAGCGCGGCGAAAACGATCGGGCCAGATCGAGCAGCGCCGCGTGCGTCGAATCCTCCGCCGCCGGCGAACGCCGCCGCACCTCGACGCCCGGGATTTCCGCCACTTCCACGCGACTCATGCCGGGTTCGGCGCCGGCCCGGCGCGCCGCCTCGTTCAGGGCGAAGACGCGGAAAGGCGGCGGCGCCGTTTCCACCACGGCCAGGGCGTGCCCGCGAAGCCCAGGCTCAAGACGAACCACAGCCTGCGCGTAAAAGTCCGGGATGTAGAGACAGGCGAAACTCATGGCCGATTGCCGATTGCCGATTGTCGATTGCCGCGCGCCCCGATTGTGGTGCAGGCATACTGCCTGCCACCCCAGCTTGATAGCGCAGGCTGGAAGCCTGCACCACAAATCGATTGCGGACCACCTCCGCGTGCCGGCGAATCCCCGCGAGCAGACGTCCGTGCGGCGGAATGCCCGGCGGCGAGCCCGCTAACAATGGGCTCTTATGGTTCTCGAGTTCCGAATTCCGATGAGAGCTCGCCAACGTGGACCACTGCGCGCCTTCCGCTTCCAGGCGCAGCACCAGCGAGGCCGCGCTTTGCGCGCAGGGCTCCTCATCGATCAGGGCCAGCACGGTGGGCGTTCTTTCCACCGCGCGCCGGAACCGGAACCAGTAGCTGAGCGGAATGCGCCGGACGCGCTTCGGCGGAACGCCGGCGAGATCGAAGACCACGGCGCCGAAGCCTCCGGCGCCAAGCACGAGGTCCGCTGCGCTCAGCGCCTGTTCCAGCCCGCCGCAACGCACCCAGAGCAGGCGATCAAGATCCACGCCGGTGGCCTCGGCGGAGACTGGATCGAAAGCGTCCTCGGCGTCGATCAAGGCGCAGGATTCGCCGTTGACAGTGAGCGACGCAAGCAGCGCATGCTCCAGCGCCGTGCGTCCGGACGAAGGCGGTCCCGAGATTTCCGTCAGGTTCGCACGCGGCAGGCCGCCGGTGAGCGCGTCGATCACCGCCACGCCCGTAAGGACCACCTCCGGTGTGCGCTCCTGCCGCCAGGCGAACGACGAGGCGAGGTCCACTTCTTTCTTGAGGCCGCGCGGCTCGAGCACGGCGCCGACTTGAGCGCAAATCTGGGCGGCCGATTTCATAATTCCGCCTTTGGCGAAAGCAGCCCTCAGACTGGCCGGGGTACTGGGCACCGCCATTCCCCATACCGTCATTCGCGCAAGCGGGAATCCAGGTCTCAGGACTTTCGCTTTTTATTCGCCTATGGCATTATAGGCTCTTGGGAGGTCGGGATGTCAAGCGGGCAGGACTACGGATGATGTCCTATTCTGATTAGTGAGCCATCTAGCATGCCGCAGTTTGGGCTCGAGAGATCGACCTTACGAAGGAAAGCAGATGAGTCTCATCTCAAAGGAAATCGAAGGACACTACCAGCAAGTCCTGGAATCGGAGCGCCTGTCGGAAGGGGTTGGCGAACTCGAGCGGGTTCGCACGCAGGCGATTCTGGCGCATTATCTTCCGTCTCCGCCGGCCGCGATTTATGACGTGGGCGGCGCCGCCGGCGTTTACGCCTTCCCGCTGGCCGAACAGGGATACCAGGTGCATCTGATCGATCCCGTAGAACTCCACCTTGAGCAGGCGTGGTCGCGCGCCGCCGAGTCAGGGATCGAATTGGCATCGATCACCCGCGGCGACGCTCGTCAACTGGACGTCCCTGACCAGAGCGCCGGCGCGGTGCTGCTGTTGGGACCGCTCTACCACCTGGTGGAGTCTACCGACCGTTCGCAGGCGCTTCGTGAAGCCCGCCGCATTCTCAAGCCCGGTGGAGCTCTGTTCGCGGCGGCGGTCTCACGGTTCGCTTCGCTGATCGACGGGCTTTCGCGAGGGTTTTTCGCCGACCCCGGCTTTCGCAGTATCGTGGCGGGAGACCTCGCCTCGGGCCAGCATCGCAATCCGATGAATCATCCCGCGTACTTCACCACCGCCTATTTTCATCGTCCTGAGGAATTGGCGTCCGAGGCTCGCGACGCGGGTTTTCACGATCTGGAACTGCTCGCCGTGGAAGGTCCGGCATGGAGCGCGGCCCGGTTCGGCGAAGCCTGGGACGATGAGGGCCAGCGCGAGAAGCTCCTGGAGTTTCTGTCCCTGGTCGAACGAGAACCGTCGATGCTCGGCGCCAGCGCACATTTGATTGCCGTCGGGCATCGGTAGTGTCTCAGTTTGTGGTGCAGGCGTCTTGCCTGCCGCACGACGGACGCAGGCTGGGAAGCCTGCAGACAGACTGACACACTAACCGCACATCGCGCGGATTGACATGCGTCACCCACCTGACAGCCAGCGCCCGGTTCGTGATCCGCTCGCGCTCTTTCACCCCGCGGTCCAGGACTGGTTTCGAGCTTCGTTTCCCGCTCCTACGGCGCCGCAGAGGATGGGCTGGCCGGCGATCATGGGCGGCGAATCCACGCTGATCGTCGCCCCCACCGGCAACGGCAAAACCCTGGCAGCTTTTCTCTGGTGTCTGGAGCGGCTGATGTTTGAGCCGGTGCCGGAGAAGGCCCGGCGCTGCCGCATTCTCTATGTGTCGCCGCTCAAAGCCCTGGCCATCGATGTTGAGCGCAACCTGCGCCTGCCGCTCGCGGGCATTGCCCGGGCGGCGCGCAAGCGCAGCGAGAATTGCACCATGCCGGCGGTCGCGATCCGCACCGGCGACACCCCCGCGGACGAACGCGCGCGATTCCGCCGCCACCCCGCGGACATTCTCATCACCACGCCGGAGTCGCTCTATCTGCTGCTGACTTCGAATGCCCGCGAGGCGCTGCGCTCGGTCGATACATTCATTCTCGATGAGATTCACGCGCTGGTGCCCGGCAAGCGCGGCGCGCACCTCGCCATTTCCATCGAGCGCCTGGATCATCTCTGCCGCTCCCGGCTGAAGCGGCCGCTGCAACGGATCGGGCTCTCGGCCACGCAGCGCCCGCTCGACGAGGTCGCGCGATTCCTCGGCGGTGCTGAGGAAAAAACTAAACTCACCACAGAGGTCGCAGAGACCACAGAGGATTCTCTGGCAACATCCTGGGTGCCCTCCGTGCCCTCCGTGTCCTCTGTGTCCTCTGTGGTGCAGCCTTTTTCTTCGGAAGCGGCTGACAATCGGTTTTCGTCCGGTTCTGCCCTGCAGCATGACCAGTTCGAAGCCGGCCCGATCGTCTACCGGCCGGTGACCATTATCGACACCGGCGAGCGCAAGCGTCTCCATCTCACCGTGGAAGTGCCGGTCGAGGACATGGCAAGAATCGGCAGATCGCACGCCGGCGCAGATCGAGACGGCGACGGCGGGCAGGCCGGCACCCGCGACTCGATCTGGTCCGCGATCTATCCGCGTCTGGTGGAATTGATTCGCGTCCATCGATCCACGCTGCTCTTCGTCAATAATCGCCGGCTTGCCGAGCGCACGGCCGGCGCGCTGAACGACGTCGCGGGCGAACCGCTGGCGCGCGCGCATCACGGATCGCTGGCGCGCGAAGAGCGCGTTGCGGTGGAAGAGCAGCTCAAGGCGGGCACTCTGCGCGCGCTGGTCGCCACCTCCTCGCTCGAACTCGGCATTGACATGGGTGCGATCGATCTGGTCGTCGAGATCGAGGCGCCGCCCTCGGTGGCCTCCGGACTGCAGCGCATCGGCCGCGGCGGGCATCAGGCGGGCGCGGTCAGCGAAGGGATCATTTTTCCCAAGTACCGGGGCGATCTGGTGGCCTGCGCGGCCTCCACCCGCGCCATGCTCGACGGCCGGATCGAATCGGTGCGCTATCCGCGCCTGCCGCTCGACGTGCTCGCGCAGCAGATCGTGTCCACGGTTGCCATGGACGACTGGCCGCTCGACGGGCTGCTGGCCCTCGTGCGCAGGGCCGCCCCGTTCACCCGTCTGAGCCGGGCGGTTTTCGAGGGCGTGCTCGACATGCTGTCCGGCCGCTATCCCTCCGATGAATTCGGCGAGCTGCGCCCGCGTCTGAATTGGGACCGCACCACCGGCACGCTCTCGGCCCGCACGGGCGCCCGGCACCTCGCCGTGACCAGCGGCGGCACCATCCCCGATCGAGGCCTGTACGGTGTGTTCCGCACCGGCGCTGCCCAGGGATCGGCGCGGGTCGGCGAACTCGACGAAGAGATGGTGTTCGAAACGCCCGTCGGTGAGACCTTCGTGCTGGGCGCATCCACTTGGCGCGTCGATGAGATCACTCACGACCGGGTGCTGGTAAGCCCGGCGCCGGGCGAGCCCGGCAAAATGCCCTTCTGGCACGGCGACCGGCAAGGGCGTCCGTTGGAATTTGGGCACGAGATCGGCGCTCTGGTGCGTACGCTGCGGGCTATGCCTCCCGGGGCCGCCGTCAGCAGGCTTACCCGCGAGCACTGCCTGAACGAGTCCGCCGCTGAAAATCTGGTCAATTATCTAGCCGAGCAGGCCGCGGCCACGGCGGGGGCTGTGCCTGACGACCAGACCCTCATCATCGAGCGCTGCCGCGACGAAATGGGGGACTGGCGGGTCTGCCTGCTTTCGCCGTTCGGCAGCCGCGTGCACGCGCCCTGGTGCATGGCGGCAACGGCTCGGGTCCGTGACGCCGGTCATTGGGAAGAAATCGACCTGGAGAGCTTGTGGACTGACGATGGATTCGTGCTGCGTTTCCCCGACGTCGATCAGCCGCCGGACGCGTCGTTGCTGGTGCCCACGCCCGCCGAGATCGAATCGCTGGTGGTGAATCAGCTCGGCCGCAGCGCGGTTTTCGCCGCCCGCTTCCGCGAAGCCGCGGCGCGCGCCCTGCTGCTGCCGCGCCGCCGCCCGGGCACCCGATTTCCGCTGTGGCAGCAGCGCAAGAAAGCGGCGGACCTGCTGGCCGTGGCGTCGCGTTTTCCTTCTTTCCCGCTGCTGCTCGAAACCTACCGCGAGTGCCTGCACGACGAATTCGACATGCGCGGCCTGACCGCGACGCTCGAACGCATCCGCGAGGGATCGCTGCGCGTGCTGACCGTCGATTCCGAATCGCCCTCGCCCTTCGCGAGTTCCCTGATGTTCGGCTACGTCGCCAACTTCATCTACGACGGCGACGCGCCTCTGGCCGAGCGCCGCGCCCAGGCCCTCACCATCGATCAGAGCCGGCTGCGCGAGCTCCTGGGCGACCTCGATCTGCGGGAGATTCTCGATCCCGCCGCCGTGGAGCAGGTCGAACGCGAACTGCAGCGCCTGGAGGAGAATCGGCGGGCGCGGTCCGCCGACGGCGTCCACGATCTGCTGCTTGGTCTCGGCGACCTGTCTCGCGCGGAGATCGACGCCCGCTCGGCCGCGCCTGAAGTGGCGAAGTCCATTGCAGCCCTGGCGCGATCGCGACGCGCGGTGGCGGTGAGTGTCGCCAGGGTAGCCCGCTACATCGCGGCGGAAGATGCCGGCCGTTATCGCGACGCTCTCGGAGTCCGGCTGCCGCGCGGCCTGCCCGGAGCTTTTCTGGAAGCGAGTCTCCAGCCACTCGAGGATCTGGTCAGCCGTTACGCGCGCACCCATGGGCCGTTCACCGCGGGCGAGGCCGCACGGCGATTCGGAGCGCCCGGCGTCGCGGTCGAAGCGGCGTTGAAATCGCTCGCCGCGCGAGGGCGGTTGTTCGAAGGGGCGTTTCGCCCCGCAGGTCCGGTTCGGGAGGCTCGCGAGTGGTGTGACGCCGAAGTTCTCCGTCGCATCCGTCACCGGTCGCTCGCAGCCGCACGACGCCAGATCGAGCCGGTGGAGCCCCGGACCTTCGCCCGCCTGCTGACCCACTGGCAGGGCGTGCTCAAGCCGCGCGCCGGTCTCGACGCGCTGCTCGACGCTGTTGAGAGCCTGGAAGGAGCGCCGCTGCTGGCGTCGGTGCTCGAATCAGAGATCCTGCCCGCGCGTGTGCGCAATTATCGGCCGGACGATCTCGATACCTTGCTCGCCGCGGGAGAAGTGGTCTGGTGCGGCATCGAACCGGTGGGAGACCGCGACGGGCGGGCGGCGCTGTATCTGGCAGATCATCTGGCGCTACTTCAAGATGGGAGTCGGGTGTCGCGTGTCGGGAGTCGATCTGCGGAATCCCGGCTCCGCTCTCCCGATTCCCGACACCCGACTCCCGACTCGCGCTCCTCCCTGATCCGGCAGTTTCTACTGCAAAACGGCGCCTCCTTCTTCCCCGTGATCCATCAAGCCGTGGGCGATGGCTATCCAGGTCAGACGGTTGACGATCTGTGGGATCTGGTCTGGTCCGGAATCATTTCGAATGATTCTTTCGGCGCCTTGCGCGCTTTCGTGGATCGCTCGCGGCCACGGCGGCCGCCGCCGGCACTTCCCTTCCGGTCGCGCAAATCCAGGCAGGCGGGCGCCACGGTTCCGGCGCGCGCCCAGGGCCGCTGGTCGTTAATCGAGTCACGGTTGACTTCGGTGCCGTCACCCACCGACCGCGCCAATGCGCTGGCCCGCACCTTGCTGCGGCGCTACGGTGTGGTGGTCCGTGAGGCTCCGGAAGCGGAAAGCGTCGCCGGAGGATTCAGCGCCGTCTACCCGGTGCTCAAGGCCATGGAGGAGAGCGGACAGGTCCGTCGCGGCATGTTCGTCGCCGGCTTGGGCGCCACGCAGTTTGCCGAACCCGCCGCTCTCGAACTCCTGCGGTCGCTCTCGGGGGAACCTGAAGCCGCCGAGGCGGTCGAACTCGCGGCCACCGACCCTGCGAATCCCTGGGGCGCGTTGCTGAAATGGCCGGAAAGCGCCGCGGCCCTCACACGGACGGCCGGAGCCAGCGTGATTCTGGTGAATGGATCGCTGGCGGTTTATCGGCGCGCCGGAAGCGCGGAGATTCAGGTGTTCCTGCCGGAAGGGGAACCGGATCGCTCCCGGACGGCCGCAGGGGTAGCTGCCTGCCTGCTGGGGCGCGCGCAGCATGAGCATGCACTATTCACGCGCGATCGCGAGCGTGGCCTGGAGCGCGATCGCCGCCGTGGACTGCTGATCGCCAGGATCAACGGTGGGAACGCGTCCGCGCATCCGCTGGCGCCGTCTCTTGAAGCTAACGGTTTCCTGCCCGGAGCGCGCGGATATCATCTGCCGCGGCGCGCCGTCGAGACTGGCATCCAGGAAACGTTGGAGCTTCCTGAAACCGGGTAGCACGGGCACCCCTGCCTGTACCTTTGATTTCCGATGAGGCCGGCAGCACAGGCACTCCTCTCTGGGCGCGTGATTTGGTGCTGTTCCGGTGCCGACCCCGGAGAATTGCTGACGGGTGCCATTCGGAATCACGGCGACGTGTTCTCTTATCTTAAGAACTTCCGTAACGAGCCCGAGAGGCGGACCATCCCATCGCATTTACGAGTGCCCGCATTGAATGAGGGCCGGGGCTTGACCGGCCCTTGGCGACCGAAATACGGCTAACCTATTGAATTCGTTGTGAAAATAAATTTTCTCAATTTTCTCACTTTTCTCACTTTTCTCCATTTTCCCATTTTGGGGTGATACGCTCGAAGCATGCTGAAGCAGCTCTGGAATTCGCGGTCGGTTAAGGCCGCTTTGGGATCCGAGGGTCTGGCCTGGGTTGCGGGATCGACGGCAGGGATCGACGGTTGCGAGAGAATTGCGGGAGAGAGGAGGGCGGGGGAATCGATTTTTCCGCCAAACAAAGCCATCAGGTGCTTGATAACAAACCAACTTACCATTTTCCATAGGACCGGAAAGCCATCAGGTACTTGAAAAGAAAAGAGTTAAGTGTTTTAAAGCCATCAGGTTGTTGATGGGCAGTGGTTTACGTTGAGTTTCAGGTCACGAAACGAGCTGTCTTGACGCACGAAACAGCCATCCTGGCCAGTTTTAGAAGCCAATTGGGGCACAGGACCTTTCGGGTCAAACATCCCCGAAGTGAATCCGACAAGTTATTGAAAACTAATGGAAAACACCCGGAAAACGAACCTCACGAACCTGAGAGGACAGCCAAGTCCTTCAGAGCCGCCGCAACGGAACCCAAGTGCCGCTTTTCATGATCGCAATGATTCTCGGCGAGGACCCTCAATCCGGAAAACCATGGGCATGGCGGGCGGGCGAAGGGTCGGGTGATATATTCCAGAAGATGGCTGAATCTGATCGTTCAACTGATTGCCGGGGCGTGCTGCTGCTGGCGCATGGTGCGCCGGAACACGTTGAAGACGTTCCGGCTTTCTTGCTCAAATTGCGAAGCGGGCGACCGCTGCCCCCGCAGGCCGTGGACGAGATCAAGAGGCGCTACCGACTGGTCAGCGAGCGCCAGGGGGGCAGGCCGGGTGAGGCGTCACCGCTGACCTGGCTGACCTCACGTCAGGCCGAAGCCCTTCACGAGCGCCTGCGGCGGCCGGTGTACGTCGGCATGCGGAATTGGAAGCCCCACATCGGCGAGGCAGTCGCTCAGGCCGCAGCGGATAAGATTGAGCGCCTGATTGCCGTTTGTCTGGCGCCGCAAAATTCCCGCACCAGTGTGGGTCTTTACCGCAAGGCGGTTGAGGAAGCGTGCGCGAAGCTCGCGTCCGGGATGAGCGTGGATTTCGTCGAGAGCTGGCATGATCATCCCGGCTTGATCGCCGCCTACGCCGCGCGGCTCGAGGCCGCGATCACGAAGGCCGGGAACGAGGCCGGGGCCACGGTGCCCGTCGTCTTTACGGCCCACAGCGTTCCCGAGCAGACGATTCGCGACGGCGATCCGTACGAGCGGCAGGTGCGCGAAACGGCGCGGCTGGTGGCAGAATCGCTCGGCTTGGACGCGTCTCGCTGGAGCGTGGCCTTCCAGAGCCAGGGGATGACGCGCGAGCCGTGGATTGGTCCGACAATGGAATCCGAAATCGACCGCTGGGGCGGCACAGGCTACCGGCACCTGATGCTGGCGCCGATCGGCTTCGTATGCGATCACGTCGAGATCCTCTACGACATCGACATCGCGTTGCGCGATTACGCTGCCAGGCGCGGCCTGAGGATTTCGCGGCCTGAGTCGCTGAACGACAGCCCGTTGTTCATCGAAGCGCTGGCCAACCTCGTGAGTTGCAGATTCAGCCTGGAAAGACGCCGGTGATGCTTCGAGAACAACCGCGCCGGATCATCATCGTGGGCGGCGGCATCGCCGGCCTCGCGGCGGCCTATCGGCTCGCGCAGGCGCATCGCCGTGGCCTGCCGATTGACGAATGTCTCCTCGAAGCCGGCGATCGCCTCGGCGGGGTGATCCTGACCGATTACGCCGAAGGGTGTCTGGTTGAGGCCGGTCCGGACAGCTTCCTGCGCGAGAAGCCGGAAGCCGCGGCGCTTGCCCGCGAACTTGGACTCGGCGATGCGCTGATGGGTTCGAACGACTCCGGACGCCGCACTTACATTCTGCACCGCGGCCGCTTGCAGCCGCTGCCCGAAGCGATGATGCTGATGGTTTCCTCGCGCATCGGCCCGGTGCTGCGCTCGCCGCTGATTTCGTGGCCGAGCAAGTGGACCATGGCGCGCGAATGGCTCACCGGGCGCGCGCCCGGCGGCCCGCCGCCCGAGGACGACGAGTCGGTCTCGAGCTTCGTCACGCGTCACTTCGGCGATGGACTGCTCGAGAACATCGTCGAACCGCTGCTGGCGGGAGTCTATGGCGGCGATTCCGCGGAATTGAGCGCGCGCTCGGTGCTTCCGCGCTTTCAGCAAATGGAGAGCAAGTACGGCAGCCTGATTCGCGCCGCAAGATCTATTCGCAGGAAACCCGCGGCCTCCGGCCTTCCGGAGCCGATCTTCATGACGTTGCGCGGGGGCCTGGGGAGCCTCGTAGCAGCCCTCGTTCGCGAGATTGAGCGCGGGCGTGTAGAATTCAGCCGGCAGGTGGTGCGAATCGAGCGCGCGGCGGCTGACGCCGCGCATCCAAGGTATCGAGTGGTGCTCGAAGACGGGTCGATCTCTGAAGCAGATCGCGTGATCGTTGCGCTTCCGGCGTGGTCGAGTGCGGCGCTGCTCGCCTCCCTCGATCCGTCGCTCAGCGAGCATCTCGCTGCCATTCCTTACCGCTCCGCGGTGCTCGTGGCTCTGGTCTATCCTGAATCGGTTCGCGCCCGTTTACCCCAGGGATTCGGATTTCTCGTGCCGCGCGGCGAAGGACGGCGCCTGCTGGCCTGCACGTTCGTGCATCAGAAGTTCGATCATCGCGCGCCGCCGGACCGGGCATTGCTGCGCTGCTTTCTGGGCGGCGCAGACAATCGGGAGGTTTTGCGAGCTACCGACGAAGAGCTGCTACGCGTCGTCCGCGAAGAACTCGCCGCGATTCTCGGCATCCGCGATGAGCCTCTATTCGCGCGCGTGTGTCGCTGGCCGCGTGCCATGGCCCAGTACGTCGTCGGACACCATCGGCGGCTCGAGGTCATTCGGGAGCGGCTGCGGCATCTGCCTGGAATTCACCTCGCCGGAAACGCCTACTCCGGAATCGGCGTTCCCGATGCCATCCGCACCGGTGAGTCGGCGGCGCGCGAAGCCCTTGCCGGCCTGGTTCCAGAAAGCGTCGAGGTCCGATGACGGGACAACGCGTCCACACCCACGCTACGAACCGCCAGACCACGCTCGCGGCCTGGCATAACTCCCGCTTCATGAGGGCCTGCCGGCGCGAGCCGGTCGATGTAACGCCGGTCTGGCTGATGCGCCAGGCGGGGCGTTACATGAAGAAGTATCGTGAACTGCGCGCGCGGGTGCCCTTCCTCGAATTGTGCAAGAGCCCCGATTTGGTGACCGAGATCACCGTGAGCGCGGCCGAGAAGCTTGGCGTGGATGCCGCCATTCTTTTTGCGGACCTCTTGTTGATCGTGGAACCGCTCGGCTTCGAGCTTGAGTACGAGAAAGGCGAAGGTCCACAGGTGCGACCGGCGATTCGGACCCTCGCGGACGTTGATCGGATGCGCGAAGTGGAGCCCGAGGCGCTTGACTACGTCTTCGAAGGCATCCGCCGGACGCGCGCCGCGCTCAAACCGGACCTGCCGCTGCTGGGCTTTGCCGCCGCACCTTTCACGCTCGCATCCTACCTGATCGAAGGCGGCGGGTCGCGGAGCTACACCCGCACCAAGGCCTTCATGTATTCGGATCCCGGCGGCTGGCGGGCGCTGATGGAGCGCCTCGCGCGCAACCTCGTCGCCTACGTGCGCGGGCAAGTCGAGGCCGGCGTGCAGGCGGTCCAGATCTTCGACACCTGGGTCGGCTGCCTCGGCCCCGCGGACTATCGCGAGTTCGTGTTGCCATGGAGCCGCGCGCTGTTCGAGGCTTTGCCGGGCGACATTCCGCTGATTCACTTCGGCACCGGAACGGGAACCTTGCTCGAAGGTATGCGGGAAGCGGGCGGAAACGTGATCGGCCTCGACTTTCATGTGGAACTCGACGCCGCGTGGCGGCGCGTGGGTTACGATGTGGCGGTGCAGGGGAATCTCGACCCCAGTGTGCTGCTCGCCGATCGCAGCGTGATCCGCGCGCGCGTGGAGCGCATTCTGCAACAAGCCGGCCGCCGGCCCGGTCATGTGTTCAACCTCGGCCACGGCATTCTGCCCGACACGCCTTACGAGAACGTGACTGCGCTCGTCGGGATGGTGCATGAGCTGAGCGGGCGTGGGTCACCTTTGTAGAGCCCAGCGATGGGAGTTTGCAGGGAACTACTTACCCACGCAGAACGTGGAGAAAATGACTCCCAGCAGATCCTCGACCGTGGTGGCGCCGGTAATGGCGTCGAGCGCGCGCAGGGCGTCGTAGAGGTCGAGCAGCAGCATCTCGTGATGGACCTGCTCGCGGGCGGCGTCGCGGGCGGTGCCGACCGCACGCAGGCACTCGCGCAAGAGTTGCTGGTGCCGCAGATTGGTGATCAGCATTCCGCCGCCGGCGTCGCGCGCCGGAGCCGCAAGATCGAGCAGGGCCGCCTTGAGCTCGGTGACGCCCTCGCCGGTCAGCGCCGAGGCCCAGACGATTGTCGCCGGGGGCGCCGCGCCGGCCAGGCGATGGGCGAGGTCGGCGGCGGTCAGCTTGTGAGCCAGATCACACTTATTGCACGCCACCAGAAATGAGCCTAAGGGCCGCACGCGTTCGAGGAGAGCGCTGTCTTCGGCCGTCCAGAGCGCGGATGCGTCAAGGACCAAAAGGCGCAGATCGGAGTCGGCGATGGCTTGCAGGGTCTTGCGGACGCCGATCTGCTCGGCTTCGTCGCCGGTCTCGCGGACGCCGGCGGTGTCGACCAGCCGCACCGGGATGCCGCCGATGGCCGCGCTCTCGGCCACGAGATCGCGTGTGGTGCCCGGCGTGGCGGTGACGATAGCGCGTTCTTCGTTCAGCAATCTGTTGAAAAGGCTTGATTTGCCGACATTCGGCCGGCCGACGATGGCCAGGCTCAGGCCGTCGTGCACCAGCCGCCCGTATTGGTAACCGGCGGCCAGGGGCTCGAGATCGGCCGAGATCCTGTCGAGGTTCTGCTCGATCTCGGACCAGCCCGACACCGGAACGTCGTCCTCCGCAAAGTCAATACCGGCTTCGAGGCGCGCGATCAGGTCCACCAGCGCCTGTTTGTGCGGCTTGAGCCTTGCCGAAACGGCCCCCTCCATCTGCTCTGCGGCCACGCGAGCCTGATAAATTGTACGCGAGTCGATCAAGTCGCGGATGGCTTCGGCCTGGGTGAGGTCGATGCGGCCGTTGAGGAAGGCGCGCAGGCTGAACTCGCCGGGCTCGGCCACGCGCGCGCCCCGCTCGAGGCAGCATTCGACGAGATAGGCAAGGATCACGGGCGCGCCGTGGCAGGAAATCTCAACCACGTCCTCGCCCGTGTAGGAGCGGGGAGCACGGAACGCCGTCAGCACAACCTCGTCGAGCACCCGGCCCGATCCGGGATCGCGAAACGCGCCGAGGGTCGCGCGCTGGTTGTCCATCGGAAGCTTTGCCAGATGCACGAGACTGGAAACGATCTCGATGGCGCGCGCGCCCGAGAGCCGCACCACGCCCATGCCTCCGCGTCCGGGCGGGGTGGCGATGGCGACGATGGTGTCTTCGGGAGCAACCGGCATTGCAGGCCGTCACGACAAGCCAAACTGCGGCCGTTGATATGGTAGGGCGTGCCGGGCATTGGTGTCACCATCCATGAAAAGCCGGCCGCCTATTTCCAGATCTGCCTCTTCGGAGATCTCTTTAGTGGCCAGACCCCGAATTTGAAAAAGTCGATGAGCGCGGAAGCGATGACCAGCAGGAACGCCGCCGGCAGGTAGAAATCAAAGGAATTGGTCAAGAAGCGGGCTTCTCCAACGGTGCCGTAGGCGCCGAGGCCCCAAGGCAACAGCCTGGTCCATCCCGAGGCGGCTTGCGAAATGTGCGGGCGCACGGCGCGCCAGTAAGTGATCAGGACCAGATTCGCCAAGAACATTCCAAAGAAAGTGACGTATCCCGTGATTTTGAGGCATTTGGATAGAAATCTCACGAAAACATTATGCCGCCTTTTGCGCCTTTCCCGCCTCTTCAGCATTGCGGCAGCGTCTCCCGTTTCATTCTGGCGAAGATTTCTCCAATGACACCACCACCGAAATCCGCGTGAAACAAAGCGCCTGGCCCGGCCGTACTACCTGGTGAGTCCCATATAAGGGACTGACGTATATGAAGACAACTCCGCCCGATCACGAGTGGAAGAAGGGAAGCGCTGAGCTCCTGGTGCTTTCGCTGCTTGAGGACCGGCCGCGCCACGGGTATGACATCTCGAAGCTGATCCGGGTCCGGTCGGGCGGGGCGTTGCAGTTTCACGTGACCTCACTCTATCCGCTGCTGCATCGCCTCGAGAAAGAAGGGTGGCTCGAGGCGCGATGGGTGGAGAAATCGCACGAACGCCGGCGGCGATATTACAGTCTGACTCCGCAAGGCAGGAAAGCGCTGCGCTCGAAGCAGAAGAGCTGGCGGGACTTCGTGGCTCTCGTCGGGCGCATAGCAGGAATCGAGCATGCCTGATTGGCATAATCTCGCTCAGGAACGGCTCCGGCCGCTCGGCCTCCGCGCGCCCGCGGAGCTGGACCTGACAGTGGAGATCGCGCAGCACCTTGAGGGCCACTATCAGGAACTGCTGAGCGGAGGGGTCGCGGAAGACGAAGCGTACGAGCGCACTCTCGCGGAGCTGGACGACGTTTACCGGCTGCGGGCCGGGAGTGAAAGGAGCGACGTCATGCCCAAACGTGATGCCGTGCCGGCCGGCGACACCAAGCCGGGGAATCTCATGGACGGCTTCTGGCGAGATCTTCGTTATGGCGGGCGCACGCTGCGGAAGTCGCCGCTGTTCGCGCTCGCGGCCACTTGCGGCCAGGTGAACGCCGCCATGCTGCTGAAGCACTTCTGCCCTTCCCGATAGTCCTGAAGATTGGCGTACGACAAACCGGGCTGGGCCCATTGCTGTTTCCGCTGACCGGCCTGGGCGTCGTACAGCACCGCGAGCTGCGACGGATCACGGGCCGGCAAGGGATGGAGCAACAGGGTGTTGATGATCGTGAAGACCGTGGTATTCGCCCCGATCCCCACCCCCAGACACTAGCACGAAAGAACGGGCCCGAGCGCATGTTCGGCGAGCTCGTGACCGAGCAGTATTTCGTTACTCTCGGCCTCCGGCCGGCGATCGGCCGGTTCTTCCTGCCGGCAGAGGATAGCGAGCCGGGATCGGCGCCGGTGGCCGTGCTGAGCTACAGCGCGTGGCAGGCGCGTTTTGGCGGCGCCCCGGACGTCCTGGGCCGAACCCTCGAATTGAACAATACCACCTTTACGATCGTTGGAGTCGCACCCAAGGGCTTTCTGGGTGTGAGCGCCGTTTTTGGGCCGGATCTCTGGCTGCCAGCCACCATGTCGGAACGGATCTTCCCGGCGGAGTTCCGCTCGGCTCTGTCGGACCGCGCCAAGCCGCTCTTCCGGGGAATAGGACGGCTGCAGGATGGATTCTCGATACCGCGGGCCCAGGCGAGCCTCGATCCCCTGGCCGCGGCTCTCGCCCGGCAGTATCCCGAGAGCAACGAGGGGCACGGAATCAGCGTCCGTCCCATCAGCGACGAGCTCTTCCTGGGTGCGGGAGGCGCCGGCGGTCTCACGCTGGCAAGCGCGGTGCTGTTGCTCGTAGTCCTGCTGGTGTTGGCGATTGCCTGCTCCAACGTGGCCAACCTGCTGCTGGCGCGCGCCGAGTCGCGGCGGCACGAGATCGGGCTGCGGCTGGCGATCGGTGCGAGCCGCACCCGGCTGATGCGGCAATTGCTCACCGAGAGCGTGTTGCTGAGCCTCGTCAGCTGCCTGGCTGGAGTCGGCCTGGGACACGCGGGCTGCCGATTCGTGTGGTCGTTTGTCCCGGCTGAGGAAATCCACAACATGGTGACGCCGAACTTCGATGCCGGCGTGCTGGTGTTCGCGGTGCTGGTATCGCTGGTAACCGTCGCTTTATTCGGACTGGCGCCGGCGCTGCGCGCTGCGCGCACGGACGTGGCCGCGGCCCTGAAAGAAGAGACGGCGGCCTCGGGAAGAAGCCGGCGAACGCTCAGTTTCACCAACGCGCTCGTGGTCGGCCAGGTCGCCTTTTCCCTGGTGTGCCTGATCACGGCGGCGCTCTTCTTCCACAGCATCGAGCGCGCCTACACGATCGATCCCGGCTTCCAGACGGATCACCTGGGGCTGGTGATGATGAACCCGGCGCAGGCGGGGTATGGTCCCGAGCGCGTCAAGGAGTTTTACCGCGCCACGCGGGAGCGGATCGCCAATCTGCCGGGCGTGGAATCGGCGGCTTGGGCTTCGGGAATGCCGTTCTGGAACAGCGCTTCGCGCGCGGTGGTGATCGAGGGCGCGGAGGAGCGCAAGAAATCTGAAAACCTTCAGACAGTATCGTTCGTCGTCAGTACGGACTACTTCCGGACCCTGGAAATCCCGCTCGTGGCCGGGCGCACTTTCAACGACGATGATCGCGAGGGATCACTGCCGGTGGCCGTGATTAACCAGGCCCTGGCGGCCCGGCGCTGGCCCGGTGGCGATGCCCTCGGGCGGCGTTTCCATTTTGTGGGCGATGATACCTGGCGCCAGGTGGTTGGTGTAGTGAAGAACGCCGATTACACGACCCTTGGAGAAGCTCCGCAGCCTTGCGTTTACCTTCCCCAAAAGCAGAACTTGGCCGGCGACATGACGCTCTACGTGCGCGGCCAGGGCAATCCAGCGACGCTGCTGCTGACGATCCAGCGCGCGGTCCGTGCGCTCGACAGCAACATCGAGATCAGCGACGCGAGGACAGGCGCGATGCTCATCGATCAGGTTCTTTGGGGGCCGAAGGTCGGTGTGGCGCTGCTCGGCATGTTCGGATCGCTGGCGCTGCTGCTGGCGAGCGTCGGACTCTACGGTGTCATGGCGTATTCGGTCACCCGACGTCGCCGGGAGATCGGCGTGCGCATGGCGCTCGGAGCCGTGCCCGGCACGGTGCTGCGGCTTGTGGTCCGCGACGGCATGAAGCTGGTCGGGTTGGGAATCGCCCTGGGGCTGGCCGCTTCGCTGGTGGTCGGTCGCGGACTCTCACACATGCTCTTCGGCGTCAGCCCCGCCGACCCGGCAAGCCTGGCCTCCGCGAGCGCCGTGCTGATAATCGTGGCCCTGGCGGCGTGCTGCCTGCCAGCACGCGCGGCGACACGAATCGATCCGATGAGGGCGTTGCGGCAAAATTGAAGCAGTTACCGGAGGCCGATCCATACGCGTTGGCCGCGACATGGAGAGCGAAGCCGTGGTCACGCGCGGAGGGGAAGTGCGGCGAAGCTGGAGTACCTGTCACGGTTCAGGCGGGACGAGGTCGAGGGGTAGCTTGAACATATCCCCGGAGCTGTTTCGCGGATCGACCACGATCACCGTGACGCGGTGCGACCCCCTGGGCAGGCCGTCAAAAACCATATTGGCATCGCGCGCGCTCTGGGTGTCGATCGGCGTATCGAGATGAGTGGTGTCAGCCGGTGAGCGCGGGGCTTCGTCCACTAGCAGACGGATACTGTTGCCGCAAAAAACGGGATAAGGGGTGAAGTTGGTGACGCGAATGTTGAGGAACAGGGCGAGCGAATTATCACGACGCTCTTCGAGTCGCCCCGAGAGTACCTTGTAGACGACCCGTTCCTTGCCCTCGCCCACCTGGATCACATCACCCGACGGGAATGAGATTCCGTTCGCGACAGGGATTTCGCCTGAGCGATCTCCGCCACGCTTCAGCTCGCTTGAACTTCCAGCGGCCTTGGCTTGCTGGGCGGGCTGCCTCTCGAAGTTCGGCTTGCCCGCACCTACAACGCCGGCTTGATGTAAGGCCAGGATCAACCCGGTCACGGCCGTGATGATTCCCGCAAGCGCGGTCAGAAGGCCCGGAACTGTGGTCCACCAGTTTTGGGACTCGGACTGTTTGGGCAAATTCAACCCTCAAAGGCTGTATAGCCAGAACTTCCAGTATCAGCTTCAACCCCGGCGAAAACGTCTGTCAAGCGTGGCTCGGTAGAGGCGTCCCTCAAATGACGCCACCGCCAGGGAATTGAACGGGAAGTGAGGGCCGGCAACATTCGGAAAGACACGCAAGGGCCTACGCCAGCCGGCCGACGCGGGCTTTACCGCACGCTCGGGTAGCCTTCGAGCGAGCGCGCCGGCTTCGGCGTAATTGTTCCTGGTTAGCGCGGGTTGCGGCAGTCTCGGCCTTGGGCCCCGGTTTACCTAGAAGCTGGGCAGTCTCGGCCCAGAACATCCTCAACTCCGAACCAACCGACGCTGGGACTCGAGGCTTCTTACACGAATCTCTACCGTCGCGCGGGCTTCGCTGCGGAATGAATCACAACCTTACGTTCCGGACCCTGGCCTTCGCTCTCGGTGCGCACTTCCGGACGACTGTTCAGCGCCAGGTGGATGATCCGGCGCTCGCGCGCGTTCATGGGGCCAAGAGGGAAGGGCATGCCGGTATCGCGGACGCGGTCCGCCGCCACCTGCGCCATGAGCTTCAATTCCTCCACGCGCATGCGGCGGTAATCCTCGCAATCGAAGCTGATCTTGGGAAAGAGGCTCTCTTCGAGGCGCACGGCGCGCAGCACCACGTACTCGATGGCGTTGAGCAACTCGCCGTGAGCTTCGAGCAGGAGACCGGCGTCGGGCCCGGAAAAGTCGACCACCATGGCGGGCGAATGCTCATCCGCCGGCTGCAGGTGCCGGACCTTCACGTCGAGACGGAATCCGCCCAGCTTGACGATCTGGCGTGCGAACTCTTCGACGGCTGCCTGGTGGCGCTCGAGGGGCGCCGGCGCGGCGCCGGATGAGGATTCTGAGGCCATAGTGGTCAATTCTTCGCGCCCACCGGTTTGCGAGCCCGACGGCCCTGACCCTGGCCACCGTTCTTGGCCGGACCTGGACCGTCGCTGCCCTTCGTCTCGGGAGCGCTGGCTACAATCGGCGAATGGGGGATGAACCGGTTGATGATCAACTGCTGCGCGATGCCCACCAGATTCGCCGTCATATAGTAAAGCACGACGCCGGAGGGGAGGCGATAGAAAATGGTGCCGAAGAGCAGTGGCATCACGTACATCATCTTCTTTTGCGTGGGGTCGGTGGCGCCCATGGGCGTCATGACCTGCATCACGAACATGCTGACGATCATCAGCGTGGGCAGGAGCGCCAGGGGAATTCCGAAGGGGTGGCAGGCGTCCGGCGCAGACAGATCCCGAACACATGCGAACCAGGGCGCGTGACGCAATTCGATCACAGTTTCGAGCACTTCATAGAATCCGTAGATCAGGGGAAGCTGCAGCACCATGGGAAGGCAGCCGCCGATCGGATTGATTCCATACTGCTTGTAGACCTCCATGATCTCCTGGTTCATCTTCTGCTTGCGGGGATCATTGATCTTGTACTGCTTGTACTTTTCCTGGATGCGCTTGATGATCGGCGCCACCTTCTGCTGCTTCTGCGCGAGGTGAATGCCCTTGATCTTCAGCGGGAACAGGGCCAGGTTGATTAGCACGGTCAGGAGCACGATGGCCCAGCCGTAGTTGCGGACCCAGTGGTCGTAGATATAGCGCAAGCCGAGGAAGAGCGGCTCGGCGAGGATCTTGAAGACGCCGAAGTCGATCAGGTTGTCGAGCGGCGGATTCATCGACTTGAGCAAGTCGAGATTCTTGGGCGCGACGAACAACCCGAAATCCAGCGGCCCGGCGGCCGGCGTGGAGAGATCGACTTCAAAGGGCGCGGGCGGTTCCTTCTCCGTCCAGTTTGCGGGTTTCCAGGACTGCCGGCTGATCCTGAAGATGTCGCCGGGCGAGCGCGGGAGGAAGATGTCCACAAAGTACTGATCTTCGAGACCCGCGTAATCGAGCGCTCCCGAAACGCTTTGCGGACCCTTCAGCTTGCTTTCCTTGACCTTGGTGAGGTCGCCACCGAGATCGTAAACCGCCTTGCTGGCGGAACTCAGCATTTTCGGCCCGAGCGAATAGTCGCCAAACCCGGCGGTCCACCCGACGCCTACCGGAATCGCGCCCACACGGCTCTGGGAGGCGCTCACGCTCACGTCCACCTGATAAGTCTGCCCGAAGGAAAAGCTCTTCTCGATTCTTGTCTGGCCGTCGCTGTAAGTGAAGGTCAGTTTCGCGGGCGCCTGCAGAGGCGTCCGGGCAGCAGGCGCCGGCTGGACGGTATAGATGCCGTCGTTGAGCTTGCCGGCCAGAGCCGTGTCCGGCAGGGTCACCTGCATCGGCCAGCCGAGTTGAGGCGCCCCTTCCTTGTTGACCAGATCGAGCGGCTTGTTTTGCGCGTCGGTGTACTTCTTAAGGATCCAGCTCTTGATCACCGCGCCCTGGGTGTCGAAGGTGATCCGGTAGAGATCGTTCTCCACCACCACGTCTTCCGCCTGCTTGCCGGCGATCGGCACCAGGGCAGGTGCCGGGGCCGCCTTGACAGCCTTGGCGGAAGTCGGGCTTGGGGCGGTCGCAGCCGGCGCTCCGCCCGCTCTTGAGGCCTCCGCGGATTTGGTGCTCGGATTCGCAGGCTGGGCCGGCGTTTCAGACACCGGACTCTCCGGTGCATACCCGAGCCTGGTCATCAGCGGACGCCAGAGCAGGATGATGAGCAGGGTCAGCCCGAACGCCACAAAGATCCGCTTGTTTTCACCCAGATTCAAAGCAAAGCCTCTGTACGAGCAACTCCAGAATTCGCTCCGGCGCGCGCCGAACCCCTCACCACGGAGGGCACAGAGAAAGGAGCGTCCTTGGACGCTGCGCTCGCGGTGGTCGGATTCGCGCCCGAAGGGTCCGCTGGTTGCGGGACTGGGTCATATCCATAGGGCCCGAAAGGCCGGCAGCGCCCCAATCGCCTGATCGTCAGCCGCAGGCCGCGCCTCAGGCCCCAGGTTGACACCGCCTGGCAGGCGTAGTCCGAACAAGTGGGATAGAAGCGGCAGGACGAAGGCAGGACCGGGGAAATCGCGGCGCGATAGAAGCCGAACACGGCCAGTACGAATGTCTTCAGGAAACCTGATCGGGGCGTCTCATTTCCGCAGCCGGTGACGCCGCCGGCTTCGGTGTGCCTGGCGCAGCACTTGAGACTGGCCCGGCCGGCCCAGCCGGAGGATTGGCCGGGAACAGCCGGAGCAATTCCCGCGTCAGCGTAGCGAAGGACACGCGGGCCACGTCCTTGCGAGGATTCACCACGATGTCCCACCCGGCCGGTATCGCCGCCTGATTCAGGCGGAATACTTCCCGCACCCGGCGCTTCAATCGGTTGCGGAGCGGGGAATTGCCCACTGCCACCGGCACCGTAAGGCCCAGACGGCTTTCGGCGAGTCCGTTCGATCGAAAGAACACGGTACATAAGGACGCGCTCCGGCGCTTTCCTTCTTCGTAAACCCGCCGGAACTCATTTCGCCTGAGCAGCCGAAGGTGCTTGGGGAATGCGTGTGGCCGACGGCCGGCATTCATGGGGTCAAGCGGTGCCGGCCCTTCTGGCGCCGGCGGCGGAGCGTGTTGCGGCCCCCTGGCGTGCGCATCCGGATCCGGAAGCCGTGCGTCTTTGACCTGCGTCTGCGGTTCGGTTGGAACGTTCGCTTCAAAGCAAACCTCTCCCTGCGCCTGAATGTGCAAATGAACGCGGCGGTAAGTTTCAGAATAGCCGCCCGCCAGCGCTTGCGTCAAGATGACGCCTTGGGAAATCGCTGATCGGGCGCGCATCGTAAACGGCAGGCTTCCCAATGCTTCAGCCCGGACCAACTTGCCTGCGGGTTATCTTAAGGTCAGGCCGTATCGTGATCGTCCGTGGACTGTCCATAGCCGTACCCGTAGCCATACTGGTACTGCTCGTAACCGAAGCCATCGCGCTTCAGGTCCAAATCGTTAAGCGCAACGCCCAGAATGCGAGCGCCGCTGCCGTAAAGCAGGGTACGCGCCCGTCGCACCACGTCGTAAGGCGTGGCATGGGCACGGGCGACCAACACCACGGCATCCACCAGCGTGGCCAGAATCCGGCTGTCGGCTACACTGAGCAGGGGTGGCGAGTCCACGAGAACGTACTCAAACTGGGCACGGAGCCGGTGCAGCAGGTCGGCACATAGGGGAGAAGAAAGGACCTCGGCCGGGTTGGGCGGGATGGGCCCGCAAGGTATGACGCTGAGATTTTCGACGCCTGAAACCGGCAACAGCGCGCTTCCGAGGTCCACATGTCCGGTCAGGCACTGGACGAAGCCGGGATTATTTTCCACGGCGGTGCCGCGATGAACGGCGGGGCGTCGCATATCGCAGTCGACGATGACGACCTTGTTGCCCAAAGCGGCCAGAGTCACGCCCAGGTTGATTGCCGTCGTGGTCTTGCCCTCGCTCGGCAAGGCGCTGGTGACCAGGATCAGGCGCGGTACCGGGCTGGCAGAGAGCAGTACAGACGTGCGCAGAGACCGGAAGGCCTCCAGCGCCTCAGGACTTGTCTGAATGGCGGGGGCCTGAGGGTGATGCCCGTTGGATCCGGACGTCAGCATCAAAGTCTCGGTGTCGTCGCCGTTCTGCTCGGTGGCGCCCGCCAGAGCGAAGCGAGGCAGGACTCCCAGCGAAGGCAAGCGCAGAAACTGCTCCACGTCATCGGGCGTCTTGAGCGTCTTGTCCAGATATTCCTGGAAGAACGCAAGACCCACACCAAGCGCAAGTCCCAGCAACAGGCCGATGCTCAGATTCAGCATCACGCGAGGCTTGATAGGGCCTGAGGGCACCACTGAAGGATCAACCACGTGGATGTTCGACTGGTTCAAGCCGGCCGCGGCGTTGGCCTCTTTCATTCGCTCCGTGAGGGCTGCGTACAGCTCATGATTACTGTCGGAATCCCTTTTGATAATGTTGTACTGGATCGTCTTGTCGGCCAGGTCGTTGACCGCCTTCTTGGCGTCTTCCACGGCCCCTTCCAGGTATTTTTCCCGGCCTACAGCATCAGTGTATTGATCGATGATCGTCTTGGAGGCGATCTGCTTCTGGTGCTCGATCTGCTTGTCGATCGCGTCCATCTGCTTCTTGACTTGCACGACTTTGGGGTAATCCGGCTTGTAGGTCACGCTCATGTCGTCGTAGGTCCGCTCCAGCTCCGTTTTGCGAGTCATCAGGTTCTGAACGAGCGGATTGTCGATGACACCCGGGAGGGTATCGATGTGACCGGACTTGACCTGATCGTAGAGGGCCTGCTTGGCCAGGCGGTCGCCCTGCGCGCCGGTCAGCTGGGTTTGAAGTTGCGCCAGCCTCTCGGTGACCAATGTCTGCGTCTGACTGACGAAGACGATGCCGTTGGCGCGGGCATACGCTGCCAGTCTATCGTCGGCGGCTTCCACTTGCGCTCTCAGATCGCGTAGCTTGTTGTCAAGCCAAGCCGAGGCCTTGGTGGTGGCGTCGAATTTTACTTGCAGGTTGTTTTCGATGTAATCGTCAGCGAGCTTGTTGGCGACTGTCGCAGCGGTGCGCGGATTTGTCGATTCAAAATCGATCTCTACCAGATTGCTCCTTCGGATCGGGTTCACATCGACCGAACTCATAAAGTAGCTGACGGCATTGCGAAAAATGGGCGTCGTGGAGTCGGGCGGGCCTTCGTCAATGTTGGCCGGGAGGGGCGGGACACCTCCGTCGAAAAGCCCGAACAGGTAACGGTTGCGGATGAATTCGGGGTTCTTGTAAAGTTCCAGGTCGCGGACAACCTTTTCCGCCAGCGTGCGGCTCTGGATAATCTTATACTGGGTGTCCTCATAGCTTTCCATGTCGCTGGTGCTGGGGTTCACGACTTCCTTGAAGTTGACCACGCTCGGCGCCTCCGGGTCAATCTCAAGCAGTACTTTGCCCTCGTAAATAGGCTTCTCTTTCAAGGTGCCGATGGCCACAGTGGTGAACACTACCAGCGCACAGGTGAGGACCAGCCAGCGACGCTTGCGAACGAGCTCCCAGTAGTCGAGGAGGTGAGGGACGTCTTCAGGCGCAACGTCGAGCACCACGGGCTCGCGGGGCACAGCCCGCTCAGCGCGCACCAAAGTCGCGTCTGACCCCCGCACTTGGGTGATGCGATTCTCGTCCATCCTCAATCCTCTTCCAGTTTTGTGGCTTGAGAGGGGCTGGCAGCCTCCTCACAGGCCGCGGTAGATCACGAGGCCGGTCAGGATGCCTAGCGTCGTGCCGAGAGTCTGCCTTCCGACCGCCTTGGACGCGCTGTTGGGAACAAACAGGATATCGTTGGCGGCAAGCGTTACGTCCGGGGCTTTGCCCGCCAGCACTTTCTTGAGATCGATCGCCACTGAAGTCTGAACTCCGGTAGCCGACCTCCTGACAATCCGGGCCTCGCTAGTCCTGGCGTTAGGCCCAACCCCTTGGGCCATGGCGAGAGCTTCCAGGATCGATACAGAGTCCTTATTGTCAAGAACGTACCCGCCGGGACGGGTTACGGCGCCGACGATGTAAACGATTCCGGCGCGGCTGACGCTGACGATGTCGAATGGTTTGATCTCGATGTTCAGATCGGTGTCCTGGCTGTAAAGCAGCTTCTTCATTTCGATGGACACCTTGTCGGGCGCCGTCTGCGTCAGCCCGTCAACCTGCGGGAGGTCCTGGAATCCCTCGGGCCTCTCCACCATGACTTCCTTCCCGGCAGCGGCGCCGAGGCTGGCCGGCCCCCCGGCCATCGCGAGAACTTCGACGAGCGTGCGTCGTCCGGTAAGATAATACTCGCCAGGCTTGGCGACAGCCCCGACGACTGAAACGGGCCGGGATTTGAACTCCTCTATGGTAAGCATCACCTGCGGATCCTGCAGGTACTTCTTGCCCCATTCCTCCGCCAGTTCGTCACGAAGCTGGTGTTGGGTGAGCCCTGCCGCTTTGACACGCCCCAGCAATGGCACGGAGATGTTGCCGTCATTCCCGACTTCCACCTTGAGCTTGCTAAGTTCCGGAACGTCGAAGACGTCGATCTGCAAAACGTCTTCGGGGCCGATCACGTAATTCGGACCGATGCGGGTGTTGAGAAGGAGGTTCGTCGCGTCTTGCGCCTGAACGCCGACCGGAGCGCCAGCGTCGGCGTTAATCGGAGCGACGGAATTATCGGGCGCCGACTGGTCGACAGGTTTCGTGACGCCGGTTGGCGCCTGAGCCCCGGTCTGGGCCGCGGGCGGCACCGGAGAATCCTGATCTGCGGTCGGGGAGCTTTGTACTGCCGGTTCCTGTTGGGCAGCCAGACCCGCAACGGCGAGGGCGCAGCCCAGCCCGAGAACAAGCACCGCGAAAAATCGTCTGGCGTAGGCTTTCATGCCTCCCTCCTTCTTCATTTTGAGAGGCTGGCGCAGTCGAATCTTCCCCCTCACGACAGGATGTCGCCGGCTTCCGCTAATTCATCTAACTTAAGCGAGGAACTGGGCATTGTCAATGGGAGCTCTGACTGTGACTGGATTGGCAATCTGATTTTGGCTGGCACGATTTTTTTCGGGGGCACATGGCTCGCTGGCACGCCGCTGCGGGAGAGCAGTAAACAGGCCTTGCAATTTGCTTTCCCGTTTCATATAATTGGGGGGTTTCGGACGGCTGGCGTAGCTCAGCTGGTAGAGCATCTGATTTGTAATCAGAGGGTCGGGGGTTCGAATCCCTTCGCCAGCTCCACGGTTGAGCGCCTGCAGATATCGAGAGGGTGCGCGTCGGGCTGAGTTCTGAGACAATTTCATCATAGTGAGGCGGCAGCCTGGGGCTGTCGCGTGCCTGTCCGGTAATCCGTCAGCCGGTAAATGGAGCTTTCGCTCGCGAACGGAGCGCCGGCCAGATCGTGTCTTTGAGATTCGGACAGGTGGCTGAGCGGTCAAAAGCAGCAGACTGTAAATCTGCCGGCCCATGTGGCCTACGGAGGTTCGAACCCTCCCCTGTCCACCATTCGCGATTGCTGATTGCAGGTCGAAGATTGACGATTGCGTGCAGGATCAGGAGGCGTGGCGGGAGCCGACCAACCAGCAATCATCAATCTGCAAGCGGAAAAGGCGATGCGGGAGTAACTCAGTGGTAGAGTCACAGCCTTCCAAGCTGTTGGTCGCGGGTTCGATTCCCGTCTCCCGCTCCAAGAAGCAGTGGCAGGTGACAAGTGGTAAGCAGGCGACGCTGTGACTGCTGATCAAGTGCTCGCCGCCTGCCACTGAACCACTTGCCACTGGGTTTTGAGGGGCCGATGTAGCTCAGTTGGTAGAGCGCGTCCTTGGTAAGGACGAGGTCAGCGGTTCAATTCCGCTCATCGGCTCCAGCGTAGCTGGCAGCAGAGTCGAGGCCGCTTTTCTGTGAGGACTTTAGGCGACACCCTTTATGGCCAAGGAAAAATTTGATCGTTCGAAGCCGCACATGAACATCGGGACCATCGGTCACATCGACCATGGGAAGACGACGCTCACGGCGGCGATCACCAAGGTTTTGTCGAAGCACAATCCGAAGATCAAGTTTCGTCCGTTCGATTCGATCGATAACGCGCCGGAGGAGAAGGCGCGGGGGATCACGATCGCGATCGCGCACGTGGAGTACGAGACGGCGAACCGGCACTACGCGCACGTGGACTGTCCGGGGCACGCGGACTACATCAAGAACATGATCACGGGCGCGGCGCAGATGGACGGGGCGATCCTGGTGGTGGCGGCGACGGACGGGCCGATGCCGCAGACGCGGGAGCACGTGCTTTTGGCGCGGCAGGTGAACGTGCCGTACATTGTGGTGTTTCTGAACAAGTGCGACGCGGTGGAGGATCCGGAGCTTTTGGAGCTGGTGGAAGTGGAAGTGAGGGATCTGCTGAACAAGTACAACTTTCCGGGGGACAAGATTCCGGTGATCCGGGGGTCGGCGTTGAAGGCGCTGGAAGGGGATGCGGAGTGGGAGAAGTCGGTGGACGCGCTGATGGAGGCGGTGGACACGTACATTCCGCTGCCGGAGCGGCAGATCGACAAGCCGTTTCTGATGCCGGTGGAGGACATTTTTTCGATTTCGGGGCGGGGCACGGTGGTGACGGGGCGGGTGGAGCGGGGGAAGGTGAAGGTGCAGGAAGAGATCGAGATCGTGGGGCTGCGGCCGGAGAGCTTCAAGCGGGTGGTGACGGGCGTGGAGATGTTCAAGAAGCTGCTGGACGAGGGGCAGGC